>NZ_JBQFRI010000002.1:0-656529 GCF_056537325.1 Ruegeria sp. CF5 | reverse complement strand
ACGATGTTCTCGCTGGCGATCAGCTCGATCTCGTCGCGCTGGCGACCAAGCTCAGACGTGATCGAGCCGAAAAGCTCGGGGTCACGCTCCGAAAGAGACTGGGTAAAGAAACCGGTATCACGAAGATTGGCGTTCATGGGGGCTCCACATGGCTTGAGACTGTTTGGCGAATTTCCTATCGGAAACCGGGGTTCCGAGAAAGGCTGTAAAGCGACGAATTGGCCCGCAGTGGCGTCAACTCTGGCCTCTGGCGGAAAGGTATGTTTGTTTCGGAACCAAATGCGCAACACCGGAAACCGGAAAATATGAAAAAAAGAATCGCCTTTCTGGCCAGTGACGCCCAAGTCGCCCAATCGGCGCGCGAGATGCTTAAAAGCCGATACGGAAACGTCGCGCCCAGAGACGCCGATGTCATCGTGGCGCTGGGGGGTGATGGTTTCATGCTGCGGACGCTTCACAGCACTCAGCATCTCAGAACGCCGGTCTATGGCATGAATCGGGGCACCATCGGATTCCTGATGAACGAATATGATGACACCGATCTGCTGACACGCCTGTCCGAGGCGGAAGAGGAAATCATCAATCCGCTCGCCATGACCGCAATGGACCAGTCCGGGAAAATTCATGAGGCGCTGGCAATCAATGAGGTTTCGTTGCTGCGGGCCGGGCCGCAGGCGGCGCGGCTGAAAATATCGGTGGATGGTCGATTGCGGTTGGCAGAACTTGTCTGCGACGGCGCGTTGCTGTCTACGCCAGCTGGTTCGACAGCCTATAACTATTCAGCACATGGGCCGATATTGCCCATTGGATCTGATGTTCTGGCTTTGACCGCCATTGCCGCGTTCCGCCCGCGTCGCTGGCGGGGCGCACTGCTGCCCAAGACGGCGCATGTCCGGTTCGACGTCATGGAGGCAGACAAGCGCCCGGTGATGGCGGACGCAGATTCGATCTCGATTCCGGATATCGACTGGGTCGAGATTCGATCCGAGCCAACCATCGAACATCGCATCCTTTTTGATCCGGGCCACGGTCTGGAAGAACGCCTGATTTCCGAGCAATTTACATAAACTTCACAATCTGAGCGGGATTTTCTTGCCCTTATGTGAACAAGATCACAGGCGGAACATTAAGTTTCAGATAATCTGATCTTGCCCGGAGATTACGTCCCGGTGGGAGTGAGTGGCCACCAAGCGACGTGTCAGATGATTGCGCAGTTTTCGCGCTGGCGAGGGTGGGTGGTACTACGCTCGTCATCACAATCCGGGAATATTTTAGAACGACAGGCCCCGGGTTGAGATCCCCGGGGTCTATTTTTTTGAAAAGACTATTAAGGATGTCTCGACCGCTGCGCGCAGGGGCCGGAACTGCTTTTCACATTGGACCAAACGCCTGTCCGGGCGCTAACCGTCCATTTTTTTCCACAGCACTTCGGCCATTGACCCAACGCGGGCCTCGATTTCGATGGCTGCATCAACGGCCAGATCTTCACGCCACCGGCGCGCGGCCACCTGTACATTGATAGGTTGTGGGCCACTGGGTAGGTTTGCAAGACGGGCAGGAACGCAAGCGGCGGGCAGGCCGATAAAGTTCATCGCGTAGGAGTAGACTGCACACCCCAGAACTTCATGAACACCTTCGACCCCTTCCGTGTCGCGGTCGGGTCTGAAAAACGGCTGCGGCAGGAACAGTGACAAAACCAAAGGGTAATCCTGCATGAACAGAGACCATTCGCGGGCATAGTGGCTGCGTCGGGCCAGCATTTCGATCAGTTCTGTTCCGACAATCGGTGGGAATTCCTGAAAATAGACCTCGAAAATATCGCGGATGGTTTTTGATCCGGCCGCTTCAATATCCGACTGCATCAGGGTCAGAACTTCGCCCATCAAAGTGCGATAGCCTATGCGGCCACATTCGAAGACGTCGGGCGGTGAGACTTCTTCGACGTGATACCCGGCGTCAACCAGGGCGTCCCGTGCCGTATCAAGCGCCTTATCAACCTCGGGGTGCAACTCATACCCGAAGGTGTTCTTTGTAAAGGCGACCTTTATTGGCTGATCCAGTGCCGGACCCCGCCAGGGAATGGGCGCATGGAAAGGGTCACGCGTATCCGGCGCGATCAGACTGGGCATGGAAAGATGCAGGTCCGCTGCCCGACGGGTGATCAGGCCCTGAACCGACATGGATTGTGCCAGCAAGCCACGTTCGGCCTTTTGGCTTGGGTTCCACGCCGGTACGCGGCCCAGGCCGGGTTTCACGGTGACCGCGCCGTTGGCCGCTGCCGGAAATCTCAAGCTGCCACCGATGTCGTTTCCATGTGCGAGCGCGCCGATACCGGCCATGACTGCAGCGCCCGCCCCACCTGATGAGCCACCCGGCGAGATGTGGCGCCCCCATGGGTTATTCGTCCGGCCATGAAGCGGATTGTCCGTGTCAGCGCGAAAGGAAAACTCTGGTGTGTTTGTTCGCCCGATCACAATGGCGCCTGCCATTTGCAGGTTGTTGACGACCGGGGCGTCATCGGGCGCGATCACGTCTTTCAGGGCTACAACGCCATTGGTTGTTGCATGCCCCTTTTGATCCACGTTGACTTTGATCGTAACGGGGACGCCGTGCAAAGGCCCCGGACTGGCACCTTGCGCGCGGGCGATGTCCAGATTCCGGGCACGCTCAAGGGCTTCGCTGCTCAGGTCCTCGACAACCGCGTTCAGGTCGGGATTCACCCTGTTCATGCGGTTGATCGAGCTTTGGACCGCAGCTTCGGCGCTCAGGTCGCCGTTTCGTGTCAGCTCGCTCAGTTCCGTGGCGCTCAAGCGCCATGTCTCATTTTGTGCCATGTGCCCTCCCTCTGAGGGCACAGTAGGTCGTGAGGGTCAAGTTGCAAGCGTATTGCGATGCCGGGGTGGTGTTTGACACCCCGGCGGCATCACTGTGCGTATCCAATCGTCTGCAAGGCGGATTTAATTTCGTCCAGAATGACCGGATCGTCGATTGTGGCAGGCATCTTATAGTCCTTGCCATCCGCAATCGATACCATGGTTCCGCGCAGGATCTTGCCCGAGCGGGTTTTGGGAAGCCGATCTATGACAACGGCCTGTTTGAATGCCGCAACCGGGCCGATCTTTTCCCGTACCATCCTGACCACATCTTGTACCACGTCGCCGTGGTTGCGCTCTGACCCGGAATTCAGGCACAGAAATCCGACGGGCATTTGTCCCTTCAACTGATCGGTGACGCCGATCACGGCGCATTCTGCAACGTCTGGGTGCGCGGCCAGAACTTCTTCCATGGCGCCTGTAGACAAACGGTGCCCTGCAACGTTGATGACGTCATCCGTGCGCGCCATGATGTAAAGGTATCCGTCCTCATCAATCATGCCAGCATCCCCGGTTTCATAATATCCGGGGAAGTGTTCCAGATAGGATTTTTTGAACCGGTCTTCGGCATTCCACAGGGTTGGCAAAGTGCCTGGGGGCAGGGGCAGTTTGACCGCGATGGCACCCAGTTCACCGGGTTTCATCGGATGGCCGCCTTCGTCCAGAATCTGAACGTCATAGCCGGGCATAGGTTTTGCGGGCGAGCCCAGTTTGACGGGCAGTTCTTCAATCCCCAGCGGGTTGCCCGCAATGGTCCAGCCGGTTTCCGTTTGCCACCAATGGTCGATTACAGGAACCTTCAGGGCATCCTGCGCCCATTCAATCGTATCGGGATCAGCGCGTTCGCCTGCCAGATACAATGCGTTGAGGCAGGACAGGTCGTACGATTTCAGCAACTCTCCCTTCGGGTCTTCGCGCTTGACGGCACGGATCGCGGTCGGGGCAGTGAAAAAGCTCTTGACGTTGTGTTCGGAAATCACCCGCCAGAAAGTTCCGGCGTCAGGGGTGCCGACCGGCTTACCCTCGAACACGATTGTCGTGTTGCCGTGGATCAGCGGTGCATAGCAGATATAGGAATGGCCCACGACCCAACCCACATCCGACGCTGCCCAGAATACGTCGCCCGGATCGACGTTGTAGATGTTCTTCATCGTCCAGTTCAGGGCCACAAGGTGGCCTGCAGTCGGGCGCACAACGCCTTTGGGTGCGCCAGTCGTGCCAGAGGTATAAAGGATATACGCCGGATCATTGCCGGCGACGGGCACACATTCGGCGGGTTCGACACCGTACTGAAACCCATGCCAGTTGAAATCCCGGCCTTCGACCAGTTGCGCCACTTCCTGTTCGCGCTGGAAAATTACGCAGAAGTCCGGCTTGTGGCTGGCCATGTCGATTGCGCCATCCAACAGAGGTTTATAGTGCACCACGCGGCCCGGCTCCATCCCGCAGGAGGCGGCGATGATGGCCTTTGGTTTGGCATCATCAATGCGCACAGCCAGTTCGTTGCTGGCAAAACCGCCGAACACAACGGAATGCACTGCGCCAAGACGCGCACAGGCCAACATCGCCTCCAGCGCCTCAGGAATCATCGGCATGTAAATGATGACGCGATCACCTTTTTCGACACCTTTTGCGCGCAGGGCGCCGGCCAGATTGGCCACACGATTTCGCAATTCGACATATGAGATTTCGCGTTTTGTGTGCGTAATCGGACTGTCATAGATGATGGCCGCCTGTTCACCGCGCCCATTCTCGACATGACGGTCAACCGCATTCCAGCAGGTGTTTACCTTGGCATCGCAGAACCATTCATAAAGCGGGGCGTTCTCGTCAAAAAGCGCTTTGGTCGGCGCTTTTACCCAATCGATCCCCTTGGCGGCTTCCAGCCAGAATGCTTCGGGGTCGTTCTCCCAGCTCTGATAAACGTCCTGATATGCCATTGCGTCCTCCTCCCACTCAGCTTGCGGAATGTGTTAGGCATCCTGAATGTATCGGGCAAGCGGCAGAAATGACGGCGCGTCAGTTTATCGCAAAAAATTTGCAATGATCGCGTAATTTGGGCTGCAAATTTTTGCAAACTTCCGCTTTTTGGCGAAAATGGCCGCAAATTTTCCATTTTCTGAATAGTTGCAAATTTTTTTCTGCAAAACCAACCGGCCCGCCACCTCAATATTGTCCAACCCACTCGTCAAAATGCAAAAATGGCTAGTTCTCGAAAGCGTTCGATTTACATTGTTACGCGGCGTCAGATTCTCGGATTTCCATTTTTTGCTGTCCTCAAAATCCTTATATCAGCTTCGCCAAGGCAGGAGAGATCATCTTGAATTCCGAGGCATAGTTCCAAAATTTCAAGGATTACCGCTATGAAAAAGCTTATGCTTGTCGCTTTTCTTGGTCTTTCTGCTTGTGCCCAATACCCAATGCAAAAACCTCTGGCAGTTGATGGCACGCGGAACGCTAATTTTGGCCTCGATGAAACAGAGTGCCGAGCATTGGCTGCGAATTACCACCCAGGTAAGCAGGGCGCGGACATAGCCTATGGCGCAGTTAGCGGAGCTGTGACGGGGTGGTCATTGGGTGAAAGAGAGGACGTTGTAACGGGGGCCTTGGGCGGAGCGATTGTTGGAGCCGCGAGAGGCCAATACAATGATGAACTGATCCGGCGGCAAGTGTTGGTTAACTGCATGCAGGGTCGAGGACACAAGGTGATCGGCTGATAACTCCAGCCACGCACTCACGGCCATCGAAGGCCACAGGGTTTTTACCCTGTGGTTTTCGCGTAGCGTGGTAATCTGTCCTGAATGTTCAGCCAATGCAGATGGTCGGAGTGGAAAACGTGAAACTTTGGCGGCAGATCGTCCGGGTTTTCCAAGGTCGCCGTATAAAGGTGGATGTTCACTGGGTCCCGTTCGGTTCGATAGGCCATCTGCGTTCCGCAGGTACTGCAAAACAGGCGCTCCACGCCTTTCGACGAGTTATAGACGCTTGGTGTCTGGCCCAGCCACCTGACCGAGTCATGCGGTAAACCCAAAAAGGCGGTAACTGGTGATGCGCAGTTCCGGCGGCAGTCGGCGCAGTGGCAATAGCAACTCCAAGCCGTTTCGCCATCGCTTTCCCAGCGCACCGCTTTGCAGTGGCAATGCCCTTTCATTTCTGACCTCCCTGAACAGGCGGCCGTCCATCGGGGCCGCCGCCGTCAACCGTAGTGTGCGACAGGCGTTCCGGCAATGGCGGCCATGTTCAACAGTCCGCGCGCCGTGATGGAAGGCGTGACGATGTGCGCCTTGTTGCCCATGCCCATCAGGATTGGGCCAACCTCGATCCCGTCAGCTTTCATCTTGAGAATATTGCGAACACCGCTGGCTGCATCAGCATGGGCAAAGATCAGCACGTTGGCCGCCCCTTCAAGTCGGGAATTCGGGAAAATCCGTTGCCGCAGTTCAGGGTCAAGCGCGACGTCCAGATTCATTTCGCCCTCATAGGTGAAATCGCGCGGCTTGCTGTCGAGAATTTCGATAGCTTCACGCAGTCGCTTTCCCGAACCCTCGGCCTGGTTTCCGAATTGAGATTGCGAGCAAAAGGCGATTTTGGGTTCCAACCCGAAACGGCGCACATGGCGCGCCGCGCCAAGTGTAATTTCGGCCAGTTCTTCCGGGTTGGGCAACTGCCGGACATGTGTATCGGCGATGAACAGAGGGCCATCCTCGAGGATCATAAGGGAAAGGGCGCCATGCGGGCGCAGATCGCCGTGGTTGAGAACCTGCTCGACATAATTCAGATGCCAGCGATATTCTCCGAACGTGCCGCAAATCATGCTGTCGGCTTCGCCCCGTTGTACCATGATCGCGCCAATGGCTGTTGAATTCGTACGCATAATCGCCTTGGCCAGATCGGGTGTCACGCCACGGCGTTCCATGATCTGGTGATACGAATTCCAATAGTCATAATAGCGCGGATCGTGTTCCGGGTTTACGATCTGGAAATCCTGACCGGGGCGGACCACAAGGCCAAGCCGCTCGCAACGGGATTCGATCACTTCGGGACGGCCGATCAGAATCGGGGTTTCCGTGGTTTCTTCGAGGATCGCCTGAGCGGCCCGCAGCACGCGCTCGTCTTCGCCTTCGGCAAATACAATCCTGCGCGACGCGACCGCGGCGGCCTCGAAAACGGGGCGCATCAGCAGAGCGGATTTGAAGACCGTCTGATTGAGACGTTCCTTGTAGGCTTCCAGATCGTCGATGGGCCGTTTGGCCACGCCGCTTTCCATCGCAGCCCTTGCAACCGATGACGAGACGACGCCGACAAGGCGCGGATCAAAGGGTTTGGGGATCAGGTAATCCGGCCCGAATGTCAGTTGTTCACCCTTATATGCTGCGGCCGCTTCGGCGCTTGTAGTTGCGCGGGCCATATCCGCAATTCCATCCACGCAGGCGATTTGCATCTCATCATTGATCTCGGTCGCGCCAACGTCCAAAGCACCCCGGAAGATGAACGGAAAGCACAGTACATTGTTGACCTGATTGGGAAAATCACTGCGGCCAGTTGCGATAATTGCATTCGGGGCCACTTCGCGGGCAGCTTGCGGCAGGATCTCCGGGGTCGGATTGGCCAACGCAAAGATGATCGGCCTGTCTGCCATTCTCTCGACCATCTCAGGCTTCAGGACATTCGGTCCTGACAGGCCCAGAAACAGATCGGCGTCCCCAATTACATCGTCCAGTGTCCGCAGATCGGTTTTTTGCGCAAACTGGTCCTTGTGCGGGTTCATATCCTCGGCCCGTCCTTCGTAGACAAGACCATGTATGTCGCAAAGCCAGATGTTCTCTCGTTTGACACCCAGCTTGACCAGCATGCTGAGGCAGGCAATGCCAGCTGCGCCGCCGCCCGTGGAGACGACCTTGATATCCTCGAATGATTTCCCGGCCACGTGTAGCGCGTTCTTGGCCGCCGCGCCCACAACAATCGCCGTGCCGTGCTGATCATCGTGAAAGACCGGAATGTTCATCCGTTCACGGCACAGCTTTTCCACGATGAAACAGTCAGGAGCTTTGATGTCCTCAAGATTGATCGCACCGAAAGTGGGCTCCAGTGAGCAGACGATATCCGCCAACTTCTCCGGGTCGGGTTCGTTCACTTCGATATCGAAACAGTCGATACCGGCGAACTTCTTGAACAGAACCGCCTTGCCCTCCATGACGGGCTTGGATGCCAAGGCACCGATATTGCCCAACCCCAGAACGGCGGTGCCGTTAGAAACAACCGCAACAAGATTACCACGCGCGGTATAGCGTTCTGCGTTGGTGGGGTTTTCCTTGATCTCAAGGCTGGCCTCGGCCACCCCCGGCGAATAGGCACGCGCCAGATCGCGTCCGTTCGCCATCGGCTTGGTCGCCTTGATCTCGAGTTTTCCCGGTTTTGGAAATGCGTGATATTCAAGGGCTGCCTGGCGTAAACTTGGGGTGTCTGACATCTTGCAAGCTCCTTGTGGGATTTAGTTTAGTGCTAAACTAAATTTGACGTTGGGGGAACAGGGGAATTCAGGCCACAGGGTCGCAGGCGGCTTCTTGCAAATCCCGGGACCTGCGGCCAATCTCCGGCACAGAGGAGATTTGCATGACCGACACCATAGGCGAAATCCGTTTGCCAACCAATGAGCTGCGTGATGACATCCCGTTCTTTACAAAGGTGCTTGGGATGAGGATGGACATGATCTATCCCGCTGACGATCCGCGTGTGGCCGTTTTCTCCGGACATGGTTTGCGTCTGAGGATCGAGAAGGACGCACCCGAGACACCCGGTACCATCCGAATTCTGACTGAAGACCCGGATGGCTTTGCGGATGGCACCCGCAGCATGGTTGCACCAAATGGAACGCGAATTGAAATCGAAGAGCGTAATCCGCCGATGGTCATGCCGGAAACAGTCCATTCGTTTGTCGTGAGGCGGCTCAAGGATCAGGCGCCTTGGATTATCGGCAGGGCAGGGATGCACTATCGCGATCTGGTGCCGTCGCGTCTGGGGGGCTCGATCATTGCCAGCCATATCCGCATTCCCGATGGCGGGCCGGTTCCGGATATGGTCCACTTTCACAAGGTCGGTTTTCAATTGATCTTTTGTATTCACGGCTGGGTAGACGTGGTTTACGAAGATCAGGGAGAAAAGATGCGCCTGACGGCCGGAGATTGCTTTATCCAGCCGCCGGAGATCCGGCATCGTGTTCTGGAGGCATCCGATAACGTGCAGGTAATCGAAATCGGTGTCCCTGCCGAGCATGTGACCGAAATCGACCACGATATGGAGTTACCGACGCCACACTATCGTCCTGACCGGGAATGGCAGGGTCAGCGCTTTGTCTACAATCAGGCCAGAGAAGCGGAATGGGTACCATTCCGCCTACCTGGATATATCTGCAGGGATACGACCATCGCGGAAAACACCAAAGGTGTTGCCGGGGTGCAGGTTATCCGCAAGGGAGACGGCGATCCGGAATGGGCATGCCACGACGCCGACATACACTTTACGTTCGTGATGAATGGTGAGGTAACGTTGGAAGGCGAGGGGCGCGATTCATTTCGGCTGGAACAGGGCGATGCCTTTGTCATACCGCCTGGAATGCGAACCCGCCTTGGTGATCCGTCCGATGACGTTGAATTGCTGGAAGTCACTTTGCCGGGTACTTTCCAAACGATTTTGAACTAGGCTGAAAGCTGCGACGGAAAACGCGGTTCAGGGGCTTCAATTCCCAAGGTGCTTTCATTTAGGTTAGGGCATTCTGACCAGATGATCAAAAATTGGGGAATCGCCATGCAGGTCAAAGATGCCGCCCTGAAAGTCCGTGAAAATGCCCACGCACCTTATTCTAACTTCAAAGTGGGCGCGGCGATCCGTTCCGGTTCAGGGGCGGTCTTTTCGGGATGCAACGTGGAAAACGTGGCTTACCCCGAAGGTATATGCGCCGAGGCCGGCGCGATTGCCGCAATGGTTGCCGCCGGTGAAAAAGAACTGACCGAGGTCTATGTCGTGGCAGACAGCCCGGTCCCGGTGACGCCCTGTGGTGGTTGTAGGCAGAAACTTGCGGAGTTCGGTAAGGGTGATGTGGTTGTAACGATGGCGACCGTAAAAGGGGCTGAAACCACATTGACTATTTCTCAGCTCCTCCCAGGTGCCTTCGACGCTGCGCAGATGGCGGAGTCCTGAAACGATGGATGCCCGTTCGATCATCTCGAAACTGCGCCGCCACGAAGTTCCCGGTCAGGAAGAACTGATTTGGTTCGCGCAGGGGCTGGCTGACGGCAGCGTCAGCGATGCACAGGCCGGAGCCTTTGCCATGGCCGTCTGCATGGGCGGGCTTGGGGCCGAGGGGCGTGCCGCACTGACCGTGGCCATGCGGGACAGTGGCGACGTGTTGCACTGGGATCTGGATGGTCCGGTGATCGACAAGCATTCGACAGGTGGGGTCGGTGACTGCGTGTCTCTGGTGTTGGCACCTGCGCTTGCGGAATGTGGGGCCTATGTCCCGATGATTTCGGGGCGGGGGCTGGGCCACACAGGCGGGACTCTGGACAAGCTTGAGGCGATCCCCGGGGTGACGACACAGATCGGTCAGGATCGGCTGATTCAGATACTGCGGGAAACCGGCGCGGCGATTGTCGGGGCAACGGCGCAGATTGCGCCCGCGGACAAGCGGCTTTACGCTATTCGGGACGTGACTGCGACCGTCGAAAGCTTGGATCTGATCACGGCCTCGATCCTGTCCAAGAAACTGGCGGCCAGCCCGGATGCGCTGGTGCTGGACGTCAAGGTCGGTAGCGGCGCATTCATGAAAACGCCCGAGGACGCGCGAAAACTGGCCGTGGCCCTGTCGGAAACGGCAAATGCGGCAGGGTGCCGGACATCGGCTTTGATCACGGACATGAATCAGCCTCTGGCGTCTTCGCTCGGTAACGCCTTGGAAATCAATGAGGTTATGAAGGTGCTGACTGGCGGACACGAAACTCCGCTTTCCAAGATATCCGCCGAACTGGGCGGTGTACTGTTGGCAGATGCGGGGATGACAGCGAACGCTCAGGAAGGTCGCGACAGGATTAGGGATGTGATCCGGGACGGGCGCGCTGCCGAGCGGTTCGGGCGGATGATGGCGGCAGTTGGCGGCCCGGTCCAATTCGTTGACACATGGTCCCGTTTTTTGCCCGAGGCGAACGTCATACAGGAAGTAACCGCGCCCATTGATGGGTATGTCGCTGCAATTGATGGCGAGGCGCTGGGACTTGCCGTGGTTACCCTTGGTGGCGGGCGTCAGGTCGAAAGCGATGTGATTGACCCGGCTGTCGGCCTCTCGAATATCGTTCGGCTGGGGGATAAAGTGTCAAAAGGCACCCCGATTGCCGTGGTTCATGCAGGGCGCGAGGATGCAGCGCGGCATGCTGCGCAGGCTGTGCTGCGCGCAATCCAAATTGGCCCTGATGCGGTTGTCACGCCTGAACTCGTCCATGAGAGGATTTCACCGTGACGCGCGCATTTGTGGTGGTGATGGATTCAGTAGGCATCGGCGGTGCGCCGGATGCTGATCGGTTTTTCAATGGCGACGTGCCGGATACCGGCGCCAACACAGTAGCACATGTCGCGCAGGCTTGTGCCGAAGGGCGGGCAGAGGAAGGCCGCTCGGGGCCGTTGCAGTTGCCGAACCTGACCGCTTTGGGATTGGGGGCTGCGGTTCGGTTGGCCTCCGGCGATCAAACGCCGGGGCTGGAGGCAGCCCCCTCTGGTCTTTGGGGGTGCGCACGGGAACATTCCCCGGGCAAGGATACACCTTCAGGGCATTGGGAACTGGCTGGATTGCCAGTGCCGTGGGATTGGCACTATTTCCCGGACACGGTTCCGGCTTTCCCTGAGGAGCTCGGACAGGCAGCGGCAGAGCTTGCGGGTACGGACGGCATTCTTGGCAATTGCCACGCTTCCGGCACCTCGATCATCGCTGATCTGGGCGCTGAGCACATGCGAACAGGCTGGCCCATTTGCTACACGTCGGCTGACAGTGTTTTCCAGATCGCCGCACACGAAGAGACATTTGGCCTCGAACGTTTGCTGGATTTGTGCAAAGCGCTCGCCCCCCGACTGCATCAGATGAAAGTGGGCCGGGTCATTGCGCGGCCATTTGTCGGATCGCCCGAACAGGGTTTCACGCGCACGACCAATCGCAAAGATTTTGCCATCCTGCCGCCCGCGCCGGTTCTGACGAATTGGGTGCAGGATGCCGGACGGCGCGTCCACGCGGTGGGAAAGATTGGCGACATATTCTCGATGCAGGGGATCGACACATTGCGCAAGGGCTCGGACGCAGAACTCATGCACCAATTGACCGACCTTGTGGACACGGCGGAAGAGGGCAGTCTTACCTTCGCCAATTTTGTGGAATTCGACAGTCTTTTTGGGCACCGGCGTGACATCAGTGGATATGCCCGCGCGCTTGAATGGTTTGATCGTGAAATCGGTGCGATTTTGCGGAAGCTGCGGCCGGGCGACCTGCTGCTGGTGACAGCGGATCATGGCAATGACCCTTCCTGGACAGGTTCGGATCACACGCGCGAACAGGTTCCGGTACTGATTGCCGGGCAGGGTAGTGGCGAGATCGGACAGATTGATTTTGCAGATGTCGCCGCAAGCGTCGCGCAACATTTGGGCGTTCCGTCTCAGGGGCCGGGAAGGAGTTTTCTTTGAACGTCGCCGATTTACCCAAGATCGAATTGCACCTGCACCACGAAGGCGCTGCGCCACCGCCATTCATCCGGCAGTTGGCGCACGAAAAGCGCATTGACCTGAGCGGGATATTCAAAGCCGACGGCACTTATGATTTCCGGGACTTTGCCCATTTTCTAAGTGTATATGAGGCCGCGTGCGAAGTTCTGAACTCTCCCGAGGATTTCCGAAGGCTGACCCTTGCCATTTTGGAAGAAAGTGCGGCGAACGGGGTGGTTTATTCCGAGACCTTCCTCAGCCCCGATTTTTGTGGTGGTGGTGACGTCCACGCCTGGCGCGATTATCTGAATGCGGTCAGGGATGCGGCGGACGAGGCCGAGCGAAAGTTTGATATCACGCTGCGCGGTGTCGTGACCTGCGTTCGGCATTTCGGACCAGACAAGGCGAAACACAGCGCGATCTGCGCGGCGGAAACGGCGGGGGACTGGATCACCGGTTTTGGTATGGGCGGCAACGAAGCCGTTGGGCGTCAGGGCGATTTTGACTGGGCGTTTGATTGCGCGCGCGAGGCAGGTTTGCGCCTGACCACCCATGCAGGCGAATTTGGAGGTCCCGACAGTGTACGCGAAGCGGTCCGCGATCTGCGGGTCGAGCGTATTGGTCATGGCGTTCGCGCCATCGAAGACCCGGATTTGGTCCATGAACTGGCAGATCGGGAAATAACGCTGGAGGTTTGCCCCGGATCAAACGTCGTGCTGGGACTTTTTCCTGACTTCGCATCGCACCCGATTGCCCGGTTGCGCGAGGGCGGGGTCAAGGTCACGGTATCGACCGATGATCCGCCGTTTTTCCATACCACCATGCGCCGTGAATATGAGATGCTGAACAGGGCGTTCGGCTGGGACGTTGAAGATTTCGCCGCGCTCAATGATACGGCTCTGAATGCGGCATTTTGCGATGAGGAAACCCGTGCGCGGGTCAAGAAAAGACTGGAGAAGACATGAGCGAACATCTGACCGTCGTCGATCACCCACTGGTGCAACACAAGCTGACGCTCATGCGGGACAAAGGCACGTCGACCGCATCGTTTCGCCAGCTTCTGCGTGAAATTACGCTGTTGCTGGCCTATGAGGTCACGCGTGAGATGCAATTGACAACGCGTCACATCGAAACCCCGATGGAAGAAATGGACGCGCCGATCCTCGCAGGTAAGAAACTGGCTTTGGTCTCGATTCTGCGCGCCGGAAACGGGATGCTGGACGGGGTTCTTGAACTGGTGCCTTCAGCTCGCGTGGGTTTTGTCGGTCTGTATCGTGACGAGGAAACGCTTGAGCCGGTTCAGTATTATTTCAAGGCCCCCGAAGGGTTGAAGGATCGTCTGGTCATCGCTGTTGATCCGATGCTTGCCACCGGCAACAGCTCAGCGGCTGCTATTGATTTGCTGAAAAAGGCCGGCGCGACCGACATCCGGTTCCTCTGCCTGTTGGCTGCGCCCGAAGGTGTCGCACGTATGAAAGAAGCGCATCCAGATGTAAAAATCGTGACCGCAGCGTTGGATCGCGAACTGAACTCCAAAGGTTACATCATGCCGGGTCTGGGGGATGCAGGCGACCGGATGTTCGGAACAAAGTAACGGGCAGGGCATCTCCCTCCCGGATTATTCGATGCAAATATTCTGCAGCCGGACCCAATCGCGGTCCGGCAGCACCTGTTCCAACGAACGGCCCGCCATCGGATCAGCCTCGATCAGGCCCAGTACGGTTTCTCCGGTAATGTCTCTGGCGTAGGCGTATGGCGTCGAGGGCATTGCCGTTTGCGCAAAAACGGCAAGCAGCTCACTTTCGGGAATTTCAGGCCTCGGTTCGTTCAGGATTTTTTCGCTGTACCGATCGACAATGTCCGGTGTCAGCTCTCCGGTGGTCAGCAGGCGGAACGCGGCGGTTGGTCCGGCACGATCCAGCAACTCGTTCAAGGGGTCGGAATTCTGAGAACGCGCGCGTTCGGCGATGACATAACCTGCAGCCACTGCGGGATCTTCGTGATCTTCAACCAAAGCCCTGTTTAAAAGGACGATACCGCCGGGCAGGGCGAGGCTGTCCGTAACCCCTGCGGGCAAAATGACGATTTTGCGGATACCGGTCCTTTGTGCCAGACGCTCCAGCGGAAGCTGCGCATCGTCGGAACGGCATGCGCGCCCGGCGACCCGCTCAATTCGCTGCAGGATCATGTCACCGATATCCTGCCTCTTGATTTCAGGCACGACCGAAACGACGTGGCTTTGCAGCGCTGCGGGTAACCAGAGGATCATCACCGCAACCACTGCTGCAACAACACCAGCCACGCTGAGCCAACGCAAACGCCCGGGATGTGGGCGGGCCCGGTCGATGGCGCGTTGCAACCGGTCGATAGCCTCGATCATCATGGTCTCGGATTGCTGCAGCTCCAGCGTTTCCCCGGGATCGCCGTCAGGATTAAAAATGGCCGGGTACTCTCCGGGGTTTTGTCGTTCAATTGCAGCCAGTGACCAGTGCGTCAGCGCCCTATCGTTAAAATCCGATATAGTCAGAGTGGCCTCGCCAATCGAAATGACAACCTCGCGCCGCTGTTCCTCGGGCGATGGTCTCCACAGACCGGTGGCTTCGATCCGTTCGTACTGTGTCAGTGCCGTCATTCGGGTGAAATATGCTCGTTATTATTTATCGGCAGCTTAGCATGCCAAAATCGTGTGGGGCAAACTTGTTGCACGAAGAGCCAAAAATGTGGTCGATGGCATTTAGAGTATTTGAACGCCGGTTGGCTGTTGATGAACCCGGTAGGAGTGTGAATGCAGGCATCAGATCATTCTTCACCTGTCATGGCATCGGTGCTGATGGTTGGCGCCATGGCAATCATCGGTGTCATCGACAACTTTGTTGTGCGCGTGGCAGAAACCCTTGGCCTGTGGCAGTTTCATTTTTCCCGCGCGTTACTGATGCTGCCCCTGATCGGGTTGCTGTCACTGATCGGTCTTGGCGGTTTGCGCCCGCAACGCCTTGGGTTTGTAGTGCTCAGAAGCGTGTTGATCGCCACGGCGATGCTGTTTTACTTCAGCGCGCTGGCGCTCATGCCGATTGCGCAGGCGCTGGCTGGCCTGTTCACCTCTCCAATCTTTGTTCTTTTGATTTCTGCGCTAGCGATGAAACAGAAAATCGGACCCTGGCGAATAGGCGCGGTCATGGTCGGGTTTATCGGAATTCTCTGCGTTTTGCAGCCCGACCCGAACGCGTTCGATGTAAAAACTCTGATCCCGGTGGCTGGCGGATTTTTCTATGCGCTCAGCGCCATTATCACGCGCAGTCACTGCGCAGAGGAAAGCACAGTGTCGCTGTTATGCGGAATGGTTTTGGCGTTAGGCTTGTCCGGTGCTGCCGGCCTTGTCCTGTTTTCCGTCTTTCCCGTTGAAACACCTGATGGCCCGGCCGGATTTGTTACGCGCGGCTGGGTTTGGTCAATTGAAGCGGCCGCCCCGTGGATCGCTATTCAGGCTGTGGGATCGACGCTTGCCGTTTTCATGCTGATCAAAGCCTATCAGTTGGGAGAGCCCTCTTATGTCGCGGTCTTTGAGTATTCTGTCATGATTTTCGGGCCGGTTTTTGCGTGGGTATCGCTTGGGCAAACGTTGGGTACGTTGCAGATTGCAGGCATTGGCCTGATTGCATCCGCAGGCGGGATACTTGCCTGGCGGTCGGGTCGGGTGGCGACCGAGGTTCAGCCTGGATAGACGATTGCAATGATCATCTCGACCGGCCGTAGATATGTTTTTGTTCACATCCCCAAAACTGGTGGAACATCGCTTGCGCAGGCGTTGGAGCAAAGGGCGATGAAGGACGACATATTGCTGGGCGATACACCCAAGGCCCGAAAGCGTCGAAAGCGCGCAAAGGCGCTTTCATCACAAGGACGGTTGTGGAAACACTCGACCCTGCGCGATATCGAGGGGGTGATCCCACCCGATCAGTTGTCTGACCTTTTTACGTTTACGTTAGTACGCAACCCGTGGGACCGGATCGTCAGCTATTATCATTGGCTAAGAGTACAGAAGTTCGACCACCCGGCGGTTTCGCTGTCTCAGAAATTGGATTTTCAATCGTTTGTTCTGCACCCGTCGACCTTGGCCTCATTCCGGAAAAGCCCGGCAAGTGCTTACATGCGTCGAACCACAGGGACTGAACAGTGTGATCTCTATATCCGGATCGAGCACTTTCGCGAAGACGTCGCCCCTTTGATCGATCATCTGGGTTTCTCATTTGAACTACCGCATTTGAACCGTTCCACACGGGCGGAGGATTTCCGGCAGTATTATCGATCAGCAACCGCCGAGGCAGTCGCCGACGCCTGTTCGGAAGATATTCGAAGATTCGGATATCAGTTTAG
Organism: Ruegeria sp. CF5; assembly: GCF_056537325.1. Classification (NCBI taxonomy): domain Bacteria; kingdom Pseudomonadati; phylum Pseudomonadota; class Alphaproteobacteria; order Rhodobacterales; family Roseobacteraceae; genus Ruegeria; species Ruegeria sp. CF5. The sequence goes on along the minus strand of NZ_JBQFRI010000002.1, from coordinate 639,547 downwards.
TCAATAACGCGCGGCGTGTTTCTCGGGTAAGGTGAATTTCTGAAAAATTAGCGGCTTTGTTTCCTGATTTGCCGGAAATCGCTCAATCAGGGCGGGAAATGGACGTAAATGTGTCGAAAATAAGTCGGGCGCGCCACCGGCTGTGCTACCCAGTTTGGACAAAGGTTGTGTGCCAACAAGGGGGTAAGGCACGTGTTAGAGTTAAAGGGTATATCTGGTTATCCAATTTTATTGGAAGATGATGAACAGGCAGTTTCAGAGACCTGCGCATCAAGTTGCGGCGCAGGTTTGCTGCACGGAACCAAAGTCGCGACAGTCCGGGGGTGGAAACCGGTCGAGGGTCTAGTGGCCGGTGATCTGGTCAGGACACTGGATCAGGGGTTTCAGCAGGTGCTGAGTGTAAATCACGAAGAGATGTTTCTGCCGACCGAAGGGTTGCTGGCCAGGCATCTGCCAGTCCATGTTCCCGCAAACACGGTTTATAACGGGCGTTCAGTTTGGTTGTTGCCGGACCAGAACATGCTGGTCGACACCCGCGGAACAGGAAGTGAGTGTGAAAGCCGTCATGCCGCTGTTCCTGCCCGAAATTTGAATGGTTTCCACGGCATGAAATCACATTACCCGGGGCAGCATCTGAAGGTCGCAACGCTGCTATTCGCCCGGGAGGAAGTGATTTTTATCGAAGGTGGCATGCTTGCACACTGCCGCTCAATCAGCCCGGGCTTGCGGGTGAGGCGGGCTAAGATTTCAGAGAAATATCCGGTTCTGGACGGTGAAGACGCCGCAGAGCTGGTAAACAAGATTGCGCAAATGGGCGATACCTCTGCCCTTGCAAACCAGTTGGGCGTCCTGCCAGCGCCCATAACGCAGGATCCGGTTTTTCCGTTGCGGCCAGTTGGTGGTGTCCGTCGTCCTCATCGACCCGGAAGGCCCAAACTGTTGCCGTTGTTCCTGCGGTCTGAATGGCAGATCTAACCAAGCACTAAAAGAAAGATGCAGGCGCCCGTTTTTGGGCGCCTGCATCACTATTTCAGGCGGCTTTGGCTTCGGGGTTAAACCGGCCGTAAAAGCTCTGGTTCTTCTCCGCCATTTCCCGCAACAGAGGCGGGCAGGCAAAACGCTCGCCATATTTTTCGGCCAATTGATCACAGCGCTCTGCCGCGTAGGGTGTGCCGATAATGTCCAGCCAGCTGAGTGGGCCACCGGACCATGGTGCAAAGCCCCAGGCCAGGATCGCACCTACGTCGCCTTCGCGGATGTCTTCCAGCACGCCTTCTTCCAGCGCGCGCACCGCCTCCAGCACCTGGGCGAACATCAGACGTTCCTGAACCTCGATCAGGTCGGGCTGTTCCTCGGCCAGCGGATACTTTTCCTGCAGGCCTTTCCAGTATTCGACGCGTTTGCCCTTTTCGTCATAGTCGAAAAAGCCCGCGTTCGCCTTGCGGCCCAGACGGCCCTGTTCTTCCATCCAGAAGATCAGATCGTCTGCCGCGCTTGCAGGATAGGCATTCCCCATGGCGGCCTTGGTTGCACGGGCAATCTTGGCGCCCAGATCAATCGAGGTTTCGTCGGTCAGTTGGATCGGACCCACAGGGAAACCCAGTTGCCGCGCCGCATTGTCGATGAGGGCAGGCGTCACACCTTCGGTGATCATCCGCGCGCCTTCATTTACATAAGGAATGATGCAACGGTTGCAGTAGAAGAAGCGTGCATCGTTGACCACGATCGGCGTTTTGCGGATCTGGCGCACGTAGTCCAGAGCCTTGGCGACCGCACGATCCCCGGTTTCTTTGCCCTTGATGATCTCGACCAGGAACATCTTTTCGACGGGCGAGAAGAAGTGGATGCCGATGAACTGATCCGGACGCTCCGAGGCTTTAGCCAGATCGGTGATCGGCAGGGTCGATGTGTTCGAGGCAAAGATGCAATCCTCGGGGATGATCGCCTCGACCTTTTTGGTCATCTCGGCCTTGACGCCTACGTCTTCAAAAACAGCTTCGATGATCAGGTCACAACCCTTCAGGTGATCCAGATCCGGGGTCGCGGTGATGCGGGCCAGCATCGCCTCTTTTTTCTCAACCGTGGTCTTGCCGCGCTTGATACCCTTGTCCAGATGGGCCTCGGTATATGCTTTGCCCTTGTCGGCGGCGGCCTGATCGCGGTCGATCAGAACCACTTCCATCCCTGCCTGTGCGGATACCAGCGCAATACCTGCACCCATCATACCCGCGCCCAGAACGCCGATTTTCTTGACCGACTGATCCGGCACGCCTTGCGGGCGTACAGCGCCTTTCTCCAGTGCTTCCTTGTTCAGGAACAGCGAACGTATCATTGCGCCCGAAGACGGATTCATCAGAACTGAGGTGAACCAGCGCGCCTCAATTTTCAGGGCAGTGTCGAAATCGACCAGAGCACCTTCGTACACCGCGCTTAGCAGAGCCTTGGCGGCGGGAAACGCCCCTTGGGTCTTGCCATTCACCATTGCCGAAGCACCAACGAAGTTCATGAAGCCTGCAGGATGGTAGGGGGCACCGCCGGGCATCTTATAGCCCTTCGCATCCCAAGGCTTGACCAGATCGGCGTCCTTGGCGTTCAGCACCCATTCCTTGGCTGCTGCCATTGGATCTGCAGCGATCTCGTCGACATAGCCAGCGCCTTTGGCTTTCTTGACGTCCAGCATCTTGCCTTCCAGCAACAGCGGAGCCGCTGCAATCGCGCCAACCTTGCGCACCATCCGCGTGGTGCCGCCCGCGCCGGGAAAGATGCCGACCATGATCTCGGGCAGGCCGTATTTGGCCTTGGGGTTCTCGGCGGCAAAAATGCGATGAGTGGACAGTGGCAACTCCATACCAATGCCCGCGGCAGTGCCGGGCAGGACGGTCGCAATCGGTTTGCCACCCTTCTTGGTCTTGGGGTCCATGCCTGCCAGTTCGATTTTGCGCAACAGGGCGTGCATCTGCATCGTACCCTCGAACAGACCCTTGGCCGGATCGTCGCCCGCCTGTTCCTTCATCACCGCCAGCAGGTTCAGGTCCATGCCGCCCGCGAACGAGCCTTCCTTGCCTGACGTGACAACGATGCCTTTGATCTCGTCATCGGCAAGCGCCTGATCGATACAGTCGTTGAGTTGCTGGAGTCCTTCGAAGGACATCACGTTCATTGTTTTCCCGGGAACGTCCCAGGTGATGATCCCAACGCCATCTGTGTCCTTGGTCAGAGTGAAATCAGTCATTGTCATCTCCAATCTGGTCAGCCGTCAGCGGGCTGCCGTCCTTGCGGGTGAAGCGAAAATCTTGGCCTTCAAACTTCACCATCATGTCTATGTCGCTGTAATAGCCGGTCTCGGTCGGGGTCCGTGTGCCCACCACCAGAAAGGTCGCGGGCGCATCGGTATTGTTCACAAGGTGATGGCCATTGGCCTCACCCGCGGGCCAGGCTGCACAATCACCGGGCTGCATCTCATGCTCACCCTCGTCGTCGACTAGCGTGCAGGTGCCGCTGAGGACAATCGCGAACTCGTCCTGCTCCATATGGTAATGGCGCAGCGAGGACAGCCCGCCCGGCTCCAATCGCACAATATTGACACCGTACTGGGTCAACCCGCCTGCATCGCCAACACCTTGGACAAAGCGGCCGTCGCCAGCCCGGGCCAGCTTACCGGGGTAGCCGGAGCCGGTCCGAACGGGGATTTGTGAAATATCCAGCTTGGGCATCAGACGCGTTCGATAATTGTTGCTGCACCCATCCCGGATGCAATGCAGAGCGTGGCCAGACCGGTTTCCTTGTCCTGACGCTCCAACTCATCCAGCAGCGTGCCGATGATCATTGCGCCGGTCGCGCCCAGCGGGTGACCCATTGCGATGGAACCGCCGTTGACGTTCACCAGTGCCGGATCGACGTCAAACGCCTGCTGGAACCGCAGAACGACCGAGGCGAAGGCTTCGTTCACTTCGAACAGGTCCAGATCGCTGATCTTCATGCCATTGTCGGCCAGAATCTTCTCGGTCACCGGAACCGGGCCGGTCAGCATGATGGTCGGATCGGTACCAATCTTGGCAGTCGCCTTGATACGGGCGCGGGGCTTGAGGCCGTATTTCTCACCGAATTCCTTGTTGCCGATCAGTACAGCCGCCGCACCGTCCACGATTCCCGAGCTGTTGCCTGCATGGTGGATGTGGTTCACGCGCTCAAGATGCGGGTATTTCAGCATCGCCACCTTGTCGAAGCCCGGCATCTGCTCACCCATCATCGCGAATGAGGGGTTCAGCGCGCCGAGGCTCTGCATGTCTGTGCCGGGCCGCATGTATTCATCGCGGTCCAGAATGGTCAGGCCGTTCTGATCCTTGACGGTGATGACAGATTTTTCGAACCGATTGTCTGCCCATGCTTCTGCCGCACGTTTTTGCGATTCAACTGCCAGCGCGTCTGCTTCGTCGCGGCTAAAGCCATACTCGGTGGCGATGATGTCGGCCGAGATGCCCTGAGGCACGAAGTAAGTGTCCATCGCCAGCGAGGGGTCAACAGCGATCGCCGCGCCATCGCTGCCCATGGCCACGCGGCCCATCATCTCGACACCACCGGCGATGTAGGCATCGCCTGCGCCGCCTTTGACCTGGTTTGCCGCCAGGTTCACAGCTTCCATGCCCGAGGCGCAGAAGCGGTTGATGGCAAGACCTGGGATCGACTGATCTAGATCCGAAGCGAGCACTGCCGAGCGCGCCAGACAGCCGCCCTGTTCCATCACTTGTGTGACGTTGCCCCAGATCACGTCCTCAACGGCGTGGCCTTCCAGATTGTTCCGCTCTTTCATCGCGTTCAGGGTCAGGGCGGACAGGCGTACAGAAGTCACCTCGTGCAGGCTGCCATCCTTGCGGCCCTTGCCGCGCGGGGTGCGCAGGGCGTCATAGATATATGCTTCGGTCATGGGTCTTCTCCTCAAGCTCGATCCGACGGGTTGCCGGGCATCAGGTCATAGGGGTGTTTCCAGCCTGGCTGCTCGGACAGGCGGGTTAGCCAGGCGTCGATATGGGGCCAGTCGGCGCGATCAAAGCCGAAAGGTTCTGGGTAAAAGAGGTAGCCGCAACAACTGATATCGGCATTTGTCACACCGTCGCCAACGATCCAGTCGCGACCTTCAAGGTGATCATTCAGCACCTGATAGGCTGCCTTCAGCCGACCCTGATTAAATGCAATGACATCGGGATTTTGGTGCTGCTCGGGAAGGAAGTTTATCAGAAAACGCGTCAATCCGGCCATTGAGCTAAGCTTGTGATTGTCCCACAGCACCCAGCGCAGGATGTCATAGTTCTCTTCGCGCGAACCGCCTCCGAACTTTCCGGATTTCTCAGTTACATAGGCCTGAATCGCGCCTGACTGGCTGGTGCGGAAATCACCGTCGATCAGGACGGGGGCTTCGCCCATTTCGTTGACCTTTGTACGGTATTCCGGGGTGCGGGTTTCACCCTTGAAAAAGTCGACAAAGACCGGCTCCCAGTCCAGCCCGGACATTTCCAAAGCCAGAGCGGCCTTGTAGCTGTTTCCGCTTTCTCCGAAGCAATGCAGTTTGATCGTCATGCAATTACCCCTCCCAAGGTGCATGTGGTTAGGTTTGAATTGAGTATTTGTAAAAAGATGAAGAACCGGTGTTTACCTTTTATCAACCAGGGTCTGCTCCACTCGGCATGCGGTACAGGCTGGAGAGCCGATGGCCGCAAAAGGTGAAGTCGTCCCTGTCCTGATGGCGAGTGCGCCCGGTGGCAGGGGCGCATCATGTCTTCATCTTTTCAAAAGTACTCCCGCCGGAGGCATCTGGTCTTGAAGCGTTTACAGGCAGCAATTTTACGTGTGCCCTCACCGTTTGCGCGCCTCTAGTTCGGAATTGAAGATACGCAGTCGGTGGGTCAGATTTTCCTCGTCAATGACACTGTTGAAGTTCTCAAACAGGAAAGACAGCGCCTCACCCTCGTCCAGCCCGGCCTCTCGTGCGAACCCCCTTAGTTTGCGGTATCCGTCTTCGGTCATTGCGATGGGAAAACGTCGGGTCAGGCGAAAGCGTTTTGGCATGTCTTGTCCTCTGGATGGCTGGTTCCGGATAACGGTATCCGGAACCAGACTGAGATCAGAAATTCGCCGCGTCTAGAGCCATAACCGTATCCGCGCCTGATTGAATTCGGGTCAGGTGCATAGCGGTGGCCGGTAGGCGGCGTGCCATGTAGTAGCGGCCAGTGTTGATTTTGGTTTCGTAGAACTCTTTGTCTGTTGCGCCTGCGTCAAGCATGGCTTGCGCAGCTTTCGCCATACGTGCCCATACCAGCCCCAGACAGACATGCCCGAACATGTGCATGAAGTCGTAAGATCCGGCCAGCGCATTGTTCGGGTTCGTCATGCCGTTTTGCATGAAATACATTCCCGCTGCCTGCAGGTCCTTGGATGCGGCCTTCAGAGGTTCGATGAACGCCTTGTCATAAGCCTCGTCTTGGCCGGCGTTTTCCTTGCAGAAAGTTTTGACCATCTCAAAGAACGCCATGACGTGCTTGCCACCGTCCTGCGCCAGCTTGCGACCAACAAGGTCCAAAGCCTGAACGCCGTTGGCACCTTCATAGATCATGGCGATACGGGCGTCGCGGGTGTATTGCGACATGCCCCATTCTTCGATGTAGCCATGCCCGCCATAAACCTGCTGGGCCTGAACGGTCATGTCATAGCCTTCGTCCGTCAGAAAGCCCTTGATGACCGGTGTGAGAAGCGAAATCAGGCCGTCGGCATCCTTGTCACCGGAGCGGTGCGCCTGGTCGAGCATTGTGGCGCCCCACAGAATGAAACCACGCGCGCCTTCCGTGAAGCTTTTTTGATCCATCAGGTTGCGGCGGATGTCAGGGTGCACGATCAGCGGGTCAGCCGGGCCGTCAGGATTTTTCACGCCTGTGACGTCACGCCCCTGCAGGCGGTCCTTGGCATACTCCAGCGCATTCTGGAATGCGGCTTCGGCCTGGCTGAGGCCCTGCATGCCGACGCCCAGGCGCGCTTCGTTCATCATGGTGAACATCGCGCGCATGCCTTTGTGCTCTTCGCCCAACAGCCAGCCAGTGGCTTCGTCATAGTTCATGACGCAGGTCGAATTGCCGTGGATGCCCATCTTTTCCTCGATCTTGCCGACCGAGACACCGTTGCGTTCGCCCAGCGAACCGTCCTCTTTGATGAGGAATTTCGGCACGATGAACAAAGAAACGCCTTTGATCCCCTCGGGGCCGCCTGGGATTTTGGCCAGCACCAGATGGATGATGTTATCCGCCATGTCGTGGTCACCGGACGAGATAAAGATTTTCTGGCCGGAAATTTTGTAGCTACCGTCACCCTGTGGTTCAGCCTTGGTGCGCATCAGGCCCAGGTCAGTACCGCAATGCGGTTCGGTCAGGTTCATGGTGCCGGTCCATTCACAGCTGACCATGTTGGGAAGATAGGTATTTTTCTGCTCGTCAGTGCCATGCGCCAGAATGGCCGAGGCTGCGCCGTGGGTCAGGCCCTGATACATCACGAATGCCTGGTTCGCCGCCGAGAACATCTCGCCTACGGCCGACCCCAGAACATACGGCATATTCTGTCCGCCGTATTCCTCGGGCATATCCAGGCCGGTCCATCCGCCTTCCTTCACTTGCTCGAACGCGTCCTTGAAACCCGTTGGCGTGTAGACCACACCATTCTCCAACCGGCAGCCTTCGGTGTCGCCGACCACGTTAAGTGGGTGGAGCACATTGCTTGCAAGCTTCCCGGCCTCCTCCAGCACGGCGCCGGTGAACTCGGCTTCCAACTCAGCGTAGCCGGGGATGTCGAGTTCCGAGACTTTCAACACTTCATGCAGAATGAACTGGGTATCTTTTGTTGGCGCATTGTAGACGGGCATTGGGGGCTCCCTGATTATTCACATGTACGGGGACGGGCGAGCGGATCACTCGGCCGCGTTTTTTTCCTGCTTCATCGAGGCGATCGCTTTTTCGCCCCATCTCAACTGTTCCTTCAGATCGTCAATCGCCTCATTCAGCTCGTCGCGGCGTGATTCCATGTCAGCAAGGCGTTCACAGGCGATTTCGTATGTGCGCGTCATCTGGGTCAGCTGCTGGTCTCCGACGTGATACAGGTCCAGAAGCTGGCGAATTTCCTCAAGGCTGAAGCCAAAGCGTTTGCCGCGCAGGATCAGTTTCAGGCGGGCGCGGTCGCGTTTGGTGAACAGCCGCTTTTGTCCTTCGCGGATCGGAAACAGCAGCTCTTTTGCTTCGTAAAACCGCAAAGTGCGCGGCGTGACGTTGTATGACTCGCACATTTCGCGAATGGTCATCAGATCTTCGGTCATTGTTCAAACTCTCATCGCTTGCGTCTTGAACCATGAGTTGCGCAGTCGATGTCCCATTTACAACATGACATTGACGTTTACGTAATGCAGACGCTGCGTCACAAAATTGTTGACGTAAGATCAATTCACGTAAAGCGACGTGGGAGTAGTTTTATTTCGTCGCGAACATGGGTGTTCGCACCGTTTCCAGTGGAAATGGATTGGTTTTGCAGACTATCGGGCCGTGCCACCACGCGAGCCGGAATAATGATCGCGCCTGGCCTGACGCCTTGCCCTAACCTGAGCATCCCACTCTTCCTGGGAAACACCGGGTGGTGCTGAGCCATACCCAGTGGGGCCGACATCGCACCCGGCGGTTATGGCGGTAATTGCGCAAAGAAACAGGGCTTGTGTGAATTTCATCATCGGTTCTCCGATCACTCACTGCCGGTCAGGCGTGTATGAAAGTCTGCATGACCGGCCAAATTATCGGTATCAGCATGCGATGAGGAATTGATCCAATCAACCTGTGACGGACATCGCTAACGATCAAGTGAGGGCGCGTCAGTTAAGCTTAGCCCAGTATTTTTGAGGTCTGGTCGCGAAGCCGCTGCAACTCTTCCATGGCTTCGTCCAGTTGCTGCCGCTGCTGGCGCAGTTCATCCATCTGGCGGTCGGCCATTTCAACAAAGGTCGCCATCTGCGCCTCGTTCCCCTGATCTTCGTAGATCAGCAGCCACTGACGAATCTCTTCCAGAGGGAAGCCGAATTTGCGCCCTCGCATGATCAGTTTCATTCGGGCACGCTCGCGAGCGCCGTAAAACCGGGATCGGCCTTCGCGATCCGGCTGCAGCAGCTCGATATATTCATAGTAGCGCAGGGTACGCGGAGTTACATCGAACTCGGCACACATCTCTTTGAATGACAAACGGTTGTCGGACATTCCTGTTCTCCTCGCGTGCAACCTAGGGCGTCGCGGCGGCAAGCGCAACAGGTGGGCTTGCCCTTTGCGCGGCCCGCGGCTCATAAAGGGGTAACGAGAGGACAGGACCAAACCGAATGGCCGATAAAACAGTACTTGCACGTCAATTCATCGAAGCGATCCCGCATGCAAAGGCCCTGGGGTTGACCCTGACGCACATTGGCGAGGGCGAAGCAGAAATATCCATGCCCTATAATGAGGATCTGATAGGTGACCCCAGAACCGGCGTCATCCACGGTGGGGCCGTATCGGCGATGCTCGATACGTGCTGCGGCGCGGCCGTGATGAGCCACCCTTCGGCACCGGGCGGCACTGCAACCATTGATTTGCGAATCGACTACATGCGTGCCGCGACGCCCGGGCAAAGCATCACCACTCGCGCAACCTGTTACCAAATCACCCGCAATGTGGCCTTTGTACGGGCCACTGCAATCGACGATGATCAGGAACGTCCGGTAGCCGCTGCATCTGGCGCTTTCACCGTGGAGGGTCGTTAAATGGCGCGCCCCCGTCCCGAACCAATGCAGGTCGTCAAACAACGTCGCGACGGTGCGCTCAAGGCACTTGTCGAAGGGGTGCCGTATATCCGGTTCCTCAACATCAGTTTTGACCGCCGCGGCGACGAACTGACCGGCGTTCTGAACTTTGACGAGAAGCTGATCGGAAATCCGTTTCTGCCTGCAATTCATGGCGGCGTGACTGCTGCATTTCTTGAGGTGACCGCTGTCATAACCCTCAGCTGGGAACATTTGTTTCCGAAAATCGAAAGCGGGGAAATCGACGCCAGCGAAATTCTGAGTGATGAGAGCATCCGCTTTCCGAAAACCATTGATTTCACAGTGGACTATCTTCGCTCAGGCTTGCCGCGGGATGCCTACGCAAGGGCCTTTATCAACCGGGCAGGGCGGCGATATGCGTCGGTTCGGGTCGAAGCGTGGCAGGACAACCACGCCAAACTGTTTGCGCAGGGAACCGGCCATTTCCTGATGCCGCAACCTCGAACCACCAAAGCCTGAGAAATCATGCAGGACTCGTCCGCGCCCATCACGCACCGGCGGGTACTGAAGATCGCGCTTCCCATTGTTTTGTCCAATGCCACGGTCCCGATTCTGGGTGCGGTGGATACTGGGGTGGTCGGGCAAATGGGACAGGCCGCGCCGATTGGCGCCGTTGGTATTGGCGCGGTGATATTGGCCTCGATCTATTGGATTTTTGGCTTTCTCCGGATGGGCACGACCGGTCTGGCAGCCCAAGCCCGGGGATCGGGCGATACAGCGGAAACAGGTGCGTTGCTCATGCGTGGCCTGATGCTGGGCGTCACTGCCGGGGTCGTGTTCATTCTGGCGCAAGTTGCTGTTTTCTGGGGAGCGTTTTCCCTGGCCCCTGCCAGTGTCGAAGTCGAGGCTTTGGCGCGGGATTATCTTGAAATCCGCATCTGGGGTGCTCCGGCCACCATCGCACTTTACGCGGTTACCGGCTGGCTGATCGCGATCGAGCGGACGCGCGGTGTGTTTGTCCTGCAAATATGGATGAACGGGTTGAACATCCTGCTCGACCTTTGGTTTGTTCTTGGTCTGGGATGGGGTGTCGAGGGCGTCGCCACGGCGACATTGATTGCAGAGTGGACCGGTTTGGCCTTGGGACTGTGGCTTTGCAGGGATGCCTTTGGCGGAAACCAGTGGAGGGATTGGCCCCGAATTTTCGATCCTGCCCGTTTGCGCCGCATGTTACAGGTCAATGCCGACATCATGGTGCGCTCGGTGTTGTTGACGGGGTCGTTTACGACTTTCCTGTTCGTCGGTTCAGATCTGGGCGACGTTAACCTTGCCGCTAATCAGGTGCTTTTGCAGTTTCTGGAAATCACGGCCTTCGCTCTGGATGGTTTTGCGTTTTCAGCTGAAGCATTGGTTGGCAGCGCTGTTGGCGCAAAGGACCGTCATCAGGTCCGGCGCGCATCCATCATGGCCTCCCAGTGGGGCGCGGGTGGCGCGGTTGCGCTGGGAGTGACGTTCTTTCTGGCCGGGCCGGTTCTCATCGACATAATGTCGACCTCGCCTGAAGTTCGGGCGGCTGGTCGAGAATTCCTGTTCTGGGCGGCAATCGCGCCGGTTGTGGGGGTTGCCAGCTGGATGTTCGACGGAATTTATATTGGTGCCACGTGGACACGGGATATGCGGCAGGCAATGATCCAGTCGGTCGCCATATACGTCGTCGCGCTTTTCGTTCTGGTTCCGACCTTTGGCAACCACGGCCTGTGGGCCGCACTAATGGTTCTAAACATCGCCCGCGGTCTGACACTTGGACTGCGTTACCCCAGACTTGAGGCCCGTGTGGCCTGAACCTTAAATCAGGTCCAACAACCTTTCGGTCGGCCGCCCGATTACCGCTTTGCCACCTGAAATTGCCAATGGTCGTTCAATGAGTATGGGGTTCGCGGCCATTGCCCTGATCAGTGTTTCGTCGGAATCTGTCTTTGACAGATTGAGTTCCCTGAACAGTTTCTCGCCAGTTCGCATCATATCAACGGCTGGGACATTCAATGCCTGTTGCGCGGCTTTCAATTCCGGTTCTGAAGGTGCGTCCTCAAGATATTTTCGAACGGTCAAATCGACCTGACGCTCTTCCAACAACGCCAGCCCGGTACGAGACTTTGAACAACGCGGGTTATGCCAGTATTCGATCAAAGCCAGTCCTTTCGTTTGGTGCCGACTGCCTCGGCCACGTTTGCAAACCCGTCACGGGCCAAAAGCTGATCCAGACCTTGTGCAATTTCAGCGGCCAGTGAAACCCCACCAAAAACCATCGCCGTATAAAACTGTACTGCGGACGCACCTGCCTGAATTTTGGCGTAAGCTTGTTCGGCCGAACCAATTCCACCAACCCCGATCAACGGAATGTCTCCGCCTGTCAATTGACTCAGGCGGGCCAGCACGCGGGTCGATTTTTCAAAAAGAGGTTCGCCCGACAGCCCACCTGCCTCGTTGCTGTGGCTGCTTTTCAACCCTTCACGGGAAAGCGTTGTGTTTGTTGCGATCACGGCATCAACACGAGTTTCGCGCGCCACTTCAGCAATGTCCTCAATCTCGGCGTCTGACAGGTCCGGGGCAATTTTGAGAAAAATCGGCAAGCCTCGCGTCAGGTCGTTGCGGGTTTGAATCACGCCGGCAAGAAGGGCGCTCAGTGCCTCTTTGCCCTGCAGGTCCCGCAGTTTTTCAGTGTTGGGCGAAGAGACATTGACCGTCGCAAAATCCAGATGATCCGCACAATGGGCCAGCACTTTGGCAAAGTCACCGGGGCGGTCGGTGCTGTCTTTGTTTGCGCCCAGATTCAGACCGATGACGGCGTCCGAGGGGCGGTTTGCAAGTCGCCGGGCCATCACCTCCATCCCTTCGTTGTTGAAGCCAAAGCGATTTATTGCGGCGCTGTCCTCGGTCAGTCGAAACAGGCGGGGTTTTGGGTTGCCGGGCTGCGGGCGGGGCGTTACTGCACCAACTTCAATAAACCCAAACCCCGAGCGGGAGAGGGGGGTCAAAGCCTCGCCGTTCTTGTCAAAGCCAGCGGCAAGCCCAACCGGATTGGGAAGGTCCAGACCCGCGACAGTGGTGCGCAAACGCGATGAGGTCACCGGCCCAGGAGTTGGTGTCAGGCCTGACTTCAGGGCCTTGATGGACAATCCATGTGCTACCTCGGGGTCCAGCCTGTGCAGGGCTGCCAGCCCAAGTTTCTCGACCAGTTTCATCCAAACGACTTCCCGCTATCGGCGGGGGCACATCGGATCAGGCGTGAAGTTTCCACCGCCGCCTGTCGGTGAACCACCGCTTTTCTATATTCAGGGTCCGTCACCATCTCAAGAAAGGCGTTTACGGTTGGGTAGCGTGCAACAAATATCTCGTCCCAATCTTCGGAATCAGGCCCGATGAGAACAGTCTGAAAAACCCCACGCCAGACGATTGAGGCCCCAAGGCGCGCAATGATCGGCGCCGTCTCGGCCCCGTAGCGCCCATAGGCTTCGGCCCCGGTCAGATCGGAACCGGCCAGGTCGTGCCCTTCGGGATAGGCGGCCTTTGCGCGGAATTTCACGAGATTCAGCATCTCGATCGGCTGATCCCGGTCCAGCGCCTTGAAGGTTTCGAACTGCTCGCGCTCGGGGTCTACATAGTTGCTCATTTCATATCCTCGGGAAATCTGTGTACGCCATCCTCAAACGGAAGGGGGGCAGACCAAACCACATCCGTCAGCCTAATATTGCGGTACAGATGGGGAAAAAGCGCACCGCCTCGCGAGGGTTCCCATTTCAGATCGTCGCCCAGGGTTTCGCTGTCACAGGCCAGAAGGGTTAACCCCTTTTCCCCGGCAAAGTGTTTTGCCGCAGTTTCTGCGGCCTGTTCCGCCGTTGAAAAATGGACGTACCCATCGGCCACGTCGATTGGCGCCCCCGAGGTTTCCCCGCATTTCTGCAGGTCATTCCATTCATCGGTCCGGAAAATCTTGTAAATCAGCATGTGGTTCTGATGCCTTGCGCAACGTCCGGAATCAAGTCGCATTTCCCTGTTTGACTCTTTCCCGCTGCCAGCGCACGATTTCTGCAATCAACTTCAGGGAGATATACATGTTCACCCGTTTTCTGGCTTCTGCTGCCATTCTCGGCCTGACCGCAGGTATGGCCGCTGCCGAGTACAAACTGACCATTCTGCACACAAATGACTTTCATGCCCGGTTCGAGCCGATCAACAAGTATGACAGCGCCTGCGATTCCGAAGACAATGCCGAAGGCAAGTGCTTTGGCGGTTCGGCCCGCCTTGTGACCGCGGTTCAGGATGCGCGTGAACGCGCCGGGAACTCGATCCTCGTGGATGGGGGCGACCAGTTTCAGGGGTCGTTGTTCTACACGTACTACAAGGGGCAGATGGCTGCCGAGTTCATGAACCGCTTGGGTTACGATGCGATGACCGTCGGCAACCACGAATTCGACGATGGGCCGGAAGTGTTGCGTGGATTTGTCGATACCGTGGATTTTCCGGTTCTGATGTCAAACGCGGATATCCGGGATGAGGAACTGCTGACTGACAAGATCAAGAAATCGACGGTGATCGAGGTGGGCGGCGAAAAGATCGGCTTGATCGGACTGACGCCCGAAGACACCCATGAACTGGCCTCACCTGGACCGAATGTCACATTCAGCGATCCGGTTCCGGCAGTACAGGCAGAAGTGGACAAGCTGACTGCCGAAGGCGTCAACAAGATCATCGTACTCAGCCACTCGGGCTATGGGGTGGATCAACGCGTCGCGCAGGAGACCAGCGGCGTGGACGTGATCGTGGGCGGTCACTCGAATACATATCTGTCCAACGTTTCCGAAAAGGCGGCCGGGCCTTACCCGACGGTAGTCAACGGTGTTCAGATCGTGCAGGCCTATGCCTACGGCAAGTTTCTGGGCGAGTTGAACGTGACCTTTGATGACGAGGGGAACGTGGTCGAGGCGGCAGGTGAGCCGCTGATCATGGACAACACGGTGACCGAGGATACCGCTGCGCTGGAGCGCATAGCGGAACTTGCCAAGCCGCTGGATGAAATCCGCAACAAAGTGGTGGCAAATGCGGCAGCCCCCATCGAAGGCGATCGCTCGGTCTGCCGGGTTCAGGAATGCGAAATGGGCAACCTTGTCGCTGATGCTATGCTGGATCGGGTGGCTGATCAGGGTGTGACAATCGCGATTGCCAACTCCGGCGGTTTGCGGGCATCGATTGACCCTGGCGACGTGACCATGGGCGAGGTTCTTACCGTTCTGCCATTCCAGAACACGCTCTCGACCTTTGAAATCAGCGGCCAAGGAGTCATCGACGCACTGGAAAACGGCGTTAGCCAGGTGGAAGAGGTCAAGGGCCGTTTCCCGCAGGTGGCTGGTCTTACATTCACCTGGGACCCGGCGATTGCGCCCAATGAGGGGCGGGTGACCGAGGTCATGGTGGCTGACGGCGACAACTTCGTTCCAATCGATCCGGCAGCGACCTATCTGGTGGTGACCAACAACTATGTGCGCAACGGCGGCGACGGCTATTCGGTATTTTCGGGCGACGACAAAAACGCCTATGATTTCGGGCCTGATCTGGCGGATGTGACGGCAGAATACCTAGCCGCGAACGCACCGTACCAGCCCTATCTGGATGGTCGTATCCAACAGAAATAAATTTGCAAAAGGTCAGAGCGGCACTGTAACGCCGCTCTGCACCGTGGATTGGAAATTCACCCTAGATTTGGCCAAAGTGATTTATCCAATCCCTCGATAAATGGCGCGAGCATCTTCTCGTGCTCGCGCCACGCACCTACTGACCGGGTGTGCACAGGTTGCCTTACCTGAGTGGCGCTGAGCGTCAAAACCGCTCCGGTTGATTCATGAGGGAGGGTCATGCTCTCCAACCATTCCAACTTACAGAATTCTGCGATCCGTCGGCTGCTGGTGTCGATATCGGCCACCAAATCTTCGTAGCTGACATCCAAAATTTGTTCGGGAAAAACGTTCTTCCAGTGATTTGCCAAAGCAGCATACTGATTGAATTTATGCGCCATCGCTTTCAGATCGTATGCGTAAGACAAGGCCGATCCGGAAAAATGCGCCTGCCAAAGCGACAACGCCAGATCACGGGGATCACGGCGCATGTTGATGATCCTGCACCCCGGTAGCGAGTTTATCAAAAAGCCGACCAGTCGATAATTCTCTGGCATCTTGTCTACACGTACGGTGGCGTTTTGGCTTTGGGCTGGCTGATCGGCATCATAAGAAATGCGAAATTCACTCTGCTCATCCGGCCCAAAAGGCCGGCCACTATTAATCACGGGCGCAAGCAGACGTCCCGCGGAGTTTCGTTCGCCCAGAGAATAGACGTTCGGGTGGCAGGCAAGTATCGCTTCCACCAAAGTCGTACCCGAGCGAGGCAAGCCGACAATAAAAACCGGTCGAGGGCTGCCGCTTCCATGCGGTTCGCTAGCAGCGGGATGGCTCTGAAAACGCTCAATCAAAGATGAAGTCAGATTATCTTCATATTCCTGATTGTAAGGGTGAAAGGCTGCGAGATTTTCGTTGGCCTGACGTATATAGGCGGCGAAGTCACCTGAATTAGAAGATGATTTGGCGATGGTCGCCAAAGCGAAATTCAGGCTCGCCCTGTCAATGCTAGGGTTTTCGGCGACCTTTAGCGCCTTCTTAGCTTCGGCTGAGATTCTTTCGCCAAACTTATCAGCGCTTAGCCTAGCCAGTTTCTCCAGTGCGGATGGTTGGCCGGGTTTCAGTTCCAGAATCGTTAGGCAGGTGTCAACGGCCTCTTCCGTCTGACCGGTTTCCTCCTGATGAGCGGCAAATCGTAACTGCGCAGATACGTTTTCCGGGTCGATTTTTATTGCAGCCCGGATGGCCGTGTCCGCATCGTCGTGCCGCCCCGAACGGGCCAGAAGTTGGGAGATCTCAACCAAAGCTTCGATACGATTTGGTTCAACCGCCAGCATTCGCTCATAATCGGCGATTGCCTCAGCCTCTTTCCCGAGTGCCATGTGAATCCGCGCTCGCATCGAAATTGCGCGTAGGTTCTCGGGACTGGCCGTGGCAACAATGTTGACTTGATCAAGGGCCGTTTGCGCATTGCCGTTGGCCAGACAGGCCTCGGCCTTTAGGAACCTTGCGGCAGTGTCTTTGGGATTAATCTTCAACAAATCATCCAATTGCACCAAAGCTGCTCCGGGACGGTTCAAGAATATCAATTCCTGGCCTAGATTGCGCCGAGCATCGTGAAATGCAGGTGCCAGCTTCAGCGCCTTTTGAAAGTGCAGGACCGCCTCTTTATGATGTCCTTTCGCGCTGGCAGCTATCCCTGCAATGTTCTGAAACTCGGGGCGATCGGGGAATTGTTTTATCCCACGCAAAGCGTGCTTCCGGGCGGTCACATACTGTCCGGACTTTATGGCGTTCAGCGCTTTTCCAATGAGGTTTTGATACATGTCCGAAAGTCTTTGCTATTGAGCAATGTAACGGAAGTATGACGCTGAGCTTGCTGAGACAAGGCGAGAATGAATGATGATTTCAGCCAAAGCAGAAAATGATCATCGGCATATGCCGACGATAAGCTGGAAAAGATGCAGCGTTATGATTTAGCCGGGTTGTGAGAACGTTTTGGTTTTTCTTCGCGTTGTGTGTGCCAAAAACTCAATCTGGCAAGCGGATCAGGGTTGATCACGCTGATCGAAAACAATGCAATTTGTTGGTGCAGGCCTGCGAAAGTTCTGACCCTTTCCCTTTTACCCGGCGCGCGATACACCGCATCCATGGCCTTGAAATTCAATACTCTGCCTGAACTTTACGGGCATGCCTTCGACACGGTGATCGACGTGCGCAGCCCGGCAGAATACGCCGAGGATCACCTGCCGGGCGCTATCAGCCTGCCGGTTCTGGACAATGACGAACGCGCCCGGGTTGGCACCATTTACGTGCAGCAAAGCCCTTTTCTGGCAAGAAAACTGGGTGCGGCGCTGGTATTTCGCAACGCAGCCAACCACATCGAAAACAGCCTGAGTCACCACGAAGGTGCATGGCGGCCGCTGGTCTATTGCTGGCGTGGCGGTCAACGCTCGGGTTCGTTCACGTGGATGTTGCAACAGATTGGCTGGCGCGCCGAGGTGGTAGACGGCGGATACCGAACCTATCGCCGTCTGGTGAACCGGTATCTCTATGATGACCCACTGCCGCACCGACTGGTTGCGCTGGACGGCTATACCGGAACCGCCAAGACCGACCTGCTTGCGACCTTGCACGCAAGGGGGGTGCAGGTTGTGGATCTTGAGGCGCTGGCAAATCACCGGGGGTCGCTGCTAGGCGAAAAACCCGGGGGGCAACCAAGTCAAAAGGCCTTTGAGTCTGCCGTGGCTGCCGCCTTTTGCAAACTCGATCCTGCACGCCCTGTTGTTGTCGAAGCGGAGTCATCAAAGATCGGCGAGCGCATTTTGCCGCCCAGCCTCTGGTCGGCTCTTCGCAGCGCGCCAAGAATTGAAATCCACGCCTCAATTGCTGCGCGTACGGACTATCTGGTCGCGGCCTATAACGATATTCTGAGTGACGCCGAAAGGTTACGAGATCGCCTGTCCCCGCTGCGATTTCACAGAGGGCACGAAGTGGTGGATGAATGGCTAAGCCTGATTGATGCGGGGGACAAGCACGCGCTGACCCTCGCGCTAATGGAACAGCATTATGACCCTGCCTACGCGAAGTCCCGAAAGGCGCACAAGGCCTTGGCGGTGGCTAGGATCGACGTTCCGGCGTTAGATGACAATGCGTTGCAGATGGCAGCAAAGCGGATCGAGGAATTTCTGGATCAGATTTGAACACGCAATCCCGGTTCTGCAGTCATCTTTCCGATGAATACAGCCGGATAGCCCGCGTTTTGCAGATGCTTCAGAGCTTCCTCGGCTTGTTGTGCAGGGACGGCCGCCAGCAAACCGCCTGCGGTTTGTGGGTCATACAGCAAATCGGCCTTGCCCCCTGTCGGCAAGTCAGGTGCGATGGCCTGGTTGTCATTAAAAATGCTGGAGCGGACGCCTTGCAGGGCAAGCGACAGTGCTCCTTTCATCAGGGGAATGGCATCCAGGTCGACAATTGCCCCGCATCCCGATGCGTCACACATCCCCTGCAGGTGGCCAGCCAACCCAAAACCGGTGACATCTGTCATTGAGTTCGCCGATGATAGTATGCGGGCTGCATCACCTTGTGGCTGGCTCATGTGATCATAGGCTGCAGCTACCCAGGCACCATCGGCTTTTCCAGCCATCTCAGCCGCCATCAGCACCCCGCTGCCAAGTGGTTTGGTCAGTATCAGCATGTCACCCGGCCGGGCACCAGACAGCGTGATCGGTTCAGCGTCACATAGGCCAGTCAGAGTGAACCCGATCGTCATCTCGTCACCCAGAGAACTGTGCCCGCCCACGATCTCAGCTCCGGCTGACTTAATCACTTTCGTGGCGACCGTCATTATCTCAGCCATTGTTCTGTGCTGCAATTCCGGCGACATGCGCGGCAGGATGATCGTTACCGTTGCGGCCTGCGGCTGCGCGCCCATTGCCCAGATGTCGCCAAGTGCGTGAACAGCAGCAATGCGAGTCATAGTGGCCAGGTCGTTGGTGAGGCCACGCAAGTGGTCCGTCGTCATTACTTGTCTGAGCCCACCGGTGGTCAACAGGGCGGCATCGTCGCCCGGCAGGGGAATGACATCTGAACGCTCAGGTGCTGGCATGCCTTTCAGCGCCGACTGCAACGCGCCGCGCCCGACCTTGGCCCCACACCCTCCGCACATCGGCTTGTCTCCGATGGCTTCGCGAAGGCCCGCCGCATGGGCGGAGGGCAGCGCCGGTGTTTCCATCTGGGGCAATTCGCGGAACTGGTTCATAAAGTTCTGATCGATACGGTTTTTCCACCGCCACATCAGCGGTCCGCTGAACGAGGTTCCAAGCCGTTCCGCAAGAGCCGATTTTCCGCCCAGCGACACGAGTTTTAGATAGTCCTTTTGCGGGTGGTATCGCCGCATTTGTCCCGCACCCAAAACGGCTCGCAGATTGTCGTACAAAACCGGCGCCTCACGCACCGCGTAAACGCCTGCTTTGGGGCGGGGATTGCTACTCAGGTGGGCGCAGTCCCCGGCCGCAAACACGGCGGGATCGCTGGACTGGAGATAGTCGTTCACCGCAACATACCCCTCGTGCAAGGCCAACCCGGTATCGGCAATCCACCTATGTGGTCGTGCGCCTGCTGCACCAGTGACAAAATCTGCCTCGATACGGCGCCCGTCGCTGAGTTGCAGGTGGTCCGCGGCCACGTTTGTAACCTCGCAGTATTCGACGATTTCGATCCCCAGATCACCCATCGAGCGCCGGATTGTAGCGCTGGCTTTCGGGCTGGTCGCAGACAACGCCGCTGCACTGTCGATCAGTGTTACCTGTGCTGGCCGACCGCGGGTCCTCAGTGCATAAGCCATGGCCAGCACCAACTCGGCTCCCGCCACGCCGCCGCCAATCACCGCGACAGAGGCCGGGCCGTCGCTGGCAAGGTAGTCTTTCCATCGGGCCGCGAAAGGACCAAGTGGCTTGGCGGGGACAGCATGTTCAGCAAAGCCCGGCAGCGTTGGCATGTCAGAGGTGATGCCGACATTGACCGAGGCCACATCGAACGCAATCGGTGGACGGCCCGGCACATGCACCTGACGGCGGTCCAGATCAATTCCCTCGACACCACCCAAAATTACACGTGCATCAGCAAAGCGTGCCAGGCGGACCAGATCGATGTCCAGGTCCTCTCGCGTGTAGTGGCCAGCGACAAGCCCCGGCAGCATCCCCGAGTAGGGTGCGGTAGGACCGGTGTTGATCACAGTGAGCCGAGCCCCCGGCAAAGGGTTCATGCCCCATTTCCTGAGAACCAGCGCATGAGTGTGTCCCCCGCCGATCAGTACCAGATCGCGGGTCAATGGCAGAGGTGGCGTGTGCATCTGATTCAGTTCGTGCTGTGATCCGGTACGTCTTCGGCCTGCTCGACCGCGTGTGTTGCCCAAAGTTCATCTTCGCCCGCGTCCGGCAGGTTTTCAGGCTTTTCATGCCGGTGGATGTGCCATTTTGCAATGAACAGGGCCGTGATCGGTGCGGTTAGAAACAGGAACAGGGTGATCAGAAGTTCATGCAGCGACAGATGTGGTTCGAGCAGAAGGGAATGAAAGATAGATGCAAGCAGTACGCCGCCCACGCCCAGCGTCGTTGCCTTGGTTGGGGCGTGCAGCCGTGACATCGGATCCTTGAGCTTGATCATTCCGAACGATCCGACAAAGCCGAAGATACCCGAGACGATCAGGAAAAAGGCGATCAGGAATTCGAAGATATATGCCATTCCGCCCTCACTCGATGATATTGCCGCGCAGCATGAACCGCGCATAGGCCACGGTTGAAACAAAGCCCAGCATGGCTATGATCATTGCGGCCTCAAAGAATATTTCCGTTCCCAGTCTCAACCCGTACAGGATCATTAGCGCGATCGTGTTGATCACCATCGTGTCCAGCGCCAGAACGCGGGTTCCGACACCTTCGGCGGTAATGATCCGCCACAGGCACATCATGATAGCAGCACCAAAACAGGCGAAGGTGAAATAGATTGCATAGGTGATCATTCGAAAATCTCCTTCAATCGGCGCTCATAGCGGCTTTTGATCTGGTCCCGCACGGCATCGGGATCAGGGGCGTCAAGGCAATGCACCAGCAGGTTGTGCCCCTGCGCCGACAAATCGCAACTGACCGTACCCGGAGTCATGGTGATCGTGCCGGCAAGCACCGTAATCGCCTCGGGTGTACGCAGTTCCAGCGGGACGCAGATCCAGTTCGGCTCACGCGCCGCATCCCGCTTGAACAGGATGATCCGGGCGACCGTGATGTTCGCAATTACGATATCCCACAGCACAACCAGTATGTACTCGACGATCATCGGCCAATTGCGCAGCTTTGGACGGTCGGGCCAGTAGGGTTGTGTGATGAATGGAATGACGATCCCCAGTATCAGGCCGAATACAAGTGAATTGAGCGATGGCGAGTTCGCCAGCAGCATCCAGACCAGCGTCAATAGAATGGTCAGGTGGGGATGAGGGAATACCCGGCGTAGCAGTTTCATCATTCTTCCCCTCCCAGTACGGCAGAAATGTATTGCTCAGGTGCGAACAATTGCGCTGCTGTATTTCTGGAATATTCCAGCGCGGGCCCTGCGAACAGGGTCAGCAGCACCAGACCCAAGACGGCACCGAAAATGGCGGTAAATGCCAGACCGGGCTGTGGTTCCGGTGCGGGCAGGGCAACGACCTCTTCCTCGTTTTCGGGGTCTTGTTCGGTATTGTGCTGCTCGTCATGGCTTTTCCAGAAGATCAGAGAGCCCGCCCGGGCGAGGCCCACGATGGTCACGAAGGACCCGATCAGGATCACGGCCCAGACCGCGTTGGCGTCGGTTGCGTCACGTGATGCGTCCAGCACAAGCAGTTTGCCGATGAAACCGGACAGCGGTGGCATCCCGGCCATGGCGATGGCACCCACAAAGAACAGGGCCGAGATCAGCCCGCTTTGCGGCATCGGAGGTTTCGGCTCGATGCTGCCGCCCTGACGCTCCATCACCAGATCGGCGACCAGGAACAACAAAGCGGTCGCCAAGGTCGAATGGACGATATAGTACAACGCGGCGGCGGTCGCCGCTTCGCTGAACAACGAGATGGCAATCAGCAGCGTCCCCATCGAAGCGATGGCGCAAAAGGCCACCATGCGCGCGATGTGGCGGGCACCCAGTATGCCGATTGTTCCCACCGCCAGAGTAAGCAACGCCGCAGGTTGCAACCAGTCGCCAACCAGACCTTCGGTGATGGAAACATCCGGGCCGAATACCAGCGTGTAGACCCGCAGGATCGAATACGCGCCGACTTTGGTCATGATCGCGAACAGGGCGGCCACAGGCAGCGGTGCATTGGCGTAACTGGCAGGCAGCCAGAAATGCAGCGGTAGAACGGCGGCTTTGATACAGAACACCAGTAGCAAAAGAACGGCGCCGACCCGTATCAGTGCCGTATCCTCGGTCGGCAGCTCTGCCACCCTGACGGCCATGTCGGCCATGTTCAGTGTCCCGGTAACAGAGTAGATGGTGCCAAGCGCGAAAAGGAACAGGGTCGAACCCAGAAGGTTGTAGGTAACGTATTGCACGCCTGCCTTCAGCCGGACCGCGCCACCGCCATGGGTCATCAGGCCATAGGATGCGATCAACAGAACTTCGAAGAACACGAACAGGTTGAATGCGTCACCAGTCAGGAATGCACCGCAGACGCCCATTAGCTGGAATTGGAACAACGCGTGGAAATGTTTGCCTCTGTCGTCCCATCCTGACGCGATGGCATATAGTACGATCGGTATGGCCAAAAGCGCCGTCAGCAGGACCATCATGGCTGACATACGGTCAAGGACCAGGACGATTCCGAACGGGGCAGGCCAGTCGCCCAGTTCGTATACGTGAATATCTCCGCCCGACGCTTGCGCCGTAATCGTTAGCGCGATGCCCAGCAGGCCCACAACGCCAGCGACCGAGAAGATGCGTTGAAGGTCCAGATGATAGCGCAGGACCATGATGATGAACGGAGCCAGGATCGCCGGAAGGACGATGGGCGCAACGATCCAGTGGTTCATGCGTCTTCTCCCGGCGCGTCCACGCTGTCCTGCGCGGTCATGTCGATATGGTCATCCTTTGACGACAGATAGGCGCTGAGCGCGATCATTACGATGACCGCAGTCATTCCGAACGAGATTACGATGGCCGTCAGCACCAGCGCCTGCGGCAAGGGATCGGTGTAGGGCACATCCTCGTATTTGTTCAGAACTGCAGGTGCATTCAGGGCCAGCCGACCTGTTGCGAACAGGAACACGTTCACCGCGTAGGTCAGCAGTGACAGGCCCAGAATGACCGGGAAAGTGCGGCGACGCAGGATCAGAAATATCCCGGCGGCGGTCAGAACGCCTACGGCAGAGGCAACCAGCGCTTCCATCAGGCCTGCTCCTTTTCTTGTTCTTCTTCAGGCTGATCGTCCCTCAGCGGGTTGATGTCCATCGGGAATTCCTGCGCCATGCCGGGCTGCCAAGCAAAGCGTGACAGACTGTCGAGAGCCAGCATGACCGCACCCAGAACCGCCAGGAACACGCCCGTGTCGAACAGCATCGCCGTCGCCCACTCGAATTCTTCCAGCGGTGGCCAGTGAAGATAGCCGAAATCGCTGGTCAGGAAAGGCCGTTCATTGAACCATGCTCCCAGTCCTGTTGCCGCCGCGATCAGTACGCCCCAGCCAATGGTGCCGTGATAGTAGAAACGCTGCCGTTCGATGGCCCAGGTGTAACCGCTGGCCATGTATTGCATGAGATAGGCGATGGCGACGATCAGACCGGCGATGAAGCCGCCTCCGGGCTGGTTATGGCCGCGGAAGAAGATATAGGCGCCAACCATCAGTGCGATGGGCATCATTACGCGGGTGGCGACAACCATCATCAGCGGATGTGAGTCGCCGGATTGTGGCCAGTGCGGTTTACGGTTCAGCAGATAGGCGCGAACGTTTGTGGAAAGAACACTCTCTGTCAGGGCAAATATAACCAGCGCGGCGATGCCCAGCACGATGATCTCGCCAAAGGTATCAAAGCCCCGGAAATCGACCAGGATCACGTTGACCACATTGGTCCCGCCGCCGCCTTTGTACGAATTGGCCAGATGGAAATCCGAGATCGTCGGAAAGGCAAAGTCGCGCATCATCAGCGCATAGATCAACCCGCCTGAGCCGATCCCGGCCACGACCGATATGGCAGCGTCCCGCCAACGGCGTGCGGCGGAACTGTCCCACGGGGTTTCTGTCGGCATGAAATTCAGCGACAGCAGCAACAGGATCATCGTCACCACTTCGACCGAAATCTGGGTCAGTGCCAGATCGGGGGCCGAAAGATAGTTGAACGCCATTGATACGATCAGGCCGACAACGCCGATAAGGACCAGCGATAACAGGCGGTTGCGGTGGAACCACATGATGGCCAATGTCGCGCCGACCAGACAGACCCAGCCGATGATCGGAATGATCGGTGCAGGCAACGGAACACGGGTTTCAATGCCGATGGAGCCGGTGGAATAGGCGTAATATCCCAGGCCCACGGTAAAGGTGATCATGATAATCGCGTAGCGGCTGATGACACCATTGTGCAACTCGTCCGTGATCCAGCGGCTCAGGGCTGTAAATCCGTGAATAACGGCATCAAAAATCGTCTTGGCTTCGGGTCGCGGAAGTGCGTTCCAAATCTGCTCACCACGACGATGCAGGGACAACAGGAACAACCCGCCCACCGTTGCAACCGCCGACATGTAAAGCGCAGGGGTGAATCCGTGCCAAAGCTTCAGTGAGTAATAGGGCAGCTTTTCGCCCCCGATCACAGCGCTGGATACCACGGCGACCAGTGGCCCAACGATTGCATTTGAATACAAGCCGATCAGAACCACGAGCACCACTAGGAATGCGGGTGCCAGCCACATGCCCACGGGTGGGTCGTGCGGATGTGCGGGATAATCGTTACGTTCAGGGCCAAGGAATACATGCCCGATGAACCGGAACGAATAGGCGGCGGAAAACAACGCCGCCAGCAGCGCCAGACCGGGTACCAGATAGTGTGAATTCAACCAGGTCGTATGGACCGTCTCCTCCAGCATCATTTCCTTGGACAGGAACCCGTTAAGCGGCGGAAGGCCGGCCATGGACAGGGCCGCGATACCCGCGATGGTGAAGGTGATCGGCATCAGGTGCCGCAACCCGCCCAGCCGTTTGATGTCGCGGGTGTGTGCCTCGTGATCGACGATGCCCGCCGTCATGAAGAGGGCCGCCTTGAAGGTCGCGTGGTTGATGATGTGGAAAATGGCCGCGACGGCGGCAATTTTGGTGCCAAAACCCAGCAGCATTGTCACCAGTCCCAGATGCGATACGGTCGAAAACGCCAGCAGCGCTTTCAGGTCGTCCTTGAACAGAGCAATTACAGCCCCGATCAGCATGGTCACCAAACCGGTCGTTGCCACGATATAGAACCACGCATCGGTGCCCGACAGCACCGGCCACATGCGCGCCATAAGGAACAGGCCCGCTTTTACCATCGTGGCTGAGTGCAGATAGGCCGACACCGGTGTCGGCGCGGCCATCGCGTGTGGCAGCCAGAAGTGAAACGGAAACTGCGCGGATTTGGTGAAACACCCCAACAAGATCAGAACCAGCGCAGGCAGGTAGTAGGGGGATGCCTGAATGAGTTCGCGATTTTCAAGGATCACACTAAGGTCGTAAGACCCCACGATATTGCCAAGGATCAGCATACCCGCGATCATCGCGAGTCCGCCCGAACCGGTAACCGCAAGCGCCATACGCGCGCCTTGCCGCCCCTCGGGCAGGTGTTTCCAATACCCGATCAGCAGGAACGAGCTTAGAGAGGTCAGTTCCCAGAAAACAAGTAATAACAGGATGTTGTCGCTAAGAACAATTCCGACCATCGCGCCCTGAAACAGCAGCAGATAGGTGTAGAACTGCCCCATCGGGTCTTCTCGTGACAGGTAGAACCGCGCGTAAAGGATGATCAGCAAACCGATACCCAGGATCAACCCGGCAAACAGGAAACCCAGCCCATCCAGCATGAAATTCGCATTCAGCCCCAGACCGGGAATCCAGTCGAAATGGGCTGTAACCACCTCGCCACGCATGACCGCAGGCGTGTGAATCAGCAAACCGGCAAAGGCCAGAAAACTTGTTAACCCCGCCGACGATGCGGCTGCATTTCGTCCGGCACGGATCAACAGGGCCGGAAAGACAGCTCCGAGAAAAGGAAGGGCCGCGATAAGGAATAGGGACAAGTGCGATACTCCGGTCTGGGCGGTCAAAGTGGTTCTGATTTTGTAAGGATAATTCTCATAGTGTCCAGCTATTGCGGGAAATTCGATGTTTCATAGGGCCAGTCTGCGGCGAAGAATAATCCGCATAGGCACATGACGTGAACTTGATTGATGAGAAAGTGGAAATGGCAGAATTTGCTGCCTTGCTGTGATATTAGCCGCATAAGAAGCGAGGAGGTCGCGTAGTGAACGAGAAGGCTGGCCATTCCAAAACCCGGCGCTGGCTATTGCTGGCGGGCGGTACGGCAGTGGCGGGTGGATTGGCCGTTCGCGAATACCGTTTGATTCCACCGGATTATGACGGCGGCAGCCTGACAGTTGATGAGGCGCACAAACAGGCCCTATCCGGCAAGATCATCCTGGTCGATATAAGAACACCCCGTGAATGGCGCGCTACTGGTATCGGTGATGGCGCACATCCCGTCGATATGCGCCGCGATGATTTTGCTGAGACGGTTGCGCACCTTGCGGCAGGGGATCGAGGTGCCCCGATCGCGCTGATCTGTGCGCGCGGAGTACGCTCTGCCCGAATGAGTAAATTTCTGACCGAAGCAGGCTTTACCAACATCATTGATGTGCCCGAAGGAATGCTGGGCTCGGCAGCCGGACCTGGATGGGTGCGGGCGGGTCTACCCGTTGCGAATTTCAAAGAGGACACGTGATGAACAAGAAACTGTGGCTGGCCTTGTGCTTTGGTATTTTCGGACAGGCCGCACAGGCCACCTGCGGGGATGAGGAAGGGCATTGTGAGGTCGCGTCGGGAGCGTATCATATTGAGTTACCAAGGGCGGAAACTCCTCCCTTGGTGATATTCCTGCACGGATATGGCGGCAGTGCTGCAGGTACGATGAAAAACCGCAATATAGTCGACCCTCTACTGGCTCGGGGGTACGCGGTGATGGCACCTGAAGGGGCCGTTCGTAATGGCAGGAAAAGCTGGAACTTCTATCCGGGCTGGGAAGGGCGGGATGAGGCTGCGTTTCTGACTGACGTGGTCGCGGATGCCGTCGAACGTTTTGGGATTGACGGTGACCGGGTTGTTCTGGGCGGATTTTCCGCAGGTGGATTCATGGTGAACTATCTGGCCTGCGCGGCACCCGAAACCTTTTCTGCTTATGCGCCCGTTTCCGGTGGGTTCTGGCGGCCACACCCGGAGGAATGCAAAGGGCCCGTGCGCTTGTTCCATACTCATGGCTGGACCGACAATGTCGTCCCGCTGGAAGGCCGGTATCTTGGAGGCGGCCGGTTTCAGCAGGGCGACATCTTTGCGGGGCTGGAGATATGGCGCTCAGCAAATGAATGCGTCGACAATCGGCCCGACGCCTTCGGTACAACCGGCCCTTTTATGCGCCGCAAGTGGACCCGATGTGCGGATGGCAGTGCGTTGGAGTTTGCCTTGTTTCCCGGGGGGCACACGGTTCCGAAGGGATGGGCTGCCATGATGGTGGACTGGTACGAAGGCCTGCCCGGCAGTTGATCATTCCGCCGGGGTCATTACTGCTTTGCCTTCGATCACCCGTTTCAATTCGTCCCGATGGCGGCGGGCGGATCGGGTAATTGCGGGTTCGCGAAAATCCTCACGCATACCAACCATACGACGTGCGGCCTTGGCGGATACGCCGCTCAGCGCGGACAAGGGGATTGCCAGTGCCAGACTGATGGCAATTGGCGCCAGCCAGACAGAAACCAGCCCGGCGGCAATACCAACACTCAGGGCAATGCCACTGACGGTCTCCAGCGCGTGACAGAATATCAGCGTGCGCAGTCCATAGGTGCCACCATCGCGCGCCTGAGGCGACCAACCCTTTTGCAGTCCAAGCGCGGTGCGGAACACGGCAATCATTTGTTGCACCATCATAATCGGCGCATAGAGGACCGACAGGATGACCTCGAACAGGAACGATGTTGCGAACCGGCGGCCGCCACCAAATTCGGAATAGCGCGTGCCGCTCAGGGGCAGGGCCGCCACACCCAGAATTTTGGGGGCCAGCAGCATGGCGTACATCACCAGAATGATCAGCACGTGCCGGGTTTCCGACATTTCCGGCCATTGCGGGAACAGCGGATTGTCCGGGCTGAAATAATGCAGCACTGAGGCATCCTTGCCCTGACCAATCAGCGCCCACATGACAAGCAATGCGAACCACAGCGGAGACATCAGATAGCCAACCGCGCCGTGGAACATGTGAAACCGCGATACCGCCCGGAATCCACGTGAGCGTAGCAGCTTGAGATGTTGCAGATTGCCCTGACACCAGCGGCGGTCACGCAGGACGTGATCGATCAGCGTCGGCGGTGTTTCTTCGTACGAGCCACGGATGCGCGGCAGGAACCGCACGCCCCATCCGGCGCGGCGCAGCAGTCCTGCCTCGACGAAATCGTGGCTCATGATCAGCTTTTCCTGCCCGCCGAACGACCGCAACTTGGGCAGGCCCGCACTACTGGCAAACGCCCGTGTGCGGATAATGGCGTTGTGGCCCCAGTAATTACCTTCCTGACCACACCAGCGCGCCAGCCCTTCGGCAAAGGCGATGCCATAGACGCCATTGGCGAATTGCTGCATGCGGGCAAAGACGGATTGCGCCCCGATCAGCTGCGGATAGCTTTGAATCAGGCCCGCACCGGGATCGCGGGACAGCGCGTCGGTCAATCGAACGATTGCCCGTCCGGTCATCAGGCTGTCGGCATCCAGAACCAGCATCGCGTCCCAGTCGGCGCCCCAGCGGCTGACCCAGTCGGCGATGTTGCCCACTTTGCGATCCGTGTTCTGTTCGCGCCGCCGGTAATAAAGCTCCAGACCGGGGGCGAGGGTAGTGCGCAGAGCCTCGACGCTGGCCTGTTCCTGTGCTGCTATTTCCTCGTCCCGGGTGTCCGACAGGATGAACATGGCATAGTGATGCTGCCCGCCGCGCGCGCGCAATTCCTCCAGCATCGTGCGTGCGTTACCCAGAACGAACCACGGAACCTCGTTATAGACTGGCATCAGCAAGGCGACCCGCAGTGGTTGCGAGTTGGCCTGCCGCTTTGGGCGTTCTTGCCGGGAAAGCGAGGCCATTCCAAGCAAAACGGTGCAGACGGTGAAAGAAATCCAGAAGAAATTGAATGAGATCAACGCCAGTAACACGCCTTCGATCAGGTTGATCCCCTGCGCGCTGAACCAGTCAGTCATTATCCACAACAACGTCAGGGTGGCGACCATTGCCGGAGAAAAGGCCAATGCACGCCAGAAGCCCGCCGACTGGTGTCGGGAACCCGAAGGCACATGCGCATCGCGAAACCTCGATCCGAAATCCTGCGCGGGCATGGGCAGGGCGGCCTCGGGCGGCATGATATGCAGATCGCGTGTCATGTGGTCCATCTGTACAGCCAGACCTCGGAAGCGGGTTGTTTGCCAAGCCGCAGCTGAGCCCTCAGTTCGACGTGATCGCGGTCGCCGGGCTCAAAGGAAAAGGCCAGCCGAACACCGCCGGTGTCGGGATTGCGCTGCAGCACACCCTCGGAGGTTTCTGAATGGGGCGACTGCACAAAGATGTTGAGCGCCTCGATGTCTTCGAACAGATCGCTGGCCTCGAAATCGATCACGGCCAGACGTCCTTCGCCGAACGTGTTTTCACCCATGGCCGTATTGATGACGCGCGGCATCGCAGTACGTTGCGGCTCTTCACCCCAGATCAGGCGATAAGACATGTCCACCTGCTGGCCAGCTGCATATGCCTCGGCCGGGCGCCAATACGCGACAATGTTGTCATAGATTTCCTGATCGGCAGGTATTTCGACCAGAGTGACCGTACCTTTGCCCCAATCCCCTTTTGGCTCCACCCAAAGACCGGGGCGCTTGTGATAGTTGGCTTCAAGGTCGGCATAGTCCGAGAATTCTCGTTTGCGCTGAAACAGACCGAAACCGCGCGGATTGGTGTCCACGAAAGACGAGATCTGCAGCCGGGTCGGGTTGGCGAGCGGTCGCCAAAGAACCTCTCCTGCGCCGTTGCTGATCAACAGGCCGTCGCTGTCATGCACCGCCGGGCGGAAGTCATCGAAACGGTTGTGATTGGTCTGATCGTACAGGAACATCGACGTGCCGGGCGCGATACCGACGTGTGTCAGTTCTGTGCGCGGAAAGAGGGTGGCTTCGACCTCCATGACACAGTCATCACCTGCCGAGACGTCGAACCGATAGGCTCCGGTCACACTTGGGCTGTCCATCAGGGCATGCACGATCATATTGCGCTGACCGGGCGCCGGGCGTTCCAGCCAAAAGCGGATGAACTCCGGGAATTCCTCGCCATCGGGATCACCGGTTTTCAGGGCCAGGCCACGTGCAGACAAGCCGTAAACTTCGTGCAGTCCGATGGCCCGGAAATAGCTCGCGCCCTGAAACACGCAGAACTCATCGGTCTTTCCGGGGCGGTGCATCTCGGTCCGCAGCCGTAGGCCGGAAAAGCCGAGCGTTTCGTCCACCGGCAATTCCGGCACCTCTTCCGAGCGGGTGAACATTTCAAGGTCGAACATGACCGGGGTGGTCATGCCGTTTTCAACGGTCGACACCTGAACCGTGCGCGGAAAATAAAGACCCGGCGTGAAGAAATCCACGTTGAAGGGTGTTTCCGTCTCAAACCATAGCGCCTTGTCCAGTCGGAACCGGATCGAACGGTACTGCTGATAGGTCAGATCCTGCCATTCCTGCGGGACCATCGCACGCTCGGCGTAGGGACGGCTGGCCAGATCGCGGGCCAGTTTGATGACATCGCTCCGGTCAAAAGGAACCTCGCCGCCGGTGGCAAAAGTGGCCGGGGCAAAGGCAAGCGCCGAAGTCGACGCGAGAAATGCGCGACGTGTAAAATTCATTTTTTGGTCTTCCAAGGATGTGACTTAAACCACGCGGCCAGATAGGCCACGCCGATGATCATGGCAAAGCCAATCATGTTAGCGGCAAACACACTGGCAGAATCCCGCCCAGTCTGGTCCAGTCCAACGCCGATAAGTCGCGCAGCAGCCATGGAAAAAACGAAAACTGCTAGCGATTGCTGCCCGACTTTGGTGATGAGCTTGAGTATGAATTGCCAGATTCGCGCGCCGATCCCATGACCGGTGGCGATCAGACGATGCCCATGTTCACCTGCGGCGACCCAACCCAGATAGGCCAGCGACAGGAAGTGGATGTACCGGAACAGCCCGAATTCGGTCTTCCCTCTCAACACTTCGGTCAGAGGCCAGACTTTGCGGATTTCAGCGGCGATGTCAGGGTTCCATGCCTGAACCCAAAGGAACACTTTCCACGATCCAAATGGTGCCGACAGGATCAGGAAGAGGGCTGCGGCCCAGATCAGGGTTTTCGATACGGGCGGCGCGGGTATCCAGCCGCGCATGAAGGCAAAGCCGGTGAAGAACAGCAGTTGCCAGCCAAAGGGGTTGAAGAACCATTGCCGATCCGACCACGGCTCGGCCGGAAGGGCAAGCGCGCCTGTCTGGGCCACGAACCAGATCCCGAGCGATGTAACGGCCACTGCCCAAAAGCCGATCTGTGACAGCCCCATGAAAAGCGGCATCAGCGCCAGCACCACCAGATACATCGGCAGAATATCAAAGTAGTTCGGGACATAGGTGAGCGTGAACATGCCAACCATGTTTGGCATGGGATCCTCAAAGAAATGCTGCAGGTTCAGTGAAGACACATAGCTTTTGTCGAACCAGCCGGACAAATCCAGTGCAGCCATGGACGCCGCAACAAAGAAAAACAGGCCGATGTGCGCCCAGTAAACCTGCCAGATGCGAAAGGCGACACGCGCGGTTCCCAACCACCATCCCTTGCGCAGAAAGGCACCGCCAAAGGCGATGGCAGACGCCATGCCCGAGCAAAAGACGAAAATTTCGGTAGCATCGGAAAAGCCGAAACGCGCGGGTATCCATTTGGCCCAGGGGTCGTTTGGAATATGGGCAATCAGGATAATGAACATCGCGATACCGCGATAGAAATCCAGTCGCGGATCGCGCGTGCGGGCAGGGGTCGCGGACGAGGCCGCGACCTGAGCAAAATCAGTAGCGGGCGATACAGTCGCCATACGTTCTCTGTCCTTCTTGAGTCTTCTTGTTATTCGGCGGGAACGCTTTGTGCGTTGCCTTCACCGCGGGCCGCCGCGATCAGGTCGCGACGCGCAAGGGCATAGTTGTCCTCGCCGCCGGCGCGTTTCGCGCGGCGGTCATCCAGAATGCGTTCAACCGCGTCCAGACGTCCTGCACGCAGGCCTGCGTCGATCGTGATACGTTCGAACACATCGCGCTGCGCATGGCTGCCACCTGCCTGCTGCATCGACCCGCGCGCGTTCAGCAGGTGGTCAAATGCCTGCCCATACTGCCCGTCACCAAACGCTTCGAGCCCCTGTGCTGCGGCAAGCCCCGGATCAGCCATGCGGCGGGTCATGTCGTCGCCGGCCATTTTGGCGTCGTTGTGGATGCGCTTCAACATTTTCGCCGTGGCATCCGATCGGTTGTCGCCGGTCAGGGCCAGCAGGTAGTGCAGGTCGGCGAAGATCAGGCAACCGTCTTCGGTGCGGGCCGCGCTCAGGTCGGCCAGCTCTTCCCAGCGGTTGCCGACATCGACACCCTCAAGCTCCAGCCGCGACAGCAAGGAAGTGGCGTTCGATATATCGCGATAGTCGTCGGTCTTGTCCTTGCGGATTTCCGCGTCATAAAGCTCCATCACCGGATCAATCTGACCCATATCCAGATGCATCAGCGCCTTGTGCCACCAGACGTGATAACGGAAATTGTTACAATGCGCCCAGGCATCCTCGCGACCAGCCAGCCATTCCAGCCCTTCGGCGGCATTACCTGTCATGTCATGGACATGCGCCACTGCGTGCAAACCCCACGCATCGTCCGACACCATCCACAGGGCCTGACGGCCTGCGATTTCTGCCTTTTCGTAGGCACCTGTTTCTTCCAGTGCAAAAGCATGGCAGCCCAGCAAATAACCGCGCCCCGGATGGTCCGGAGCATAAGCAGGCATCACCCGTTCGATGGACCGGCGCATTCCCTGCGCGTCACCCAGAACAAAGCGCGTCGCATGGCTGAGCTTCATCGCCAGTGAGTCATCGGGATGCGCGCGCAACACGTCTTCGAATTTCTGTACGGATTGGGTCGGTTTACCTGCTAGCCACAGGCGCAGCGCGTCTACATACAGACGTTCACGGGCGGATGCCGGCTGTCGCGCCATTGCGGCCTCGGCCGTCGCAAGCGCCTCGGTTGCAACGGCAAACAACTCGCGCCGCCCCAAAAGCAACGTGAACAGGCCCTTGATCGCGTGTGCCAGGGCGAAATCCGGTTCCTGTTCCAGAACGCGGCCCAGATGCTGCGGCGTAACCGCAGAGTGCGCCATGAAACCCAGCAGAACACCATCCCATGCGTCGACGCTGTCTGCACGGGTTATGCTGTTCACTTGTCCGAAAATGTCTTGTTTCATTCCTGGGTCCAATCCAATTGCGTGATTTCGCTGTTGTTGATTTATCAGACTGTATTGGCGCGGCGTAACAGTATCGACGCTGCTCTCGAATTGGTGAAATCCTGTGTGTGTAAAAAGCGAAAAAAACCGCCGATTCAAGGGCATGTTTCAGCGAACCCCCGCCGAAGAACGCTTAGTGTTTCAATCTTCGAAGGGATTTTCCGCGTTCAGGACCCTCAATGTGTCCGCTCCGAACGTGGGAGGAGCATGGCGAAATGTTACAGGTGTTTTCGACAATTTCAGCGGATTGCCTATCAATTGCACTTCACCCGGGTCGGCCTGCATGGCGATCTGCATCTGCCGTGCTTCCACCTGATCCGACGCAAAAACCTGATCGAGTGACTGGACAGGTCCGACCGGAACCCTGAGTTCTTCGAGCGATTCAATAACATGCCGGGTCGCAAGGGTTTGAACTGCAGGCCGAAGAATCGCGTTGAGAGCGTCCCGGTGTTCCAGCCGTGCCGGATTGGTGGCAAACCGTGGGTCTTCCGGCAAATCCTCGCGTCCGATAAAGCCACAGAAACGCCTGAACTGGCTGTCGTTGCCAACCGCCAGAATGACGTGCCCATCGGCGGTCTGGTAGACGTCGTAGGGCACGATATTTGGATGCCCGTTTCCACGCCGCTGAGGAACTGTGCCGGATGTCAGATAGTTCACACCTTCGTTGATCAGCCAGGCCACCTGCGCGTCAACCAGCGCAAGGTCGATCTGCTGGCCTTCACCAGTCAGGTCGCGATGGCGCAGAGCGGCAAGGATACCGACAGACGCGTACATTCCACACATTACGTCGGCGATACCGACGGCGACTTTCATCGGGTTGCCATCAGGCTCGCCCGTTAGTGACATGATCCCACCATATCCCTGCGCCATCAGGTCATAGCCGGGCTTTGCGGCATTCGGGCCGGTCTGTCCGTACCCCGAAATCGAACAATAAACGAGGCCCGGCAGCTCTGCTGACAGGGATTGGTAATCCAGACCGTATTTGGCCAGCCCCCCCGGCTTGAAATTCTCGATCAGAATATCGGCATGGGCAGCCAGGCGGCGTATGGTGGCCTGACCTTCCGAAGTGGTTATGTCCACTGCCACGGATTTCTTGTTGCGGTTGGCGGACATGAAATAAGCACTCAGGTCCGAGTTTTTACCTTCGTCATCCGCGACATAGGGGGGACCCCACTGACGGGTATCATCGCCACCGGTGGCCGGGTTTTCGATCTTGATGACGCTGGCGCCCAGATCACCCAGCAATTGCGTGCATGTCGGCCCGGCTAGAATCCGGCTGAGATCCAGAACCTTGACGCCCTTTAGCGGTCCTTCAGATGCGGCCATCATAACCTCCCCGGTCAATCTCCGCAGCAATCACGGTAAACCGATCCGCCTGCACGGCCTGTTCCAGTGCTTCGCGCAATTCGGCACGGTTGCGGACAGTCACACCATTGCCGCCAAAGGCGCGGCCCATGGCAGCAAAGTCGTGGCGGTCGAAGTCAACGCCAATATTGGCCATCTGACGCCCGCGCTGCTTTAGTTCGATCAACGCGAGGCTGGCATCAACAAACACCAGAAAGATGGGGTTGCCGCCCATCTCGGCTGCAGTGGACAACTCACCCGCGACCATCAGAAATCCCGCGTCGCCTGAAAAGCTGACGACCGGTCGGGTGGGCTCGGCCAGTTTCAGACCTATGGCCATCGGAACGGCGCAACCCATCGTACACAGCGCCGAGGATTGGATCAGTCCGCGCGCCTCGGGGCACGACCACATCTGGCTAAGCAGGATGCGGTGCGCGCCGCTGTCGGCAGTGGCCAGCGTTTCGGGCGGCAAGGTCGCGCGTGTTTCGGCAATGATCGCCGCTGGCCCCCATTCATCATCAATCGGGAAAACCTGTGCCAGTGCAGCCTTGACCCTTTCGGGTTCGCCATCGGGCCAGGTTGCACATGCAGGGTTTCCTTTGGCAATGGCCTCGAGCGTGGCGCCGGTATCGGCCACCAGATTCAGACTGGCCTGATGCATGTAGTGATCATTGACCACAGCCGCGATATCGATGACGCGCTTTTTGTCCGGGTCCCAAATCTCGCGCCAGCCGGGGCGCATTTCGATCGGATCATACCCGAGGCAAAGGATCAGGTCAGCTTGCTCCACCAACGGAACCAAATGCTTGTCGGCCAATGGTGACAAGCCTGCTCCGCCCAGACACAATGGATGATCTTCGGGCACGACCCCCTTGGCCTTGTAGGTGGTTACGAACGGGATGCCGAAATGTTCCAGAAACGCCTGCACGATGGCCTTGGAGTCGTCATAGAGCACATCAAGACCGATGATTGCCAACGGGCGTTCGGCTTCGGCGACCCATTTACGCGCCTTCTCAAGGCAGGTTCCTTCGGGCGCGACCGGCGCGGCCCTGGCCAGCCGCCGACGCTTAGTGCCGTTAACCCGTGAATCGGCGACCGAGATGGGAACATCGATATGGATCGGACCCGGACGGGCCTGCGTGGCAAGAGACACCGCCTTGTCAGCAATGATATCCGCCCCTTCTGTAGTCAGGCAGAATGTACCCTTGGTGATCGAGCGATAGACCTGACTGTGATCCATCACCTGATGCGTATAGGTCAGCGCCTCGTCCGCATCGACACATCCGGTCAGAACGATCATCGGCACCCGGTCCTGCAGGGCATTGGCGACCACATTGATACCGTTCATTGCGCCGGGCCCGAGTGTGGCCACAAGAATCGCCGGAGCGCCGTCGCGGTGATGAACACCCTCGGCCATGAACCCGGCCGAATTCTCGTGCTTGGCCAGATGAAAGGTGATTCCGGCCCGTTCCAGCGAATCCACCAGTGTCAGAACCTCGCCGCCGGGCATTCCGAAGGCGTGGCGACACCCTGCCTCATAAAGTCTTGTGGCCAAAAGGTCCGCGGCGCGGGGGGGCTGATCCTGCATCAGTATGCTCCGTTCATCTTGCTGTGCAGCAGATTGCGGAGGCAGCGGGCGGGTGCAAGCCGGATCACGTCAGTGTGACTATTTGATTGCGGATTCCGCGATGTCCTGGAACTTTTCGTCCAGTTCCCGGGCAATTCCGGCCAGTGCCTCGCCGCCTTCTTCGGCATAGGGTGAAAATACATGGCTGGGCGTCTTGTAGGAAAGGGTGGATGTTCCGTCTGCGTTTTCGGTTACGTAGAAACGGATCGGCGCCTCGATCATGGCGGCGGTCGAGGTTTCCAGAACGCGCACCGCGTAGTCATTATTGAAGGCCCCGATCACCCGGTTGCCCGGAATGTTTATGCCTCGCGCTGCTGCGGCCTTGGTCGGTCCAGCCTGCGTAACGACTATCAGGCCGTTGGCCTTTACTGATGCGACAACGTCCGGCACCAGTTCATCATAGGCCTTGTCGGTCGGATACACGGCCCAACCGTCGCGCGGCTGCAGATCATCGGCCCATGCGGGCAGGGCCAACAGGCACAATGCTACCCAGTGTGGTTTCATTTTTCGCCCTCCGGTGTCTTCACGCGGACTTGATGCCAGAATTCTGCTTTGTACGCGCTCACATTCCCGTGTGTATTTGCGGGTTGAGTGCTTGCATACAGCCACCGAAAGCCGCAGTAACTGTAAAAACATGGACGAGGGCGGGATGAGTTCAGAGCGGATGAGGCTGATGATCTGCAGCAGCTGTACCGGGGCGCGGGATCGCGACGCCGAATGGCTGGCCGTCCGCTCGGCGTTGGTGCGCGCAGGGTTGGAGGATCACGTTCAGCTTGGCGTACACGCCTGTTTCAGCAGTTGCGAAGAACCCGCCGCACTTGCGCTGCAGGGGGAAGGCATGGCCTCATATGTATTTTCCGGGATCGATGTGCAGGCTGATGCAGATGATATTGCTGCAACGTGCCAAACTTATCTGAACAGCCCCCTGGGCTGGATTGAAGACGCCCGGCCTTGCGGGCGACTTCGTTTATGTCTGCGCGCGCGTATTCCGGCGTTTCAGTCCACCTGAACCGTCAATTTGGCGCTGACCGGCACGTCGTCCACCGCCAGCGGGCTATGGCTGTTGGCGTTCAGCGACACCTCGACCTCGACCTCGCCTTTAGGCAAATCCGGGATGTGCATCCAGTTGCCATAAAGGCGCGCCAGTTTGGCGCCGTTGATATAGACATGCGCGTGACCTTCGCCCGGCCTGTCATCAGCCGAGGCATTTTCCGGCGCAAAACGGAAATTCTGCGGTTGGACATGCAGGTTCCAACCTGCCATCGGGTCTTTGATCAGGTCGATCTCCAGCCCCGGCGCATCTGGCCCGGCGGGCAGGCTGATGGTTTTGGAATGGTCATGCGCCGCAGCTTCGGTATGCGCGCCGCCGTGATGAGACGGATCTGAATGATCATGACCATCAAAGGTAACACCATTGGCCGCAGCCAACACGAACCCGGCGCCGCCGCCAAAGACCAGACCAATGGCGAAAAGTGCAAGTGAGCGGGACATTTCTTTTCCTTGCAAAAATGAAACGCCCGCCGAATTTACTTCGGCGGGCAAACTTCATGCATGATCAGGTGTTTGCTTCTGCGCGTTTGCTTTCGCTTTGCCAGAAATAACCTGCAAATGCACCGACCAGAATCCACGCCACCAGACCGATGCCGAAGGCGCGCGCGGCGAACAGGGCGCCGATTTCGGTTGGTACAGGACCAGTGAACACATCGGGTTCAGGTGCACCGATGACATGCGGAGCCAGCAAAAGGATCGCTGCAATCACATAGCTGATGATATTGCCCCCAAAGGCAATCAGCCACATGGCCACGGCTGCGGCGGCTGCCGTTGCCCACCACCATATCTGCCGGTCATAGACATCGGCTGCGGCAACTCCGGGTACTTCAGGCGCCAGTGAGAACCCCGGAGCGAAGTGAAGCGCAATAAAGCCGGCAAGGCCCCACAATACGCCGGTTCGGCCGTTGACCTCGTGCCCCTGACCTTCGGCAATCGACATCAGGGCGACCAGAGCCAATGCATACCCAGTGTAGATAAACATCGTGAAGATCACGCTCAGCGCGTCGCGCTGAAGGTCGGAAAACATGCCGGGCAGATCGGGATGGGCTGAAACAGCTTCTCCGCCGAAATGAACCAGTTCACCGGACTCGTAAAGTTCCGCGTGCAGCAATACCGGCTGCACGAATGCAAGCTGCAGCAGAGCGGCTATCAGCCCTGCTGCAGCACCAGCGAACAACGCGCTGGTCAGAATGCGACTGAACATGGTCTCAGTGGCAGGGAAAGCCGGTTGCGTGACGCACGTCGTGTGCGGCGTCGTGCAGGGCCGATGCCTGAACGTGGCCAGCCAGAGTAACGATCCCCAGACCCAGAACCACAGCGAAAATGGCGGGAAGGATGCCTGTATTCGCGGCGGATGCCTTAAGCGTTTTTGTCGTCATTTCTTGTCCTCCTGTGCCGCCGCACCCGACGGCCGGTTTTTAGTTTCTCGCCTGGCAGGTCTCCTGGCTTGCGGGTCGGTGCCTCTGTTCGCCTTCCCCCCGAAGATCGGGAGTGGCCGGTTGAACAGGGGCTCACCACTTACAGTCGCGGGGGCGGCTCTGGCTTTGACTTTCACGAAAGTCGCACCAAATTCCCTCTTAGCATCCGGATTGCTCCGGCGGGACCAGACCCTTCCATTTAGCCGTTAAGGCGACGAAGGCGCAATCATCATTTGCGACGTTTTAGGTCAGTTCTCGCGCCTTTTCAGCAAATAGATATCCATGATCCAGCCATGCGCAGCCCTGTGCATCGCGCGGTTGGCCAGAATCTCCTGGCAAACTTCATTCAAGGGACCTTTGATCAGGATTTCCTCTTTCATCCCGACGTAAGCGCCCCACCAGATGTCATAATCGGCCATCTCAAGGCTCTGGAACGAGCACTCTCCGTCCAGCATCACCGCCACTTTCGAAGCGTGTTCCGGCCAGCCTTCCTCGCGGATTCTCCGCCCAGTGGTCACAACGTATGGTGCGCCCAGATCATTGATCGGAATCGAATGGGCTGCCGTCAACGCTTGCAGCGCGGTAATGCCGGGGATCACTCGGGTCTCTGGTTGCGGGTCCAGTCGTGAGGCGATTCGCAGCGAACTGTCATAAAGCGACGGGTCGCCCCAGATCAGCAGGGCGACATGACGTGCGTTAGGATGGGCCGAGATCGCTTCCTGCCAGCGCAGGGCAATGGCGTCATGCCATTCGTCCACACCACGAAGATAGCCATCGTCGGAGCGGCGCTTTGGGATATCGAAATAGGCAATCTGGGGTGGGGTGTCCGTCACTGAAGCAATGATTTCTTCCCGCAGCCCGGCCAGATCGGCTTTGTTCTCGCCCTTGCGGGGA
Source organism: Ruegeria sp. CF5 (assembly GCF_056537325.1). Lineage (NCBI taxonomy): Bacteria > Pseudomonadati > Pseudomonadota > Alphaproteobacteria > Rhodobacterales > Roseobacteraceae > Ruegeria > Ruegeria sp. CF5. The sequence continues at coordinate 598,920 of NZ_JBQFRI010000002.1, read as the reverse complement.
ATGAGGATCAGGTCTGCAGTCTGAATGGCTTTTGCGCCCTGAAAGGTCACATGGTCGGGGTTGCCGGTGCCGATACCGATCAGGGTCAGGTCAAACATCGTCGAACTCTGCCAAAGGGCCGTACAGGATCAGGGCGGGGGCTGTGCCGATCTCAGCCACCAGCTGCTCGGACAGCGCGCCAACCGTTGCGCGGTGCAACTTTTGATCAGGCGTCGAAACCGACTCGGCCATCAGTGCGGGCGTGTCTAGCGGCAGGCCGTGTTCGTGCAGTGCCTCGACCAGCAATGGAAAAGTGCGTTTGCCCATGAAGACCACTGTCGTCGCATCGGGATCGGCCAGCGCGGGCAGGTTCAGGTCTGTGGGTAACTGGCCGCTGACATCATGGCCGGTGACGAATTGCACCCGCCGGGCGGTCAGGCGCCGTGTCAGCGGGATGCCCGCCGCCGCTGCCGCCGCGACAGCAGAGGGGATGCCGGGGATGATTTCATACTCAATCCCGGCGGCGCGCAGGGCAACGAGTTCCTCTTCAAGCCGCCCGAAAAGCCCGCCATCGCCAGATTTCAAGCGCACAACGCGGGCGCCGGTTTGCGCGTAATCCACCAGCAGGCGGCTTACATGGTCCTGTTTGGGCGAAGGGCGGCCCGCGCGTTTGCCTACGCCCACCAGATCGGCATCCTCGCGCGCATGGCTCAGGATGGGGCCGCTGCTGAGGTCGTCAAACAGCACCGCGTCAGCCTTTTGCATCCGGTCCACGGCCTTGAGCGTCAAAAGTTCAGGATCGCCGGGACCCGAACCGATGAACGAAACGAAACCGCTCATGCTGAGGCCTCCGCGATCAGGTGAAAGAATGTGCCGGTCACGTTGCCACGTACCGATCCTGTCTGCGGGCCTTCTGCGCCTTCTGCATCGAATACCCGTGCCAGCGGCGCGTCGGGCTGTTCAACGATTGAGGAATAGTGGAACTCATGCCCTCGCAGGGCCGTTCCCGTCGCAAATCCGGGCATCGGTACCAGCAACTCTGCCTTGCGATAGCCAAGGTTGAACTTGCGCTTTTCATAAGACGTAACCAGCCCCAGCAGACCAGCCATTTGGTGCCGAACACCTTCCTTGTCGATCAGGGCCTGACCTAGGGTCATATACCCTCCGCATTCGCCATGCACGGGCTTGGTCTCGGCGTGTTTGCGCAACCCGGTCAGAAATGTCCCGGCAGAGGCCAAAGTGCCCGCATGCAATTCCGGATAGCCTCCGGGCAGCCAGACCAGATCGGCATCCGCCGCAGGGGCTTCATCCGCCAGCGGCGAAAACGGCAGGATTTCCGCCCCGGCTGCGCGCCAGCCTTCCAGCAAATGCGGATAGGTAAAAGAAAACGCTGCATCCCGGGCCAGTGCGATCCGTTGAGCCGGGGGCCGCGGCAGCGCGGTTGACGATGGCCCATTAGGGCCTGAGGAAGCCGCCCGCTTGATTGCCTCCAAATCAACATGTTCGCGCAGGAACGCGGCGTATCCTACAATCGCGCTTTCCAGATCAGGATGTTCCACGGCTTGAATCAAACCAAGATGCCGCTCGGGCAGTGTCAGATCTCCGCGACGCGGCAGAACGCCCAGAACAGGCAGGCCCGCGCGTTCCATCCCCAGCCGGGTCAGACGCTCGTGCCGTGGGCTGGCACAACGGTTCAGGATGACACCGGCAAAGGGCAGGTCGGGGTTGTACATCCGAAACCCAAGCGCGGTCGCCGCCGCTGATTGCGCCTGACCGCCCACATCCAGCACCAGCACCACCGGCCAGCCCATCCGCTGCGCGGTTTCGGCGCTGGAGCCGTGCCCCAACTCTCCGGGCTTGGCAACGCCGTCAAACAAACCCATCGAGCCCTCGGCCACAACAATGTCCGCCCCTTCGGCCTGCGCCGAAATTGCGTTCAGCAGGGGCTCATCCATCGCCCAACTATCCAGATTGAACGAGGCCCGCCCCGCAGCCGCCCGGTGAAAGGCCGGGTCGATGTAATCCGGACCGCTTTTGAACGGCTGCACGGTCAGGCCGTCTTCGGCCAGCGCCCGCAGTAGGCCCAGCATGACGGTGGTCTTGCCGGTGCCGGAAGAGGGCGCAGAGATTAGAAGGCCCGGCGGGTTAGTCATCACCATGGCTCCAGCTCGACCACGGGCTGTCAGCGCTTTGCGGGCGATAGCGGCGGTCATAATCCTTTGAATACAGGCAGCTTTCGTCGAACCCTTCGCCAGCCAGTGCTGGTCCCACCATGATCAAGGCGGTGCGAGAGATGCTCTCGTCCAGCGCCTCTTTCAGTGTGGCCAATGTGGCGCGAATGATCCGCTCATCCGGCCAGCTGGCGCGATACACCACAGCCACCGGGCAATCCGCGCCATAAGCAGGCGTCAGATCGACAATCACCTTGTCCAGATTTCCGATAGACAGGTGGATGGCCAGAGTCGCGCCGGTACGGGCAAAGTTCTCCAGCGTTTCACCTTCGGGCATCGAGGACGCGCGACCGGGTGTCCGGGTCAGAACCACCGACTGCGCCAATCCGGGCAGGGTCAGTTCGGTGCCCAGCGAGGCTGCCGCCGCTGCAAAGGAAGGCACGCCGGGGGTCACGCTGACGGGAATCCCCATCTCTTTCAGTCGCCGGATTTGTTCCCCCATCGCCGACCAGACGGACAGGTCACCGGAATGCAGGCGGGCCACGTCCTGACCTGCCTTATGGGCAGTCTCGATCTCAGCCATGATCTGATCCAGATCCATAGGCGCGGTGTTCACGATCTTTGCACCTTCGGGGCAGTGGCCCAGAATCTCTTCGGGCACCAGCGATCCGGCGTAAAGGCACACTGGACAGGACGCGATGATATCGCGCCCGCGCAGGGTCAGCAGGTCGGCGGCGCCTGGTCCGGCGCCGATGAAATGAACGGTCATGTCAGTCCTCCGATGGCGACGGCGCACGTGGCTAGCCGATCGTCCGAGATGTGTCTGGGTGAGGTCAGCCGCGCGCCGGATCCTGCGGCGGCAAGGGCGGATGCTTCGGCCACGCTGCCGGTGCCATAGGTGGCGCGGCTGCGGTTCGAGCAGGTGAGCGTGCGCTGCCCTGCCAGATCGGCAGGCGCGATGAAATGTAGGGGCAGGGCGGTGGCCGTGGCGAATTCCACAAGTGCGGCATGGCCTTTTTTGTCGGCAACGGTGGCCAGAGCTTCGACGTCCTGTCCGGCACTGGCCCGTTCAAAGGCCGCACGCAGGCTGTCCACCGTGGCCGCCGAAGAAAAGCCTAAACCCGCGACGATCATAGGGTCACGCTCCACTGCACAACCGGATAGGCTGATTTCCAGCCGCGCCGGGGTCCAAGAGCCGAGGCTTGCGCCAGTTCGATGCGCAAAAGCTCTCCGCCCAGCTTGTCCTGCCAATGCGCCAGCAAGGCTTCGCTTTCCAGTGTCACCGCGTTGGCGACCAGCCGTGTGCCAGCGGGCAGGGCGGCGTGTAGCCACTCCAGCAGTTCGGTGCTGAGACCGCCGCCGATGAAAACCACGTCCGGCAAGGCAAGACCACCCAGCGATCCCGGGGCGGTGCCATGCACCACGTTCAGCCGATCCTGCCCGAGAGTATCGGCATTGCGCCGAATGCGGTCTGCGCGGTCTTCGCGGGGCTCGATCGTCGTGGCCGTCAGGGTCGGATCACACATCAGCCATTCGATGCTGATCGATCCTGTCCCGCCACCGATGTCCCACAGGTGTTCGCCTCGTTGGGGGGCAAGCGCCGATAGGGTCAGTGCCCGAACAGGGCGTTTGGTGATCTGGCCGTCGGTCTCAAAAATCTCGTCCGGTTTGCCCGAGGCCTTTGGGAAAGCGCGCCCTTGACCGGCAACTTCAAGCCCGACGCAGACCGGGTGGTCGAATCCGCCCAGCAGAGCCTCGGTCAGTGACACGCTGCGCGCGCGTTCGCGCGGCCCGCCGAGGGCTTCCATTACATGCAACTGCGTATCAGCAAAACCAGTATCGGTCAGATAGGTCGCCAGTTCCGCCACGGCCTTGCCGTCACGCAACAAAAGGATCGCGCGCATTCCGGGGGCCAGATGAGGGCGGAGTCGGGTCAGCGGCGCCGCATGCAGGCCAAAGGTCTGCGTGCTTTCCAGCGGCCAGCCCAATCGCGCAGCGGCCAGCGAGAAGGTGGATTGACCGGGCAGGGCCATCCACTCCTCTGCATCGAAATTGCGCGCGATCACCGACCCCGCGCCAAACCAGAACGGATCACCTGAGGCCAGAACAACAGTCGACCGCCCCCGGAATCCGGTGAGGATCGGCAAGCCATCGGCAAATGGAACCGGCCATTCGACCCTTTGCGCGTCGCTCGCGGGGATCAGGGACAGATGCCGCGGCGGTCCCATAATGATTTCGGCGCGCTCCAGCACTTGACGGCTTGCGGGGGGCAGGCCATCCAGTCCATCTTCGCCCAAGCCCAATACGGTCAGCCACGGAGCCTCATGCATGACCAACCTCCTGATCCCCAACGTTCTTATTTTGGGTGGTACGACCGAGGCCAACGCGCTGGCCAAATCTGTGGCCGAGCGGGGCATCCCGGCGACCTATTCTTATGCCGGACGGGTGGACAACCCGCGCCCTCAGCCCTTGCCGGTGCGCGTCGGCGGATTTGGCGGGGCCGAAGGTCTGGCAACCTATCTGAAAGACAACGCAGTTACCCATGTTGTCGATGCCACCCATCCCTTTGCAGCCCAGATGAGCCGGAACGCCGTTGCGGCCTGCCGCGAAACCGAAGTACCGCTGGCCGCTCTGACCCGCCCGGCATGGCGCGCGCAGGACGGTGATCGCTGGCATCACGTTGCCGACATTCAGGCTGCGGTTGCCGCCTTGGCCGGCCCGGCCCAGCGGGTCTTTCTGGCCGTGGGCCGGATGCATCTTGAAGAGTTCGCTGTCCAGCCCCAGCACCACTATCTGCTGCGCTTGGTGGACGAACCCGATGCGCTGCCCCTGCCGAACCGCGACGTGGTTGTATCGCGTGGACCGTTTTCCGAGGCTGATGACCGGGCGCTGATGCAGAACCACGGAACGGAACTGGTGGTGTCCAAGAACGCGGGCGGCATCGGTGCACGCGCCAAGCTGGACGCCGCGCGGGCGCTGGGCTTGCCGGTGCTGATGATCGACCGCCCGGCCTTGCCGAAGCGGACCGAACTGTCGAGCGTGACGCAGGTTCTGGACTGGTTGGATCATTCCGGAGTGAACCTCGGGGTATAGACGATCGGGGCGCTGTCGCGTTCGATCACGCGGGTCAGGGATGAACCCACAATGACCACCGTCTGCATGTCGGCCATGTCCGGTGTCGCCTCGGCCAGTGTCGAGATGCGGATCGCCTCATCGGAGCGTGAAACCGCGCGGGCGAACAGAATCAGACGCTCGGGTTCGCATTCCTCACGCAGGATTTCCAGCGTTTTTACAAACCCTTCCGGGCGGGACTTTGAGCGCGGATTATAGAAGGCCATCGCGAAATCCCCCTGCGCGGCAAGACGCAGGCGTTTTTCGATCAGGGACCATGGTTTCAGATTGTCGCTGAGGTTGATGGCGCAGAAATCATGACCCAGCGGCGCACCGGCCCGCGCCGACGCCGCCAGCATCGCTGTGATTCCAGGCAGCACGTCAATGGGGATTTCGCGCCATTCGGCTGGGCCGTTTTCCAGCGCCTCAAATACTGCCGCTGCCATCGCAAAAACCCCGGGATCGCCGGAGGATACCACGACCACCCGTTTCCCTTCGGCGGCCATCTGCAACGCGTGCTCAGACCGGTCGATCTCAACCCGGTTGTCACTGGCGTGCAGCGTCAGGCCGGGGCGTTGCGCCACACGCGCGACATAGGGGATATAACCGACCACATCCGTTGCCTCGGTCAGCGCGGCCGAAACTTCGGGCGTCACCAGTTCTACGTTGCCGGGTCCAAGGCCCGCGATCTTGACCCAGCCGCTCATGGCCGCCGCCCCTGACCATGCACGATGATGATCGAGAAATACGGGGTAACCTTCTCGCAGGCCTCAGACAGTTTTGTAACTGTCTGGTTCGGCATCTGCGCGAACTCAACAATCCACGCACGGTCAAACAGACCTGCGGTTTTCAGCGCCCGTTTCACCTTGTCGATATTGCGCCCGATCTTCATCACCACCAGCGCGTCCGTCTGCGCCATGCGGCGAGCCAGATCGTCCTCCGGCAGAGTGCCGACCAGTACCGTCAGCACATCATCGCCCCATGTAATTGGGTCGCCGGTTGCCGTCCACGCGCCGGACATGCCGGTGATGGCGGGGACAACTTCGACTTCAGCTTCATCGCGCAAGCGGCTGTAAAGGTGCATGAATGATCCGTAGAAGAACGGATCGCCTTCGCACAGTACGACAACGTCCTCGCCCTGATCCGACAGGGCTTTCAGATGCGCGGCGCAGTCCTTGTAGAACGCCGAAAGCAACTCGTTATAGCGCGGATCGGACACGGGGATTTCCGTGGTGACCGGATATTCCATCGGGAATTCCACCGCATCGCCGGGGATCATACCATTGACGATCTTGCGTGCCTGACCACTGCGGCCGGGTTTGCGAAAGAACGCAACATGGCGTGCATTGCGCAGCAGGCGGTCGGCCCGAACGCTCATCAGGTCCGGATCACCGGGGCCAAGGCCCACGCCGTATATCTTGCCCGCGTTCATTCGGCGCGGCTCGCGATGGCGTTGACGGCCGCGACGGTGATCGCACTGCCGCCCAGACGGCCTTTGACGATGCATGACGGCACAGGCTGAGCCTCCCACAGGGCGTCTTTGGATTCGACAGCGCCGACGAAGCCCACCGGGCAGCCGATGATGGCGGCGGGGCGTGGGCACTCGGGGTCTTCCAGCATGTTCAGCAGGTGAAACAGGGCGGTCGGCGCGTTGCCGATGGCGACAAGTGCACCCTCCAGATGCGGGCGCCATAGCTCCAGCGCAGCGGCAGATCGGGTGTTGCTCATCTCGGCGGCCAGTGGGCGCACGCGTTCGTCATGCAGAGTGCAGATCACCTCGTTGTCGGAGGGCAGGCGGAACCGGGTCACACCTTCGCTGACCATGCGCGCGTCGCACAGGATTGGCGCGCCGTTTTCCAGGGCGGTACGGGCTGCAGTGACAAATCCGGGCGAAAACCGCACGAATTCCTCCAGCCCCACCATCCCGGCGGCATGGATCATGCGGACGGCGACCTGTTCCTCGTCGGCGTCGAAACGGGCCAGATCGGCCTCGGACCGGATGGTGGCAAAGCTCTCCTTATAGATCGCCGCGCCATCGGTTTCATATTCATAGGGCATCAGGTCAGGTCCATGGTCATGAGTGTTTCGGGGGTCAGCCCGCGCTGGCTGGGCTCATCCCCCGCGCGGCCTTGTTTGACAAGATCAAATCGTCCATCGCGGCCGACCAAAGTGAAATCCGCAGCGCCCATCCGGGCGCAGCCTTTGGCGCAACCCGACACGTGCAGACTGCCGTCAACATGAGGTGCCAGCAAACGGGCGATCTCACGCGTTTCCGCTTGCGCCTGCGGGCAGAACGGTGCCCCGGGGCAGGCGTCGGTTGTCATCAGCGGGTCGGTGCCATCTGTCACAAAGTCACGGGCGGATATCGCCGCCCCGCCTTCCAACAGGATCAATCGCCACGGGGTGACCCGCAAGGCGGATGCGCCCGAGGCCGCGATCAGGTCGGCCAAAGGCCGCGCGGGCAATTGCCCGAACGCCGCACCGTAAAGGGTTCCCAGGTCGCAGGGGCCGGGCTGGATCGGATCACCAACAGGTCCGGGGATGCAGCCTTGCCAAGTTTTCGGCAGGTCCAAAGGCGCGATAACGCGCGCCATACGTCGGGTGTCGGGGGTGTAATTCTCTGAAAACCAACGGGCTAGAGCGATCAGTTGATCAATGGCCTCGGCCTCGGTCACGCGTTGCCCGGTGTCAGTTCCATCCGCACGTAGGATCAGGCCATCCGGGCTCATCTCCAGCCGGATATCCGCTGAATCGGCAGTCAAAAACCGCGTTGGACCAGTATCGACAGCAAATCCGAATTTGGCTGGCAAAGCGGGCAGTTCTCCAAGCCGGTCAATCAGTTCCTGCGCCAGCCGCGCAGTCAGATCACCCGCCTGATAAAGGGGTGAGACCAGAATGTTGCGCCGTACCTCGATACCCGGTTCGGCATCCAGCAAGTTCAGCGCGGCAAGCTCAGCCAAAAGCGCCTGATGATCGGCTTCGGCCACTCCGCGTAGTTGCAGATTGGCACGGTTGGTCAGGTCGATGGTGCCGTTTCCGAAACGCTCGGCCAGCCTGCAAAGCCCCATGGCCTGATCGGCGCTCAACCGGGCCAGCCGGGGGCGCACCCGCACGACCAGACCGTCGCCCGACATCATCGGGCGATGCGCACCGGGGCACCAGCCCTGTACGATCGGGGCACTCATCTCAATCCCTCCAGATCGGCGCGGATCGAGTTGCGGCGCGTGTTCCAAAGACCGGCCTCCAAAAGCGCGCGGAACCTGTCCTGCATCGCCTGATGGGCCTGCGGGTTGGCCTCTTGCAGGAACGCGTCCACCTCGGCGTCGCCAAGGGTTGCGTCATGGTAGAGGTCGAACAGATGCGGCGCGACCGTGCCCGACAGATGGGCAAAGGACGCCATGTGATCCAGCGTTGCAGCGATCTCGGCAGCCCCGCGGAACCCGTGCCGCTGCATTCCCGCGATCCAGTCGGGGTTGGCCGCACGGGCGTGAACCACGCGGCTGATTTCCTCGGGCAGGGTACGCGCGCGCGGATTGTCCGGGTTGGTATTGTCCAGATGATACAGCTGGGCTTCGCCGCCAGTGATCTTCTTGGCGGCGGCAAACCCGGCCTCGTGCGTGGCATAGTCATTGGCCAGCAAGAGGTCGGTTTCGGTCAGATCTTGCAGATGCACAAAGCTGTCCGCGTTGGCGACGCGCCGAATGATTCCGTCGACATCCTGCGCGATGTGCTCACCTTCGAGTGCGAATGAACTGGCATCCAGCCACGCTTGCCCGGCCTGCGCGCGGGCCTCGTCTGTATAGGTTTCGGACAGATGCGTCATGTTCAGGCCATAACTGCCGGGGGCCGGGCCAAAGACCCGTGCGGCAGGAGCCTGACCGGCGTATGGGTTCCAGTCCGCTGCCTCATCACGGTCAGAAAGCGCGCGGACGGCCTGACCGTAAAGCGCCGAGAGTGTCGGGAACACGTCCCGGAACAGGCCCGAGACGCGCAGGGTCACGTCCAGACGCGGGCGGCTGAGGTCGGTGATCGGCAGGACTTCAATGCCTGAAACCCGTTCCGAGCCTTTGTCCCAGACCGGTTTGACGCCCAGCAGGTGCAGCGCCATTGCGAATTCCTCGCCTGCAGTGCGCATGGTGGCCGAACCCCAAAGGTCGACGATCAGCCCCTTGGGGTAGTCGCCTTCCTCTTGCAGATGCCGCCGTACTAATTCCTCGGCCAGCTTCACGCCCTGAGTATAAGCGGCGCGGGTGGGCACTGAACGCGGGTCGGTGGTGTAGAGGTTGCGCCCGGTGGGCAGCACATCCGACCGACCGCGATAGGGCGAGCCCGAGGGGCCAGCCTCGATCCGTTTTCCAGCCAGTGCACTCAGCAGAGCGGCGCGTTCAGCATGGGCAGAGGGGGCAGGATCGAAATTGCCCGAAACCTCGGGCACGCGGCCAAAGACATGCAGCCCATCGCCGAACTGACTTTCCTTGATGTCACAGACAAAGCGGTCAATGCGGGTGATCGCCTCGGCGGTGCAGGTGGCCTGATTGAGGCCAAGGTCGCTTTCCAGCCCGATCGCTTGTGCCTCGTCCCGGATATCCGCCTGCAATCGGTCGCGGCGCTTTGGGTCCAGCCCGTCGGCGTTCGAGAACTCATCCAACAGTGATTCCAGCCGCACCATTCGATCCGGCGTGCCGCTTTCCTTCATCGGGGGCGGTATATGGCCTAGTGTGATGGCTCCGATCCGGCGTTTCGCCTGCGCGGCCTCGCCGGGGTCGTTGACGATGAAGGGGTAGATCACCGGCAGATCGCGGATCAGCGCCTCGGGCCAGCACTCGGCGGACAGAGCAACCGATTTGCCGGGCAGCCATTCCAGTGTTCCATGCGCGCCGATATGGATCAGCGCATCCACGCCCAACCCTTTGCGCAGCCACAGGTAGAAGGCGACATAGCTGTGGCGCGGCGTACGCGAGAGGTCATGGTAATCATCATCACGCAGCTCCGGCGTGCCGCGTTCAGGCTGCAGCGCGACCAGCGCCTTGCCACGACGCAGGGCGGTGAAATGGAAGGCGCCATCGGTGAAGTTCGGATCATCCTCGGGATTGCCCCAGACGGTTTGCAGATCTGCGCGCAGAGTTTCCGGCAATTCTGCCAATGCAATCTGATACTCCGCAACCGGCCACGAAATCCGTGCGTCCAACAAGGTTTTGGCAATAGGCTCGGCCGGCGCGGTGTCATAGCCTTCGCCCTGCAGATCGGACAACATCGCCTCAGCCGACGCCAATGCGTCCAGACCCACGGCGTGGGCCATCTGCCAGTCCTTGCCGGGGTAGGTAGATAGCACCAGCGCCGGGACCTGATCGACCTCGGGTTTTTCATGCAGTTTTAGCCAGCCGGTTACACGGTCGATGATCGCTTCGATCCGATCCGGTTCGGCCCGGTGGGCGAATCGGGAATATTCCAGATGCGGGTCGCGCTTACCCGGTTCCTTGAACGAAGCGATACCAGCTGAAATACGACCGTCCACCTCGGGCAGAACCACATGCATGGCGAGGTCGGCGGGGGACAGGCCGCGTTCTGCCTCGGCCCACGCTTTGCGGCGCGAGGTGGCGAGTGCGACCTGAAACACCGGAACGTTGGCTGCATCCAACGGCGACGTTCCCGACGCGCCCTTGCCCGAGAATGAAGTGGCGTTGATGATCGCAGACGTGGCCAGTGCTACGACGTGTTCGCGCAGCCAATCGGCAGCAAACGGAGCTTTCAATGAAGGCGCAAACAGACCCACGGCGTCGAAACCGCGCGCGCGGAGGCGGTGGATCAGGGCGGCAACCGGGGCCGTGTCGGCCGAGGTCAGATAGGCCCGGTAGAACGTCACCAGGATGCGTTTCGCATCACCCGTGAAGGCCTTGTCCACCGGTATCACGCCGCGATCCGGGCACCATGCGCCGCACTCGGGCAGGGTCTTTGCACCCATCACCGGACCGGCGTACAACCCCGCCGCCAGTGCCATCTGGGCCAGCGCGGCCTGCGCTGCGACCTCGCCGCCCGTGTCACACAGATGCGCCAGCCGCCGCAGGGTCGAGACGGGCAGGGTGGAATAGTCGTCCAGCCGTGTATCCTCGCGCCCGTCCGCAGGTAACACGGCCAGAGCAATGCCCTTGGCCTGCGCCAGTGCCAGCACCTGCTGCACCCCATAGGACCAGTAGGGTACACCACCGATCAGGCGGATCAGGATGCCTTTCGCGCCTTCCAGCGTCTGTTCGACATATGTATCGACTGATAGTGGGTGCTTCAGTGCCGTCAGGTTGGCCAGCCGCATCGTCGGCATCCGCCCCTCGGGCCCGCCACCGCGATGCCAGCCCGCCGCGAAAGCGCCAAGGTCGCTGTCCGAAAAGGACAGCACCACCAGATCCGCCGGGCTCTGGCTCAGATCGGTCGGGGTCTCGGTTTCTTCTAACCCGTGGCTTTCGCGGAAGACGACGTGCATGTGCGGTTACTCGGCGGCCTCGGCAATACCCACGAGGATATCGTGGATTTGGGCCTCTTTGATGTCGTCATGCTCGGCAATGACCACCAGACGCGAGCGACGCTCTTCACCGGGTTCCCACGGGCGGTCATACTGGTGACGCACGCGCGCGCCAACGGCCTGCACCAGCAGGCGCATCGGTTTACCCTGAACGGCGGCATAACCTTTGACGCGCAGGATGTTCAGCTCGTTGGCCAGACGTTCAATATTGGCGACCAGTTCCGCCGGGTCGGTCTGTTCCGGCAGTTCAACGATGATGCTTTCGAAATCGTCATGTTCATGGTCGTGATGACCGTCGTGATGCGACGGACGGGCGTCCATGTCATCCTCGGCGGCGGCCTCAAGTCCCAATACAACGCGCACGTCAACGGCACCTTCAGCCACCTCGACGACGGGCAGAGGGCGCGGGGCTTCGGCGGCGATGATCTCTTTGGCTTTGGCCACACCCTCGGATCCGGCCAGATCGGGTTTGGTCAGCAGGATGATGTCGGCACACGAAATCTGATCCTCGAACACTTCGGACAGCGGCGTTTCGTGGTCAATCGAGTCATCGGCCAAGCGCTGGGCATCCACAGCTTCGACATTCGGCGCGAAGCGACCGGCGGCCACGGCTTCGGCGTCAGCCAGAGCGATCACGCCGTCCACGGTGATTTTTGAGCGGATATCCGGCCAGTCGAATGCCTTCAGCAGCGGCTTGGGCAGCGCGAGGCCGGAGGTCTCGATCAGGATGTGGTCAGGGCGCGGTTCCAGCGCCATCAGCGCCTCAATGGTCGGGATGAAGTCATCGGCCACGGTGCAGCAGATGCAGCCGTTGGCCAATTCCATGATGTTTTCAGCCGGGCAATCCGGGATCGCGCAGGATTTCAGGATGTCGCCATCGACGCCGACATCGCCGAATTCGTTGACCACAACGGCCAGACGCTTGCCTTGCGGGTTCTGCATCAGGTGGCGCACCAGCGTGGTTTTGCCCGAGCCCAGAAAGCCGGTGATCACAGTGACGGGGAGTTTTTCGAGGTTGCTCATTTCAGGGCTCCAATCGGGGGAATGCGGGCCGCACAGTTTTTGCGGAAATGTTCAGGACGTTCGCGCCATTTTACCAGACCGTCTTCGGTCTCAAGATATTTGGTGGCGCCTTCGACGATGGTTTCGACGTGGTCGGTTTCGTTCAGGTTTTCGTAGACAAAGGTCCAGCGGGACGGGCCGCCGCGCAGCACGATCGAACAGCCCTGATCGCAGTTCGACAGACATTCCACTGCTTTCAGGTTTACTCCGTCCGGCAACTCGGCCTGTTCCAGCGCTTTGTGCAACAAGGTGCCGGGGCGCTGTGCGTCGTCCTCGATAGGCAGCCCACGACGGCACGTGGTGCAGACCAGCAGCTCGACTGGCGCGGTCTCGGTCATGTCTCTCATCCCCCCAAATCCTCTTCGCGGGGGACGGGGTTTCATGCGGGCCACGTATCGCGACATGGACCCGGCACCGGAACACCCCGCCCGGTTACATCTACGGCTGCTGGCAGGTCTCCCGGCTTGCGGATGTCAGAGGCCCGGTTTGTCTGGGTCCTCTGGCAGATGTCCCGCCTTCCCGGCCTTGCGGGCCAGTGGCTTTGGGCACCCTCTCCGGTCACGGTCGCGGGGGCGGCTGCGTTTGACGGAAAACCGCTGACGCATTCCCTTTTCATCCATTCAAAAATGGACACCAACGCATGCGACATGCGGCACGGGCAGGGGGCTTGTCAAGCGTACTGGCGCCCTTGTGACACGCCGCATCCGAAAAGCGACTTGAGGCAGTCAGTCAGCGTCATAGGTTGCCAAACGCTCCTGCAACCATGCCTCAAACAGCCGCGCAGGAGTGGATGGCTGCGACCCCGTTGTCGCGCGGATCAGGTAATGCGACTGGGCAAATGGAATCGGCGGCCCCACCAACTGCAGCGGTGCGCCCTGCGCGATGGCGTTGCGGGCAAACCGGGTTAGAACGGTGGCATACCCAGCGCCTGCCATCACCAGTTGCAGCGCGGCCACCGTCGTGTCCACAGAATGACGGGCCGAATTCTCGGCAACGGCGAGGCCATTGGGTTCGAAATATCTAGCCCAATTGTCTTCATATCCCAGAATATGAACCAGAGGTCCGTTTCGCAGGTCTTTGAGCCCGGGGATCGGGTCACCAGCACGACAGACAGGCACAATGGTTTCAGAGCAGAGCTTTTCGGCGATCACACCGGGCCAGTCGCCATATCCCAGCCGAATTTCTACATCCACGTCCCCCGGAGCAACGCTGTCATTCCAAATATGGGACACAAGGCGCACGGGAATATCAGGGAACTGGCGACAGAACTCAGGCAACTCGGCTGCAATCCAATAGGTGGCGGTTGAAATGGCCGCCCTGATGGTCAGGCTTTGCCGGGTCGCCGGTCCAAACAGACTGTTGGTACTCAGAGCGATGTCGGACAGCGCCCGCCGGACAGTCAGCGCATAGGACTGTCCCAGTTCGGTCAGGTCTAGTCGGCGAGCATTGCGAGTGAACAGTTTTTCCCCAAGTTCAGCCTCAAGTGACCTTATGTGCAGCGAAACCGCTGTTTGTGTCAGGCCCAGTTCCTGCGCTGCGACAGTAAAGTTCTGATGGCGCGCGGCAGATTCGAAACTGCGCAGCCAGGCTGGATTTGGGAGGCGGTCCATTTATCACCAAAATTTTTTTATGATTGTGACCGTTATTATTCGTTTCTGTTGCTCTTATCCAGCATTGATAATCCGCGTGTGAATCGCGAATGCGCAATTGGCCAATCTGGGAGGAATAGGCATGAAAGTTGGCTTCATAGGTTTGGGAAACGTGGGCGGCAAGCTTTCGGGTTCGCTGTTGCGCAATGGGGTCGATCTGACCGTTCATGATCTGAACAGGGATCTGGTCGACGAATTTGTTGCTCGTGGCGCGAAAGCGGCGGACAATCCAGCGCAGTTGATGCGCGACTGTGATGCGGTCATAACCTGTCTGCCGTCGCCTTCGGCTTCGGACGCGGTGATGCAACAGATGTTGCCCGAGGTGAAAGAAGGCAAGATCTGGATGGAGATGTCCACCACGGATGAGGCCGAAGCGAAACGCCTAGGCGCCATGGTTATCGAGCGCGGCGGTGCGGCAGTGGATTGCCCGGTCTCGGGGGGGTGCCATCGGGCGGCGACCGGCAATATCTCGATATTCGCAGGCTGTGATCGCGCGACGTTCGAACAAATTTTGCCATTTCTGACCACGATGGGCCGCCGTATCCTGCATACCGGCGATCTGGGCTCTGCTTCCGTCCTTAAGGTTTTGACCAACTATCTGGCGACCGCCAACCTGATCACCTGCGCCGAGGCGCTGGTCACTGCAAAAGCGGCCGGCATGGACCTGAACACAACCTATGAAGCCATCAAAATTTCGTCTGGCACCTCGTTTGTGCATGAAACCGAAAGCCAGGTGATCCTGAACGGCTCGCGCGATATCTCATTCACCATGGATCTGGTTAAAAAGGATATCGGTCTGTTTCAGGAAGTAGCGGACCGGACCGGTGTTCCGCTGGAGATGAACCCGGTGATGATCAAGATTATCGAAGACGGCATCGCCCGGTACGGTGATCGCGAACTGTCTCCGAACATCATCCGCCGTCTCGAGGATGCAACGGGTATCGACGTCCGCGCCCCCGGATTTCCAACCGAAATGCTGGATGATGAACCGGAAGAGGCGGGATACGAAGTGATCCCGCAAGGCAAGGAGTTGAAAGCGGCAGAGTAATCCGCAAGTAAGTTCAGGTGCGGGCAGCCTGTGGAACAGACTGCCCGTAGAATTGTTCTTGCTGGTTCACGTCTTATGTTAGTGTTCTGTACAACAGGACGCTGCCAAAGCGTGGAGGATGCCATGGCCTGCTCTCGAACTATAATTGCCCTGGTCGTTGTGTGCATTTTGGCCGGGTGCGAAACCGGGACGGGGCCGATCGGATCATCCGACGTTTCGCGCGCTGACTACGAGCGTCACAAGGCCAATCGCCAATCCTATATGTATCAGGGCTTGTAATAAACAGTCCGCAGCGGCTTTACCTGAGCAGCTAGTGGTGAGCAGCTTATCCCAACATCAGCTTTGAACGGAACGTGCATTCAGTGGCCGATGGGCCGCTTTCTGTGTTCGCTCCGCCGACCTATTTATTCGGCGGCAGATTGTGTTGGTTACCTGTCCTCGGTCTTGAACCGCCCAGAGCCGCCATCGGATGAAACAACCAGCGACAGGTCAGTCGGACTTGATGCTTCCTCGGGGGGCTTGCTCTCCTTCGGACGCATGTGCTTGGGCGGAAACACAAACACATTGCGCCAGCCGCTTTTGAACAAAGCGTAGGCGTTCTTGAACGGGCGAAAGTACAAGGCTCGGGGGCTGTTCCAGGTGCCGTCTTCTCCATTCCCCAGACCATAATCCAGTGTTTCCCGAGTTTTTGGCGAGTACAATGTACCAGCCGCCCAATCCCAGAACGCAAAAATGAATCCCATGTTCTTGTCCCAATGGCGGATGGCCTTGGAGTGGTGGACCTGATGTTGTGCCGGGCTGACAACAACGTGCTGCAGCCAATTCGGATACCGAAGCCAGACATGGCTGTGCCGCAGGTTGAACGCGGCAACGAAGAAGACGAACATCACAATGTTCAACTGAAACAAAGTGAATTCTCGGGCGCCGCTTCCAAAAATTTGATCCAGCAAGCCAAACGTTACACCCACTGCAAATGCGCCCATCATCGAGGAAACCGCTTCTTCGAACGGATGCATACGCGCAGCCGTCAACGGCGTCATGACCTCGGCCGAGTGGTGAACCTTGTGAAATTCCCACAAAACAGGAACTTTGTGGAAAATATAGTGGCCAAACCACAGCGCGCCATCAAAAGCCAGAGTGACCGCGACGGTGTAAATCAAGGTAACACCCCACGAAGGTTGTTCGGGGCCCGCAGGAGCCGATCCGAATAAGGATTCAACGATGTGAAACCAAAATTGTGACTGAATCAGGATCGACGCATAGATCGCTGCAATGATCGATTTATTGAAAAAAAACATGAAATAGTCGGCTTTGGCAGAGTCGTGGGTGACGACATCCCATGGCACCAGCCAATTGAGTAATCCTTTAACTCCCGACAACCCGCGTGCAGACCGTTCGCGCCAATAGATGAAAATGGCAAAAGCCAGTGCGGTAGCCAGATAGAAAATCGACAGTCGTTGAGTTGGGTCGAACAGCAGTTCCACAGGATGGCGGATCGCCGCCAGAATACTTTCACCAGTCATTGCCTCGAAATCCTGCCCGAGTATTTTGATTTTGCACTTGCTTACCAAAACGACGTGGCATTTTTGGGGCGGTATTGCGATTGGCAATTGGTCTTGCGCAAGGGCGCGATCATCCTGAGCGTGCAACTATGCTTTGCAATTGCCAGATCAATTGAACCTGTTGATTTCTTACTTTTCTTCCTGCCTTGAAATTTCCGATGCAATTCAAACAAGATGGTCAATGCGTGCGTGCCGGTCGCGGGCTCGACCAACTAGCAAATCAAAAGGATTGGTCGCTTTTCTTTGCCGCTGCTGTGATCAAACGCAACACTGCCGCTTCGCCTGCTGAGAGTACGAGAGCTTTCAACATACTGGAATGCTTAAATAATTCTCCTCCAGTAAAAGCTATCAACGCAACTGAAAATGCCCCGATGGGACGCGGAGAGAAGGGAGCTATGCGTTTGGGAAGAATGGAGGCGAGTACCGGAATCGAACCGGTGTACACGGATTTGCAATCCGCTGCGTCACCACTCCGCCAACTCGCCTAAGGTGGTGTAAAAAAGGGCTTTAGCCGAGTCGCGATGTGGGCGCAAGTGCAGTCTCCAAACAATTGCCCAAACATTCATGTTTCGGTTCCGTTCTGCGGATTCTCTGATCCGTTTCGCTAGATAATTAAGTTGGGTGTCAAATTTGCGCGGATCGGCGGTCAGGCAAACTTGCTGACTGCGACCGGATTTCATACCTGAAGGCGTTGCTGGTGCGACCGGGATGTGGCAAAAGCCGGTAACCGAGGGATAAATAAGAGCGATCCAATGACAGATTTCGCAGCCCGCCGCCGGACGATGGTCGATACCCAGGTTCGCCCGTCCGATGTGACCAAGTTCCCGATCATCGATGCCATGCTGTCGGTGCCGCGCGAAAAGTTCGTGCCGGATGCCCTGCGCGAAGCCGCCTATGTCGGCGATCTGATGGACATCGGGAATGGTCGCTGCCTGCTGGAGCCCAGAACTCTGGCCAAGATGTTGGACGCACTCAACATTTCCAATGAGGAATTGGTTTTGGATATCGCGCCGGCCTTGGGATATTCGACCGCTGTGACGGCTCGTATGGCCCAGCTTGTCGTGGCCGTCGAAGAGGATGAGCAACTCGCATCCGAGGCGCAGGACCTTCTGACGGAAACCGATGTGGACAATGCAATCGTTCACACCGGACCGCTTGCCCAGGGGGCTGCAGAACACGGACCTTACGATGTAATACTTGTTCAGGGTGGCGTTGAACGCGTCTCGGACGAATTGCTGGATCAACTGAAGGATCATGGCCGCATCGCGTGCGTGTTCATGGAGGGCGATCTGGGGACCGTTAAAATCGGTCACAAGGCCGGAGGGCGCGTCACATGGCGTTTTGCTTTCAACGCAAGCGCACCGATTTTACCGGGGTTTTCCGCAGAGTGTGCATTTTCGCTATAGTTCGCGAACGGATTTCTGAGGCATCTTGATTAGTTCAAGTCAAAGGCGCAAACTGCCTGTTGGGCAGGTTTTTTTGATTTGAGAGGAACAACAAATGCGCAGAGCGACAGGAAGAAAAGCCGTCAAGGCTTTCGCGTTCGCGGCGGGGCTGGCATTGACCATAGCTCCGATAAGGCAGGCATCGGCCGATAATCTCACGGACGCCTTCATTGGCGCCTACAACACGAGCGGGCTGTTAGAGCAGAACAGGGCATTATTGCGGGCCGCCGACGAAGATGTGGCGATCGCGCTTTCGGCGCTGCGCCCGATCATCGATTGGACAGCCAGGGTCAACCGGGACTACACCCGAACACGCACCAGCGGGGTCGTCGTCACGACGGAACCGTCGCGATTTTTTACCGGACTTACGCTGAGCCAGCTGATCTACGACGGTGGTGCATCCATTCTGGGCAAACAGTCGGCTCAGGAAACAGTACTTTCAACGCGTCAATCCCTGATCGATATCGAGCAACAGGTTCTGTTCCGGGCGGCAATAGCTTATCTGGGCGTTCTGCTGCAGGAAGAAACCGTCGGGATCCAGGAAAACGACGTAAACCTCTCGAGTGAGGAACTGAGGGCGACTCAGGACCGCTTTGAAGTTGGCGAAGTGACGCGTACTGACGTGGCCCTCTCTGAGGCCCAGTTGGCAAGTGCCCGCTCAGAGCTTGCGGATGCGAACGGTGATCTCGACACTGCGCGGGCCGAGTATGTGAACGCCGTTGGCAAACAGCCGGGACGGACCGCCGGGCAGCCAAGCCTGCCGAATTTGCCGCGCTCGCTGTCCGAAGCGGTAAGTCTGGCGCAACGAAATCACCCTGCGATTCTTTCGGCGCAACATCAGGTTCGCGCCTTGGATCTTGTCGTTGAACAACAGCGTGCCGGTCTTGGGCCGAATGTGCGTTTGGAGGCAGATGCCGGGATCAGCGAAGACTTCGACAACGATGACTACCAGAATGACGCAGGGGTGGCCTTCACCTTCCGTCAGCCGATTTATGCCGGTGGTCGACTGGCCGCGAATGTGCGCCGCGCAATGGCAAGCCGGGATGCCTCGCGGGCGAATTTGCTGAATGTTCAAAAGGACATCACTCAGGGTGTAACCGACGCTTACGTCCGGTTTGAAACCGCAACAGCCAGCCTGACGGCGTCGACCGAACGCGTTCGTGCGTCGCAGGTTGCATTTGACGGAATTCGCGAAGAGGCGACGTTGGGTGCGCGGACAACGCTGGACGTGCTGACCGCTCAGCAGGATTTGCTGGATGCGCAACTCTCGGAAGTTTCGGCAAGGACCGAGCGTTCGCTGGCGGCTTATCAGTTGCTGCAATCGCAAGGATTGCTGACCGCCGAGCGGTTGGGTCTTGCGGTGCAGATCTATGACCCGACGCTTTACTACAATCTGGTCAAGAAGGCTCCGGCGAAGGTCAGCCGGCAAAGCCGCGACCTGGATCGCGTGCTCAAAGCGTTGCGTCGGGACTGACGGTGATCGCTACCTGTTGTGAGCTGGCACTTGATTGGCTACACTTGAACCCGAGGGTTAGAGCGGTAGAGAACAATGTCAGATAGCGTCGCAAAAGCAGAGATCGAGGACGTTCTGTCCTCGGTCAAACGGTTGGTCAGCGAAGAGGGGCTTTCAGAGTCTTTTGAGTCGTTGCAGTCAGCCAAACGCAAACCAGGTCGGCTGGTTCTGACCGAGGCACTGCGTGTCACTGGTCCGGCGATCATAGACGAAGATGATGAACTGTTGATTCTGTCGCAGGATGAACTGGATGCGTCTCCGGCGTCGGAACCGTCCGAGCTGGGCTCGTTGGATTCGGAGGCAGGTCAGCCGATGTTGCTGCGCCCGTCCGACATCGTAAAAGATGAGGTCCAGGCGGCTGATCCGTCCCTTGCCGACAAAACCCAAACCCCTCAGCCGGAAAATGCTCAGATGCGAGGGGCCGGTGACAATCCCGTTCGTGAGGATCTTGCCGACAGCCTGAGTGCGAAGATCGAAGCTTTGGAGGCGGCGATCGCGCAGACCGAGGATCAGTGGGAACCCGACGGCGAAAGCGACGATGCATATTCTGGAACGCGCATTCGGCCCATGATGTGGACCCGGCCAGAGGCATCGGCGAAGGACCATGAAAATGCCGGGTCGGAAAAGGACAAGCATGTCGATGCCGACGGCGCAGGCGAACCGGCGGATGAAGTATCCACGCCCGACGAACGCGTGATGTTTTCCCGCAGAAGATTTGAACCGAGTGGTGACACCCCTGAAACCAGCACCAACAATGCCGGGTCAGACGAGGGCAAGGGGGCTTTGGACGAAAACGCGCTGCGTGCCTTGGTGTCGGAAGTTGTCCGCGAAGAATTGCAGGGCGTATTGGGTGAGCGGATCACACGAAACGTCCGCAAGCTTGTCCGCCGCGAGATACTTCGCGCTTTGGCGGCAAAAGATCTCGAATAACGATCAGGTTAAATTGACGGGGCCTGACAACGACAGCAACTGGTCCAGGTTCATGTGCTTTTCCAGATGATCTGCCAGTGCATTCAGTGCCTCTTCCACTCCGTCCTCATAGGCCGACTCTGACTTTACGCCCAAACCGGCAAGGTAACTTGCCCGGAATTGGTCGGAAGAGAACACTCCATGCAAATAGCTGCCACGAATGCGGCCATCGCTGCTGACTGCGCCTTCAGGTCGTCCCTCAACCTCCAACCAAGCGCGTGAGCAATCCGGGCCATCAGTGCGGCCCATGTGTATCTCATAGCCGCTGACGGGTTCGCCGTTTGGCAGGGCCTTCGCGGTGGTCAGTCGGACACTCTTTTCACCAGCCATAACCGTGTGAACATCAAGCAATCCCAACCCTTCCACGTCCCCCGGGCGACCATCGACACCATCCGGATCAGAAATGGTTTTGCCAAGCATCTGATAACCACCACACAGCCCCAATACATGACCTCCACGGCGTACATGGGCGCATAGATCGACGTCCCAGCCCTGAGTGCGGAAATATTTCAGATCACCGATTGTCGACTTGCTTCCGGGCAACAGGATCAAATCGGCGTCGCCGGGTAGGGGGCGGCCCGCGGGAACGATCTCGACGCTGACGCCAGGTTCGCAGGACAGGGGGTCGAGGTCATCAAAATTCGCCATCCGCTCAAGCTGAGGTACGGCGATTTTGCAACCGCCGCCATCATGCGAACGGATGTCCATCATATCTTCGGCAGGCAGCCTCCATGCGTCGTGAAACCACGGAACCACTCCAAGGCACGGCCAGCCGGTACGGGCGGCAATCTCGTCGCGGCCTTCGTCAAACAGGCTTACATCACCCTTGAATCGGTTGATGGCAAAGCCCCGGATCATTGCCCGGTCCTGCGCATCCAGAACTGCCTGCGTGCCCACGATCTGTGCAATCACACCACCGCGATGGATGTCGCCTAGAAGAACCACAGGGACGCCAGCCTTGCAGGCGAACCCCATGTTGGCGATGTCACCTTGCCGAAGGTTGGTTTCGGCAGGGCTTCCCGCGCCTTCGATCAGCACCAGATCAGCATCAGCGCACAGGCGGCCAAAGCTTTCCAGCGCGGCGCCCAGCAGTTTGGATTTGTCCTTGCGGTAATCCCCGGCCTTCATCGTGCCAGCGCGACGGCCCTGAACGATGATCTGTGCTCCGGTATCCGTCTCGGGTTTCAGCAGAATCGGGTTCATATCCGTGTGCGGTGATCTGTTTGCGGCCCGCGCCTGCAACGCCTGAGCGCGACCGATCTCACCACCATCTTCAGTAACGGCGGCGTTATTGGACATGTTCTGCGGCTTGAACGGAGCCACACGCAGGCCGCGCCGTGTGAAAGCCCGCGCCAGACCAGCTACGATCACCGATTTTCCGACGTTGCTGCCGGTACCTTGAATCATGATGGCACGAACCATGGCGACCTCCTGCGTTCCTGCGCAGATGACCTGAATTCGCAGTCGGAGGAAAGCCCGGAAAGGTCCGATTGCCGACCGAAACCGACGAACAGCCTGAAGCAGGAAACAAAAAAGCGCGCCGCTAATGCGAGCGCGCCTTTTTTATAAGGTTGAAGTGGTGTTAAGCCGCTTCAGCCTGCTGTGCGGCATTGCGCCGTTCACTTTCTTCACGCGACAGCGCGACCGATGTCCGCACACCGCGGCCAACAAAATCCATCAACCCGCTCACAACGCGTTCGTTCGGGTCGATCCCCGCGCAGGTCAACACTTCGCGCCCGTCGCGCGACCGTGCCCAGCGGGCGATTTGTTCCGGTCCGTTGCCATATTTCTTGTCATCGGCAATGGCATCATCCAGCGCGGCCAATACAACAGCCGCGAACAGCTTGCGAGCACGGTTTCCCTGCTCGTTGTTAAAGGCGGTGCCGTCAACGAAATCTCTCATCTCGTCTTCCTTGTTTTTCTTGCTCTTGCAATTTTCGGCGTGGCGGTCCTTATGACCTATTAGGCGCGATTCGGATACACTTATTATGCATAGTTGCGTTGCGTCATTTGCATGGCTTTCTGCAACTGCAGCACTAGGTGTCGTTGTCTTGCAAGGGCCGCTCCCGCCAGATATAGGGAGCGCAACTGCCGCATCAACCATGTGTGAAGGATTTAAGCTATGCCCAAGATCAATGGGAACGAAATTCGCCCCGGCAATGTTCTGGAGCATAACGACGGGCTGTGGGCCGCGGTAAAGGTCGATCACGTGAAGCCCGGCAAGGGTGGGGCATTTGCCCAGGTCGAACTGCGCAACCTGCGCAATGGTTCGAAATTGAACGAACGCTTCCGTTCCGCCGACAAGGTCGAGCGGGTTCGTCTTGAGCAAAAAGATCAGCAATTCCTGTACGAATCCGACGGTATGCTGGTGTTTATGGACTCCGAAACATATGAGCAGATCGAATTGCCCGCAGAGCTGCTGGGCGATCGCCGTCCCTTCCTTCAGGACGGCATGACGATTGTTGTGGAGTTCTACGAAAACGAAGCACTGAATGCCGCACTGCCGCAAAAGGTGACCTGCAAGATTGTCGAGACAGAGCCGGTGGTCAAAGGGCAGACCGCTGCCAACTCGTTCAAGCCTGCGGTTCTGGATAATGGTGTCAAGGTCATGGTGCCGCCGTTTATCGGGCAGGATGAAATGATCGTCGTGAACACCGAATCCATGGAATATTCCGAGCGAGCATAACGTCGCGTCATCGTCTATCTGCAAGCATTGCCAGGCGGGCTGTGTCGATATCGGCGCAGCCCGTTTTCCTGACAGCGACTACTTTCTGACCCGGATGTGACGATAGCGTTCCGGATGACTCCCGAATAGTTCCAGTATCAGATCATACTTGATGCGGTTGGCACTGACCTGTCGGTAGAAGGCGATCAGGAATGAGGTCGGCCCCTGAATCCTTGCCAGCCCGCTTGTGGCGGCGACAACCGTTCCGACATCGGTTTTGCCGTTCATGACCAGCCATCCCCCAAGAACAAGAATGCCCACCGTGCCGGCCCCGTTGATCGCGCTCAGCAGGAATTTGGCGGACAGTTTCCAAATGAACATCTTGCGGCGGGTTTCATAGATCGCGTCAAATCGCTCATTGATTTCCTGTGCAACCTTGTCGAGGTCTTCGGCGGTCATGTTGTCGGTCGAAGCGCGCAGGATGCGCACACGCTCGGCTACGAAAATGTTCACTTTTCTTTGGGAAATCAGGACAATCGCAATTTGCGGCAGGATCATCGAGATCGCTATGAGGCCCAGCCCCGGCTGCGTGGACGAGATGTAGCCGATGACGCTGATAAGGGTCCCGATTTGCACGACGGGATCGGAAAATGCCCCGCCTGCGAACTTGCCCAGCTCTTCGGCTTCTGCGGAAATGGCGGTGCTCATCGTGCCGTGGCGAACGTCTTCGCCGGTTTCCCCTACATCAGCCGCGCGGACGTACAGACGCTGACGGATCAACCGAATGATATCTTCTCCCAACGTTCCCGAGCGATAGCCCAGTAGCCATTTAAGTGCGAGGCTCAGCAGGATCACTCCCATCATCCCTGATCCGAGGAGCAGGATTTTTTCTTTTTCGATATCCTGCGCTGTCAGATGGTTGATGATGTCCCGCTGAAATTCTAATGGAGCCGCTGCAAGGGCCGCAATCGCCAGCGAAAGCAGGATCAGAATGATCTGACGGCCTGAACTGGCCCGCCAGATGGCTGCGTAGAGCTTTAACATGTGCCTAACCCGGTCAGAAATCTGAGCGGAGTTTGAACCCGGTCGCCACCAAGTTCAAATAGATGCCAGCAAGCGTCGATCAGTCGTGCCGCATTGGCCACATGAGTGTCAGATCATTCGGGCAGGTGAATAATCGCGTCGCCCGCGCGCATCTCTCCTTTGGCGCGATCCATACGTAGATAGGCGATTGCTCTGTCACCGGATTGGGTAAACAAGGTGCCGGCCGGTTTTCCATCGGATGTGATCTCGGTCCCCAAGGGGGCATGACCTTGAACCGAGACGGTCCGAAGCCCCTTGCGCAGTTCTGTCTTGTGCTTCATCCGCGCCGTAACTTCCTGCCCGACATAACACCCCTTTTTGAAATCCACGCCGTTCAGCGCTTCAAACCCGGATTCCAGAATATAGCTGTCCGAAGTCAACTCGATGCCGGTCTCAGGGATGCAATGCGCCACCCGGATCGAATCCCAGTCGCTTCCGTCATCGCTTTCGGGATCGGAGGAGTATGCACGCCACCCCATATCCGGGTGTCTTGGATCAGGCAAAGCGCCTTCGGGTACCGGTCCGGTTCCCCGCTGGACGTGCAGGCCCGTCGGTTCGATCATCACATCGGCCCGTAATTTGTACATCCCAAGCCTTTTGATCAGCCCGTCTGCAATGCTTTCGTCAACATCCAACAAAACCGAGCTGCTATCCCGCTTAAGAAAGAAATCCGCCAGATATTTGCCTTGCGGTGTCAGCAACGCGGCATAGACAAGGCCTTGATCCAGCCCCTGCACGTCGTTGGTGATCAGACCCTGCAAAAAGGTGTCCGTGTCCTTGCCGGACAGGCGCAGAATGCGGCGGGTGGGCATGGGATGGTCCTCGTCATTTCCTCGGACCCCGTGATATAGGAGATCGCGCAGCCATGACCAGAGGTTATCAGACGTGCCCGCACCGATCAGCATCGTGATTCCAACACTGAATGCCGGTGACGACCTGATGCCGACGCTGGAGGCCCTGATGGAAGGGCTTCAGGCCGGCTTGATACGCGAGTTGGTGATTTCCGATGGCGGGTCAACGGATCACACGCTCGACATCGCCGAAGAAGCCGGTGCGCATGTGATTGCCGGGGCACCGTCCCGGGGCGGCCAACTGCTGAAGGGATGCAAGGCGGCAAGTGGGGATTGGTTGCTTGTTCTGCATGCGGACACTGTGCTCGAATCCGGATGGAGCGAGGTTGTGGCAGAGCACCTGAACACTTCGGATTCCCCGGCCGCGTTCCGTCTGGCCTTTCGTGCCAAGGGGTTCTGGCCGGTATTTGTGTCAGGCTGGGCCAACTGGCGTAGCCGATTGTTTTCAATGCCTTACGGGGATCAGGGGTTGCTGATGACACGCCGCCAATATGAGGCAGCAGGCGGTTATCCCGATCAATCGCTTATGGAAGATGTGGCACTTGTCCGAGCCCTGTCCGGCGTCACACTCTTGCCTGCTCGTGCGGTTACGAGCGCGGAGCGCTATGTTCGCTCAGGCTGGTTTCGGCGTGGGGCACGGAATCTGTATACTCTGACGCGATATCTTCTGGGGGCGGACCCTGAGAAGCTGGCGCAGTCGTATCGGCGCTGAGGCTGGCGCGCAGTTCAATGATGGATTTGCCCAGGCGGAACGGTGCGGCAAAGCTGACAAGACATAGCGCTATAATCTGCAACACAAGGATATGCGCGTTGGCCTGAAGGTACTCCCATTCGTCTTTCAGCTTTCCGACCTGTTCGATCAGATCATCGTAGCTTTGCGCCAAAATTACGTAATCACCTGCAATTGTTGGAACTTTTCGCCGCATATTGTCGATCGCCATCTGGGTGGCCTCGTCCACCGAGGTGAAGACCAGAAACTGCTCGATATCGAACGCATCTGCCTTGGCCGCCATATTGCGCACCTCGTCCATTTCGTCCCTGGCCTGACCACCGAACAGGAAACGCAGACCTTGCAACGGGGCCACTTCATTTGTCACCGCGATGAACAATGGCAGCTCCGCGTTGCTTGCGGTTGAGGCGGACAGGAACTCGACCTTCTCACATAATACTGAAATATCAGTATCATAGGCCGGATCACAAAACCGCAGACGGAACCGCGCGGCGTCGCGGTCAAAGGCCAGAGTGGCGGCATAGGCCACATCGATCTGCCGGTCCAGCCGCGAACTGTCCGAGGTGTAAAGCCCCGCCAGCACCGCCACCAGCGCGCCGATTCCACCGAGAACAACCCAGACGAGATCGGCCAGTTTCCACGCACGGTGACCGGCAGGTTTGCGAAACAGAAAGGCGGTGCCGACCGATCCGATCAGAAAGAACAGGATCAGCAGGGGCAACTGGTTTTCGGTTATGAACGTCATGGGGGAAGTTTACGGGGTGCGGGCAATCAGGCAACCGGGTTCACGAAGATGTAGGGCAGGGGTGTTTCTTCCGTTTTGTACATGCCCCTGGGGTGGGTTTGTCCGGTTTGTACAAACCCGTCCGGCTTGCCGCGCGCCTTTTTTCGATCTCATACTGAGGGTGGGAGATGAGGGAGCATTTGATGACCAGAGAGATTGTTCTGATCCACGGTGCCTTTGCCGGTCCGTGGTGCATGGAGGGTTACGCGGACTTCTTTCGCGATCGGGGCTGGACGGTGCACACGCCCGCGCTGCGCTATCACGGGGGCGACCCAAAGGCGGAGCCCGATCCGGGGCTGACCGATACAAGTGTGATGGACTATGCCAATGACATTGCGGCGTTTGTCGAAGGGTTGGACAGCAAGCCGGTGCTGCTTGGCCATGCCATCGCCGGGGTGGTGGCGCAGCAGGTGGCGGCGCGCGGGCTAGCCAGCGCCATCGTTCTGATCAACCCCAACGCGCCGTGGGGGACGTTGCCGGAAACCGACGACGAACGCGCTGTGCCGCGCGCGCTGATGGAGGGTGGGGCGTTCTGGAAACAGCCGATGCGGGTCGAGTTCGACCTGATGGCCCCCTTTGCGCTGAACAAAATGCCCGAGGCGCAGCAGCACGCGGTGTTCGACCAACTCGGCGCGGAAAGCGGGCGGGTGATGTTCGAGATGTTCTTTTGGATGTTCGACGACCATCACGCGATGAAGGTTAATATCGACAAGGTCGACTGCCCGGTTCTGGTGGTCTCGGGTGCCGAGGATCGGGCAGTGAACCCCGACACCTGCCGCGCGCTGGCCGAAATGTACGGAGAACGCGGGACGTTCCTGCTGGCCGAAGGCCACGCGCATTTCCTGTTCATGGAACCGGGATGGCAGACGGTCGCCAGCCAGATCGCAGGCTGGCTGGACGAAAAGGTAGGGTAAAGTACCCGCCCGGACGTCCTATTTGCTGACCTGAAAGGTGCTCTGCGGTTTCCAATGCAGGGTGCCGTCGTCCTTGCGCGTGCAGCGCAACAGCCGTTCCTCGCGCGTTCGGGTGGTCGAGGTCACGGTGTTGTCGCCGACCATCAGGATGAAGGCGTCCGGGGAATAGGCCATGCCGTCGTAATAGCAAAACCGCGTTTCTGCGCCTTCCGGAATGGGGGATGCGGTGCTGAGCATCTGCTGTGCGGGGGCCTGGGTGGCCAGAAAGGTCAGAGCCAGCCCGAGGGTCAGTGTTTTCATGTCGTCCTCCCGTTCGAAATCTCGTGTTCGTTGAAATTGGGTCTTGGACGCTCGGAACCTCAAATGTCGTTCTTGTATGATAGATTGAGGGGAAGTGTGAACGGGATCAGCGGGTTAGGCAAGGGGGGCGTTTGTTGGCCGTTTATGGAGATGTGGAGCTTGCCGGTGGATTTCTCCGGCAAAGCAGCGCTTTGGATACCTAATCAATGGCTAAATCAACAAATTGTTTTGTGCAGGCAAGGATGCACAAAGAGATCGCAGAAGACCACTTCTGCTCAGTTATGTTCGTTTTCAAGAATCGAGGTTCAATACTTCGGTGAGCCCAGACAAAATTTGAGTTATTATTGTCAGACGGTCTCCAACAATCTTTCTTGGTCCAAAGTCGCTGGGTGAGACTATGGTGTCAATTTCAGTTGAATTCGCGGCTATAAATCCGGACAATAAGTCGCCAGCAAAGTAATATGCATCGGGAGGAGAGGTCGGCGGTTTCTCGCCGATTAACAGAATATTGTCGAAGTATATTTTAATTGATTCCTTTGTATTTTCACTGGTATTTTCAGGAAATTGAACAAGGCTGAGCTGCTCAGGTAATTTGTCACCGGCGTCGAGATGTCCTGCAGTTTCATAATAGTATTTGGAAGCATCCAATATGTCAGTTTTGAATTCCTCTAATAAATTCTGTAACATTTGCGTTGTTTCGGCATCCATGGATTGACCTTCGCTAGACATTCTGTCTAATTCTGCCGAAACATACCTAAATTTGCTGATCCCGAACTCAAATTTGCTAGATGCCAGATGACTGCTTTTTCGTGCATCTTCACTAGCGGCTATAATAACCGCAGATTCGGCAACGGCATTTGTAGGAACAAAGAATAATGCCAAAAGAGTGAAAACATAGCTTTTCATTTGTCACCTACAATTTTTTTTAGCAGCGACCACTGCGTATTTCAAAGTGGGTTTGAAGTCTTTGTCCCACGGTCTGGCTTCGACGAAATGGCCCCAATAACGGCAATCGACGTCAACATTTAGAATCGCATTTTCCATATCTGCTAAAAAGTAATCCCATTGCTTTTTATTCAAAAAGCTCATGAGGTACAACTTGTGAAGTGCTTGGTACTCAAGAATCAAGTCCTCAAAGCGAAATTCTGGTGTTTTGATCTTGTGGGACAGCTCTCTTAGTTTCGTCATTTGTTCTAACGTGATTTGGCTCTGAGCGGTCAAAGTTGATTGGCGTAGTTGCTCAGTTGCAGATTTATTGCTGAAATACAAAGCGAAACAGGCAACAATAGCCGCGGCGACTGTAGCCCAATGACCAAAATTTTCCACAGAGTTTGATTTAATCAAAATAGTTGGAATGGCACCTACCGCAAATCCCCATAAAAAATATATTAAGGCTTCAGAAATCAATTACTAAGGACCCTGTGATGTAATACAACGTAAAAAGACTTACGCGTCATTCTAGCACATTAGGAACACTCAGTTAAGTAAGCTTCAACATCCTCAAACATCCAGCTCCTCCACAAACCGCGCGTTCTCCTGAATGTATTGGAACCGCAGTTCGGGTTTCTTGCCCATCAGGCGCTCGACAAGATCGCCGGTCTCGCCGGGTTCGTCCTCGTCGATGGTGACGCGGATCAGTTTGCGGGAGGCCGGGTCCATCGTGGTCTCTTTTAGGTCCTTGGCGTCCATCTCGCCCAGACCCTTGAAGCGTGAGACGTCGATCTTGCCTTTGCCGCCCAGACCTTTTTCAAGCCATTCGTCACGTTCGGCCTCGTCCAGGCAATAGACGCGTTTCGCTCCTTGCGTCAGACGGTAGAGGGGCGGGCAGGCCAGATACAGGTGGCCCGCGTCGATCATCGGGCGCATCTGGGTAAAGAAGAACGTCATCAGCAGCGAGGCGATATGCGCCCCGTCCACATCCGCGTCGGTCATGATGATGACTTTGTCATATCGCAGATCGTCGACATTGAACTTGGTACCAAGGCCAACACCCAGCGCCTGTGTCAGGTCGTTGATCTCGGCATTGGTGCCCAGTTTCGAGCTGGCCGCGCCCAGCACGTTCAGGATCTTGCCGCGCAGGGGCAGCAGGGCCTGTGTCTTGCGGTCACGGCCCATCTTGGCCGATCCACCGGCCGAGTCGCCCTCGACAATGAACAGCTCGGTGCCGTCGCGGTTGGTGGCGGAGCAGTCGACCAGCTTGCCGGGCAGGCGCAGTTTCTTGGTGGCGGATTTACGGGCGGTCTCTTTCTCCTGACGGCGGCGCAGGCGTTCTTCGGACCGCAGAATCAGGAAGTCAAGGATGGCCCCGGCGGATTTGGTGTCGGCGGCCAGCCAGTTGTCGAAATGGTCACGAACGGCGTTTTCGACCAGCCGCTGTGCCTCGACCGTGGCGAGGCGGTCCTTGGTCTGACCGACGAATTCGGGCTCGCGGATGAAACACGAGACCAACGCGCAGCCCCCCGTTATCAGATCTTCGCGGGTGATCTGTGCGGCCTTCTTGTTGTTGATCAGCTCTCCGTAGGCCTTGATTCCCTTGAGGATCGCGGCCCAGAAACCCGCAACATGGGTGCCACCTTCGGGCGTGGGGACGGTGTTACAGTAGGACTGGATGAACCCGTCGCGCGACGGCGTCCAGTTGATCGCCCATTCGACCTTGCCGGGGGTGTTGAATTTCTCCTGAAAGTCCACGGTGCCGGCAAAGGGCTGCTCGGCATAGGTGGAGGAGCCGTTCATCGTCTCCTTCAGGTAGTCCGACAGACCGCCGGGGAAGTGAAAGGACGCCTCGGTCGGGGTTTCGCCGTCGTCGATGGCGGATTTCCAGCGGATTTCCACGCCCGAGAACAGGTAGGCCTTGGAGCGGATGGATTTGAACAGGCGGGCCGGTTTGAACTTGTGATGGCCAAAGATGTCGGCATCCGCATGGAAGGTGACGGTGGTGCCGCGCCGGTTGGGGGCTGCGCCGACCTTTTCGACCGGGCCAAGGGGGATACCGCGTGAAAACCGCTGTTCGAACAGCTGCTTGTCACGCGCCACCTGAACGACCATCGAATCCGACAGGGCGTTGACCACGGACGCGCCCACGCCGTGCAGACCGCCCGAGGTCTGGTATGCTTTTCCTGAGAATTTGCCGCCCGCGTGTAGGGTGCACAGGATCACCTCAAGCGCCGATTTGTCCGGAAATTTGGGGTGCGGATCGATCGGGATGCCACGACCGTTGTCGCGCACGGTCAGGGCGTAATCTGCGTGCAGCTCGACCTCGATCCGGTTGGCGTGGCCAGCGACGGCCTCGTCCATCGAGTTGTCGAGGATTTCGGCGACCATATGGTGCAAAGCGCGCTCGTCCGTGCCGCCGATATACATACCGGGGCGTTTGCGCACGGGTTCCAGCCCTTCGAGCACCTCGATCGAGGAGGCGTCGTAGGTGGTGGAGGCGCTGGGCGTCAACAGGTCGTCGGGCATAGGTGCTGCTCTTGTTTTTGGGTTTGGCCCATTATGGCAGGTGATGTGTGCCGGGGGAAGAGGGGCGCGAGGTGTTGTGGCGATTTGAGAGTGAGGAATGGGGTGGAGGCCTGCTGTGCGGACAAATCCGCCGTTCGGGGTTAATCCAATAAAGTCCGCTTGCGGCGTGCCTTCCAGATATCAGCATGCTATCGGTGCGCGGATTGAAGACTCTTGAAAGATATTTCTGAAATGGACTCGACGAATTTGCTCCGACTTGCTGGCGTTGTTTTTGTGGCAGTTTCATTCGTTGTAATTGGAGACACCGCTGGAAAGCTTTTGACAGCACGTGGCGTCGATCCATTCTTCATCGCTTGGACAAGGTTTGCATTGGCGGCTGCCGTGCTATTGCCGTTCAGTGGAATCGCGTTGCGTGAGATTCCGAATTTGCGTGACTGGCGGGTACTGGTTCGCGGGGCATTCATCACTGGAGGAATCTGCTGCATTCTAACGGCACTGCGCACTGAGCCTATTGCAAATGTGTTTGGGGCATTCTTTGTAGGTCCCATCGTCTCGTATGTTTTAGCGATACTATTTCTAGGTGAGACTCCATCGCGAAGCCGAAGCATGCTTTTAGCGCTTGGCTTTTTGGGCGTATTGCTTGTCGTGAAGCCGGGTTTTGGAGCGACTTTTGGCATGGCGTTCGCTCTTGCGGCGGGTGGGTTTTATGGCGCCTACCTAGCGATGACGCGAACCGTCGCTGGTTTGTATCGGCCACGGTTTTTGCTGATGTCGCAGCTTATCATCGGCTCGGTTCTTTTGACACCGTTCGGATTGAGCGTGAACTTCCCCGATTTGGGGTTGCCAGTTTTGGCCCTCATCGGCGTTAGTGCTCTCGGGTCAGCTCTTGGCAACTTCCTCTTGGTTATCGCGAGCAAATCGGCTGAGGCCAGCCTCATTGCGCCGCTCGTTTATAGCCAGTTGTTTTCGGCAACACTGGCGGGATTTCTCGTATTTGGGGATTGGCCGGACACTTACGCCTTGCTCGGACTGTTTTTGATCGCTTTCTCTGGTTTTGGTTCATTGTTTATTCATCAAAAGCAAGCGCACCGTGCTTAAGCTGCCATTCGTCCACCGCACAGCTTTGGTCGAGTTGGACTCGGACCTGTCGTTCATTGCCTGCGGCTTAACCTCGTTGCGTCATCGCCGGAAGTTTGCCTCGTAACCGGTTCGAATTGTTACTAGACTGCGCCTGACGTTCAACCGAGAGGAAAGACAGGTACCGCATGAGCTGGATCAGGACAGTGCCGTTTGAAGAGGCGACGGGCAAGCTGAAGAAATTGTACGAGCGGGTGACCGGCCCGGACAACAATGTGGACAACATCATGATGGCGCATTCGTTGCGGCCGCATTCGATGGAAGGCCATATGGCGCTGTACAAGAACGTGCTGCACCACACCGGAAACAAGATTCCGAAGTGGTTTCTGGAGACGCTTGGTGTCTGGGTCAGCTCGCTGAACAAATGCGCCTATTGCGTTGAGCATCATTTTCAGGGTTTGCAACGACTGTTGGGAGATGCCGAGCGAGGAAATGCGATCCGGGCCGCGATCGAGGCGCGCGATCCCGATGCCGCGCCGCTGGACGGGGCGCAGATCGCGGCGATGCGGTATGCGCAGATACTGACCGAGGATCCGGCGGCACTGACGGAAAATGACGTCGAAACCCTGCGGCGCGCGGGTTGGGACGACGGCGAGATTTTGGAGATCAATCAGGTCAGCTCGTATTTCTCGTATGCGAACAGGACCGTTCTTGGGCTTGGATGCTCGACCAAGGGCGATGTTCTGGGTCTGTCGCCGAACAATTCGGACAACCCCGAGGATTGGGGACATCGGTGAGGGCAGGAGCGAGAGGCGCTGCCTCTCGCGCTCTTCGGAGTATTTTTGGCCAAATGAAGAAGCGGATCAGCGCGGCTGTATCCAGTTCAGAATTTCAGCAGCGACCGTTTGAGGTTTTTGGTGGTGCAGCCAGTGATCCGTGCCGGGGATCGGGATGCGCGTGAGGTCGGCTGCGAAGTCTTCGAGACCTTCGGTTGCTTCGGGAAGAAGGGCCATGTCATCCGGTCCCCAGAGCAGCAGGTGCGGGCAGGTTACGTTAAGCCGGTCGAGCGGCAGCTTGGGCAGATCGGTTCGCGGTTTGCCCGGCTCGGCCACGATAAGGGGCGAGGCGCGGTACCAGTTCAGCATGGCGTTCAGGCGGCCGGGGCGTGCCCATTCCGTGCGATAGCTCTCCATCCGGTCATCGGACATCCAGTCCAGTCCCATGCCGTGGCGGAAGAATTGTTCAAGCTTTTCGAAGTTGTTGGCCGCCAGCCAGTCGGCGGAGTCTTTGGCCCTCAGCTGGTTGATGTACTGGGACGCTGCGGATTGCGCGCCGCCCGCGGCCATGGCGCGCTGAAAGGGCACGGGGTGGACGCCGTTGGCGATGATCAGGCGGCTGACCAGTTCGGGGCGGAACATGGCAAGGCCATAGGCGACTGACGCGCCCCAGTCATGGCCGAACACGGTAACCGGCGCGCCCAGTTGTTCGATCAGGGCGGCCATGTCTGAAACCAGTTCGGACAGGACATAGTTTTCGGTACCTTCCGGCGCCCAGCTTTGACCGTATCCTCGCTGATCCGGGGCGATACAGTGGAAGTCCTGCGCGAGATGCGGGGCGAGATCGGCCCAGGCGCCGCCGTATTCCGGAAAGCCGTGCAGCATGAGTAGGGTTGGAAGGCCGGGATCGCCCCATTTTCTCAGGAAAAAGGGCTGGCCGTTCAGGTCCGTGGTTTCCGTTAACATTCCGCCCTCCTTCGGGGTGCCGTTCAATTCCGGTGGCATGACCACAGCATTTTGATTTTTCTGGAGTTTGTGAAGCTTTTTTGACACCAGTCAACGCAGGGTCATTCCGGGGCTGATAGGCTTTGGCCGGACAGTGAACCCGAGGAGAGAATATATGGACGCCGTGGCCCAAAACGAACAGAAACAGGAGGAAATCAAGGTAGTGCCGGTTGACAAACCGCGCGTGTCCGAGCCCAGCCCGGAGAAAATCCGGCAGGCTTTCGAAAGTGGCAGGTATCCGTACCCCCGGAAAATGGCCCGCCGGTCCTATGAGATCGAAAAGGCGAAATTGCAAGCTGAGTTGCTGAAGGTTCAATTGTGGGCGCAAGAAACCGGCGAGCGGTTTGTGCTGTTGTTCGAAGGCCGCGATGCCGCTGGTAAGGGTGGAACGATCAAGCGGTTCATGGAACATCTCAACCCGCGTCAGGCCCGTGTTGTCGCGCTGAACAAGCCGACCTGGGAAGAGAAAGGTCAGTGGTATTACCAGCGCTACGTGCAGGAGCTGCCGACGGTCGGAGAAATGGTGTTCTATGACCGGTCCTGGTACAACCGCGCAGGGGTCGAACGGGTGATGGGTTTCTGTTCCCCCAACGAGTATCTGGAGTTCATGCGCCAGACACCGGATCTGGAGCGGATGCTGGTGCGGTCAGGGATCAGGTTGTACAAATACTGGTTCTCGGTCACCCGCGACGAGCAATTGCGCCGGTTCAAAAGCCGTGAAACCGATCCGCTGAAGCAGTGGAAACTGTCACCGATCGACAAGGCCAGTCTGGATAAATGGGACGATTATACCGAGGCGAAGGAGGCGATGTTCTTTTACACAGATACAGCCGACGCGCCGTGGACGGTGGTCAAGTCGAATGACAAGAAGCGGGCACGGCTGAACTGTATGCGTCATTTCCTGTCGACTTTGGAGTATCCGGGAAAAGACCACGACTTGGTTGGTGAACCCGATCCGCTGATCGTGGGGCAGGCGCATCATGTCATTCATCAGTCCGAGCATATTCTGGGCACCGCTCTGCATCCGGATACGCGCGCGGGCTGAACGGTCAGACTCCGGTTGTCAGAAGGCGCAATAGGGGGCTGAGGGCCTGATACGTTTCACCGAGAGCTGCTTGCGGTGCCGAAAATGAAGACTGCGGCAGATCCTGCCAGACGGTGATGGATTTCCGGCGCAGCACAGATCCCTGCGGATGATCCTTGTCGAACGGCGCCGGGACGCGTTTGAGTTCCGGTTCGTCGATCCGGTACCCCTGCGACCTGTATTGATCCAGCAGGGCGGCCAGCTCGGCGCCTGTGTCTGAGTCTGCCGCCTTTCGCCACGCGGTCAGAGCGGCTTTGTCGAAACTCATCGCGCCGCCGCCCACCGAGACATAGTCGGGTGAAATCCCGAAGAAAAACCCGACCTTCAATGCGCGATCACCCGGCAGGGACCAGAGCATGTGAAGATGGGTGTGATAGGGTGTTTTGTCTTTGGAAAAGCGCACGTCCCGCTGTGGGCGGAACAGCTTTGTCCCGGTTCCCGGGCCAATCTGGTGCGCAAATTTCTCCATCAGCAGGGTGGCAGGGGTTTTAAGGTCAGCTTCGTATTGCGTCTTGTGCTCGGTGAACCACATGCGGGTGTTGTTTGCAGCAAGCTGCGCCAGAAAGGTTCGGGCATCGGGAATGAGGCGGGCGAAAGGGTCGGGCATCGGCGGGCTCCTGCTGGTTCGGTCAGTTTAGCGCCAGAGTCTCGGATTGAAATATCTTGCATACCCCTTGCGAAATTCGGCGGGCATTTCTAAGCGTGGTCGGATGAGCAAGGTGATGACATATGGCGGCCATGTCCGCGCAATTGCGGTATTGGGCCTGCCACTGATCGGCGGGCATCTGGCTCAGTTTGCCATCGGCCTGACCGATACGGTCATGCTGGGCTGGTACGGGGTCGAAGCGCTGGCGGCTGTGACGCTGGCCAGCAGCTATTTCTTTGTCCTGTTCCTGTTCGGCGGCGGATTTGGCCTGGCCGTCATGCCGATGGTGGCGACTGCAGCGGCCGAGGAGGATGAAACCAGCATTCGCCGTTCGACGCGTATGGGGTTGTGGTTGTCTCTGCTTTACGGGGCACTGACAATGCCTTTGCTGTGGTGGTCTTACCCGATCCTGATCGCCCTGAAACAGGAGCCGCAGACCGCCGCGATGGCGTCCGAATATCTGCGGGTCGCGGGGTGGGGATTGTTCCCGGCCTTGCTGGTGATGGTGCTGAAATCCTATCTGGCCGCGCTGGAGC
This sequence comes from Ruegeria sp. CF5, assembly GCF_056537325.1. Lineage (NCBI taxonomy): Bacteria > Pseudomonadati > Pseudomonadota > Alphaproteobacteria > Rhodobacterales > Roseobacteraceae > Ruegeria > Ruegeria sp. CF5. Next base: position 561,987 of record NZ_JBQFRI010000002.1, on the reverse strand, counting down.
GGACGCAGATCGTACTGTGGATCACCGTGGCGGCGGCGCTGGTCAACGGGGTAACGAACTATGCCCTGATCTTTGGGAACTGGGGTGCGCCCGAGCTTGGCGTTATGGGTGCCGCAATCGCGTCGGTCGTGACGCAGGCCGTATCGCTGGTGGCCGTCGTGGTTTACGCGGTGCGCGTATTGCCGGAACACAGCCTGTTCCAGCGGTTCTGGCGTCCGGATTGGGAGATGTGGTTCCGCGTCCTGCGGCTGGGCGTTCCCATTGGGTTGACCTTGCTGGCCGAGGTGTCGCTGTTCGCAACATCCGCCGTCATGATGGGTTGGATCGGACAGGTGCCGCTGGCGGCGCATGGTATTGCGCTGAATCTGGCCTCGGCGACGTTCATGGTGCATCTGGGGCTGTCGAATGCTGCCACGATCCGGGCGGGCAACGCGCTGGGCCGCAGGGATCGGGCCCATCTTGAGAAGGGCGCGATTACGGTTACAGCAATGTCTCTGGTCGTGTCGATCCTGACGATCATCCTGTTTCTGACCTGTGCCGAGCCGTTGATTTCGCTGTTCATGGAGCCGGACAATCCGCAGCGTCCGCAGATTCTGGCGATTGGCAGCGGTCTGCTGGCGATGGCGGCGCTGTTCCAGCTGGTGGATGGCGCGCAGGTGATCGCGCTGGGACTGTTGCGCGGATTGCAGGACGCAAAGATCCCCATGGTGATGGCTGCGCTGAGCTATTGGGTCGTGGGCATCCCGGCATCTTACTACTTTGGCTTCGTGCAGGGCATGGAAGGGATCGGCATCTGGCTGGGCCTTGTGCTGGGCCTTGCCTTTGCGGGGGTATTGCTGATGGCGCGGTTCTGGATGCGATCGGTACAGCAGGTGGGCGTGCCTGCGGAATAGCAGGTGCCGCCTGAGGGTCAGTCTTTTGACTGACGATCCGCCATTTTCCTGACGAGGACCGAGCGCAAATCGTGCATGGCCATAAGCAGCCGGTCGGTGACCTCGTCCAATTGCGCCTCGGTTGCCTTGGACTGCGCCCATTGGGTGGTCAGGTTGAGGTGATCGACGGTGCGGTGAATATCGTCGATGTCCCGCTGCGCCAGAAGGGCCCTGCGGTCGTCCATCCAGCTTTCAATGCGGGCCTTGTCCTGATCCGTCAACTCGCGCCCGCCCTGTGGCTTGACCTCGCCATTGCGGATGTTGATGACGGCGATCTGCTCCATCTCGATCCGCTGCTGGCGGTTTTCGGTGTTCACGCGAAACACGGCTGCGCCGTTTTCGCGGGTGCGAAAGTAGTATTCGGGCAAGCTGACGGACATCGCTGGCCTCCGTTCAGGTCAGGGCGGCGCAGAAACGCTGAATGCGGGTGCAGGCCGTGGTCAGCGCCTCGTCCGAGGTTGCATAGCTGACCCGGAAGTTCGGCGACAGGCCAAAGGCCGCTCCGAAAACAACTGCCACATCGGCCTCTTCCAGCAGCGCGGTTGCGAATGCTTCGTCGCTGTCGATCACGGTGCCGGCCGGGGTCGTCTTGCCGATCAGCCCGGCGATGGAGGGGTAGACATAAAAGGCGCCTTCGGGGGGGGGGCAGGTGATGCCGTCAACCTCGTTCAGCATCGACACGACCAGATCGCGGCGGCGTTTGAAGGTTTCGTTGTTGGGGGCCAGAAACGCCTGTGTGCCGTTCAGCGCCTCGACCGCGGCCCACTGGCTGACGGAGCAGGGGTTGGACGTCGACTGGGACTGCACCTTGCGCATGGCAGCGATCAGTTCGACCGGACCAGCGGCATAGCCAATGCGCCAGCCGGTCATGGCATAGGCCTTGGAGACGCCATTACAGGTGAGCGTGCGGTCATAAAGCTGCGGTTCCACCTGCGCGGGGGTGCAGAATTCGAACCCGTCATAGGCCAGATGTTCATACATGTCGTCGGTCATGACCCAGACATGGGGGTGGCGCAGCAGCACATCGGTCAGTGCCTTCAGCTCATCGCGGCTGTAACCCGCGCCGGTCGGGTTCGAGGGCGAGTTGAAGATGAACCACTTTGTGTTGGGTGTAATTGCATCCTCAAGCTGCTGCGCGGTCAGCTTGAAGCTGTTGTCCAGACTTGTTTCGACAATAACCGGTGTGCCACCCGCCAGCAGTACCATATCCGGATAGCTGACCCAGTAGGGGGCGGGAATGATCACCTCATCTCCATCATTCAAGGTGGCCATCAGCGCATTATACAGCGTCTGCTTGCCACCCGTGCCGACGGAAACCTGTGCCGGTGTGTAATTCAGCCCGTGGTCACGCTTCATCTTGGCGCACACCGCTTGTTTCAGTTCCGGGATACCATCGGGGGCGGTGTATTTGGTCTTTCCCGCTGCAATCGCGGCCACTGCGGCGTCTTTGATATTCTGCGGTGTGTCAAAATCGGGCTCGCCCGCGCTGAGGCCGATTACGTCGCGGCCCGCTGCCTTCAGCTCTGCCGCTTTTGCAGTCATTGCAATCGTGGGCGAGGGTTTGACGCGGGACAATGTCGCAGACAGGAAGTTCATGGGGGCCTCGGTTTGTATGTTCAGCCTGACTGTCATAGGGTGCGCCCGAATGACGATCAAGCGCTATGAAAAGACGGAATTGGAGACCCCATGAGTGAGAATGAAGACTGGTATGGACCGGACGCAGCCACCTTTGGGGATCGCCTTGCTGGGGCGCGTGACGCGGCAGGTATGAACCAGGCACAGTTGGCGCGGCGCCTGGGTGTCAAAAAGGCGACCATCATCGCATGGGAAAACGATCTGTCCGAACCGCGCGCAAACAGGCTTTCGATGATGGCCGGAATGCTGAACGTTTCGATCAAGTGGCTGCTGACCGGCGAGGGCGAGGGGATGGTTGCGCCCGATGAACTGAGCGAAGAGGCTGCGGACATGGCGTCGATTGCAGCAGAGTTGCGGGCAATCCGTGGTGAGATGCGCGCAAGTATCGAACGCGCCGCCAGACTGGAAAAGAAACTGCGTCAGTTGATGGAGCAGGCATAGTGACCGAGCCGCGCGACACCCGGATCAGGCGCATGAAGATGCGGTCGATGCGTCGAGGGATCAAGGAAATGGATCTGATCCTGTCCGCATATGCCGACCGTAACCTTGCGGCGATGGATGATGCGGGGCTGGAAGTTTATGACGCCCTGCTGCACGAGAACGATCAGGACCTGTATCAGTGGGTGACGGGGCAGGTCGCGCCGCCCGCGCCTTATACTGATCTGATCGCGGATATCGCGCAAACGTTTCAAAAATAGATCAAAACCCGGCTTAACCGATTTTTCGGGAATTCGGTTCATCGTGCAAGACACAGCGCGAGTGAATCGGAGGATCGGATGAGTATGGAAATGCAGGTTGCCGTGCCCGCAACCAGGGGTTTCATGACCGGGTATCTTGAGGCTTTGGCCCTAGTCGAGCGGCTGCACAGGCTGCTTCTGGATGTCATCAAGGATGAGTTCGAGCGGGTTGGCGTGCTTGAAATCAACGCGGTACAGGCCTTGCTGCTGTTCAACATCGGCGATCATGAGGTGACCGCCGGTGAGCTGAAAAGCCGGGGTTATTATCAGGGCAGCAACGTCAGCTATAACCTTAAGAAGCTGGTTGAAATGGGCTATATGCACCATCAGCGGTGTGAGATCGACCGCCGTTCAGTGCGGGTGCGGCTGACGCCGAAGGGGCGTGAAATTCGCGACATCGTGGCCGAGCTGTTCTCGCGCCACGCGGACGGTTTGCAGGCCAGAGGGGTATTGGGCGCCGACGGGGTCGAGGACATTACCAGCGCGCTGAGGCGGGTGGAACGGTACTGGACCGATCAGATCCGCTATATCTACTGAGAGGATGTTGGCGTCGGTTGTCCGACTGTGAAGGTGTGCGACAAAACAAGGCTTTGCAGCTCTTTCTTAAGCTTTCGGGTCATGGCGTCTTCGAACGCGGCAAAGCCCAGGGCGGTTTCGACGAACGCGTCCGGTCCGAGAATGACCCAGGCGTTGTAGTAGGCGGAAAGCTCTCCGATCTGGACATAGCGTTTGTCCCCGGCAACGGGGTCATCGGCGCCGATGACCAGCCCGTTGATGGTGATGCCGGAGTTTTGCAAAGCCGCCTTTGCGGCGCGTGGATGGGGGCCAATGTTGTGTTTGCCATCGCCGGACAGATCCAGAGTGCGCTTCCAGCATTCCAGCTGGCGGGCCAGCAGGGACGCCCCGAACTGCATCGCCGACCCGACAGCAGTACCGGGCGGTGCGGGCGACCGGGTCATGTTATCGAGGGTTCCGGCAATAGCGTCGAGGGTGCTTTCATCCCTCACATCGATCCAGTCTTGCAGCATTCTTTGATGTCCGGGTTCGCTCCATTCAAAGATGGCCAGCCGGACCGGGGCTGCGGGTTGAGCGAGAAAGGCCTTTCTGACATCCGGCCGCCGCAGCGCGTTTGCCAGCCCACCCCGTTGCAGACGGTATTCGCTACTGTCAACCGAGCCCGAGACGTCCATGCCCAATGCCAGCGCCTGACGGCATTCGGCCGACAAAGGGGGCGCCGCGAGGCACAGAAGCACCAGCAGCGCCCGGATCATTCGCCCGTCCGGTCGTCGATTGCCCCGATCACCATCCCCGAGAGTTCGCGTTCCAGCTTGCGGCGCATGGCGCGTTCGAAATCCTCGAACCCTTGCGCAATCTCAAGAAAGGCGCCGGGGCCGTGCAGGACGTTGTTTTCAAAGAAAGGGATAAGGAACAGTTCCCCTTCAAAATCGGCGGCATTGATGACCAGACCGTTGACCACCGTATTCTCAAAGGGAAAGTGCCTATAGGCTGAATCCGGTCCGTAGCCATCATTGTTCGACCCGTCACCCGACAGATCGATGGTCTGGAACAAACAGCGCGGCGCCTGCTGCATCAGCGTCGCACCGAATGCCAGCGCATAACCCATCGCCGTCGCAGATCCGCTGTCGGACCGGACAGATTGCTGAACAGTTGTTGCCGCAAGCAGCAGGTCGACTTCGGTCTCGATCAGAGTCCAGTTCAGTATGACGCGTTGGGTCGAGCGACCGCTCCACTCATAAACTGCCAGAGCGACCGGCATGGGAGAGGCGAAGAACGCCCGGCTGACTTCCGGCGCCACCAGCGCTGCGGCCAGCCCTTGCCGCTGCAGGGCATCCTCGGTCGCATCCACCGAGGTCGAGATGTCGATGGCCAAAGCAAGGGCCAGACGGCAGGTGTCCGCCTTAAGGGGGCTGGCCAGAAGGGCCAGACCCAGTGCTGTCAGCCAGCGGATCACCAGTGGCCAGTGCTTTCCATGCTGGTCCAGGGCTCGGCCGGATCCAGCGCATTGCCGTTCTGCAACAACTCGACCGAGATGTTGTCGGGTGAGCGCACGAACGCCATGCGTCCGTCGCGTGGCGGGCGGTTGATCGTCACGCCGTTGTCCTGCAGGTGCTGGCACACCTCATAGATATTATCCACGCCATAGGCGAGATGCCCGAAATGGCGGCTGTCGCTGGGCAGGGCATCGTCACCGTCCCAGTTGTGAGTCAGTTCGATCGGAGCGTCCTCCTGACCGGGAGGGGCCATGAACAGCAGCGTGAAACGGCCGCCTTCGCTTTCGTATCTGCGGGTTTCCTGCAACCCGAGAAGTTCAAAGAACGCCTTGGATTTTTCCAGATCTTTCACGCGGATCATGGTGTGAAGATATTTCAGTGCCATTATCGGGCATCCCTTGCCAGTGTTTTGCTGGTCCGAAGCTTAGCGCGCTGTCCGGTCCTGTCGAGGGGCGCGGCAGAAGAAATGAGGCGGGAACCGCCCGCATCGGGTTTTGCGCCCATAGGACGCACGATATGGCGGTTCCTGTTCGGAAGCTGTCGAGATATAGTGGTGAGCGACTCATTTCAGGAAAGGACTTCCACATGCCGCTTTCGCCCGAGCAACTGGCCGAGATCGAAGCGCAGCGCGCGCAATCTCATCAGACACGCCGCGTTGTTGCGCCGGGAATGGAAGAACATCTGTATACCGCGCATCCGGTTCTGGATCACGGCTTTGTCCGTGTCATCGACTATATGGGTGACGATGCCGCGATCTGTCAGGCGGCGCGGGTGTCTTATGGCAAAGGCACCAAGTCGGTGCAGAACGATGAGGGGCTGATCCGCTATCTCATGCGGCACTGGCATTCGACCCCGTTCGAAATGTGCGAGATCAAGCTGCATGTGAAGCTGCCGGTTTTTGTCGCGCGTCAGTGGATTCGCCACCGGACTGCCAACGTCAACGAGTATTCCGCGCGCTATTCTATTCTGGACCGTGAATTCTATATTCCCGCGCCGGAACATGTCGCGGCCCAGTCCGAGGTGAACAATCAGGGTCGGGGAAGTGCGTTGGAAGGGGCCGAGGCCGCGCAGGTGCTGGAACTGCTCAAGGCCGACAGCGCGCGGTGTTACGATAACTACGAGGCGATGATCAGTCAGGACGGGCAGCAGGGATTGGCGCGCGAACTGGCACGGATGAACCTGCCTGCGAATATCTATACGCAGTGGTACTGGAAGGTCGATCTGCACAACCTGTTCCATTTCCTGCGTTTGCGGGCGGATGCGCATGCGCAGTACGAAATCCGCATCTATGCGGAAACCATGTGCAAGGTCGTCGCGGACTGGGTTCCCTTTGCCTACAAGGCCTTCGAGGATTATCGGCTGGGGGCCGTGAACCTGTCGGCGCAAATGGTCGACTGTCTGCGCCGGATGCTGAAAGGCGAGAACGTGACACAGGAAAACTCGGGCATGTCGGCGCGGGAATGGCGCGAGCTTGAGGCGGTTATCCGCGAAGGCTGAGCCAGCAGGCGCGCATATCGTTTGTCTATACATTGCGTCATGATGCTGTTACATTGGCCTCATGGCGCAGTTTTCGAAAACCGGATTGATCTGCCTTGTGGCCTTGCTTGCGGGGCCGGTCTCAGCAGCCTCACCGATTGCCGAGGTGATTTGTGAGCCGACGGACAGGATGCGGCAGAAACTGTCGCACCAGTTTGGCGAGACGCGAACCGCGTCGGGGATGCGTGGGCCTGAACAGATCATGGAGGTCTGGACCAGCACCGAGGGCGACTGGACGCTGGTGGTCACCTATGCAAGCGGGACTTCCTGCATCGTGGCGATGGGCGAGAACTGGTTCACACAGCCCGAGCGTGATCCGGCCTGACACCGAACCCATATCGTTTTGGAGATTTTGATGGTTAACGGCCGGAAATTGGCCGCTAACCTTGTTTAGATACGCCCGCGCAAAGGCGGGATGGGTATTACAGCGGTTTCAAATCAGCCGCCATCATGCGGCCGTCGCGTCCGTCCTGCAATTCGTACGAGACTTTCTGATTGTCAGCGAGCCCAGTCAGACCGGAACGTTCTACGGCCGAGATATGAACAAACACATCCTTGCCCCCCTCGTCAGGAGCGATAAAACCATAGCCTTTGGTCGTATTGAACCACTTCACGGTGCCAGTTGGCATTTTTCCGTGTCTCCTTCTACTTACACGTGGTCCCAAAAAGTAATGGGATAGTAATTGACGTCATCACTGCCGAAACGTGTTTCGCACTCACTCGAAACAGTCACGACCGCGGGTTTCGCCCTTTTCAACATTGCACGGTGATGTAAAAAATCAAGAATTACGCAAAGAATCCCGAAATTTTGCCTGATCTTTTGGGAAAAGAAAGTGGAGCGATCATGCGCCTGTATGGCCTGAAAAACTGTGATACCTGCCGCAAGGCATTGAAATCATTGCCGGAAGCAGAACTTGTGGATGTGCGGGCACAGGGTGTTCCGCCCGAAACCATGATGCAGGCTCTGCAGGCATTCGGCGAAGCTTTGCTTAACACCCGTTCCACCACCTGGCGGGGATTGAGTGAATCCGAGCGCGCACGCCCACCGATTGAGTTGCTGACCGACCATCCGGCGCTGATGAAGCGGCCGCTGATCGAGCGTGACGGGCAATTGTATCTGGGCTGGACTGCGGATACGCGTGATGCTCTTGGCGTTGCGTGAAAACGTAACTATCTGCGTTACCGTGGTTTTGGAGACTGTAGATGCGTAATGCCGCAATGATATTGGGTGTCGTCGCCGGGCTGATCGGAATGATCGTCGGGTTTTTCGGGTTCGGCTATGTCGAGGTGATCAAGCAGTTCGGGGAAATTGATGGTATCGCCGAGCAGGTCGAAAATGCCGAGCTGATTCAGGTGATGTCGATCCTTGCGCCGATGCTGGCGATTGCGGGCGGGGCGATGGCCCATGCGCGCGCATTGGTGGCGGGCATTCTGCTTATGCTGTCGGCGGCGGGGATGTATTACGCATTTGGATTCAACGCCTTTACGATGTTCCCGATCTCATTTGCGGCGCTTGGTGGTATTCTGGGGCTCGCCGCGGGAAAACCGGACGAGCCCAAGGCACATTTCTGAGGTCAGGAGATGCGTAGGATGCGGTCCAGCGAAAGCGGGCCTGCGCCATTGATCACAAGAACCAGCAACAGGAACGTCCACATCGTGCGCTGATCCATCAGGCCCAGCGAGTTGTCGAACAGGCTGCCCAGGGCGACACCGTGGCCGGCGACGTCCACAATTGTCTGCACCCAGATAAAGCCGATCATGGCAACGGCGGACAGGCGGGTCAGTAGGCCGACGAGGATCAGGGCGGGCAGCACAAACTCGGCTATCGTGCCAAAGAAGATGATGATCCGCTGAAAGATATTCATCTGCGTGACGTCATACAGAACCGCTTCGGCGGCTTTGGGGAAAATCTGACCGAAAGCGCCCGCGGACGGAGAAAAGATCGACCCGTCGATCTTGAGCATTGCCGAATTCCAATAATAGAAAAGAAGGACCGCAGCAAAAACAAGTCGCGCCAGCGTCGGTGTCAGAAAATCTGACGACCGGTCAAGTTTCCCGAGGACGCTGTTGTGAAGGGTGATCAGCGCAGTCATGTATCCAGCCTTTCGATAGTCACAGAAGTTATCGCACCACCCTGCAGAAGCAGTGCGAGTGTGGCACCCAGATCAAAATCCGGATCCTCGGACGAAACCTTTTCATAGGCTTCGCCAATGGTTTGTCCCGATTGCAGGGCTGCAATCCATTCCGCTCCGCCTGCGGGCAGAAGGTGTGGCATCGGGTCGAATTCGGGCCGGACGATCAAGACGTCCTGCGCACCCGGTTCGGGTTTCGGTGCAGCCTCATCAGTATTGAATCGCCAGATCGCATGGATCGGCCAAGGCGAGCGCAGTACCTGCAGGGCAGGCGCAAAGGTCAGCCTTGCCTGCATCAGGTCTTCGGGCGGAACGCTCAGGGCATTGGGTGAAATGGCCTGCGCGTCGGCTGCGTGATACGAGCGGCGCAGCGCCAGTTCCAACCGGGCGACATCGGGCAGATAGCCAAGGTGGGAAAGCTGCTCCATCCCGGCAAGAAAATCTGGGAAGGCTTCGCCATAGAACATCATCAACGGCGAGGATGGGGGGTGGCGGCGTAGGAAGATGCCCGCCAGACCATCCATGTTCTGCGACCCCAGCAGTTTGGCGATGACCGGAAAAGCCTGATGCATCGCTTCGGTCAGCGAGACGGCCACATTATTGCGGTAAACGCTGAAACGGCGGCCCGCGGGGCGCGCGTGCGCATCGCTGAGGCCGGATGGAACCGGTATTGATGCATCGAGAATGGCATCATGGAGGGTTGTTTGCGAAACGGTCATAGCGGAATGCGTGCCAGCGCGTTTTCGGCGCGCACGGCCTCGTGCCGCAGAACGGGCCAGTCCGGGACATCCGTGTCCCATTCGATGAGGATGGGTTTGGGGCCGGAGCGTTCCAGCACATAGTCAAGCAAGGCCCAGACAGGATCGACGACTTCGCGCCCGTGGCTGTCGATCAGCAGGGGATGGCCATGGTCATCCTCATCCTCGTCATGACCGCCCAGATGAATCTCGCCAACTTTTTCCAGCGGATAGGCGTCGATATAATCCTGGGGTGAGAAATCCAGATTTGTGGCGGACACGAAGACGTTGTTCACGTCCAGCAGAAGGCCGCACCCGGTGCGGCGGGAAATTTCGCGCAGAAAATCGGGCTCGGACCAGGTGCTTTCCTGAAAGGCCAGATAGCTGGAGGGGTTTTCCAGCAGCATTTTCCGCCCGACCGTGTCCTGAACCTGTTCGATATGGTCGCAGACACGAGTCAGTGTCGCGTCGGTGTAGGGCAGGGGCAGAAGGTCGTTCAGGAAATGGTTGTCATGGGTGGACCATGCCAGATGCTCGGAAAAGCTTGCCGGATTCAGCCAGTCCACCAGATGTTTCAGCCGGGCAAGGTGATCTGCGTCCAGCGGTCCCTCGCCGCCGATCGACAGGCCGACACCATGGACCGAAATTGGAAACTGTTCAGACAGGTGACGCAGCTGCGCCAGAGGTCGACCGCCATCGCCCATGTAGTTTTCGGCGTGGATTTCCAGCCATGTGACCGGCGCGGCGTCATCTAGTATCTGCGAGAAATGCTGTGGCTTGTAGCCAACACCGGGCGCTGACGGCAAACGATTTGATCTTTGCGCGTTATCCAGCATTGGTCAGGCTCCCGGTTTGAAAAATGAGGGCGGGCGATCTCAGATTGCCCGCCCCTACATTCATATTGCCAGTTTTATGCCGGCAGGTCGCGTTCCAGCGCCTCAAGCGAACCCTTGCGGTCGGAACCGTCGGCCTGTGCAGGCAGTTCGAGGGTTTCGCAGGTGCCCGCATCGACCAGGGTCCATGCGTTACCCTGATAATCTACGGTCGAGGTGCCGGCGCAGGTGGTTCCAGGGCCAGCGGCGCAGTCATTCTCACCGGCCAGCGACACTCCATAGCACTTTTCTTTGGCTTGTGCGGAGGCGGTGGTGGCGGCGCCAGCGACTGCGGCTGCAACGGCACCTGCGATGGCAAGAGTTTTTGCTGTGTTCGACATCTCGGTAATCCTTATTGGTGACTGCGTATGTCCGTTTGTGACAGGACTATAATTAACGCCTTGGCCGTGAAGTTAAATTCACGAGCCCGTGTCTCACATACCCGTCAGGGAGTGTCATGCACTATTGAATGTTAATAAATTGTTTTTCAACGAAAAATTGGAAAATATTTCAATCCGGCCCCTGATGCGGGGCCGGATTTCCGGCGTTTTGCCGCCGAATGTTACAGCAGGTCCGGCGGGGTCGCGGCGCGGCCCAACTCAATTGTTACAGCCTCAAGCGGCTGAACCTGCGTCTGCTTTTCACCCAGACGGCGGACGCTGACGGTACGTTCTTCGACTTCGCGATGACCAACGGCCAGAATGACCGGCACTTTGCCCACTGAATGTTCGCGGACCTTGTAGTTGATCTTTTCGTTGCGAATATCCGCCTCGGCGCGGACGCCTGCGGATTTCAGCGCTTCGACAACTTCCATCACGTAGTCATCTGCGTCCGAGGTGATCGAGGCCACGACAACCTGACGTGGGGCCAGCCAAAACGGCAGCTTACCGGCGTGTTCTTCGATCAGGATGCCGATGAAACGTTCGAACGATCCCAGTGTCGCCCGGTGCAGCATCACAGGACGGTGCTTGCCGCCATCAGCGCCGATATAGGTGGCGTCCAGACGTTCAGGCAGAACGAAATCCACCTGATGTGTGCCACATTGCCAGTCACGCCCGATCGCGTCAGTCAGGACAAATTCCAGCTTAGGCCCATAAAAGGCACCTTCGCCGGGATTCAATTCCGGCTCAATGCCAGCAGCGCGCGTGGCGCTGAGCAGCGCGGTCTCGGCCTTGTCCCAGACCTCATCCGAGCCTGAGCGCTTCTCGGGGCGATCCGAGAATTTGACCGAGAATTTCTCGAAACCCAGATCCTTGTAGATTTCCGACAGGAAGCGGATGAATTCGGCGGTCTCGGATTCGATCTGTTCTTCGGTGCAGAAGATATGCCCATCATCCTGCGTAAATCCGCGTACGCGCATGATCCCATGTAAGGCGCCCGAGGGTTCGTATCGGTTGCACGAGCCGAACTCGGCCATACGCAGAGGCAGGTCACGATAGGATTTCAGGCCCTGATTGAAGATCTGCACGTGGCACGGGCAGTTCATCGGCTTGAGCGCATTGATCGCCTTTTCGCGGGCATGTTCTTCGTCCACTTCGACGATGAACATGTTTTCCTGATACTTGTCCCAATGGCCCGAGGCTTCCCACAGTTTGCGGTCGACGACCTGCGGGGTGTTGACCTCGACATAACCGCCTTTGCGCTGCTGCCGGCGCATGTAGTCCTGCAACTGGGTGTAGACGGTCCAGCCGTTGGGGTGCCAGAAAATCTGGCCCGGGGCTTCTTCCTGCATGTGGAACAGGTCCATCTCGCGGCCCAGCTTGCGGTGGTCGCGCTTGGCGGCCTCTTCCAGCATGTGCAGGTGCGCCTTGAGCTTTTCCTTGCCGGTGAAGGCCACGCCGTAGATGCGTTGCAGCATTGCGCGTGAACTGTCGCCACGCCAGTAGGCGCCTGCGATGCTCATCAGTTTGAAGGCATCACCCGGCAGCTGGCCGGTGTGCTGCAGGTGAGGGCCGCGGCAAAGGTCCTGCCAGTCGCCGTGCCAGTACATGCGCAGCGGTTCGTTGCCGGGAATGGCTTCGATCAGCTCGACCTTATAGGGCTCGTCATTGGCAGTGTAGAAATCGATCGCGCGCTGACGGTCCCAGATTTCCGTGGTAACCGCGTCGCGCTTGTTGATGATTTCCTTCATCTTTTTCTCGATCAGGCCGAGGTCTTCGGGCGTGAAGGGTTCGGCGCGATCAAAGTCGTAGTACCAGCCGTTCTCGATCACCGGGCCAATGGTGACTTTGGTGTCAGGCCAGATTTCCTGCACGGCGCGCGCCATGACATGGGCAAAGTCGTGGCGGATCAGTTCGTTCGCCTGAACCTCGTCCTTCATGGTGTGAATGGCGATGTCGGCATCAGCTTCGATGGGCCATTGCAGGTCCCAGTGCTGACCATTGACCGTGGCCGAGATGGCCTTTTTGGCCAGAGAGGTGGAGATGTCGGCAGCGACCTGCGCGGGCGTTACGCCTGCGTCATAAGAACGTGCATTGCCATCGGGAAAGGTGAGTGAGACGGATTTTGCATCCAGGGCCATGGCTGGCTCTCCTCGTCGGTTTGGCGCCCACTGAACGCCCGGTTGCGGGTTATGTGTGCAGGTCATGTGGCAGGCGGGTGCGCGTGTGTCAAGGGAGGAAGCAAGGAGCCAGCCCCGCCGTATTTGGAACAAGAAGAAGATTGGGCGAATTGCACTTGGGCACGTGGCGTGCATGATGCGGCAAAAGATATGAGGTCATTATGGCGGCTACGAATTTTCTGGAAACGGTGCAGGGGCGGAAACTGGCCTATCACAAAAGCGACGGGGCGGGGCCGACCATCGTTTTTCTGGGTGGGCTGAAGTCGGACATGGAGGGCACCAAGGCGGTGCATCTGGAAGCCTGGGCGCAGGGGCGTGGGCAGGGGTTTCTGAGGTTTGACTATTCCGGGCACGGCGAGAGTTCGGGTGCATTCGAAGATGGCTGCATCGGGGATTGGCATGAAGACACGGTAGGGGCCGTATCGGCGTTGACCGATGGACCGCTGATCGTTGTCGGATCGTCCATGGGCGGGTGGCAGGCGTTGCTGTTGGCGCGCAAGATGCCGGAGCGGATTGCGGGAATGGTCACCATCGCGGCCGCGCCAGACTTTACCGAGGACGGATATTGGGCGTCGTTTACGCAGGAACAGAAGGCGGCGCTTGAAACCGTGGGCCATGTTGAATTGCCATCGGATTACATGGAGCCCTACATCATTACCAAGCGGATGATCGAGGATGGGCGGCAGCGTCTGGTCTTGCGCGATCCGCTGAACCTGCCATTTCCTGTGCGGTTTCTGCAGGGTACGGCGGATACTGCGGTGTCCACGGAAACGGCGGTGCGGCTTTTGGAGCATGTCAGCGGAGAGAATATCCGGCTGCTTCTGGTCAAGGATGCCGATCACAGGTTTTCGGACGGGCCGTGTCTGGGACTGATCGAAGATGCCGTTCTGCATGTGATGGGGGAAGGTTGATGCGCCGCTTTGGCTGGATTCTCGGGCGCGTTCTGATCTCGCTGATTGTCGTCGGGGGTCTTGTCTACTGGTTCGGGCCGAGGGAAGAGGTGAACCTGACGCCCCGCTTTGATCCGCGCAAATTCGGTGAAGGGGTGCAGGTGTATTTCGAAAGCACGGAATCGGCCTTTGACGATATCGTGCCGGGTGTAGAAAAACGGGTGATCTGGCAGGAGGGCGCGAAAGAGCAGCGGACGCCGTATTCCGTTTTGTACATCCACGGGTTTTCCGCCACATCCGAGGAAATCAGGCCCGTGCCGGATCGGGTTGCTGACGCGCTTGGTGCCAATCTGGTCTATACCCGCCTGCAAGGCCATGGGCGGGGCAGTGCCGCGATGACTGAAGGGACAGCCTCGGGCTGGATGGAGGATACGGCAGAGGCATTGGCGGCAGCGCGCACAGTTGGTGAGCAGGTTATAGTTATCTCGACCTCAACAGGCGGGACTTTGGCGGCGGCTGCGGCCCTTGATCCCGAGTTGAGCGAGGGGGTGGCTGCGATGGTTTTTGTCTCGCCGAACTTTGGCGTCAATACCGTGGCCGCTTGGGTGCCGACCCTGCCATGGGCGCGGCACTGGTTGCCCTCCCTTTTGGGAGGGGAACGCGATGTGTCCAGCCCCGACCCGGACAAGAATTTGTATTGGACCACCCGCTATTCATGGGAAGCGATTGTGCCCATGTCCGCGCTGGTGGCCGAGGTCTTTGCGCTTGATTTCGCAGGCGCACAGATTCCGGCGCTGTTCTGGTTTTCGATGGACGATCAGGTCGTAAGGCCGGACCTTACGCAGGAGGTTGCGGAAAACTGGGGTGGTCCGTCCGAGGAGCAACTGGTGACGATGGGGCCGGAGGACGATCCGTCCTCGCATGTCGTGGCCGGGGATCTGATGTCGCCGGGGCAGACCGGCCCGATGACCGAGGGGATACTTGAGTGGCTGAAAGAGCAGGGGATAGAGTGATGGAGCAGCGTGTAAGTCTGATCACGGTAGGGGTCGATGACCCTGAGGCCGCTGCCGGATTCTATGAGATGCTTGGCTGGCAGCGGGTCGACAGCCCGGATGGCGTGATCGCCTTTGATCTGATTGGTCAGACTTTGGGGCTTTATCCGCTGGCGGCTCTGGCCGAGGAAATCGGCGTTGATATTGCGACGCTGGGGCAGGGGGCGCTGACCCTCAGCTATAACTGCCCGGCGAAAGAGGATGTTGCGGCCTTGCTGAAACGGGCCGAGGGGGCCGGGGCACAGATTTTGAAACACGCAACGGACGTGTTCTGGGGCGGCCATCACGGATATTTTCGCGCGCCGGACGGAACGATCTGGGAAATCGCTTTTAACCCCTTTTCCACTCTGGGGCCCAACGGCGAATTCCGCTGGAACGGGTACTGACAATGCGCAAACCGGGGAGCATGTGGAGCCTTGAAACCCTTGGGCGCGTGCGTCTGTCCCGGCATTTCTTCATGCGGGATTTTCTGTATTCCGAGATCGGGAGTTTTCACGAAAAGCAGAACATTCCCGAAAACCCGGACCTTGCCATCGAGACGGGACGGGCGTTTTGTCAGACGTTGCTGGACCCGCTTGAGGAGACCTTTGGCCGGGTTGCGGTACGCTCGGGCTATCGGTCGCCTTCGCTGAACCGGTTCGGAAATGAAAACAAGTTGAACTGCGCCCGCAACGATCATCCGTTGGAATGCCACATCTGGGATCGCGGAGAGAGGGACGCGCGGATTGCCGGGGCGTCGATCGTGATCCCGTGGTTTGCGGATCGCTATGATCAGGGGCGCGACTGGCGGGATCTGGCGTGGTGGATGCACGACCATCTGGATTACTCGGAAATCTGGTTTTTTCCCAAATTGTGCGCGTTCAATCTGGTGTGGCGTCCAAAGCCATTGCGGCGGATCGACAGTTACATCGCGCCGCGCGGGCGTCTGTTGATCGCGGGCGACGAGCCGCAAGAGACGTTGCAAACCCGGCGCGCGCGATACGCCGATTTTCCGCCGTTTCGCGGGATTCTCTATCCCTGAACTTCCTCTTGCCCGACGCGTGCAGTACCCTGATCGTGAGCAAAAAATCCATTTGAGCAAGAGGCAGAAATGATCGAACCGCTGGTGTTGTTGCCTGGAATGATGTGTGACGCGCGGCTGTATCGGCATCAATTGCAGCACCTGTCGCGGGACCGGGCTGTGACGGTCGCTCCGGTTTCGGGCGGTGAGCGGATTGAAGAGATTGCATCGGGGCTTTTGGATCAACTTCCGCTCAGGTTTGCGCTGACCGGTCTGAGCATGGGAGGCGTTGTGGCTCTGGAGATCATTCGTCGCGCACCGGACCGAGTGTCGCGCCTGTGTCTGATGTCGACGGACGCCCATGCGGATACGCCGCAGATTGCGGCCAGTCGGGAACCGCTGATCGTCGGTGCGCAGGCTGGGCGGTTGGAAGACGTGATGCAGCAGGTGATCCGCCCCGAGACGCTGGCCCCGGGTCCGGACCGCATGGCCATCCTTGACGAGATGTTGACCATGGCAAACGAGATGGGCCCCGATCTGTTCGTGCAGCAGATGCGCGCGTTGCAAAGGCGGCCCGACCAGCAAAGCACGCTGCGCAAGATCAAGGTACCAACACTAATCCTGTGCGGCGCACATGACGGATTGACGCCGCCCAAAAAGCACACCTTCATGGCCGAATTGATACCGGGAGCAGAGCTGCAGGTCGTTGAAAATGCAGGTCATTTGCCCACGCTGGAAACGCCGGAGATTGTAACCGAAGCGTTGGAGAAGTGGCTGAAGGAACCGGTGCGACTATCTTAGTCGTAAAGCCTGCCGCGTTCTTCTTTTGTCAGGACTTTGGGCTGGGTGACAGGTTCACCGGTTTGCGCGTCAAAGAACGGGGTCTTGCGCCAACTGCCGGAAAGTCGTGAGGAAATTACGCGTTTTATCAGTCCGACCGCTGCATAGCGCACTTTTTCGTGCTTTTGCTTGCCGTTTTCCTGCGGAACAAAACCCCTTGTGGTGACCGGGCCAAGGTTGTCTGGCTTAGCAATCCTGTTCACGTCGAAACCTGCGAATGGATGTTTTGGTGATCTTGTCGTTGTCGCAATCGGCGCGTTGCAGCAGCTTGCGTACCAACGATACATCCCGTTCGGGCTGAGGCGCATCGCAGCCAAATTGTCTTTGCCGGCCTCGATCTCAATCGCTTCGGGGCTCATCTGAAAGATGTTTACCGGACCCGGAGCCGGGTCAGGCTGGCCAAAGTAGATTTGCGAAGCGCGGCAGTCGTGGCAAAAACAGACGACGCGGGTGCCGGATTTGACACCCGCTGCCGTGATGTGACCGCGCAACGCGCCGCATTCGCAGGAAAACCCCAGATCCGTGGCGGTTTTCCCGGTCATGGATCAGGCCGCCGTGTTCTTGTTCGCTGCGCGGCGGTTTGGCTTTTTACGGCTGTTTTCGTTCATGAAATCGATCACCAGCGGGCGGATGTTGTCGCGCCAGCTGCGACCGGCAAAGATACCGTAATGGCCTGCGCCGGGTTCCACATGGCTGGCCTTTTTGCTCTCGGGCAGGCCGGTGCAAAGGTCCAGTGCGGCAATGCACTGACCCGGGGCAGAAATGTCGTCATTTGCGCCTTCGACGGATTTGACCGCAACATCGGTAATCTTGCCGATATCCACCTTGTGGCCAGCGACCACAAATTCATTGCGCGCAATTTCACGGTTCTTGAACACGCGTTCCACCGTGGACAGATAGAATTCGGCGGTCATGTCCATGACGGCCAGATATTCGTCGTAGAACCGGTTGTGGGCGTCGTGATCCGATGCCTCTTCGCGCATGACGCGTTGAATCTGATCGGAAAATGCCTTGGAGTGGCGGTCGGAGTTCATCGACATAAACGAGGCCAGTTGCAGCAGGCCGGGATAAACCATGCGGCCCACGCCCTTGTACTTGAAACCGACGCGCTGGATCATGGTTTCTTCCAGCTGGCCCATAGTGACGCGGCGACCGAAATCGGTCACTTCGGTCGGGGTGGCGTCGGGATCGACCGGGCCGCCGATCAGGGTCAGGGTGCTGGGCTGGGCTTTGGGGTCGTGCTCGGCCAGATAGGCGGTTGCCGCCAGCGTCAGCGGTGCAGGCTGGCAAATCGCGATGACATTTGTGTCAGGCCCGAGCGCCTTCATGAAATCGACAAGATAAAGCGTGTAATCCTCGACATCGAACTTGCCTTCGGACACGGGGATATCACGCGCGTTATGCCAGTCAGTTACGTAGACCTCGCAATTCACCAGCAGGCTTTTGACGGTCGAGCGCAGCAGGGTGGCATAGTGACCGGACATGGGCGCAACCAGCAGAACCTTGCGGGGTTGTTCTTCGCGGCCATTGACCCGGAAATGGATCAGGTCGCCGAAGGGGCGTTCGATGACGGTGGTAATGTCGACAAGGTGATCCTTGCCATCTTCGCAGGTGAAGGTGCGGATGCCCCAGTCGGGCTTGACGATCATGCGCTGAAAGGTGCGTTCCGTAACCTCGCCCCACGCTGCCATCCAGTTGAAAGCAGGGTTTGGCACCATGGAAAACAGCGGGTAAGATGCCATCGAACTGGCCGTTGCGCCCAACCACTGGTTGGTGTTGCGCATGGTTTCCATGAGGTCGTAGGTCATCATGTAGCGCATAAAAAGGGACTCCTGAGTGTTCGGACCATTCGCCGCTTTGCCCCACGCAACTTACGACGTTATTCTGCGTAGCAGCGAGGTTAGGGGGGATTCCTTAAAATGACAACTACCGACGACCAGACACCGGAATTGACCGAAGAACACCTTGAACGGCTTAAGGAAAACATGGGCAAGGTCGAAGAGCTGTCAAAGCGGCTTGTCGAAGTCATGGCCGGAAAAAAGCCGCACACCCCCGCGCTGGACGGTCCGAATCAAGAGCTTTTTGCAAAAGCAGCAACGGCCTATTGGGCCGAAGCCATGCAGAACCCCGCCAAGCTTCTGGAACAGCAGATCGAGTATTGGGGAAAATCGGTTCTGAACTTTGCCGAAGCGCAGCAGGCGCTGACCAAGGGTGAGGTCGAAGCCGAGGAAAGCGCCCCCACGGACAGGCGGTTTTCCAACCCGATGTGGGAAACAAACCCCTATTTCCGGTTCATCCGCCAGCAGTATCAGACAAATGCGGAAACAATCACGCAAGCGGTGGCCTCGGTCGAGGATCTGGATGACAAGGACAAGCGGCGGCTGACCTATTTCTCGCAGCAGATCGTCGACATGATGGCCCCCACGAATTTTCTGGCGACGAACCCGGATGCGCTGGAAAAGGCGGTGGAGACCGAAGGGCAGTCGCTGATCAAGGGGCTGGAGAATCTGGTCTCGGACCTTGAAGCCAACAATGGCGAACTGGTGGTCAAACTGGCCGATGAAAGCGCGTTCGAGGTGGGGGGTAACATCGCTACGACGCCCGGTGACGTGGTTTACCGCAACCGGATGATGGAACTGATCCAGTACAAACCGGTGACCGAGACGGTATATGAGACCCCGATCGTTCTGTTTCCGCCATGGATAAACAAGTTCTATATCCTTGACCTCAAGGCACAAAACAGTCTGATCAAGTGGATCACCGAACAGGGCTATACCCTGTTTGTCGTCAGCTGGGTCAATCCTGACGAGTCTTTTGCCGAAACTGGAATGGAAGATTACATTCAGGATGGTTTCCTGACCGCGATCGATGAGGTCAAGAAAATCTGCAAGGTCAAACAGGTGAACGCGGTTGGTTATTGTATCGCCGGAACGACGCTGAGCCTGACCCTATCGCTGATGAAGCAGCGCGGCGACAAATCGGTCAAATCGGCGACGTTCTTTACCGCGCTGACGGATTTTTCCGATCAGGGGGAATTCACGCCATTCCTTCAGAACGATTTCATCGACGGGATCGAAGAAGAGGTGAACAAGGAGGGTCTGCTGCGGTCATGGATCATGGCGCGGACCTTTTCCTATCTGCGGTCGCGCGACCTGATCTATACTCCGGCGATCCGCAGTTACATGATGGGTGAAACCCCACCGGCCTTTGATCTGCTGTACTGGAACGGCGATGGGGCGAACCTGCCTGCGAAGATGGCGATCCAGTATCTGCGCGGCCTGTGCCAACGCAATGAAATGGTAACGGACGGTTTTGAGCTTTTGGGGCACAAGTTGCATGTGCGGGATGTCGATGTGCCGCTGATGGCCATCACCTGCGAAACCGACCATATCGCAGCCTGGAAGGCCTGTTACCGCGGAGTGCAGCAAATGGGCTCGCGCTCCAAGACTTTCGTGGTTTCAGAGTCGGGCCATATTGCAGGCATTGTGAACCCGCCCAGCAAAAAGAAATACGGCCATTATACCAACCCCGATCTGAAGGCGGATGCCGATACCTGGCTGAAGGACGCGGATTATCACGAAGGGTCGTGGTGGCCGATGTGGGAAGCATGGTTGAAAAAGCGGTCGGGTAAGCAGGTGGCCGCACGCGATACCGGCGATTCGGATCATCCGCGACTGGCCCCGGCACCCGGAACTTATGTTGTGGCAAAGCCAAGCTGTTGAAATTTAAGTGAAACGCAAATTATTCTGCATTGCAGCAAGAAAAAACTTGAAATGCTGCGATGCAGAAATCATATTCTCGTCAAGCCGATGGAAAACGGGGTGGGCCCGAACCCGGCAATGAGGATTGATACAATGGCAAAGACCCAAGACTTTACCGCGACCCTGAAAGACATGATGGGTGCATTCCCGGTTGACACTTCCGCTCTGGAAGGTGCTTTCAAATCGACCGCTTCGCTGAACGAAAAGCTGTCGGGCGTTGCTCTGGACGCAGCTGAGAAATCGGCAGAAATCTCGAACAAATGGACCAAGGAAACCCTGGCCAAGCTGAGCGAGATGTCGAAAGCAAAAGCTGAGCCTGCGGACTATGCAAAAGCAGCAACCGATTTCGCAAGCGCATCGGCTGAAGTTGCCGCCGAAAACATGGCTGCCTTCGCTGAGATCGCCAAAAAAGTTCAGACCGAAACCGTCGAACTGCTGATGGCTGCTGGCAAAGACATCTCGGAAGATGCAACCGCCGCTGTTAAAAAGGCCACCAACGACGTGACGGCTGCTGCCAAGAAAGCTTCGGCTGGCAAGTAAGCAATTTTCGCGACACGCACCCTCTCCTCCCTTTAGGTGTGATCGCGATGGGCAGGTCTTTTGACCTGCCCTTTCTTTTTGTGCTGCAGTCGCATAACCTCTGCTGCAACGCATCATCCTTGGGGAGGGAACACGGGTGGCAGACCAAGAAAAACCGCTGCTGATCAAGCGCTACGCAAGCCGACGGCTGTATAACACCGAAACCAGCGATTACGTCACGCTGGAGGACATCGCCGGGTTCATTCGGGATGGCCGCGAAGTTCAGATCATCGATCTGAAAACCGGTGACGACCTGACCCGACAGTATCTTTTGCAGATCATTGCCGAGCACGAAAGCCGGGGCGAAAACGTGTTGCCGGTCAATGTGCTGAACGATCTGGTGCGCAGCTACATGGTGCCGGGCGGGGGAATGATGCCCCAGTTCCTGCAATCTTCGTTTGAGATGCTGCGCGAAAATCAGGCCAAGGTGATGGAGAACATGAACGCCATGAATCCGATGTCCCAGATGCCGGGTTTCGAGGCGATGCAGGCGCAGCAACAGGCCTTTCTGAAGGCGATGACCGGTGGATTGTCGGGCAACTGGTCCGCGCCGGACAAAGAGGACAGCGATGATAAGCCAGAACAGAAAGAAGATCTGGACGACATCAAAAAGCAGCTTGCCGATCTGCAGCAGAAACTGTCCAAACTCAGCTGATCTGCCTGCCGCATGAGGTGGGTGGCCCTGATCTGCGCCGTGCTTTGGGCGGCGGCGGTGCAGGCGCAGGGACGTTTTTCAGAACCTTGGGTGACTATCTGCGCCATGGGGACGGATGCATCTGCAGGGTGCGAGGCCATTCGGTCCCGTGAAATCCTTGATGCGGCGGCTGACCCATGGCGGGCCATCGGAAGGGTGAATTTTTCCAGCAGGGATATCCGATCGCACTGCACCGGTGTTCTGGTATCCGAAAGGCTGGTTCTGACGGCTGCGCATTGCCTGTACAACCGGGCGCGCAAGCGTTGGATTCCGCCGTCAGGCATCCGGTTCGCAGCCGGCTATCAGCGCGGTCAGGCCGAGGCGGTATCCGTGGTGCAATCCTATCACATGAGCCCGGAACAGGGCGTTGACGGCGGTTTCAATGGCCGTGCCGATCAGGACTGGGCGGTTCTGGAACTGGCGGCGTCGCTGGGTGAGCAGGTCGGATTTTTGGGGATGGCCACGGCGGGGCCGGGCGATGCCTTTGTCGCCGGCTACCCCGGTGTGCGCCCCCATGTTCTAAGCAGAACAGGAACCTGCGAGCCTGAACCCGTGCAGGGGGGCGTGCTACATGCGATTTGTCCGGTGATGATGGGTGATTCCGGCGCGCCATTGTTAGAGATGTCCGACAACGGGCTACAGGTGGTCGGGATATTGTCCCGCATCGCGCCGACCCCCGAAGGGATAGACGCCTTGTTTCTGTCCGCCGATCTGTTCGATCTGCGCGAGGATAGATGATTAGGTCCCGTAAGCCGGGATCGGGCTGCTGACCTCGGCCACCGAGTCAAGCAGGATATCGGCAATCACATCCAGTTCCTCGCGCGTCAGACGCACGGGCAGGCGCACGTCACATGCGTTCATCAGCATGGCGCGGGTCTGCGGCAGGTCAAACTGTTCCGGCAGGAACTGCCAGTTCCAGAAGGCGCGGGCGTTGTCCTGGCTCAGGCCAAAAACCTGAACCTTGACGCCACGTGCCTCGGTCGCGGTGGCAAAGGCGCGGATTTCGGCCTCGTCCAGACCAACCAGATTGAACTGGATGGAATCCGGCGCACGGCGCTCTGGCTCCAGCGGGGCGGGGACGTGGATATAGGGCGAGCTGTTCAGGCGTTCTGCCACATAGTCGTGATTGGCCAGCCCGTCGCGCACCCGGCGCGCAAGCTCGGGGATTTGCGGGCGGATCACAGCGGCGCTGAGGTTGCTCATCCGCAGGTTATAAAGCGGCAGCTGGTTCTGCCAGCGGGCAAAGGCCTGTTCCAGTTCGGGCGAGTTGTCGCCGTGCGGGCCTTTGTGCTTTTTCCAGTTGTGCTCATAAGCGCCGGACATGATCACGGCGCGGGCCACCAGATCGGCGTCGTCGGTGATCAGGATGCCACCTTCGCCCGCGTTGATCATCTTGTAGGACTGGAAGGAAAAGCAGCCCACTTTGCCGATGGTGCCGATGTTGCGGCCATGCCAGGTGGTGCCCAGCGAATGCGCGGCGTCTTCGACCACAGGGATGTCGCGCGCATCGCACAAATCCATGATGGCGTCCATGTCCGAGGTGTGCCCGCGCATGTGGCTGATGATGACCGCCTGCACATCGTCCAGTTTGGCCGCGAAATCATCCATGTCGATTCGATAGTTGTCGCCCACTTCGCACAGAACCGGAATGCAGTCCGCGTGGATGACCGAAGAGGGGACCGCAGCGAAGGTAAAGCCGGGGATCATTACCCGCGCATCGCGCGGCAGGCCCAGGGCCTTGAGCGAAAGAAACAAAGCCGCCGAACAGGATGACACCGCCAGCGCATATTTTGTGCCCAGAAGTTCCGCAAATTCGGCCTCAAGCAAGGCGACCGGGGCGTCTTGCGGGGCGGTATAGCGGAACAGGTCTCCGGACTGCATCAGCGCGTCGATGGCCTCACGCGCGGCTGCTGGGATTGGCTCGGCGTCATGGACGTTGGGTGGCAGTGTCATATTTGGAATTCCCGAATTCTAACTTTTGGAAATATAAAATCACAAGCCGCGCATGCCAAGTACCCAAATGCGACTTCGGCGGAATTTCACCAAATTGTTGCGTTTGGACGGGTCAGATACCCAGCCGGTCGCGAAGGGCGTACCAGGTCATGGCCATCACCAGCAGCGGAGTGCGAAGCGCAGGCCCGCCGGGGAAGGGTTGGGCGGGGACGCGCGACAGGGTATCGAACCCTTCGGCCTGTCCCTGAATCGCCAGTGCCATAAGCTGCCCGGCGTGGGTTGCGGTGCCGACCCCATGGCCTGAATAGCCCGACGCTGACAGGATGTTGGGCGTGATCCGGGCCAGATAGGGCATGCGCCGCATGGTAATGGCCAATGTACCGCCCCAGGCGTAGTCGATTTTCACATCCCTGAGATGCGGGAATATTCCTGTCATCGGTTTGCGGACCGTTGCGGCAATGTCGCTGGGAAAGCGGTAGCCATAGCTTTCACCGCCGCCGAACAGCAAGCGTTTATCGGCGCTGAGGCGGAAATAGTTGATCACGAATTTCGTGTCCGCGATGGCCACGTCCTGCGTCAGAACCCGCGCCGCATCATCGCCCAGCGGTTCGGTGGCGGCGATGAAGTTGTTGATCGGCATCACGCGCGACGCGACCTTGGAGTTCAGATCGCCAAGATAGCCGTTACAGGCCAGAATGACATGATCCGCCTTGACACGGCCTTGCGCCGTTTGAAGCGTGGCGGGACTGCCTTCTGCAATCTCCAGAACCTCGGTCGCTTCATGAATGCGCACGCCCGCTGCTGCCGCTGCCCGGGCCAGTCCCAGCGCATAGTTCAAGGGATGTAGATGCGCCGCACCCATGTCCAGATAGCCGCCCCGGTAGGCGGGCGACGGACACAGGGCATGGCCCGCATCCGCGTCCAGCGGTTCGATCTGATCGTATCCGTATCTGTCCGACAAATGGGCCGCGTGGTCGTGCAGTTCATTCCGCTCAGCATCGCTGAAGCCCAGAGATGCAATACCCGGTTTCAGGTCGCAATCGATGCGGTGCCTTTCGATCAATCCCTTGACCAGATCCTTGGCGTCCTCAGCGAGATCCCACAGCTTTGCAGCGTCCGCGTCACCCACAAGGCGTTCGAGATCCTCCTGATCCATCCGTTGTGCGCTGCCCAACTGTCCGCCGTTGCGCCCGGACGCGCCAAAGCCGACGCGATGCGCCTCGAGCAGAATGACGTCG
Source organism: Ruegeria sp. CF5 (assembly GCF_056537325.1). NCBI lineage: Bacteria > Pseudomonadati > Pseudomonadota > Alphaproteobacteria > Rhodobacterales > Roseobacteraceae > Ruegeria > Ruegeria sp. CF5. The sequence continues at coordinate 536,827 of NZ_JBQFRI010000002.1, read as the reverse complement.
AACCCGGCCTCGGCCAGATGCAGGGCGGCGGACAGGCCGGTGTATCCACCGCCGACGACGCACACGTCTGCGGTCACGTCATCTGCCAGAGCCGGAAAGCGATCCATGGGATGAGCGGTCGCGGCATACCAGCTGGACGGGTATTCCGCCTTTCTGTCATTGGAATAAAGCAGGTTCATCCGGTTTAGCCTTCTGGTGCAGCCTCAGACGTTCAGCAGAAGGTGCTCGCGCTCCCACGGAGAGATCACTTGCAGGAACTCTTCGTATTCCGCGCGCTTCACGATGCTGTAGACGCGGGCGAATTCCGGCCCCAGAACTTCGTGCAGGGCTTCGGCGGTGTCGAACAGGTCCAGCGCGCTGCCCATCACCTGTGGGATGTCCCCTTCGCCATCGTAGGCATCGCCATAGAACTGGCGGCGCGGGCGCTCCTGCTGGATCAGACCCAGATAGCCACAGGCCAGCGAAACCGCGATGCCTAGATAGGGATTGCAGTCCATGCCCGCGATACGGTTTTCAATCCGGCGGCTGTCGGGGCCGGACAAGGGTACACGAATACCGGTGGTGCGGTTGTCGCGCGCCCATTCCAGATTGATCGGTGCGGCGTGATCTTTCACGTAGCGGCGATATGAATTCACATAGGGTGCCATGACCGCCAGACCGGCGGGCAGATGGTTCTGTAACCCGGCGATGAAGTGATAGAAAGCATCCGTTTCGCCACCTTGCGGGCCCGAGAACATGTTCTGGCCGGTTTCCATATCAATGATCGAGTGATGGATGTGCATGGCCGAACCGGGTTCGTCTTCGATCGGTTTGGCCATGAAGGTGGCAAAGCAGTTATGGCGTAGCGCGGCTTCGCGGATCAGACGTTTGAAATAGAATACCTCGTCTGCCAGTTTCACCGGATTGCCGTGGCGCAGGTTGATTTCAAGCTGCCCGGCGCCGCCTTCCTGGGTGATGCCGTCGATCTCGAACCCCTGATGTTCGGCAAAGTCATAGATATCGTCGATCACTGGTCCGAATTCGTCCACTGCCGTCATCGAATAAGCCTGACGTGCGGCAGCGGGGCGGCCCGAACGGCCCATCATCGGTTCGATCTCTTTGGCCGGGTCGGCGTTTCGGGCGACCAGAAAGAACTCCATCTCGGGCGCAACGACCGGCTTCCAGCCTTTGTCCAGATACAACTGTACAACACGTTTCAGCACATTGCGCGGACTGAAGGGGATGGGTTCGCCGTCGCGGTCATAGGCGTCATGAATCACCTGCAAGGTCCAGTCGCCAGTCCAGGGCGCAGCGGATGTCGTCGAGAAATCGGGTTTCAGGATCATGTCCCGTTCGATGAACCCGTCGTCACCCGCAGCTTCGCCCCAGCCGCCGGTGATGGTCTGGTAAAAAATGCTGTCGGGCAGGTGGAAATAGGATTGCCGCGCGAATTTTGTGGCTGGCACCGCCTTGCCGCGCGCGATGCCCGGCAGATCTGAAATGATACATTCCACTTCGTCCAGACGCCGCCCGTCAAGATACGTGCGCGCCGCCTCCGGGATGTTGTCTGTCCAGTTGGCCATCAGGCCCTCGCTTTCTTCAGAAAGCCGGCCATTTGCCGACCAATCTCAGAGTTGTCGTTGGGGCCGTCCTGACGGTTGGTGGCCTCGGTCAGCAGGGCGTCGGGAACGACGCCTTTGCCCCGAGTTTCAATCAGCCCGTGCAGGAAATCGTTGGAGTATTCCGGGTGCGCCTGAACGGTCCAGATCGTATCCCCATAGGCAACCATCGCGTTACGGCAGAATTCGTTGCGTCCCAGAACCGTTGCGTCAGGGGGCAGGTCGGTCACCTGATCCTGATGCCAGGCGTTCAGAGTGACTTTATCGCCGTTCAGGTCGTATTCGGTGCGCCCGACAGCCCAGCCGCCGGAGAACTTTTCGACGTTACCGCCCAGGGCTTGTGCGATGATCTGATGGCCAAAGCAGACGCCAATCAGGGGCTGCCCTTGCTTTTGAATGTCACGGATCAGGTCTTCAAGCCGCGGAATCCACGGATGGTCCTCGTACGCACCGTGGCGCGAACCGGTGATAACCCAACCGTCCGCGTCGTTAACACTCTGCGGAAACATACCGTCTACAACTGAGAAGGTTTCGAATGTGAAATCGTTGCCGTCCAGCAGGTGGCGGAACATCTCGTCATAATCCCCGGTCGTGTCGATCAGCGCATCGGGGGCGTGGCCGGTTTGCAATATGCCGATTTTCATAGGTCACCAAATTTGATCAAATTTACCCTAGCCAAGACTATCAGAGCGGGCAAGGGGTCATACGGCCTCGAGGTAGCTGAGCCAATGTTCCTCGGTGGGCCTGTCGGCAAAGCGCGTGATCTCCTGCCGCTTGGTCATGGCCAGATAGCGGATAAGTTCGGGCGCAAAGATACGCGTCATCAGAGGGTCGGTTTCGAGTGCCGTGATGGCTGATGCCCAGTCGGGTGCCAGTTGCGGCAGGCCGTCGATTTCGTAGGCATTGCCGTTAATCGGCGGGGGCGGTTGCATCGCGTCATCGACACCGATCAGCGCTGCGCCGAGAACGGCGGACAGCATCAGATACGGGTTGATATCCCCGCCGGCCACGCGATGTTCAATGCGCCTAGCCGAGGGGGCACCACCGGGTATACGGATGGCAGCGGTTCGGTTTTCATACGCCCAGCAGGCACCCATAGGGGCGTGGGCGCCGGGGACGAGACGCGCATAGGAATTGCCGTGCGGCGCAAATATCAGAGTGCTGCCGGGCATTGCCGCGACGCATCCCGCGACGGCCATTCCGAGGGTTTCGGTTCCGTCAGGGCCTCCATCGTCAAACACATTGCGGCCCTGCTCATCGACCACCGAGAAATGAACGTGCATTCCGTTGCCTGCGTCATCCGCATAAGGCTTCGCCATGAAGGTGGCCGCAAACCCATGTTTGCGGGCGAGACCGCGGACCAATGCCTTAAATAACCACGTATCGTCAGCGCAGCGCATGGCGTTCTGATGGTTCAGATTGATCTCGAACTGACCGATCCCGCCTTCGGAAATGGTGGTCTGAGCGGGAATTCCCATCGCTTTGCAACCATCGTAGAGCTCGGTGAAGAACGCGTCGAAGGCATCCATTTCAGCCATGGACAGCACGGATTCAGTCGCAAGCCTGCGGCCCGTAACGGGGTTGAACGGGGGCTGTGGCTGAGGGCCGGATGCGTCGAGCAGCGTGAACTCAAGCTCGGTCGCGGCGATCACCGACCAGCCGCGCGCAGCGTAGCGGTCCAAGACCGAGGAGAGGGCGTGACGGGGGTCTCCGGCAAAGGGGGTACCCTGATCGTCATACAGACACATGGGCACAAGCGCGGTTGGCGTGTCGAGCCAAGGCATCGGCACCGGCCCGCGATCCGTAGGCAACAGCATCCCGTCAGCATCGCCTGATTCAAAGACCAGCGGACTGCCGTCAATATCGGCCCCCCAAAGATCGACATTGAGCGCGGAAAAGGGCATTCGCACCGCGCCTTTGTCCAGCTTGTCCGCGTAAGATGGCGGTACACGCTTGCCGCGCATCTGTCCGTTTAGATCACAGGCGGCAACGCGGAATGTGTGCAGGGCGCTCAGGTCCATGAGGGTCTCCAATGCTCTTGCCCCTGAGATTTAGTCGCGCACCCACTTGTTGTCACGATATTTGATCAAATTTTTCTGCAAGACCCGTTTCCCGGCCACGACCGGCTGAAACGAGTTTCTTCCGGTTTGTACGTTTATCCGCAGCAGGATTGTCCGTTTTGTACAGGCGGGCAGGGGGCGGTTCCGTATGAGCAATAGACGCAGCAATCGCCGGGTCTGGGCCGCAAAAGCGCGCCGCAGTTCCCGCATTCGTAGAACCACTGGCACGCATCCGTCGGCATCCGCTCGGACCGGGTGTGGTCACAATCGGGGCAGGTGATGGTGCTGTGCAGAGTAAGTTCGGTCATGGGATCTGAACGCTGTGGTTGGTGACAATCTTAGCCCAAGGCATTGAAAACTCCACGTCGAATATTCTGAGCTTTGCAAAAGGAAGCGGGCCTGAACGCCGAGTTCAAACTGCGGGATAAACAGCGGCTGTGATCGGGAATGTCGCAAATGGTGAAAAAATGCGGGCGAAATGAGTGCTGAAGTATTGTCCTGATACTAATTTCGGACAATCATCCAAAAAATTTATTTAGCTACAATGGTTTGCAATACTATCTGGAGGATCAATGACGAGTTCAGTGTTTACCTATAACGGCGCAGATTCATATGGCAGCTTTCTAGCCCCGCAAAAGAACCTCGATGGCTTTAGTCTGTTGGTCGACCTGCATATGGCGCAATCGCTGTCGACGCAGACCCGACTGGCCGAGCAGGGCTTGCAGGCAATGAATGACATGTCTGGTCAAGTCATGAGCTTGCGAGGGGACATTCAAGAGGTGAACAGTTCGATCCAGGAAATGTCCAGTGTCATGCAGCACGGATTCTATCAGGTTTCGCTGGAGCTGAATGACATCAAGGGCACGCTGGCGCAGTTGCTGAAGGTCGCCAAAACCCCGGATCAGACCTGGGCAATGGAACAGTATTCGATTGCCAGTCAGGCCTATAAGCGCGGCCATTTTGAAGAGGCGCTTGATTACGTGAACCGTGCCATTGACGGTCACGGAGAACGTTCGGGCTTTCGACTGGAATACAGGTTCCATTTTCTGCGCGGGCTGATACGGCTTGGCGGTCCGGGGCACGCCGACATGAATATCGTTAATCCCGAGGTGGCAATCGAAGATTTCCTGAACGCTGCCAAATACGCTTCGCATCTCAAGGACAAGGTGCAGTCGCGGTGCTACGCGATGGCGGGCTGGGCGTGTTATTGTGCGGGCCGCATGGAGGATGCGCGCACGCACCTTGAAAAGGCGCTGACGCTGAACCAACGGAATTATTCGGCCAAGTACGACTACGCCAAACTTCTGTACCATGAGGGGGATACGGAAACGGCGGGCAACCAGTTTTACCATGCCCTGATCGGGGATTGGAAATATGGGCTGCGGGCGGCCTCGGACGAGGATTTCCTGAAGCACAAAGCAGCAGTTCAGGATGTGATCGAGCATCGCCGCCGGGAACTGATAAACGACATCAAGAAGGTAAAGGCGAACTTTACGCGTCTTGAATATGAGAAGCGCCTGAATATTGCCTCTCAGTACGACGTCAATATGAGCCCCGAGCCAGTAGAGCATTTTAACGAACTGGTCGGTTTCGAGGATGAGCCGATCGACCGCTTGCTCGAGATCGACCATGGGGCCGAAGTCATCAATCACGAGGCACAGAGGATTATCAACGCCGCCCGAGACCAGCTGCAAGCGAAGGCGGCTGAAGGCAAGGCCAATGCCAAGAGGACGACGTCGGGTATCTGGTCGTCTACGCCGATCGTAGCTATTAAGGCGGGCGTTGCTGTTCTTCTTTTGACTTGGATTGTCACCTGGATTTTGGATGGGTTTTTTCCTGCCTTGTTGTATGGGACGATACTTGGCGGCGTCCTGGGTATAGGGACCGCTTTTGTGACTGCGGTAGTCATCATGCCTCTAATAACTGGCGCCACGGCGATGACCGTGCATGCCAAGGCAAACCAGACCGCTTTGGACATCAAATCGATAATCAAAGATTTCTGAATCGGAATACGGGACGCCCCATCGCCTGCGAACATGGGTTACGCATGATGGGGCGTGTCAAAGTGTGTCTGGCGCCGCAGGGGCTTTGAAACACAAAGCTTAGCGCGCCAGATTCAGCCGGAACCGCATCTTGGCCTGTTTCGCAACCGGCAGGTGGCGGTTGAGGCGCTTGTTCACCTGACCAAAGCCCCAGACGATCACCAGCGTCAGCAGGATGAAATAGAACGCCAGAATCGGATACGGAATGAACGGGTTGAACGTCTTGTCCGCAAAGTAGCTGGCGTAATACAGGGCATCTCCCCGTTGCTGCCAGGCCGGGAAGGCCGAAAAGAAGACCAGCGTGGTCGCGTGGAACAGAAAGATCGCCTCGTTCGTGTAGGCGGGCCAGGCCAGACGCAGCATGGTCGGCCAGACAACCCGGCGAAAGCGGGACCAGCCGGACATGCCATAGGCATCCGCCGCCTCGATATCACCCTTGGGGATCGACCGCAGCGCGCCATAGAAGATCTCACCCGAATAGGCGGCGGTGTTCAGGAACAGAACGATCAGCGCCCCCAGCCATGCAGAGGTGAAGGCGTCGAACATCGGATAGGTCTTCTTGAGCGACAGGAACAGGAAGTAGGCAAAGAAGAACTGAATGAACAGCGGCGAGCCGCGGAAGATGAAGATGAACCATTCGGCCGGTTTGCGCAGCCATTTGTTCGGTGAAGCTTTTCCAACCGCCAGTGCGGTGGCGAGGAAAAAGCCGGTGGCCAGAGCCATAATGCCGAAATAGACATTCCAGATCATGCCCGAGCCGATCAGCGTAAACTGTTCGCACAAGGTGAAGTCGCTGCGTGGCAACAGGCGTTCGCCAAGGCCCAGCGAGCGCAGGCCGTAGTCCTGAATGGTATGCAAGCAGCTCATGCCGTGGTCTCCTTGCGCAGCAGCTCGCCACCGGATGTGGCCTGACCGTGGGATAGTCTGCGCATCAGCCGTTCCAGCCCGATTTCCGAGACGCGGGTCATGCCGAGGTAGAAGATCAGCAGGAACAGGAAGTACCACATGCGCCAGTCGCCATGCGGATAGGCAGTGAATTTCGAGGTCTTGGTGCCGCCCAGTTCACGGGCCCAGTACACGATGTCTTCGATACCCAGCAGGAACAGCAGCGGTGTGGCCTTGATCAGCACCATCCACAGGTTCGAAAGGCCGGGTAGGGCATAGACCCACATCTGCGGCACGAGGATGCGCCAGAAGGTCTGGCGGCGGCTCATGCCATAGGCTTCGGCAGTCTCTAGCTGGGCGTGGGGTACGGCACGCATCCCGCCGAACAGGACGTTAGCGGCGAAAGCGCCGAAAACGATGGAAAAGGTGATGATGGCAAGGAAAAAGCCGTAAATCTCGTGAACCCATTCCGGGGCGCTACCCAGAGGCAGCTTGGCGGAGGGGCAGACGAGAAAGTCGTTGCCCTGACGGATCGGGTCGGTCCAGTCGGGGCACAGGACCTGATGGCGCATCCACTCGAACCCCTGATCCAGTGCGATCACGAAAAACAGGAAGAATGCGATATCCGGCACGCCGCGCACGATGGCGATGTATCCCTTTCCCAGCCAGCTGAGAGGCGGGAAATGTGACCGGGCTGCCATTGCGCCCGCAAAACCAAAGCTCAGCGCGACGGGTGCGGTGACGGCCAGCAGGCCAAGAACCTTGAGAAACGACAGGTAGAACGACCAATGGACACCGTTCGTCAGATAGCACGAGAACCAGCGGAACGTGCCAAGCGTGTCGGGATCAGCGCAATAGGAGAACATGAGGCGTCTTTCGAGCGTCGTACCGGACCTGCGGCCGGGAACGGTTCGGCGCAATGAATGCGCCGAACCGAGTGGTACAAATTAGTTTGTGACGACCGAGCCGTCGGCGTTGTAGGTCGGTACGCCTTCGCCGAACCACTTGACGATCAGTTCGTTCAGCGAACCGTCCGCCTTCATCGAGGTGATGGCCTCGTCAAACTTGCCGCGCAGTTCACCATCGGATTCGCGGATACCAAGGCCGATGCCGCCGCCCAGCGGAACGTCGTCGCCTACAAAGACCAGCTCACCGCCCGATTCCTCGACGATCGGAACAAGGAAGTCCTTGTCGGCAAACACCGCGTCAGCTTCGCCGTTGCGGACCGCTGCGATGGTTTCTTCAGGTGTCGCGAATTCAACCAGCGTTGCGCCGGATTCGGCCACGTGGCCCGCCTGAATCGTTGCGGTCTGAGCTGCGATGATGCCGCCGGTCAGATCAACACCGTCCGATGCGCCGGCATAGGCGGACGCGGCAGGCGGGAAGTAGTTCTGGGTGAAGTCGATGACCTCATCCCGCTCATCGGTGATCGACATGCCCGCAATGATGGTGTCGTAGTTGCCCGAGACCAGATTCGGGATAATCGAATCCCAGTCGTTCTTGACCCATTCGCACTCAAGGTTGGCGCGCTTGCACAGTTCGTCGCCCACTTCACGCTCGAAACCGTCGATCTCGCCGGCGTCATTGATGAAGTTGTACGGAGGGTAGGCGCCCTCGGTGCCCATGCGGACGGTGTCGGCCATGGCCATGCCAGCGCCAAGCGCCAGTGCCGCAGTGGTCAGAATCAGGTTTTTCATTGGTTTCTCCCCAGTTTAGTTCTGTCCTGAAGTTATGCCGCCTTGGTGGCGGAAAGAAAGCCCTGAAGCCGTGCGGATTCAGGGGTAGTGAAGATGTCCTCGGGCAGGCCTTCTTCTTCGATAAGGCCCTGATGGAGGAATACGACGTGGCTGGAGATATCAGCCGCCATCTTCATGTCGTGGGTCACGATGATCATGGTCCGGCCTTCGGCAGCCAAATCCTTGATCACCTTAATCACTTCCTGTTCCAGCTCGGGGTCGAGCGCGGAGGTGGGTTCGTCGAACAGCAGCGCCTCGGGCTCCATGCAGAGGCCGCGGGCAATGGCGGCACGCTGTTGCTGGCCACCCGACAGCTGGGCCGGGTAAACATCGCACTTGTCACCGATGCCGACCTTTTCCAGATATTTACGCGCGCTGTCCTCGACCTCGGCCCTGTCGCGGCCCAGAACGGTCACGGGCGCTTCCATCACGTTTTGCAGGATGGTCATGTGCGCCCACAGATTGAACTGCTGGAATACCATCGACAGGTTGGTGCGTATGCGCAGCACCTGTTTGGGATCCGCCGGGCGCCGGTTATGACCCGCGCCTGACCAGCGAACCGGTTCGCCTTTGAACAGGATCTCGCCTTGCTGGCTGTCCTCAAGCAGGTTGCAGCAGCGCAGAAGCGTGGATTTTCCGGACCCCGACGAGCCGATCAGTGAAACCACGTCGCCCCGATGCGCGGTGATGTCCACTCCTTTCAACACTTCCAGCTGTCCGAAGCTTTTGTGAAGGTTCTTGATCTCGATGACGGGAGCGGATTCTGTCACGGGTGGTCCAGATGTTGTTGGCATTATTGGTGCGGTACTAGGGCCGAAAAATCAGCGTAATGCAATGCGCAAATGACAAGTTCCGGGCCCGAAACGACCGAATTGACCAGACGTTCTGGCCAAAATGGTCAGCGCGCAGGCAGGAATGCGTCGGGCGCAGGCGGAGTGGGAACCGCAAGATAGGTGTCGGCGGGGATGTCGATCAGCCCCTGAAGGTGCAGCGCCTTGCGATCTTCTGCCGACAGGTCCGCGATTGCGGCCCGAACGGCGCTGGCCACAAGGGCGGCGTCGCGACCGTTTGCAGTGATGTAGGGCAGGGCGGGTGTCGGGTCTGTCCGCGCAACCTCGCGCAGTTTTCCGGCCAAGTCGGAATGTTCTCTGAGCAATTCCCACGTCAAAGCGTCAAGTGAGGCGCAGTCGGCCAGCCCCTCGGCCACTGCTTGCGCAGACAGGGCGTGTCCGCCGGTTTCATGCAGGGTGGCGGGCGCCAGCCCCAAGCCCGCAAGGTGGGTTACCGGGGCGGCCCAGCCTGATTGCGACAGAGCCTCGTTATAGGCGAACGTGCCACCAGTCAGGGCAGTCAGATCGCGGGCGTCGTCACGCCGGGCGACGAAGACCGAACAGTAATATCCGGGCGGGCATCCGGGCAGCGCATAATCGGGGGTGCCGACGAGCTGGACCTTGCCGTGCAGGCGTGTTCGGTACGGCATTCCGCAGGTCTGGGCAAAGATCAGATCCGGATCATGCCAGATGTCCCAGAAATCCCGGTCCCGCGACAGTTGGTTGTGCCCATCACCCAGATGCCCCCGAATCAAATCCCACAAGCGGTCGTTGGCGGGTTGCAGGGCGGGCATGTCGTACATACCCAGCATTGCGGTCATGATTTGGCTGCCCTTTGGCGGGCCAGTGCCGAATCGACGTCGCTGACGCCCAGCAGGCTGACCACAAGGCGCAGCAGCGAATCCTCTTCGCCGGTGCGCTGGCCATCGGCCAGCACGACAGACCACAGCGCCTCGACCACTCCCAGCCGGTCGTCATAGGGGACGGCCTCTTTTATGGCGCGGGTGAAGCGGACGGTGTCGGGGGCCTCGGCCTCCAGATCTTCGGCTTTGGCGCGCAGACCGGCTGCCTCGAACGGAGACAGCCCATAGCGCTGGGCTGAAATCCGGTCGATCCGGGCCATTTCGGTATCGGCATAGTCGTTGTCGGAGCGGGCGATGCGCACCAACAGGGCCGTAAGGGCGAGGCGGGCGTCATCCTCGGCCAGTGGGTCGGGCTGCGGCTGTGTCAGCCGGGAAAGAAAATCACTGAACATGATTGGGATATATGCTGATCCTAGTTGGCATCCAAGCGGCTTTGCATCCGCTCGCGCGCCGCCTGGCTGTCGTTATAGCTGAGGCCCATGGCGATCCTGGCCTCTTCGACGATTTTCATTTCGCCTTCGTCCGAGTTTCCGTCGGCCAGTACGACCTCCCACAGGGCATCCAGCGCGGCGAGGCGTTCCTTAAGATCGGTGGTTTCTCGGATCAGCTTGCCGAAGGTATCAGTATCGGGCGCGGCCGCGTGCAACTTTTCGCAAGTGGCGCGCACCTTGGCGGCCTCAATGGCGTTGTGCTGATAGAGGCGGGCGAGAATCTTGTCGATCAGGCCGATTTCCTCGACCTTGTAGTCGCGGTCGGCCTGCGCCACGCGCACCAGAAGGGCACCAAGCGCCAGTTCCGCATCGGGATCGGGCAGCTTGTCGTGTTGCGGGGGGCGGAAGGCCTGGAAGAACTTCTTCAACATGGGCATAGGCTAGTCCATATTTTGTGGGTCGCCAAGCGGGTTCTACCCGTCATAGCCTCGGATGATCACAAGATCGCTCATGGCAACCGGATCGCGCAGGGATTTGGCGTGCTGGTAGGCGTCACTTTCGTAACAGGCAAGCGCATCTTCATAGCTGGGAAATTCGATCACAACGGTTCGCGACCGCGAAGCGCCTTCCTTGACCTCGTGGTCGCCGCCACGCACCAGGAAGCGTGCCCCATATTCGCCAAAGGGCTCGGCATTGGCCGCGATGTAGTTCTTGTATGTTTCCATGTCATCCACATCGACATGGGCGACCCAATATCCTTTGGTCATTGCATCCTCCTGATTGGCCTGCGCGTGCAGGGTGCTGTCAGATCGAGGGAAATGCAATCCCGCGTGTCAGTTGGCCTGAGCCAGCGCATCGCTTGCCTGTTGCTGCAACCATGCGGTCATGCGCCGATAGGGCACCGGGCCATAGCTGATACGCGCAACGCCCAGAGCGGCCAGAGTTGGCGTATCGGGCGTGCCGGGCAGGGCGATGATGTTCACCGGCAGGTCAACCGAATCGCACAAGCGGGCGATCAATGCCTCATCCTTTAGGCCGGGGGCGAAAAAGCCGTCGGCCCCGGCATCGGCAAAAGCTTTGGCGCGGGTGATCGCATCGTCCAGCATGGCGTCGTCGTGCGTGTCAGGGGCAGCTTTGAGAAAGATATCAGTACGGGCGTTGATAAAAACGGGCACCCCGGCTGCGTCACCGCCCTGTCGCACGGCCCTGACCCGCTGGGCTTGCGCGGCGACGTCATAGAGCCCTGTGCCGCCCACAATCTGGTCTTCGAAGTTGAAGCCGACAACGCCGCAGTCCAGTGCCCGCTGCACGTTATCGGAAATTCCGGCGGGATCTTCTGCATAGGCCCCTTCGAAATCCAGCGTCACGGGCACATCGACCGCATCCACGATCCGCCGGGCGTTGCCCAAGACCAGATCGAACGGAATATTTTGACCGTCTTTGTATCCCTGCGCCATTGCCACCGGGGCGCTGCCGGTAGCAATCGCCTGCGCACCGGCGTTACGCACGGCGGCGGCGCTACCCGGATCCCAGATGTTGAACAGGATAACGGGATCGCCCTTTTTGTGCAGACCGGCAAATGTTTCGGCAAGTTGCGTCTGGCTGGTCATGGAGAATCTCCTGTCTGCGATTTGCCAACAGTTAACCCCCATGACAGGGCATTGCGTAGAAGTTTTTTTGTGTGCGCCGTCACTTTGCGGTGACGACCGCCTGGATCAGACCAGACGCGACGTGTCCTTGGCCGCGCGCACGAAGTCCTTGAACAGGGGGTGCGGGTCGAAAGGTTTGGATTTCAGCTCGGGGTGGTACTGGACGCCGATGAACCACGGGTGATCCGACCATTCGACGATTTCCGGCAGGCGGCCATCCGGCGACATGCCCGAGAAGTTCAGGCCGGCTGCCTCAAGCTTGTCGCGGTACTTGATATCCACCTCATAACGGTGGCGGTGGCGTTCCTCGATACTGGTGCTGCCATACACCTCTGCCACTTTCGAGCCTTCGCCAAGAACCGCGTCATAGGCGCCCAGACGCATGGTGCCGCCTTTGTCGTCACCCACTTTGCGTTCGACCTTGTGGTTACCCTGCACCCATTCCTTGAGGTGATAAACAACTGGCTCAAAACGTTTTTTACCGGATTCGTGGTCGAATTCCTCGGACCCTGCCTCGGTGATGCCCGCGGCGTTCCGGGCGGCTTCGATTACGGCCATCTGCATGCCCAGACAGATCCCCAGATAGGGCACCTTGTGTTCGCGCGCATATTGGGCGGCCTTGATCTTGCCTTCGGTACCACGCTCGCCAAATCCGCCGGGGACGAGGATGGCGTGGAAACCTTCCAGATGTGGTGCGGCGTCTTCAGTATCAAAGATTTCGGCATCCACCCATTCGACCTTGACCTTGACCCGGTTGGCCATGCCGCCATGGGTCAGCGCCTCGGCAATCGACTTATAGGCGTCTTCCAGCTGGGTATATTTGCCGACGATGGCAACCTTCACTTCGCCTTCAGCGTTGTGGATGCGGTCGCTGACATCTTCCCATTTGGCCAGATCGGGTTTGGGGGCGGGGCTGATCTGGAACGCATCCAGAACCGCCTGATCCAACCCTTCTTTGTGATAGGCCAGCGGGGCGTCGTAGATGGTGCTGAGGTCCTGCGCCGCGATCACGCTGTCAGGGCGCACGTTGCAGAACAGGGCCAGCTTTTCGCGTTCCTTTTTGGGGATCGGCCCTTCGGAGCGGCAGACCAGAATGTCGGGTGCCAAACCGATCGAGCGCAGCTCTTTCACCGAGTGCTGGGTCGGCTTGGTTTTCAATTCGCCGGATGCCTTGATGTAGGGCAGCAGCGTCAGGTGCATGAAAATACACTGACCACGCGGCTTGTCCTGGCTGAACTGACGGATGGCTTCGAAAAAGGGCAGGCCCTCGATATCGCCGACGGTACCGCCGATCTCACACAGCATGAAATCGACCTCATCCTCGCCGATGGCGATGAAATCCTTGATCTCGTTGGTAACGTGCGGAATGACCTGAATGGTCTTGCCGAGGTAGTCGCCGCGGCGTTCCTTTTCCAGCACGTTGGAGTAGATGCGGCCGGAACTGACCGAGTCTGTTTTGCGCGCCGCAACCCCGGTAAAGCGTTCGTAGTGGCCAAGGTCCAGATCGGTTTCCGCGCCATCATCGGTAACGAACACTTCGCCATGTTCGAACGGCGACATGGTGCCGGGATCGACGTTCAGATAGGGGTCCAGCTTGCGCAGACGGACCGAATACCCGCGTGCCTGCAACAGCGCGCCCAGGGCCGCCGAGGCCAGTCCTTTACCCAAGGACGAAACCACACCACCAGTGATGAAAATAAATCGCGCCATGTTTTCGGCTGCTCCCGTGAGACGTCATTACCAACTGCCCGGCGGCTTGAAAAAACCGCAGCACCACGGGACTTCACATATAGAGGATTCGCGCCAAAAGCGCAAGAGAACCGCAAGATGCTGTTGCCGTTCTCTTTCAGATTTCTAGGTTTTGTGGATCAGTCCGCCTGAGGGATCAGCGGAGCATTGTCGCCCTGTGCCGGCGGCAGCAGGTCGTCTGCGGATGGAACCGCAGGTGTGCTTTCCTCGGTCGGGGCGGGAACGCCCAGACGGTCGATCACCGAGCTGCCTGCGGATTTTTGCGCGGCCAGAATGGTCATGGTGATGGACGTCACGATGAAACACGCCGCCAGAATCCAGGTCACCTTACCCAGAGCGGTCGCCGCGGCACGCCCGCTCATGGCGCCGCCACCGCCGCCGCCCATGCCCAGGCCGCCCCCTTCGGACCGCTGCATCAGAACAACGGCAATCAGGCCAAGGGCCAAAAGGAGATGGATGATGAGAATGACGTTTTCCATGGTCTTCCTGCAGAGCGTGGCGTGTATCGCGTGGTATCTATGCAAGTTTGCAGGCAGGAGCAAGGGAGGAGTTGGCATCACGACCCGTGATCAACGGGATCACACCAAAGGGGCTGGACAGCGGGGGCCGAGGTCGCGCAGGCTGCGGCCATGCCTCATGACGATCACGACCATCCGCACGCCCTGCTGCCGCCCGAACCCGCACTTCGCGTAAAGGCGCTTGAGACGATTCTGACCCGCAAGGGGCTGATTGACCCGGCCGCGCTGGATGAGATTATCGATACCTATGAAAACAAAATCGGCCCACAGAACGGCGCACGCGTTGTTGCCCGGGCCTGGATGGACCCGGAATTCAGGCAGGCGCTGCTGGCGGATGCGACAGCTGTGGTGGCCGAGCTGGGATATTATGGCCGGCAGGGCGAACATATGGTGGTCGTCGAAAACACGCCCGATCAGCACAACATGGTCGTCTGCACCTTGTGCAGTTGCTATCCATGGCCGCTGCTCGGTATTCCGCCGGGCTGGTACAAATCGGACGCATATCGCGCCCGCGCCGTGCGTGAACCCCGCAAAGTACTGGCCGAATTCGGAGTGACCCTGCCCAAAGACAGTTCGGTTCGTGTCTGGGATTCAACGGCCGAGATTCGTTATCTGGTATTGCCGATGCGCCCTGAGGGAACCGATGACCTGAGCGAAGATGAACTGGCAGCGCTGGTAACCCGTGACAGCATGATCGGAACCGGTTTGCCCAAGGTGCCATCATGACCCGCGTTCATGACATGGGCGGGCGGTTCGGCGACGGCGCAATTCATCCAGAATCCGAAGATGATCCGGTTTTTACCGAGGACTGGCACGCGCGGGCATTGGCGGTGACGCTGGCCGCGGGCGCGCTGGGGCAGTGGAACATAGACGTGTCACGCCATGCACGTGAACGGTTGTCACCAAAGGATTACACCCGGTTTTCCTATTACGAAAAGTGGATTTCCGCGCTGGCTGATCTGCTGGTGGAAAAGGGCGTTCTGACTATGGACGACCTGCGCGGATCAGAGAGCGATAAGCCACACGCTCTGTCGTCGAAGGTCATGAAGGCGGCAGCGGTTGCCGGGGTTCTGGCCAAAGGTGGTCCGGCAGATCGCGCGGAAGGACCTGAGCCACTGTTTTCCGCCGGTCAGGCCGTGCGCGCACGCATTCCATCCGATAACGCGCTGGTGACGGGTGGTCATACCCGCCTGCCGCAATATGCCGCCGGTGCGTTGGGATATGTCCATCGACTGCACGGGACCCACGTCTTTCCCGACAGCAATGCGCATGGGTTGGGAGAGGCGCCAGAGCCGCTTTATGCTGTGCGCTTTCACGCGCGTGAGCTGTGGGCGCATCCGGAGCATCCCGACGATGAGGTCGTGCTGGACCTCTGGCAAAGCTATCTGGAGCCCGCATGACCGCGTGCCCGACCCACTCCGCACCCGAACCGGTTTTCGAACAGCCATGGCACGCGCAGGTCTTTGCGCTGACAGTTGCATTGAACGAAGCCGGACGCTTTGACTGGCCCGACTGGGCGGCCCGGTTTTCGGACACACTGGCCCGTCATGGCCTCGCGCGCGAACTGGATGGCGGAGAGGATTATTTTCAAGCCTGGCTGGAAACATTGGAATCACTTCTGGCCGAGTGGGGGGATGCCGCGCCGGATGACGTATCGATGCTGCGTTCGGCATGGGAGGATGCGTATCTGACGACACCGCATGGCAAGCCCGTCCGCCTGACGCAGCAGTAAAGAGGGGGCTCTGCCCCTTCCGCCCTTGTGTGCCTACCCGGAGTATTTTCAGCCATATGAACAGGGGGCCGCTCTTCATCCGGCCCAAAATACTCCCGCCGGAGGCATCGCGCGCAGCGCGATTGTAAATAAGTTGGTCAGTTGCGTCCGAATTACCGGTTTCCCTGCCGCGATCACCTCGTTATATCACCCGGGTTTGATAGTTCAGCGCAAAAGGACCGGATATGGCCAATGTGGTTGTTGTCGGCGCCCAGTGGGGCGACGAAGGAAAAGGCAAGATCGTCGACTGGCTCAGCGAGCGGGCGGATGTGATCGCGCGTTTTCAGGGCGGGCACAATGCCGGTCATACGCTGGTCATTGACGGTGAGGTATACAAGCTGAACGCGCTTCCGTCGGGTGTAGTGCGTGGCGGCAAGCTGAGTGTGATCGGGAACGGTGTTGTGCTGGACCCGTGGCATCTGGTGGGCGAGATCGGATCGATCCGCAAGCAGGGGGTCGAGATCACGCCCGAAACGCTGATGATCGCGGAAAACACACCGCTGATTCTGCCGATTCATGGCGAGTTGGACCGTGCGCGGGAAGAGGCTGCCAGCAAAGGCACCAAGATCGGCACCACCGGTCGGGGCATTGGTCCGGCATACGAGGACAAGGTAGGCCGCCGTTCGGTCCGTGTCGCGGACCTGGCTGATGACGCAACCCTTGAGGCGCGTGTGGACCGGGCGCTGCAGCATCACGATCCGCTGCGCAAGGGTCTGGGAATCGAGCCGGTCGATCGCGATGCCCTGATCGCGCAGCTGAAAGAGATCGCGCCGCAGATTCTGCCTTTTGCCGCACCGGTCTGGAAAGTGCTGAACGAAAAGCGCAAGGCGGGCAAGCGCATCCTGTTCGAAGGGGCACAGGGCGCATTGTTGGATATTGATTTTGGAACATATCCGTTTGTGACGTCTTCCAACGTGATTGCCGGGCAGGCGGCGACAGGGGTTGGCATCGGGCCGGGTTCGGTCGATTTCGTGCTGGGGATCGTCAAAGCCTATACCACTCGGGTGGGTGAGGGGCCGTTCCCGACCGAGCTGGATGACGACGACGGTCATCGTCTTGGAACCCGCGGGCATGAGTTCGGTACTGTGACGGGTCGTAAGCGCCGGTGTGGCTGGTTCGATGCCTGTCTGGTGCGCCAGACCTGTGCGACCAGCGGTGTAAACGGCATATCCCTGACCAAGCTGGACGTTCTCGACGGTTTCGAGACCCTGAAAATCTGCGTGGGTTATGAACTTGACGGCGATCGTCTGGATTATCTGCCGACAGCTGCTGACCAGCAGGCCCGCTGTAAGCCGATCTATGAAGAGATGCCGGGTTGGAGCGAATCCACCGAAGGCGCGCGCAGCTGGGCTGAACTGCCGGCAAATGCCATCAAGTACGTGCGGCGGGTCGAGGAACTGATCGAATGCCCGGTTGCATTGCTGTCGACCAGCCCGGAGCGGGAGGACACCATTCTTGTGACCGACCCGTTTGCCGACTGATGAGCGAGGATGAAAAGAAGGGCCTGAGCTACAAGGCCCGGCGGCGTTGGTCGCTGGTGATCCTCTTGCTTGGTCTGCCACTTTATATTGTGGCGGTTGTGACAGTTGTGAACTGGCTGGACCGCCCGCCGCTGTGGCTTGAATTCGTTGTCTATGTCGTGCTGGGGATTCTTTGGATTCTGCCGTTCAAGTTCGTGTTTCGCGGCGTTGGCAAGGAAGACCCGGACCAGAATTCGGACTGATTGCAACCGGTGTATGCCGATTACCGCACCTGCCTGCCTTGGTAAGCAACGGGTGCGGTGGTCAGCGTGATACGGTTGTGTCGTATATTGCCCAGAGGGCCCCGGAGAACGGGTTACGCTTCGGGTGTTTCGATCATCGCAACCCGTGTTGCGTGCCGACCGCCTTCGAAGGTGGCGTTCAGGAAGGCATCCACAATCTCAATCGCCAGCCCTTCTCCCACCACGCGCGCGCCGATCGAAAGCATGTTGGCGTCGTTGTGCTGGCGGATCATGCGGGCCGAGAACGTGTCGGTACAGACGCCACAGCGAACGCCCGCCACCTTGTTGGCCGCCATCATGATGCCCTGACCGGTACCGCAGAGAACGATGCCAAGCTGGCAATCACCAGAGGCCACCAGCTGCGCGGCGGCGTGGCCGTGTTTGGGATAATGCGTGCTTTCGGGCGTTACAGGTCCGATGTCGACCACTTCCCAGCCTTGTGCGCCGATATGATCGGCGATGACCTGCCGGAGCTGAATGGCGGCATGGTCGCTTGAAAGGGCGATACGGTTGTTGGCTGGCATGAGAGGAACTCTTTGGTTCGTCACGGCGGTTTGGCCGTAACAGGTTGGGTGGTTGTTTCGCCGGTATTACCGCTTCGGACGGAAAACGGAAGAAATCTGCCCGGCATTTCGCCCCGGCCCAATTCCACATTCGGGCTGCGGCATCAAGGTGGCAAAACCGACCGGCAGGAAAGAGTGCATGGAAAATGACAAGGGCCAGAGAAAACCTCTGGCCCTTGTCATTCAGAACATTCGGGTTGCTCAGCCGGCGGCGCGTTTGTCGTCCGGGCGGAAACCGATCTGGGTGGAGGCGGCGAAGCGGCCACCGCCAGCCTTTTCAATCTTGCCGTCGCGCAGAAGCTGGCCGAACGAGCGCAGGCTTTCCTCGCGGTTGAAGTCGTCCTGCTTAAGCGCGCGAATCTTGTTCATCAGCTGCGGACGTGAGAACTGTTCCTGCCCTTCGATGAAGGACAGATAGGCGGCTGCCGCTTCCAGCAGATCAGGCAGGGATTGCGCCCCCTGTTCCTTGGCAAAGTGGGCAAAGCCACCATCGCGGGATTCGCCGGCATCATCTTCGGTGGTGACACGGCGCGGCACGACCGGGCCGGTGTCGGCCTCTTCCGTGTCGATCCGCTGCTCTGCCACCAGTTTGAGCGGCATTGCACTGTCGGATTCGGGGCGCAGGCTGGTCACTTCGATTTCCGGACGGCGCGGGCTGACGACCGAAGCAAGGTCGTCGCGATACTCTTCGTCCGTCTGGTGGGCGTCGGCGCCGTCGGTCTTTTCGGCCTCGGTTGCCGCGACCGCTGCGCGCAGATGCGAATAGGTTTCGCGGTTGCCGCTGGTGTCGGGGTCTTCCATCCGCTCGTCAGCTTTGACCAGCAGGCGCGAGACGTCCTCTTCGACTTCCGGTTCGCTGCGCTGTGCGGATTGCGCGGACAGGTGTGCTTCGACCTCGGTCAACTGGTCCAGAAGGCGGATTTCGTCTTCGGCGGTCAGGAAACCGGCGGCCGAATGCTGGTCGTCCTGGGCTTCATCCTGAGCGTCAGATGCCTCGTCTTCGTCCTCGTCCATAATGTTGCGGATGTCATCTTCTTCCGCATCTGTTTCCTCGGCATCATCTTCAGAGCTTTCGTCGAGATCCGAAAACAGAACGGTGTCCTGTGTTTCGGGTTCTTCTTCGTACTCTTCCTGAGCATCTTCGGGCTGAGGTTGAGCGGCCTGAACTTCGGCGGGTTCCTCGACCTCCTCCGGTGTAACCTCAGATTCATCTTCAACAGGCGCCGCCTCTTCGGCGGACGGCGGGGTTTGTTCGGCTTCGAAGTCCACCGCACTCAGCGCGCCTGCTTCGAAGGCGGCCGAGATTGCATCCTTCGGCGCTTCCTGAGGGGCATGGAAGCCGGTGTCGAGATCTTCGGAATACCCTTCGGCGCTGTCGTCCGAATGCGAAACCACGGCGCGGATGCGCTGCAGTTTGGCGGCGATGCTGTCTGCCGCGGGGGGAGGCAGATCATCAACGTGTTCAGCTACAGGGATTGCATCGGCGGGGGGGGGCGCCGAGGCGGAGTTGACGACGGTCAGGTCCGGCGATGCAGCCGGAGGGGTGGTGGCAGCGGGGGGAACTGCCTGTGCTTGCGGCGCGGTAGGGGCCGCAGGTGGTTGCGGGGTCTGTGCGGTTACGGCAGGCTGAGGCGTATCCTCGGTCGCGCGCAAAAGCAGGCCGCTTTCGCTTTGACTGGCTTCGACGCGGCGCGAGGCGTCGCGCTGTGCGATACGGGTCAGCATTTCGGCGTCTGGCTGAGGCGGTTCGGATCCGAAATAGCGGTCATCCGCCGCCAGATCCCGGAAATATTCGGCAATCGCCTTCATCGTCTCAAATGAATCGTCGAACCCTTCCAAAGTGCACGAGAATGTTCCGTATGAGACGGTCAATACCTTGTTGTTCTGTACCATCAGACGCACGTCCTTTACAAACTACAGAGCCGTGCCACCCGAAGCCGGGCGTCAGAATCGACTCGAAACTTTGTAAATCAACGTATCATTTTGTGGTCTCAATGTGTCCAAATCCGGATAAAATGGTCAATGTGTCGAAAAATGACGCGATTGTATGCTCAGATGGGCCAATTTCGCTGGTTGGCGGGGGGCATGTCGGACCTGATGACCTGAATCTGGCGCTGAATCACACCGGCCTGATGGTGGCAGCGGATGGCGGGGCAGAGGTGATTCTGGAGTCAGGCCGTGTTCCCGACGCGGTGATTGGGGATTTTGATTCGCTGCGGCCCGATCTGAAAGACCGGATTCCGTCCGATCGTTTGTTTCCGATCAGTGAACAGGACAGCACCGATTTTGACAAAGCCCTGCGCAGTATCGAAACCCCGCTTGTGCTGGGGGTCGGGTTTCTGGGTGCGCGGGTGGATCATCAGCTTGCGGTGTTCAACACGATGATCCGATTGCAGGATCGGTCTTGCATATTGCTGGGCGAGCGCGAAGTCATCTTTCATGCGCCACCGCGCATCGCATTGAAGATCGAACCGCAG
This sequence comes from Ruegeria sp. CF5, assembly GCF_056537325.1. Lineage (NCBI taxonomy): Bacteria > Pseudomonadati > Pseudomonadota > Alphaproteobacteria > Rhodobacterales > Roseobacteraceae > Ruegeria > Ruegeria sp. CF5. Next base: position 515,893 of record NZ_JBQFRI010000002.1, on the reverse strand, counting down.
AGCACTGTTTCATTGTTTCCATTTCGTCGTGTAACCGGGACAAGCCAGGGGCTGGAATGGCCCATAGACGAACTGGTTCTGGAACCGGACGGTCAGGTTGGTACTTCGAACCGGGCGCTGTCAGATGTCGCGCTTGAAGTGGACGGACCGGGCTTGTTGGTGATGGTGCCGCGCAGCGCCTTGGAAGAGGTCATGCGGGCGTTTCTGTCGGGCCGGTGCGGGCGGTGGCCCGCTCGCGCAGAATGACATACAGCCCGGCGGCGATGGTGATGCAGATGCCGACAGCTGCCAGCCCGTTCGGCAGGTCGTGAAAGATCAGCCAGCCGAACAGCGTGGCAACGGGGATTTCCAGATATTGCATCGGCGCAAGCGTGGCCGAAGGCGCATAGCGCAGCGACCACGTCATGAGCAGATGGGCGACGGTCCCGATCACTCCGATCCCCAGCAGCAGCCAGATGACGACGCTGTCGACGGGGGGCAACAGGGTTTGGCCCTGTTCGGGCTGATATGCCAGAACCGGCAGCAGCATGACCGAAGCCATTACTCCCGAAACGGCCTGCAGTGAGATCGGGTCGGTTTCTTTTGCCAGCTTGCGCGTCACCAGCATGAACAGGGCAAAGACCACCGCCACAAGAAGGGGCAGCAGGGCGGGTGCGCCGACCTCGGAAAAGCTGGGCTGGATGACCAGCAGCGTGCCTGCGAAACCCACGACGCAGGCCCACAGACGACGGTGGCCGACCTCTTCGTCCAGCACGTATTTGCCCAGAAGTAGCATGATGAACGGCATCACGAAGGCAATGGCGATTGTATCGGCGAGTGGCAGATATTTCAGGGCCGCAAACATGGCGCTGATACCGATGATGTGCAGGACCGTGCGCAGGGCGACAAGACCCAGCGCGCGCGCCGGCATGCGCCAAGGGCGCGCCGTCAGTATCACCAGAGGCACCAGAATGACCGCCTGAATGACGAACCGTGCAAACACAAGCGGTCCCAGCGGCATGGTCTCGCCCAGCACTTTGGCCAGCGCGTCGCCAAGCGGCGCGAGGACGCAAAAGCCGAGCATCAGCAGAATGCCGAGAAAGGGACGATCCTGAGTCATAAGGGGCACGCTATGTCAGCGCGCCCCTGCTGGAAAGACCGAATGAGAAGCTCAGCAGTTGGGAACGTTGACCGCCAGACCACCGAGTGAGGTTTCCTTGTATCTTTCATGCATGTCGTGACCGGTCTGACGCATGGTTTCGATAGCGGAATCGAGCGGTACGAAATGTTGCCCGTCGCCGCGTAGCGCCAGCGATGCGGCCGAGACGGCCTTGATCGCGGCAAGGCCGTTGCGTTCGATGCAGGGCACCTGCACCAGCCCCGCCACAGGATCGCAGGTCATGCCAAGGTGATGCTCAAGCGCGATCTCGGCGGCGTTTTCAACCTGTTCCGGTGTACCCCCCATGACGGCGCAGAGCCCGGCGGCGGCCATGGCGGAAGCGCTGCCGACTTCGGCCTGACATCCGGCTTCGGCCCCCGAGATCGAGGCGTTGTATTTGATCAGTCCGCCAATGGCGGCTGCGGTCAGCAGGAAATCCTCGACATGACTTTCGGACGCACCGGGAACGTGATCGAGGTAATAGCGCAGAACCGCAGGCATGGTGCCCGCCGCGCCGTTGGTCGGGGCGGTGACGACCTGACCGCCAGCGGCGTTTTCCTCGTTCACGGCCATGGCGTAAACGCTCATCCAGTCGTTGATGGTGTGCGGCGCGTTCAGGTTCATGCCGCGTTCGGCCAGAAGGGCCTCGTGAATACCCTTGGCGCGGCGGCGGACGTTCAGGCCGCCGGGCAGGATGCCGTCGGTGGACAGGCCGCGTTCGATGCATCCGTTCATCACCTCCCACAGGCGGGCAGTGCCTTTGGCAAAACTGTTGGGACAGCCGCGCGCGATTTCGTTTTCACGCTTCATCTGAGCAATGCTTTTCCCGCTTTCCTTGGCCATTTCGAGCATCTGCGCGGCGGAGGTGAAGGGGTAGGGTACGGACGGGCCGTCATTGGTGTCCTTGCCCTCGGCCAGTTCTTCCTCGGTCAGGACGAAGCCGCCGCCGACCGAGTAATAGACCTGCCGCAGGATCACGTCGCCCTGTGCGTCGGTGGCCATCAGGATCATACCGTTGGCGTGACCGGGCAGGGTCTGGTCGTAGTCGAAGATGAGATCGGCCTTGGGATCGAACTTGAGCGTCGGCAGACCTTCGGGTGTAACAGAATGGGTTTCGGCAATCGCCGCCAGCGCCGCCTCGGCCTTGTCGTTGTCATAGGTGTCGGGCACGAACCCGGCGAGGCCAAGGATGGTGGCGCGGTCCGTGGCGTGGCCCACGCCGGTAAAGGCCAGCGAGCCGTGCAGCGATCCTTTGAGGCCCGCAAATTCGAAAGGCGAGGCGCGCATCAGGTCAAGAAACCGCGCAGCCGCAACCATCGGCCCCATTGTGTGTGACGAGGAGGGGCCGACGCCCACTTTGAACATATCGAAAACTGAGAGGAACATCTTAGGTTGCTGAGCCTTCTGGAGGGGTGGCGTAGGTGGGCGATGTGAACGGTGTAACCCCAAGCCCCTCGGCGCCAATCGCGGCGCGGGTTGCGGGGCGGGTTTCCAACTGCATCAGGATCTTCTGCAGATATGGGGTGTCGGCAAGCTGATACCAACTGCGGTCCGTCTTTGCCGGATATAATGCCATCCACCGCATCATGCAGGCAAGATACCAGGTCAGAACCGACGGTTCGTCTGCGTTCAGCCACGAGGGTGCGCGTTTGGCCTCGGCTTCCAGCAGTTTGAGGTGTTGCCGCAGCCGGGGCCGGATGCCTGCCCGCAGGGTTTCGGCCTGCGAGCGGTCGATGTATTTTTCGGCATAAAACAGGATGCGCAGATCGGCATGTAGCGTATTCGAGGCAAAGAAGAACCATTTGAGGAACGCCGCGCGTTCGGTGCTGTCCGGCAGTGGGGCCAGTTGCCCGTGCGTGTCCGCCAGCCATAGCAGAATGGCGGCGGTTTCGAATATCGGGCCGTGCTGCGTTTCCAGCACCGGGATAAGACCGTTTGGATTGAGCGCACGATAGGCCGCGCTGTCCTGCTCGTAATTGCGCCGATCCACCAGAACGGTTTCGTAGGGCAGACCCATCTCTTCCATCGCCAGCCGGATCACCAGCGAGGCGTTGTCAGGGGCGTAATGAAGGCGATAGCGCGTATCCATACCGCCTGTTTAAGGGGCGCGGACGATTCACAAAGTCTTGATTGCGACGTTTCCAATCGGAAACGCGCATTTTGGGGATATGTTTCGCTTTCAGGGTTTGCGGGCAACCCAGATGAAATGAGTTATGGACATGAAAAAACGCCCCTGTTCAGCAAGGCTGTGCTGTTCGTGGGACCATGCGTTGGTTTTTTCTTCGGACATATGGCCGTTCTGTATCGCATAAGCGCTCATCAGTTGCATCATCATCCGAGCTTGCCCGTCGGGCCGCAGCGTTGTGTCGCAAAACACCAATGGTTCTACCCTGTCGGCTTCGAAACCGCATTCGCGCAGTTTTTCAGGAAGGATCGCAGGAACGCAGCGGTCGGCAAGGTGCAGGTCCCAGATTTTGATCATGCGTGACATTCGATCAGGGTGCGCGCTGTGCCAGCACAGCGTGTCCCAGTGCATATCTCCAATGACAAGCCTGCCGCCCGGGCGCAGAACCCGATACAGTTCGCGAAGCGCAGGGCGGGTGTCAGAGAAATACTCGAAAACCTGAAGGGAAACCGCCTTGTCGAATTCATTTTCGGCAAAGGGAAGGTTCTCGGCGGCTCCCTCGATCAGGTCGATTGTGTCGAATTCGGCGCATCGGGCGCGCGCGGCGGACAGCATGTCGTCGCTTGGGTCGAGGCCAACGACCCTGCCACCAGCGCCCACCGCACGCGCCAGTTCGATCGATAGCAAGCCGTTGCCGCAACCAAGGTCAAGGATGGTATCACCCGGGACCGGCGAGAGCGCCCTTAGATTGGCGGCGCGGCGGCGGGTCACATCCGCGCCCTGATAGGCGTTATCCAGCAGGCGTGTGGTGGCTTCGTCGAATTGCAGCATGTATTGCCCCCTACGGGAAAGGATACCGAATTTTCCGGGTTTCGAGAAGGAAACCGCCCACGGCCCCCTCGCGCCGGGAAGGCAGTTTGCATATAAGGGCACAAATTCTGCTTTCTGCGAGGCTGCCATGACCGGAGAACTGTCCCCCATCGACAAGGCCAAATACGTCAGCGCAAGGCGCGCCGCCGACATGGTCGAAGACGGGATGCGCGTAGGGTTGGGCACCGGATCGACGGCGGCCTGGCTGGTGCGTCGTCTGGGCGAAAGGGTGCGTGACGAAGGGCTGCGGATCAGGGGTGTGCCGACATCAACCCGCACGGCACAACTGGCGCGTGAGGTCGGGATCGAGGTTGTTTCGCTGGATCAGGCGGGATGGCTGGATATCACCATTGATGGCGCGGATGAGTTCGATGGTGAGCTGAACCTGATCAAGGGTGGCGGCGGGGCGCTGTTGCAGGAAAAGATCGTGGCGACCGCCAGCGACATGATGGTGGTGATCGCCGATGCCGGGAAAGAGGTTGAAACACTGGGAGCGTTCCCGCTGCCGGTCGAGGTGATCCCCTTTGGCTGGCAGACCACGCGGTCTCTGATCGAGGAAACACTGGATTCGATGGACGTGCTGGGCAGCTCGGCGGCGCTGCGGATGAATGGCGAGGCGCCGTTTGTCACCGATGAAGGCAACCACATTCTGGACCTTCATCTGCAACGGATCGGCAATGCACGCCAGCTGGCACTGGTTCTGAACCAAATCCCCGGTATCGTGGAAAACGGTCTGTTCATCGACATCTGCGACCGGGTCGTCATCGGCCACGGTGATGGCCGGGTCGAGTTGCGCGACATCAACGAAGGCACGATCGAGCTGGACCGGCTGGGAGAGGACAACAGCGACAACCTGTTTTCGGACCTGAAGGATTGAGTTCAGGGACGCAGCAAGAATTCCGGATTTCAGGAACGGCTGCGTTGATGCGCGCGCCAGCCGTCATGTGGATTGCAATTGGCGCAGCTGTCCTTGGATTATACCCGGTAGTGGATTTGCAATTGAATTCGCCGGGAAAAATCTTGCTTTTCCAGATTGGGATAGTCGTCTGGGCTGTATCTATGACGCTGTTAGTCGTCAGGGCCGTGCGCGTCGCTCTGGATCGGCGCGTGGTAATTCTGGATGACGATGGCATCCGGTTTCTGGACCTCAATCTACGCTACTTCACGATTCCGTGGTCGCAAGTCCGATCCATCGACGTCGGAGACTACCGGCAATACAGCTTTGTCAATTTCATCAACAGCGAAGACAGGCGCAAGTCCAAGAAACTACCGTTGCAATTGCTCGACACCGTCATATGTGAGCGTTTCATCAATGCGTTGCGGCAACGTGGTGTGGACGTTCAGGGCGTCGAACGTGGCTAGCTGGCGTGTCGGAACCCTCTGGACAGTGGCGCGCGATGAGTTACACCCCTTGCAAGGCCGTACGGCGCTTGTGGAAATATGGAAGAGGCAGGGTAAATGAGCTTTGATTACGATCTGTTCGTTATCGGTGGCGGCTCGGGCGGAGTACGCGCCGCGCGTGTGGCGGCAGGGGAAAACGGGGCCAAGGTGGCGCTGGCCGAAGAAGATCGCTATGGCGGCACCTGCGTAATCCGCGGCTGCGTGCCGAAAAAGCTGATGGTCTTTGCCAGTGAGTATTCCGGAATGGTCGAGGATGCACAGGCGTATGGCTGGGATGTCAAACCGGGTGCGTTCGACTGGACTGCTTTCCGCGGCAAGCTGCATGCCGAGCTGGACCGGCTGGAAGGCGTCTATCGCAACATCCTCAAAAACAACGGCGTCGAAAGCTTTGATCAGCGTGCGCGTCTGGTTGATCCGCATACGGTCGAGCTGGCCGATGGCACGCGCAAGACCGCCAAGCATATCCTAATCGCAACGGGTGGCCGTCCGGTCGTGCCAGAGTTTCCGGGCTCGGAACTGGCGATCACCTCGAACGAGATTTTCCATTTGGACAAGCTGCCGGGGTCGATGCTGATCGTTGGCGGTGGTTATATCGCCAGTGAATTCGCGGGCATCATGAACGGTATGGGGGTCGAGACCACCCAATTCTATCGTGGCGCGCAGATTTTGCGCGGTTTCGACGAAGAAGCCCGCGGATTGATCTGTGAAGAGATGCGGCAGAACGGCGTCGATGTTCATCTGGGCACCAACGTGCTGGAGATGGTTAAAGACGGGGACAAAATCCGCGTCAAGGCCACGGATGGTACTGAACGTCTGTTTGACGTGGTGATGTATGCCACGGGCCGTTCGCCCAATGCGGACGATCTGGGGCTTGAAGAGATCGGGGTCGAGAGGGGCCGCAAGGGCGAGATCGTCGTGGACGAATACAGCCAGACCGGCGTGCCCTCGATCTATGCTATCGGTGACGTGACTGACCGGGTGAACCTGACCCCGGTTGCGATCCGCGAAGGCATGGCCTTTGTCGAAACCGTGTTCAAATCCAACCCGACGCCGGTCGATCACGAGCTGATCCCGACGGCGATTTTTACGCAGCCGGAAATGGGAACCGTGGGCCTGAGCGAAGAGGACGCGGCGGCGCAGGAGCCGATTGAAGTTTATGCGACCTCATTCAAGCCGATGCAGCAATCCTTTGCCGGACGGTCGCAGCGTGTGCTGATGAAACTGATCGTCAGCAAGGCAACCCGCAAAGTGCTGGGCTGCCATATCGTGGCGCCGGGTGCAGGCGAAATGATCCAGTTGGCCGGAATCGCGGTCAAGATGGGTGCAACCAAGGAAGATTTCGACCGAACCGTGGCCGTTCATCCGGTTATGGCCGAGGAATTGGTTACAATGCGGCAACCTGTACGCAGCGCTTGATTTGCAAGCTGGCGTACACACGTTACAAGTGACTTCGTGATCACGCGGGCCGGAACACCGGTCCAAACAAAGGAAAGACAAAATATGGCGGGCAACAGCGGTGGCCCCTGGGGGGGCGGAGGCTCATCCGGAGGCGGAGGAAATCGGGGAAACAACGGTGACGGGCGACGCCCGCCCGAAGGTGATGGCCCGCAGATCCCCGAGATCGATGAACTGATGAAAAAAGGTCAGGAGCAGTTGCGCGTGCTGATGGGCGGGCGCGGCGGCGGTGGCCGAGGCGGTGACGGCAAGGGTGCTGGCGGCGGTGGTCCGATCTTTACCAAAGGGACCGTGGCGCTGGGCGTTCTGGTGGCCGCTGGCCTGTGGGGCGCAGCTAGCTTTTACACCGTCAAGCCGGAAGAGCAGTCGGTTGAGCTGTTTCTTGGCGAGTTTTCGTCCATCGGCAATCCCGGGCTGAACTTTGCGCCATGGCCGGTGATCACGGCCGAGGTAATCCCGGTTACCCGCGAACAGACCGAAGATATGGGCGGTGCGCGTGGCAGCGACGATGGCCTGATGCTGACCGGCGACGAGAACGTGGTCGATATCGACTATCAGGTCGTATGGAACATCAACGATCCCGCCAAGTTCCTGTTCAACCTGCGCGATCCGCGTCCGACGATCCGGGCCGTGTCTGAATCGGCGATGCGCGAGATTATTGCACAGTCTGAACTGGCGCCGATCCTGAACCGGGATCGTGGTATTATTGCGGACCGTCTGCAGGAACTGATCCAGTCCACGATGGACAGCTATGATTCCGGGATTAACATCGTCCGCGTAAACTTTGACAAGGCTGACCCGCCGCAGGACGTGATCGCCGCCTTCCGCGACGTTCAGGCTGCTGCGCAGGAACGGGATCGTTTGCAGAACGTGGCCGATGCCTATGCCAACCGGGTGCTGGCTGAAGCGCGCGGTGAAGCAGCGCAGATTCTGGAAGAAGCCGAAGCCTATCGCGCCCAGCAGATCAACAGTGCGCAAGGTGAGGCCAGTCGTTTCAGCGCGGTTCTTGAGGAATATACCAAGGCACCGGACGTAACCCGCAAACGTCTGTATCTGGAGCGGATGGAGCAGATTCTGGGCGATGTGGACAAGATCATTCTGGACGAAAACGCCACCGGAGATGGGCAGGGCGTCGTGCCTTATCTGCCGCTCAATGAATTGCGCCGAAACAGCGAACAAACCGGGCAGGAGAGCAACTGATGCGTAAATCGACTTTTGTTCTGCCGGTCATCGTTCTGGCAATCATCGTTGGCTTGTCCTCGATCTTTATCGTGGATGAACGCGAACGGGCGCTGGTGCTGCAGTTCGGGCGCGTGGTCGCGGTCAAGGAAGAACCTGGTCTGGCGTTCAAGATCCCGCTGATTCAGGAAGTGGTGCGTTATGACGACCGCATTTTGTCGATCGACGTACAACCGCTGGAGGTCACCCCCTTGGATGATCGCCGTCTGGTGGTCGACGCCTTTGCGCGTTACCGGATTTCCGACCTGAACCAGTTCCGTCAGGCCGTTGGCGTCGGCGGTATCCCGGTGGCCGAAGATCGTCTGGATCGCATTCTGCGTGCTGAAACCCGCGAGGTGCTAGGTTCGGTTTCGTCCCGCGACATCCTGAGTTCGGACCGGGCGGCACTGATGCTGCGCATTCGCAACAGCGCGATTGCAGAAGCACGGGCGCTGGGCGTCAACGTGATCGACGTGCGCCTGAAGGCGACCGACCTGCCGCAGGCCAACCTTGAGGCGACGTTTGACCGGATGAAGGCCGAACGTGAACGCGAAGCCACCGACGAACGGGCGCGCGGTAACGAGGCGGCGCAACGTGTTCGTGCGCAGGCTGACCGGACCGTGGTGGAACTGGTGTCCGATGCACGTCGCGAAGCTGAAATCACCCGCGGTGAGGCCGATGCAGAACGCAACGCCATCTTCGCCGAAGCCTTCGGCAAGGATCCGGAGTTCTTTGAATTCTACAGGTCCCTGTCTGCCTATGAGCGTGCGCTGCGCGGCGGTAACAGCTCGATGGTGCTGAGCCCGGATTCCGAGTTCTTCAACTATCTGAAGTCGCCAACAGGACAGGCGACCCGCTGATGGGAATGATCCTTCTGGCCTTCGGGCTGGTGCTGATTGTCGAGGGGCTGGCCTATGCGCTGGCCCCTTCGCTTATCGAGCGGATGCTGGAGGCGCTTCGTGCCTTGCCCGAAAGCGCCCGCCGGACCGTTGGTCTGTTATGCGTGGTCAGCGGTTTCATCCTGCTTTGGGGGGCCTATCAACTGGGGTTCTGAGAACCGGTTGGTTACGGTGCGCTCAAATGCCGGTGAATTCCCCGCTATCGCGAGTTGCGGGCCGGGCCAAACTGACTACATTGGACCCTAAGAACCGGTTGCCGCAGGCGGCAACCCGATAACAGGTTGGTGACAAGGAGACCCCCAGTGCAAGCAAAGGCACGCAGTATTACCGTTGGGCGGGACGATGCGATCATAAGAATGCGGCTTCTCTGGCTGGCGTTTCTGGGTGTGGTTTTCGTTCTGGTACAGTCGCTTGCGGCGCAGGCCCGTCCCGAAAGCCTTGCGCCTCTGGCGCAAAAGATCAGCCCGGCGGTGGTCAACATCACCACGACGACCCTGATCGAAGGGCAGACCGGACCACAGGGCATCGTGCCCGAAGGGTCCCCGTTTGAAGATTTCTTTCGCGAGTTTCAGGATCGCAATGGCGATGACGAAAACCGCCCGCGTCGCAGCAATGCGTTGGGATCGGGGTTCGTGATCTCGGAAGATGGCTATATCGTTACCAACAACCACGTCATCGCCGAGGCGGATGAAATTCTGGTCGAGTTCTTTCCCGGCGATGGACAGCCGAAAAAGGAACTGCCTGCTAAGGTGATCGGCACCGATGAAAAGACCGACATCGCCCTGTTGAAGGTCGAGGCGCAAGGTCCTTTGAAATATGTGACTTTCGGCGACAGCGACACCGCCCGCGTCGGTGACTGGGTCATCGCAATGGGCAACCCGTTGGGGCAGGGATTTTCGGTTTCCGCCGGGATCGTGTCCGCGCGCAACAGAGAACTGAGCGGGTCGTATGACGACTACATTCAGACGGACGCGGCGATCAACCGGGGGAACTCGGGCGGGCCGCTGTTCGACATGAATGGCGAAGTGATTGGCGTGAACACTGCGATCCTGTCGCCCAATGGCGGATCGATCGGCATTGGTTTTTCGATGGCGTCGAATGTTGTCGTGAAAGTGGTGGATCAGCTGCGCGAATTTGGCGAAACCCGCCGCGGTTGGCTGGGTGTGCGCATTCAGGATGTGACCGAGGATATGGCCGAGGCGATGGGGCTGGATAAACCCGGCGGCGCGCTGATCAGCGACGTACCCGATGGTCCGGCAAAAGAGGCCGGACTGGCGGCGGGCGATGTGATTCTCAGCTTTGACGGTGTTGAAGTGAAAGACACGCGCGGTCTGGTGCGGCAGGTAGGCGAGACGACAGTCGGCAAATCGGTGCGCGTCGTTGTGCATCGTGATGGTGGGACGCAGACCATTTTGGTGACGCTGGGCCGTCGCGAGGATGCCGAGCGTCAGGAAAATGGCGAGGACGACGAAGCGCCCAACGAGGCTGAGGATGAGAACAAGACCATTCTGGGTCTCACGATTGCGCCGTTGACCGATGACTCTCGCAGTGAACTGGGGTTGGACGCGGATGCCGAAGGTCTGGTCGTCACCAATGTCGACGAGGCGTCCGAGGCCTATGCCAAAGGTCTGCGGTCGGGTGATGTTATCACCGAGGCGGGTCAGCAAAAGGTGACGTCGATCGCGGATCTGGAGACGCGCATGGAAGAAGCCCGCGAAGCCGGTCGCAAGTCGCTGCTGTTGCTGGTGCGTCGCGGCGGGGAACCTCGTTTCGTGGCTTTGAGCCTGGAGGAGTAATCGCCTTCTGCACGGGATTGGAAAAGGCCGGAGCTGCAGCTCCGGCCTTTTTTGTGGTCCTTGTCAAATTAAAAGAGCCATATGCCGGGGCATATGGCTCTGTTACAGGGAGAGGCCAGTCGGACAGATATCGGGGATGATCATCCAGCCTCAGTCGGTAACCTCAATCAAGTTAGCAGCACTGGCGCAAGACGTCTGTGAAGCGGATCACAGGGGCGGGCAGAGCCTCAGATCAGGTCTGAATCCGCCAGTTCCCGCAGGGCCTCAAAGTCATGGATGGCAAGCCCCCCGCGCGAGACCTCGACCACGTCATCGCGTCGCCAGCTGGACAGCGTTTTCGAAACCGCTTCGCGCGTTGCGCCCACAAATTCGGCCAGTTCGCTTTGGGACAGCATGATCCGGCCAGCCTGATCGTCCTGCAACTGCGCCAGATACAGCAGCTTGCGCGCCAATCTGACGGGCATGGGCAGGAAGACCTGTTCGTTGAGTTGCGCGCCCATCCACCGCATCCTCAGGCCGGCCAGACGGATCAGATCGCCGGCAAGTTCCGGGTGGTCCTGAATCTGAGCCATCACATCGGTTCTGCGCACGCGCAGGACACGCGAAGGTTTCGCCGCCGAGACGGTGGCCGTGCGCGGGCCGTTGTCAAACAGGGCGATTTCGCCAAACACCTCGCCGGGGCGCATCAGGACCAGTGACAGCTTGCGTCCGCTCATGGCGAGAAAAGACACTTCCAGCGTGCCCGTGAGAATGGCGTAAAGCGCATCCCCCTCATCCCCTTGTTCGAACAGAATTTCCCCTTGTTGCAATACGATTTCGGATGCCTGGGCTGAAAGCATGGCTTTCAGTCTTTCCGAGGCTTCCGACAGAAATCCGGTGTCGGGAAATGTCGTCATTCGGGGTATGGTGCTCCTGCGGCGGTGGGTGGTGGTCCCATTTTCCACAGCTTGGCGGCTAAACCAAGGAAATTGTCAGGCATTTTCCTAAACTTGATGTAAGCGTTAGGGCAGCTGATCCGGTGAATCTGGGCTACTGGCGGTCCGGGTCATCCATGTAGCTTTGCAGCATGTTGAACTGCAGCATCAGAAACACCATGAGTGCGAGTGGAAAACCAAAGGTCTCGATCTTGACCCACAGATCGGTGGACATCGTGCGCCAAACCAGTTCGTTGGCTGCAGCCAGCACCGCAAAGCAGGCGCAAAGGCGGCGGGTCAGGATCATCCAGCCCTCATGGCGCATGGGCAGCATCTCTTCGAGAACGTAGGCGAGATAGGATTTTCCCTGAAGCAGACCGATGCCCAGAATGGCCGAGAAGAAGCCGTAGACAAGCGTCGTTTTCATTTTGAAGAACCGCTCGTCGTTGAACCAGGCGGTGAGGCCGCCAAAGAAGATCACCATGAAGGCGGTGAATATCTGCATCTTGCTGAGTTTTCCGGTAAGAAACCACAGGATACCCATTGCCGCCAGCATCAGTGGTACGAACAGGATGGTGGCGACGATAAAGCCTGAATATTCGATGCCGCCGATCAGGAAACTGTCGTCCCGCAGGCGCAGGTAGATGAAGAAGAAGGCCAGCGGGGGGCCAAGCTCCAGCACCTGTTTGAGGAATGGGTTGATGTCTTTCTTGTCGGTCATTGAGTCCATCCTGCTGCTCATCCCCCCATTTCAACTATTACCGCGCCCAATGCAATCAATGCCATCAGTGCGATTCGCCTTGGGCCGACCGTTTCTTTCAGTACCAGCCAGCCGATCAGGGCGGCAAACACGGTTGAGGTTTCGCGCAGAACCGCTGCTTCGCCCACCTTGTCCAGGCGTGTGGCCAGCATAATGGCGCCGAACGACATGAATGCGACGATACCCCCCGAGATGCCCCGTACCATCAACGGTCCGGGTGTGGGCGGGTTGATCATGGCGCGCCATCTGAGGAAAGCGTAGAACGGCAGGACGGCGCCATCGATCATGAAAAACCATGCCAGAAAGGTGAAGGGATCCGCCGTGGCGCGAATGCCGTAGGCGTCGTAGGTCGTATAGAGAGCAACGAAGAGGCCGGTTGAAAACGCCAGTGCCAGCGCAATGCCAAGCGTGTCACGGTTGGTTTCCAGATAACGTAAATTATAGGCGGCAAGCCCGAAAATCCCGGTCAGCAGGACCGCGACGCCAAGCCACTGGGTAGTCGAGAACACCTCGCCGAAAAGCAGATAGGCCCCGATTACGGTGAAGAGCGGACCAGTGCCGCGCACCACGGGGTAAACAACCGTATATGACCCCTTGGTATAGGCCATCGCCTGCAGGATTTTGTAGAGGATGTGGATGGCCCATGCGGTTGCGAAAATCGGCCACATATGGGGTTCGGGCCAGGGCACGACAAACAGGGCAAAAGGCGCCGCCATCAGGCTGTACGAGGCATCGATCGCACCGCGCGACAGCCATGGGTCGTGTCGGCCCTTTTGCAGGGCGCCGAATACGGCGTGCAGAAAGGCAGCCATCAGCGCAAGACCGAGCGCCAGCCTGTGCCCGGCCTCGGTACCTTCGAGGGAGATCAACCAGTCGCTCACGATGCGGCCTTTCGCGGGGTGGATATAGTGGGGGGCTGTCTGCCCCTCACACCCCCCGAGAGTATTTGAGGCCAGATGAAGGGTCGGATCAGGTTGGGTCCAGGCCGGTCAGGGCGGCGGCGAATTCTTCGGGGTCGAATGGGGCGAGGTCGTCGATCTGTTCGCCGACGCCAATCGCATGGATGGGCAGGCCGAACTTGTCTGCCAGAGCAACCAGAACGCCACCCTTGGCGGTGCCGTCCAGTTTGGTCATCACCAGGCCCGAGACGTCAGCAAGGTTGCGGAAGGTTTCGACCTGACTGAGGGCGTTCTGCCCGGTGGTCGCGTCGAGGACCAGAAGGGTATTGTGGGGGGCAGTGTCGTCCTTTTTGCGGATGACGCGGACAATCTTGGCCAGTTCCTCCATCAGGTCGGCACGGTTTTGCAAGCGGCCGGCCGTGTCGATCATCAGCAGATCGGCGCCGTCTTCCTGCGCCTTGGTCAGAGCGTCGAATGCCAGAGAGGCGGGGTCGGACCCTTCGGGTGCGGTCAGGACGGGGACGCCTGCACGTTCGCCCCAGACCTGAAGCTGTTCCACGGCGGCGGCGCGAAAGGTGTCGCCAGCAGCAATGACGACCTTTTTGCCTGCGGATTTGAACTGGCTGGCCAGCTTGCCGATGGTGGTGGTTTTGCCCGAGCCGTTAACGCCGACGACAAGGACCACCTGAGGGCGTTTGGGATAGATGGGCATGGGGCGGGCTACGGGTTCCATCACGCGGGCCACTTCCTGCGCGAGAAGCTGTTTGATCTCACGGGTCGAGAGTTTTCTGCCAAGGCGGCCCTCGGCCATGTTGGCGGTGACACGCAGGGCAGTATCGACGCCCATGTCCGAAGCGATCAGCAACTCTTCGAGTTGTTCAAGCATGTCGTCGTCCAGCGTGCGGCGGATAACCGTGCTGCTGTCACTGCGGCTGAACAGACGGCCCAGTAACCCCTTGGATTGCGGGCTGTCCGGGATTTCCGTCGGTGCGGGCGCTGGTGTGGGATCGGCCGGCTCTGGCGACGGGGTTTCGACCGGCTGTGGGGCGGGCGCGGGTTCGGGAACTTCGGGAACGGGCTGCGGCTCTGGCTCCGGTTCGGGGATCACCGGGTCCGGGGTGGGGGCTGTTTCTTCGCCGCCGTCTTCGACGATGGCTTCGAGCCCCTGTTCGAGGCGCGAAGAGGATTTGAAAAGCCGGTCCTTGAGCTTTGAGAAAAACGCCATGTCTGGTCTCCGCAGGTGTTATCCCCACCTAATGCGGAATTGCGGCAGTTGCAAAGGGTCAGGAAAAGGCGAACAGAAATCCGGCCTGTGCGCCCCAGTAGAGCGGCCAGACGAGGTATGGGGTGATCCTGAGTGCGGGGTGGCCATCGGGCAACAGGAATTTCTCGGTCGCAAGGATCAGGTCCGAGGCGATGAAGGCCAGCGCCGCAGGCAGGGCCCAGCGCAGGTTTCCCGTTTCGGGCAGGGCAAGGACAGCGATTCCCATGCCGAGAATGATCGGGATGTAGGCCAGTACCGGGACTTTGAGTTCGCCTGCGCGAGGGGCAAGCAGCGTGGCCATTACGATGCCCAGAACGATGAGTGTCCAGAACACACCCGGTTGGTCGAAGATCAGTGTGGCGTCGCTGGTCGGGTGGCTGAGGAACAAAAGGATATAGGCGATGTGCCCGGCGGCGAATGCGCCGATGCCCGCCATGAAGGTGGCCTCGGTTTCGCGTGACAACAGGGCGTCCCCTGTGGCGCAGAGTGTCAGGCCAAGGCACAGAAGCCATGGGCCACCGGCAATCAGAGCCGAAAGCGCAAGAAGGGCGACCGAGGCGGTTTTCAGGATGCTGCGCAGTGAGCTTGCGCTGTGGGCTACCATTGAGAGATAGGCAAGGGCGCTGGCCGCCGCGATCCAGAACAGTAGAATTTCCATGTATCTTCCCGAGCTACCAACGATAAAGGCGTTACGCCATTGGCAGCTTGGGATGGATGGTTTCAGTGACTCAATACTGACGTCGAGTTAATCCGGCGGGATCGGGCTGAGTAACACGCTGCTCAATGGCAACGGCGGCCCTGATCTGCCACAATCGGGGCATGTTGATGCGTTTATCGATTCTGTTGTCTCTGACTGCGCAGACCTTGGCAGCGGCCAGTCCGATGTCGGGAGAAGAATTTGACGCCTACACACGTGGTAAGACGCTGTATTACGGATATGACGGCGTAGCATATGGGGTCGAACGCTATTTGCCGGACCGGCGGGTGATCTGGTCTTTTCTGGATGGCGATTGCAAGGAAGGCATCTGGTATGAACGCGAGGGGCAGATCTGTTTCATCTACGAAGACCGGCTGGACCCGCAGTGCTGGGTTTTCACACGATCCGCGTCGGGAATAATTGCGCAGTTCGAGGGGGACCCCGAGGCGACCGAGTTGTATGAGGCTTCGGATACTGGTGAAGAAATGGTGTGCCACGGCCCTGATGTTGGTGTCTGACGCCGGTTCAGCCGGGTTTCAGTTCCTCGTAGCTGATCATGACATGTTCCCGATATGCGGGTCGTTCCGTGAGCATCCCATAATAGCGTGCCAGATGTGAAAGTGAGCTGCGCTGAATCTCAATATCGTAATACCTGAACAGGATGTGCCCGAGCTGGATATCGGCCAGGGTGAACTCGGGCCCCGCGATGTGGGTGTTTCGGGACAGTTGCGCATCGGCGATTTCAAGCTTTGCCTCCAGCAATGCGACCGCCTGATTGATTGCGTCTTCGTCCCGCTCGCCTTTCGGTACCCGGGTGACCTGCCAGAATACAGGAACGGTGAATTGCATGGCGACGTTCAGTTTGGCCCATTCGGCCCATTTGTCGATTTCGGCGCGCTGCACCGGATCACCTGGCCACAAGCTGTCAGGGCCGTACCGCGCGCCCAGATAGCGCAGGATCGCACCGGTTTCCCAGATCGGCGGGTTATCCCCGTCTTGTAGCACCGGGATCGTTCCGTTCGGGTTCAGGTGCAGAAACTCCGGGGTATCCAGCCCGCCAAACCGGTGGCCCAGATCATGCTGTTGGTATGGCAGCCCCAATTCGCCAACAGACCACATCAGGGCCTGAACATTGGATGATGTTTTTCGGCCCCAGATTTTCAGCATCGTTCAGAACAATGTCCCCTGATCGGGCGGGGTCTGAGCGGGCTTTTTTGCGGCCACTGCTTTGCCGGTGGTCAGGCGGCCATCGGCGAATTCGATTTCCAGCACCGCGTGTTTGGAGGCCTCGGCCTTGGTCGTCATCACCTGTTTATCCGCACGCACCACGGCATAGCCACGGTCCAGCGTGGCCTTGTAGCTTAGCGTTTCGCGCAGGCGGTCTGTCGCGCCCAGTTGTTGACGCAAGCGGTCGATGCGCGTGGATTGGGCAGTGTTGAAACGGTCGGTCAGCCTGTTCAACGTTTCGCGCTGGTTCTGTAACTCTCGCTCAATCGGACGCAGAGACAGGCGCGAGGACAGGTTGCGGCAGCGGTCACGCCGCGATTCGACCAGCGCGCGCAGGGTTGAGGGGCGCAGGTGTGCCGACACATCCAGCAGTTTCACGCGCCGGTTCTGGACCCCCCGGATCAGGGCGTTGGGCAGACGTTCCGACACCTGATCCAGCCGCTGCCGGGGCGTGTCCAGAAGCGTTTCGGGACGTGGCAGGGCACGGGACAGGTCGCGCAGCCGCTGGGCGCGGCGCTGAACGGCATCCGTTGCTGCGCGGGATAGACGCGCGCCTTGTTCGTTGGTCCAGGCAAGCAGTTCCATCCGCACCGGCACGGCCAGTTCAGCTGCGGCGGTTGGGGTTGGCGCGCGGCGATCGGATACAAAATCGATCAGTGTCGTGTCGGTCTCATGCCCAACGGCCGAGATCAGGGGGATTTGAGACGCCGCTGCCGCGCGGGCGACGATTTCTTCGTTGAATCCCCAAAGGTCTTCGATCGATCCGCCGCCGCGCGCGACAATAATCAGATCGGGACGGGGCAGGGCGCCGCCGGGTGTCAATTGATTGAACCCTTCGATGGCACGGGCTACTTCGGGTGCGCAGTTCGCGCCCTGAACGGCCACCGGCCAGATCAATACTTTGCGGGGAAAGCGGTCGCGCAGGCGGTGCAGAATATCACGGATCACCGCGCCCGAGGGCGAAGTGATCACACCGACGATCTGCGGCAGATAAGGCAGCGCCTGCTTGCGCTCGGGGGCAAACAGCCCCTCGGCTTCAAGCTGTTTCTTGCGCTTTTCCAGCAGGGCCATCAGTGCGCCCTGACCGGCGACTGCGACCTCGTCGACGTTCAGGTTGTATTTCGATTGCGCCCCAAAGGCGGTGAGCCTGCCGGTGACGACGACCTCCAGCCCTTCTTCGGGAACAACAGAAAGTCCGGCGATCTGACCCTTCCACGTGGTGCAGGCCAGTACGTTCCGGTCGTCCTTGATATCATAGTACAGATGCCCTGAACGCGCCTTGAACACGCGCCCGACCTCGCCGCGCACACGGATTCGTCCGAAGGACCCTTCGAGAGTGCGCTTCACCTCGCCCGAGATTTCGGAAACGGTATATTCCGGGGTGTTCTGGCCGGGAATGGGGTCGTCAAGCAGGTCGGACATTTCAGCACCCCGAGTCAGTCTTGTTTCGTCAGCCCACCCAGCTTAGAACGCCGCGCAGGCGAGGCCAAGCAGATCGGAGACCACCACATGAATATCCTCATTCTCGGCAGCGGCGGGCGCGAACACAGCCTGGCCTGGGCGGTGATGCAAAACCCCAAATGCGACCGTTTGATTGTGGCACCGGGCAATGCAGGGATCGCACAGATCGCGGACTGCGCGGCGCTGGATATCGAAAATGGCGGCGCGGTCGTCAGCTTTGCCGAGGAAAACGCGATTGATTTCGTGATTGTCGGCCCCGAAGCGCCGCTGGCTGCTGGTGTGGCCGATCGTCTGCGTGAGGCGGGCGTTCTGGTCTTTGGGCCCTCGGCCGGGGCTGCGCGGCTGGAAGCGTCAAAGAGCTTTACCAAAGAGATCTGTGACGCCTCGGGCGCGCCCACGGCGGCCTATGCCCGGTTTACCGAAGCTGCCCCAGCCAAGGACTATATCCGAGAGCAGGGCGCGCCGATCGTGGTCAAGGCGGATGGTCTGGCTGCGGGCAAAGGCGTAATCGTGGCCATGGACGAGCAGACTGCACTGGATGCCATCGACGACATGTTCGGCGGTGCGTTTGGCGGGGCAGGGGCCGAAGTGGTGATCGAGGAGTTCATGGAGGGTGAAGAGGCATCGCTGTTTGTCCTGTGTGATGGTGAGCATGTTCTTTCTGTCGGCACGGCGCAGGACCACAAACGGGTGGGCGAAGGCGATACCGGCCTGAATACCGGCGGCATGGGCGCGTACTCTCCCGCTCCGGTTCTGAGTACCGAGATAGAAGCCCGTGCGATGGATGAGATCGTGCGCCCGACGATGGCCGAGATGAAGCGGCGAGGCACGCCGTTTCAGGGCGTGCTGTACGCGGGACTGATGATCAAGGACGGCCAGCCGAAACTGGTCGAATACAATGTACGTTTCGGCGATCCTGAATGTCAGGTTCTGATGATGCGACTGGGTGCGCAGGCGTTTGACCTGATGCATGCGGCGGCCGAAGGGCGGCTGGACAATGCACGCGTAAACTGGGGCGACGATCACGCGATCACCGTGGTCATGGCGGCCAAGGGCTATCCGGGGTCCTATGAGAAAGGGACCCAGATCAAAGGATTGGGCGATCTGCCTGAAGACAGTCGAAACATGGTGTTCCATGCGGGCACGAAGTCCGATGACGGGGCCGTGCTGGCCACGGGCGGGCGTGTGCTCAATGTGACGGCACGGGGCGATACGTTGCAGGATGCCCGTGACCGGGCTTATGCCATGGTCGATGGCATCGACTGGCCCGAAGGGTTCTTTCGGCGCGATATCGGCTGGCGGGCGCTCTGACCCGAGCGCTCCCGCGCCCCGACGCCGCATCAGAGATGCGACATCAGGGGCTTGGGCCGGGCAGGCCGCTGATGCGGCCTGCGGCAGCGCGGTGGGAAACCTGAACGGTTTTCTTTCGCCTTTTCGTCGGGTTATGATCCTGCCGGAGGAGACGGGATTTGCACGGACCTATCGACAAGTCGGAATTGGACGCCGCTTATGCCGCGCGTGAATTGCGCGCTTTGGCTTTTGATTGGGTGCCTGTCGGCATTGTCGTGACCGAAGCACGTGTGATCCGCGAGGTGAACCACCGCTTTTGCGAGATGTTCGGATATTCCCGTAAAGAGCTTCTGGATCGCCTCTTTGTCTTTCTCTACCCGACCGAGGAAGAGTTTTCGAACATTCTGCACCGGGGTGACAAGGAACTGGGCGAGGGCAACCTGTATTGGGACGAACGGGTGATGCGCCGCAAGAACGGTGATCTGTTCTGGTGTCGGGTCAGGGGACAGACGTTCACGCCCGAGGACCCGCTGGCAAGGGCGGTCTGGAGCTTTGCCGATCTGTCGGAAATCCGCCGGTATCAGCCGCTGACCCGGCGCGAGCGCGAAGTGTATTCATTGCTAGGAGAAGGGCTGACCAGCAAGGAAATCGCCCGCGAGCTTGATCTGAGCTATCGCACGGTCGAAGTGCACCGGGCGCGATTGCTCAAGAAATTCGGCGTGAACAATACCGCCGCCCTGTTCCAGTCGCTTGGCGATATCGAAGGCAACCATGTAGTACGCCCTCATCCCTGACGGGATGTGGGTCTAGTTGCAGGCCATGGCACTTTCCAAAGCTGGCTGCGAGAATTTACCGATTGGGACGCGTGTCCAGCCATCGTCGTGCCGGACCAGCACAAGTTCCGTCCAGTCCGAATTGGCCAATACAAGCTCTGGCCCGTTGCCGCAGTCCCGCAGGCCGCCCGATATGAAATTCTGGCCGATCTTGTGATTGGTAAGCCCCGGGATTGTTGCGATCTCTGTCAGTGTTTCATTCTCATACCGCCAGATACGCAAAACTTTGGCCAAGTGCGGGCGATCAACATAGGCGATTTCAACGTGCCCGTCGCCGTCAAGATCCGCCGCGCCTGCGGGCGCGAGCCAGCGATTTTTTCTTCCGATGTAAGGGGTAGCGGCGATAAGTTGAAGTTTGTAGCCGCCCCGGTCGGCGTATATCGCCAGTTGTGCGCCCTTTTCGGCGTGGCTGCGCACGGTAATGATTTCCGCGCTTTGATCCCGGTCCAAATCCACCAGTCTGGGGGCAATGTCTTCGAACACATGAAGGTCGTCCAGCTGTGCGGATTTTGTCCCACAAGAATCCGTAGAGGGGTCGCTGGAGTGCACAGAGAGCAGGGTGTATTCGATGGCGTCTCCGAGAACGCCATGCGCATAGCGGCTGGTTTCGCGGCTGTACCATGCCGAAGAGACAGTTTGCCCCGGGCAGGCGTCGGGCTGACCTAATTTGCAACCCGGCGTGACGACATATGAGCCGTTGGAAATTCCCCAATGACTGGGCGATGTTCGGCAGGCCTCGGCTGCGCTAGAAAAACCCAGCCACAGGCCCAGCACCAACCCCGCGCCGCAGGCATATGCGTGCCATCGGCGCGCGGGCAGGCGCGGCGCCTGCCCTGACATCAGATCTGCTTTTCGGGCATCTGCACAACCAGACCGTCCAGCGCGTCCGAGACCTTGATCTGGCAGGTCAGGCGCGAGCGTGACGAATCGGGTTCATAGGCAAAGTCGAGCATGTCCTCTTCCATGTCGTCCTTTGCGGGCAGTTTTTCCACCCAGTCAGGATGGATGTAGACATGGCAGGTCGAGCAGGCGCAGGCGCCGCCGCAATCGGCCTCGATACCGGGGATGTTGTTGTCACGGGCGCCTTCCATGACAGTCAGGCCATTAGCTACTTCGACGGTATGCTCGGTGCCACCGTACTCGACATAGGTGATCTTTGCCATTTGCTCGAGTCTTCCTTTTGCGATGTTCGGAACCTTCCTTAGTCAAGGGATTTACGTGTTTCCAGTCTCATTTGCGACCCTTTATGGCAGGTATGGACATTAGTGGCTTTTGTTCTATTTTTGTTCTCATGAGCGCCGTCTTTGCCAGAATGCCGGTCCCTGTCCGGGACTGGCCACGCCCGCCCGCCTGTCTGCCTGCCATCCGGCTGGAGGAACCGCCCGAAGGTGCGCGGGTGACTGTCGCTGGGCTAGTGATCCTGCGGCAGAGGCCGGGGACGGCCAAAGGGGTGATTTTTGTCACGCTTGAGGATGAGACCGGCATCGTGAACGTGGTGGTCTGGCGCAAGATCTACGAACGCTTCCGCCGCGCTGTGATTTCGGGGCGTCTGCTGCGCGTCACCGGCCGGATGCAGCGCGCGCATTCTGTGACCCATGTGATCGCGGAAGAGGTCGAGGATATCTCGGAGATGCTGGATCTGCTGGTGCGGGGAGAGGGGTAGGTCTACAATGCGGACTTTGCCGACATTCATTCGTTGCGAATTTGTGCATTTGGGTAGAGCTTCCGGATGACATAGCGGCGCATTTGCATGGCAAGTGGATCATGAAAGATTTCCAGTGCATTGGCTGCCTGTTCTGACGTTAACCAGCCATCCGAAATACGCCACCGACGAAAGAAGAACCAATCGATACTATTGCTTCTTGAGAAAGCTAGGCCACGTCGCGCCTGTTCTTCTGTCCAAGGCTCACCGAGCTTGGCCTTTGGGCCGAATCTTGCCCGCATCTCTTTGATAGACGCCTTGCTTTGCGCCACGCTGGCTTCAACATCTTCGTCGGTTATTACTGTAAGTCGGGACAGCTCATCTCGAATGTCAGCAGGCATCGTTTCACAAGCTTTTGCCAGAGCATCAACAAAACGCGGATTGGTTGAGATAGTCAGGTTCCAAGTCTTTGGTTGAACGCGCCAGAAAATCTGCTCCGCTCTTTTGGTCCAAGTGTTAGTTTCAATGAGACCTAATGCACCGAGAACCTTAAGAACTTTCTCGCCGGCGTGTGCACAGCCAAGTCCATTGGAACTGTTTATGTTTACATTAGGAAGAGGAGGGCCACCTAAGCGAGCTACGACAAACTGGTCCTTTTTGGGTGGCGGAAGGCTTCCGTCATGCAACCTGTACGACAGTTCATTTCGCTGGCTTGCCAGATAAAGCACTGCGACGCAGATATCGTCCCAACGAGGTAACACAGCAGGACGCTTAGGCGCGTCAAGTGGAATGGCGCCCCAATCGGTTTCACAGGCGTAGCCGAGTTTTGCGAGTGCCTCACAACCCATTTGAAATGCGCTTGAACAGCTATGCTCCCAGCCCTCGCCGTTGTGAGCCAATGGCAGGGCGTTCGATAAATACTCGCAAGCCGCTTCGGGCCAATCTGGGTTTATGTTGTCTGAAAACATTGCTGGTTTGGTTACTTATTTTCCTTGAGATGGCCAACCAAAACTATTTGTGCGGATACGTCAATTTGGGCTCAAAGCAGTCATCGACCAAAAAATCTCACCACTTGAACAAAACCCCCTGTGCCTGTCTTTGGAACCCTGCTTGCCTGCGTTATTGGCGGGCATCTCGAAGGTGCAGCACCTGCGCTACCGCCGCTTCGATCTTCAGCTGAATCAAGGCCTCACCGATTTCTGGTGATGCAAGATCGGGGCGACCATCAAACCCCGAGGGCCAGCCTGCGGGTACCGCGAGAGGTATGCGGTTCGCCTGACTTGGTTTGACGAACAAAAGCTCGGAAGTATCGCGCAGTCCGGCATGTGATCCGATCTGCTCTTTATCGAACCCCAAGCTTTCAAGATGCGCAATTTGACCGTTATTGCCGTGATAGTCGGAAATGTGGCGCACCACGACACCAGCAGGCGCGAATTCAGCGCTCATTGAGGCGGCTACCTTGGACTGTGCAGCCTGATTTCCCCCGCTATCTCCGATCAGAAGAATCTCATCAAACCCGTGCACAGCAAAACTTCGAACCGTAGCTTCAAGCAGTTGTTCAAAGATCGCTTCTGGTAGGGAAATGGTTCCCGGCCACTGCATGTGACCAGTAAGCGGCCTGTCAAAATCGCCTTCGGGCACATACGCCACGACCGGCGCAACCAGTGTGCCTCCTAACCTTTCGGCAATCTGTCTGCTCGTGTGCGCCACAACAAAGTTGTGTTTCCCAAGAACGGCATGAGGCCCATTCTGTTCTGTGCCCCCCGTCGGAATGATGATCGTCTTGTAACCCGCTTCAAGCGAAGCATGAACTTCTGGCCAGGTCATCTCTTCCAGGAGCAGTTGATTGGGCCGGAATGTTGAGGAGGCAGCCTGAAAATAGCCTGCTGTAGCGAAGGCAAATCCTGCCAGGCAAAAGACCCAAAAATTCCTGCCGCTGAAAAAACGGCGCACGCGAAATCCTTTCTGATCTCTCCCAGCAGCCTGGGATTTGTAGATCACTAACCTGTAGGTCAGTCACCGCTTGAACAAAACCCCCTGCGCCTGCCTGTCGCGGTGGTCCCCGCGTAGTTCAGCATGCAATGCGCGCCCGGCCTGTACGCCCGGGCGGGCGCTCATCATGTCCAGCCAGCGGGCAAAATGGGGTTTGTCGTGCAGCACCTGCTGCTGACCCTCCCACAGGCTGGCCCAGCCCCAGACCGACATATCGGCGATCGAGTAGAAGTCTCCGGCGATAAACTCGTTCTCGGCCAGGCGCCGGTCCAGCACACCATAAAGGCGGCCGACTTCGGTGCGATAGCGGTCTTTGGCGTAGGGCAGGTCCTGCGGCGGGTCCAGTTGGGGGGCGTATTTCAGGAAGTGATGTGCCTGACCGGCCATCGGCCCGACGCCGCCCATCTGCCACATCAGCCATTCTTCGACCGCAATCCGGTCGCGCTCGGTTTTGCCATAGAACCGCCCGGTCTTGCGGGCCAGATACATCAGGATCGCGCCGCTTTCAAAGACGGAAACGGGTTTGCCGTCCGGCCCGTCGGGATCGACGATGGCGGGCATCCTGTTGTTGGGAGAGATTTTCAGGAATTCGGGGTCGAACTGGTCGCCCTGGCCGATATTGATCAGGTGGGTGTTGTAGGGCAACTCCATCTCCTCCAGCGCGATAGAGACTTTCCAGCCGTTCGGCGTGGGCCAGAAGTAGAATTCGATCGGGTCCGCCATGTGTCCTCCGCAGGTATCCGGAACCGGATGATGACGGTTTCGATGAGAAGGGCAAGTGAGGTTACAGAACCGTGACCGCACGCAGTGCAGGGTTGACGCAGTCCCGCCCGAGGCGTATGCGCAATTCAGGAACCACGTGGCGATTTGTTACCGGATTGCGGGCCACGCTAAACAACACCGCTAAAAGGTCAGGATGAAAGACCCCTTTCGCTTGGCCGCGTCTGGGGTTTTTTGTTTGCCTCCCGCGCTGGAGGCGGAAAGGAATGAGATGAGCAAGAGCTGGAACAAGCGCACACAAGCCGTGCATGGCGGTATCCGCCGCAGCCAATATAACGAAGTGAGCGAGGCGATCTTCCTCACCCAGGGTTTCGTCTATGAAAATGCCGAACAGGCAGAGGCGCGGTTCATCGAAACCGGCCCGGACGAGTTCATCTATGCCCGCTACGGCAACCCGACAGTTTCGATGTTCGAGCAGCGGATTGCCGCGCTGGAAGGGGGCGAGGACGCGTTTGCCACCGCTTCGGGTATGGCTGCCGTTAACGGTGCACTGGTTTCGATGCTGAAGGCCGGAGATCACATCGTGTCGGCCAAGGCGTTGTTCGGCTCTTGTCTGTATATCGTCGAAAACATTCTGACCCGCTATGGCGTGGACGTGACCTTTGTCGACGGCACTGATCTGGACCAGTGGCAGGCGGCGATCCGGCCGGACACCAAGGCCGTGTTCTTTGAATCCATGTCAAACCCCACGCTTGAGGTGATCGACATCGAGGCGGTGTCGAAACTGGCCCATGGGGTGGGCGCCATTGTCGTCGTGGACAACGTGTTTTCGACACCCGTATTCTCGCGCGCGATTGAACAGGGGGCGGATGTTGTCGTGTACTCGGCCACCAAGCACATCGACGGTCAGGGGCGGGCGCTGGGCGGTGTGATCATCGGCACCAAAGAGTTCATCCGTGGCACGGTTGAACCCTACCTGAAGCATACCGGTGGTGCGCTGAGCCCCTTCAACGCGTGGATCATGCTGAAAGGGCTTGAAACCATTGCGCTGCGCGTGAATGCACAGGCCGAGACCGCGCAGAAAGTGGCCGAGGCGCTGGAAGGGCACCCGGCGCTGGAGCGGACGCTGTACCCCGGCCTCAGCACCCACGCCCAGAACGAGCTGGTGCAAGCGCAACTGGGCGGCAAAGGCGGGACCGTGCTGTCGCTGGATATCAAGGGCGGAAAGGCAGCCGCATTTGCGTTCCTGAACGCCATGACGATTCCGGTGATCTCGAACAATCTGGGGGATGCGAAATCCATCGCCACCCATCCGGCGACGACGACACACCAACGTCTGAGCGAAGAGCAGCGGGACGAGTTGGGGATCACCCCCGGTCTGATCCGCATGTCCATCGGCTTGGAAGATGCCGATGACCTGCTTGCCGATATCGGTCAGGCAC
This sequence comes from Ruegeria sp. CF5, assembly GCF_056537325.1. Classification (NCBI taxonomy): domain Bacteria; kingdom Pseudomonadati; phylum Pseudomonadota; class Alphaproteobacteria; order Rhodobacterales; family Roseobacteraceae; genus Ruegeria; species Ruegeria sp. CF5. The sequence continues at coordinate 489,850 of NZ_JBQFRI010000002.1, read as the reverse complement.
TGGACGCTTCTCAAAAATAAACTCAGTTCCCCCGGCGCGCATGGCGTTCCGGGGGGTTACCACTCAGGTACGGCCGTAACAAAAAACCATCATCTTGGTCACTGACTTCGCGGTGACATGAGGGTGCATGAGGCCGTCCAGATTGAAAATTCCATCCCGCGTCAGATCCAAACGGCAGCGATCAACCAGTGCGTTTCAGTCGTCGCTGCACAGGGCGGTCGACGGGAAAACGGTCAAGATCAAGAATGTCGCGCACAAGCTCCCCGCAAGTCATCTGTGCTTTCAAAGGCGGCGCGCCGGGCTGACTACGCGTCAAAGTTCTTTTCTTTCCAATCCGGGACAGTATTGCGGCGTATTCAAACCTGAAAGGACGGTTTTGGCATATGCAAAGTATGATCCGGGCTGATATTTCGCGCGTATCGGGCTAGACTGGTAAAAGCCGCGAAGTCGTTTATACAGCGGCGATCAAATGAGGAACGCCGATCAATGAACCTCCATACGCGTGACATTGACGAAAATCCGAACCGCGATGACGCGGCTGAAGCGCTGAAAGTGCTGCGGAAATGGGCGCAATCCGCGTCCGAGGCCGAGATCAGTCAGCTTGATCCGGCGGTTGCGCGTCTGATTCCGGGTCTGGTTCCGGTCAACTATCCATCGTTATCGCGCGAATATCCCGAAGATTTTGTTGTGGATGATGCCTACAAGGCGTCTTTGCCCGACCTGCAAAATGGCCCGTCCAGCCTGATCAGAGGCGCAAGGCAGCAGATTCAGCATGTGGGCATTTCGAACTTTCGCCTGCCGATCCGGTTTCATCGCAAGCACGGTGACGACCTGACGCTTGAGGCGTCCGTAACCGGAACCGTCAGTCTGGAGGCCGAGAAAAAGGGCATCAACATGTCCCGGATCATGCGGTCGTTCTACAAGCATGCCGAACGCACCTTCAGTTTCGAGGTCATGGCCTCGGCCCTGGACGACTACATGACCGATCTGGACAGCTTTGATGCGCGCATTCAGATGCGTTTTTCCTATCCGGATCGGATCGAAAGCCTGCGGTCCGGCCTGTCGGGCTATCAGTACTATGATATCGCTCTGGAACTGGTCGAGCAGAGTGGGGTGCGCCAGAAGATCATGCATCTGGACTATGTCTATTCGTCGACCTGCCCATGTTCGCTGGAACTCAGCGAACATGCCCGTTCAAATCGCGGACAGCTGGCGACGCCGCATTCACAACGGTCGGTCGCCCGCATCTCGGTTGTTGTCGATGAAAAGGCGGATTGCCTGTGGTTCGAGGATATGATCGCGCTTTGCCGCCGCGCCGTGCCGACGGAAACGCAGGTCATGGTCAAGCGCGAGGACGAACAGGCATTTGCCGAACTGAACGCGGCCAACCCGATCTTTGTCGAAGATGCCGCGCGTCTGTTCTGCGCCGAATTGCTGGCCGATCATCACGTCGGTGATTTCCGGGTAATCGCCAGCCATCAGGAAAGCCTGCACAGCCATGACGCTGTCTCGATCCTGACGCAGGGCCCCACTTTTGCGGCATCAAGCCTTGATCCGCGTCTGTTCGGTACCCTGTTTCACGTCGGCTAAGCGAAAGTAACGGCCCGGGCAAAGGTCAATTTCTGATCAATTTCAGGGCAGTGGGCGCCGTCCAGCGGATTTTTGCCGCAGTGCGGCGAATTATGCTGCGCTTGCGCAGGGAAACGCGTTATTCTGCGGCTGAATGCAGCTGCAGCACGCCAGCGCAAGTCGCGGTGATGCTGGTCCGACATTGGGGGCCGAGACGTGCGACGCCTGGGACTGCAATACCTGATGATCCGCCCGATTTCACCGGGTGGGGCTAGGACATTTCTTATTTTTGCGCTGCATCGTTTCAGAGGAGAGAGAAGGAATGAATCTTATTTCCCAGCCGCTTGAATTTCAGGCTGCCGCCATCCGGATGGCGGGATATGCGGTGGTAAGCCAGATGCAGGTCATGCAAATCCTGACACGCTCGGCTTTGGAACTTCCGATGGCGCAGGTTCAGGCGCTTCACACAGCGGCAGCGGCTCCTTCGGCAAAGGCGGATGCACCGGCAAAGAAGGCGCCAACAGTACAGGCTGTCACCAAATCCAGACCTGCCGCCCCAAAGGTCGTCAAAGCCAAACCCGCGCCTGTCAGGAAAGCGGCAAAGCCAGCTGAACCCAAGCCGGTGGAGAAAGCCGTTACAAAGCAACGCGCGGTGCGAAAGGCGCCTTCGCGTCCGGCCAGCGCCACTGCGCAAAGCAAGACAAGGGTGACGACGCCACCGGCAAAGACCGAAGCCGCAACAAAACCGGCAAGTGTTGAGGCGGCAAAGCCAGTTGTAGAATTCAAGGCGTCCGCACCGGCTGCCGGTCAGGCCGCACCTGCCGCCAAGCCAACAGCCAAGGTGGCACCCGCAACTAAGCCTGCACCTACTGCCAAGTCCACACCTGCTGCCAAGCCTGCACCTGCTGCCAAGGCGGCCCCTGCGGCCAAAGCGACCCCGGTAACTAAGCCTGCGCCTGTAGCCAAGGCGGCACCTGTGGCGAAGCCTGCGCCTGCAGCCAAGGCGGCACCTGCGGCCAAACCAGCCGCCGCATCCTCCGTCGCGGAACCCAAAAAGGCACCGGTTCGTCGAACCCGGGCACCATCCAAACCCCCGGCAATTCCGGGCGGGGCTGTCAAAAGCGACAGCTGAAGAACGCCCATCGGCTTGACACGGTCGGTCAGGCGCGCCAACGCTGCGCCTCATGATGGATCTGCGTCCGGTCGGATATGTAATTGGTCTGCTGGTCGCCCTTCTTGGGGTGACCATGCTTTTGCCGATGCTGGCAGACCTGGCCGAGGGCCGGGGCGAGTGGCATGTCTTTCTGGAAAGTGCAGTAATCACGATTTTGACCGGCAGCGTGCTGGCGCTGAGCTGTTCCAATGGTGTTGGCGAAGGTCTGACGATCCGCCAGACCTTTCTGCTGACAACCGGTGTCTGGGTGGCGCTGCCGTTTTTCGGCGCGATACCCTTTGTGTTTGGCGAAACCGAACTGAGATTTGTCGATGCGTTCTTTGAGGCGATGTCGGGACTGACAACCACGGGCTCCACCGTGTTGTCCGGTCTCGACACTCTGCCGCGCGGGTTGTTGCTGTGGCGCGGTGTCCTGCAATGGCTGGGCGGGATCGGGATCATTGTCGTGGCCATGGTGTTCCTGCCCGAGCTGCGTGTGGGCGGGATGCAGATCTTCCGCTCGGAAGGTTTTGAAACCATGGGGAAAATCCTGCCGCGCGCGCAGGAGATCGCCGGGCAAATTTCGCTGATCTATGTGTTTCTCACCGTCGTTTGTGGTCTTGTCTACGCCGGTATGGGCATGACCTTTTTTGACGCGGCGGTTCACGCCATGACCACGATCGCGACCGGCGGGTTCTCGAACTATGACGCATCCTTTGGGGCGTTTTCGGGGCCTGCGGAATATGCCGCCGCAGTCTTTATGATCCTCGCGGCCCTTCCATTTGTCCGCTACGTGCAGTTCGTGAACGGCAACACCACACCGATGTGGCAGGACAGCCAGATCCGGGGCTTCATGATAACGGTCTTCGTTCTGGTCGTGATCATGGCCGTGTTTCTGGCGTCCACGGTCACTCAGGACTGGGAACAGGCGTTTCGCGAGTCGCTGTTCAACATCACCTCGATCATCTCGGGAACCGGGTATGCCAGCGCCGATTACATGACCTGGGGCAGCTTTCCGGTCATGGTTTTCTTCCTGATCGGCCTGATCGGGGGGTGCGCTGGTTCGACGGCCTGTTCGATCAAGATTTTCCGGTATCAACTTCTGTTTGCGTCGATCAAAACCCAGATCAGCCGAATCCGCTCGCCCCATGGTGTGTTCATGCCGCGTTACGATGGTCGTCCGGTGGGACAGGATGTTCTGACCTCGGTCATGAGCTTTTTCATGTTCTTTGTCGTGACCATGGGCGTTTTGTCATGGGCGTTGGCGCTCACCGGTCTGGATTACATAACTTCGGTTTCCGGGGCAGCGACGGCGCTGGCGAATGTAGGTCCCGGTCTTGGCAATCAGATCGGTCCGACCGGGAACTTTGCCGGGCTCAGCGATACCGCCAAGTGGTTGCTGACCGCTGGCATGTTGATCGGTCGGCTTGAACTGCTGGCCGTTTACGCAATCTTTACCGTTCAATTCTGGAGAGGCTGATGAAAAGACCCCTTGGCGCGCAAATTTCCCACATGCTCAGGGATCGGGGCGTCGATACCATTTTCGGCATTCCCGGTGTCCACAATCAGGAAATGTATCGCGGCATCGAAGAGGCCGGTATCACCCATGTTCTTGCGCGGCACGAACAGGGGGCCGGTTTCATGGCTGACGGCTATGCCCGGGCAACCGGAAAACCGGGGGTGGCCTATGTGATCACCGGGCCGGGCCTGTGCAACATCATGACACCGATGGGGCAGGCCTATAGCGACTCGGTGCCGATGCTGGTTCTGTCCTCGTGTCTGGATGAAACGCAGGCACGGCGGGGGCAATTGCACCAGATGAAGGATCAGCGCGCTGCGGCCGAGACGGTCTGCGACTGGTCGTATCAGGCAGACTCGGCGCAGGCGGCTTACGGGCTGATCGAGCGCGCGTTTGAAGAGTTCGAGCTGAAGCGCCCGCGCCCCAAACATATTCAGGTACCGATCGCCAGGCTGGAGGCCGAAGCCGACCCGGCACCGTTTCCCAATCAGGCCGCCTTGCGCACCAAGGCACTGAAACCGGATATCGGCTCTGTGTTGTCTCTGCTGAATGTGGCGCGCAGGCCGTTGTTCATTCTTGGCGGCGGCGCGCGGTCGAACCTGTGGCGGCAGATACTGAACCAGTTAGGGGCGGCCTGCTTTACCACTTATGCAGGGCGCGGCATGGTCGGAACGGGCTATGCTCTGGATTTCGGTTCAATGCTACCCCGCCCGGGCAGTGCGGACATCATCGCCTCGGCGGATCTGGTGGTCGCAGTTGGCGCGGAACTGGGTGAGGTCGATCTATGGCGCGATGAACTGGGCCATACGGCAAACCTGATCCGTGTCGATCTGGATCCTGAGGTTCTGGCCGACGGTCAGCGCGCGCTGGTCAAGCTGCAGGCCGACGGTGAAAGCTTTGCCCGTACCTTGTGGGAGGTGACCGAGGATGCCAAACCCGCAACAGGTTGGACCCATGAAGAGGTTGCCGAGGCACGCGCCAGATGGCGGGCCGAGGTGGACGCGGATCGTCCGGGCATCGTGCCTGTGGCTGACGCCCTGCGGGCGGCCATTCCAGCCGAAGCGATGATCTATTCGGACATGACCCAGTTCGCCTATGTCGCCAAGGAAATCTGGGACATGCACTACCCCTATCTATGGCATCATCCGACCGGTTTCGGCACGCTGGGATACGGGCTACCTGCCGGGATCGGTGGGGCAGTGGCCCGCCGAGGCAAGCCTACGGCAGTCATTGCCGGCGATTATGGGTTTCACTACACGATGCAGGAGCTTGGGGTCGCAGTCGAGCTGGGCCTGTCTTTGCCAATCATCCTTTGGGATAACGGCAAGCTCAAGGAAATCGAAGACAGCATGGTACGCGGTCAGATCGCGCCCAATGCGGTCATCGCCCGCAACCCGGATTTCTGCAAGCTGGCCGAAGCATTCGGTGCGGCCTCTGCCCAGCCAAAATCGCTGGAAGAGATGCAGCATGTCGTGCGCGCGGCGTTCGACGCATCGGGGCCGACCCTTATCTGCTTGACGCCTGATATTCTGTAATCCCCAAAAAAAGTAACGGCGCCGGGATCATGTCCCGGCGCCGCTTAATTTGTTTGCTGCCTCAGGGCAGGGTCATTCCCAACAGTGCACAAGTACCGTCATACCCGTGGCGCGGCGGCTCAGCTCGTTTGGTGAAATCTGCGCCCCGTTTTCGGCGGTTTGCCCACTCACCCCGGCCTTTTCCAGAATTCCGGTCAAAGCGGCTGTGCTGGCGGCAAGGCTGACGTTTTCGGGAAGGGTGCGGCCGGTATCAGCGGCAGGCAGCAACATGCCCACGACCGAACCGTTGGCGTCGAACACCGGGCCGCCCGCGTCACCAGCCAGTGCGGTCAGGTCCAGACGATTTATGCTGTCCTCACCATTCAGTCCGCGAACATCCGACACCTGCCCATAGGTCAGAGTCGGTGCACCAAGTGCGCCTTCATATGAAAAGCCGGACACGGCAACTTCGGCGGAGATCCGGGGGCGGGAGGGGCTGAACTCTGCAACCGACATCGGTGCAAGGGCTTGTCCGGGGCGCAACACGGCAATGCCGAGATCGGCGTCGCTCCACGCGACCTGCACCGCCTGATTGTCGTCCAGGGTGATCCGCGAACAGGTTTGCGTGACTTCGGCCACGGTCAACACGGTACCGGTGCCATCGGCAAAGAAACCCGACCGGGACAGGCGGGGTTTGCGGATTTTCAGCCCGGCCATCAGGTCGATCGCCTGATCCGCATCCGCGCCGGCGCTGGCATCCAGCACGCCGTCGGTACGGGTAAGGCTGGCCTTCATCGCCGCCAGGACACGGGCGCGGCGGGCCTCGTCGCCCTCGGGCCAGATCAGGGTAAAGCCCTTTATCTTTCCGTCTTTCAGGGCCGCTTCGGTGTAGGACACGATCCCGTTGCCGCGCCCTTCGATCCGGAACCAGTCGCCTTTGCGTTCGCGCGGGCCATCCAGCGGAACGATCTCAAGCGACTGCATCACCTCGTAAAGGGCGCGAAGCGTGGATTTGCTGCCTTCCTGACTGATCAGCAGGGCGCTTGCACCCAGATCCGAATTGCTGGTGAAATGGGCAAAGGGCGCCTCGTACCGGTCGAAGTGGATTGCACCCATGGGCAGGTCCAGTTCGATACCGGCGGTGGGGTCGATATACCGCTCCATCCCGACACTGATGAGTGGCTGGTTGTATTCGTCCATCAGCACCTTGCGTTGCTGGGTCGTCAGAACACCGGTGGGTTCAAACCCGTTGAATCGCTGCCAGGATTCCATCGAACGGCGTGTGCCGGAGCCGAACGCGCCGTCGATGGTCGAATTGTAGAAACCCGCCGCCTGCAATGCGATCTGCAGGTTCTTGCGTTCCTGCGCCGTCAGCAGACGTTCCTTGCGCAGGGCCTGTGACCGGGTTTCGTCTGTGGGTTCGGTGGTTAAAGCCGTTTGGGGCTGTTCGGTCTGCGGGTCCGGTTGAACCGGGGCGGTGACGACACCGCGGTCCAGAATATTTGCCCCTATCGGCCAGAATTGCTGTCCAAGCGAGCCCGAGAAGGTGATGAAACTGTCTGACGGGATCTGACGTTCGGCCCGATAGACGCGCAGCACCTGCTCGGCATCTGGCCGCAGATAAGGTCCGATGACGATGGCGTACCAGCCGCTGGCCAGACGAAACCCGTTCACATCAGGCAGCGTATTTGCGTAACCCTGCGCCCGTTCCTGCGCTTCGCGCAGTGTTGGCTGGGCTTCGACCTGAACCCAGACGCCGTTATCCTGGCCCTGCTGAGCAAACGCAGCAGGCAGGCCAAACAGGAAAATGAAAATAATAGCCGATAATACTCGTGTCATCTTTGGTCCAGTGTTCCGGATTGTATCGTTCTTTGCCGCACCATAAGCAGGAATCTTTTAAAAACGCCATGCTCTGGATAAGGGGAAAATACGGTGTGGCGGCGCAGTGACAGCATATGCCATTGGGCCGTTGACGCCCTTTGGCCCCTTGCATAGGAAGGGCGCAACCGACCGGAACCGGGCCGATCCGCGCCCAAAGGGAATGTCATGACCGATACGTCCAGCGCACCACGTTCTTTTCAGGAGATTATCCTGCGGCTTCAGAATTACTGGGCCTCGAAAGGATGTGCCATCCTGCAGCCCTATGACATGGAGGTCGGGGCAGGGACGTTCCACCCCGCAACTACGCTGCGCGCGTTGGGTTCCAAGGCGTGGGCCGCGGCTTATGTCCAGCCCTCGCGCCGCCCGACGGATGGCCGTTATGGTGAAAACCCGAACCGGTTGCAGCATTATTATCAGTATCAGGTGTTGATCAAACCCAGCCCGCCGGATCTGCAGGAACTGTATCTGGGCTCGCTTCAAGCGATCGGCATCGACATGAACCTGCATGACATCCGCTTCGTCGAAGATGACTGGGAAAGCCCGACGCTAGGGGCGTGGGGCCTTGGTTGGGAAGTCTGGTGCGACGGGATGGAAGTCAGTCAGTTCACCTATTTCCAGCAGGTCGGCGGCCATGACTGCGCGCCGGTTTCCGGCGAGCTGACCTATGGCCTGGAACGTCTGGCCATGTACGTTCTGGGCATTGACCACGTGATGGACATGCCCTTCAACGATCCGCAATCGCCCAGTCCTCTGAGTTATGGCGACATCTTCAAGCAGACCGAAGAGGAATACGCCCGCTGGAATTTCGACGTGGCCAATACCGAGGTTCTGTTGCGTCATTTCGAGGAAGCCGAAGCCGAGTGTGCGGCCATTCTGGCGCAGGAGCACACCGATCCGAAAACCGGCAAGCGCATCATCATGGCACATCCTGCTTACGATCAGTGCATCAAGGCCAGCCACATCTTTAACCTGCTGGACGCACGCGGGGTCATCTCGGTGACGGAACGGCAGGCCTATATCGGACGTGTTCGCGCCTTGGCCAAGCAATGTGCGGATGCGTTTGTCCTGACCGAGGCCGCCGGGCACGCAGCCTGATGGCCCATTCAGGCGAGACCCGGAAGCAGCGCCTTGAGGCCATCTGCGATCATGCTGATGGCGATGGCCGACAGAATCATGCCCATGAAGCGGCTCATGATCACACGCGCGTTTTCCGACAGCCGCTGGGCCAGCGCCGAAGCGTTCCAGAATGTCACAAGCAGCAGGAAGACAACGGCCAGAAAGACGCCCGCATAGACAATCGCCTCACCTGCGCCGGACACATGATGCGCATAAAGGATAAGGGTCGTGATCGAGCCCGGACCGACGAGAATGGGAAAGGCCAAGGGATAGAAGGCAACGGTTTCCGGCGACGGATAGGATCGTTTTTCACTTTCGGTCCCGTGGTGCGAACTGCTTTCGGCGCCGTTCAGCATGTTCAGCCCGATCATCAGGACCACAAGGCCACCCGCCACGCGCAGATCGTCCACGCTGATCCCGAAAAGGCCAAGGGCCTGATTGCCGACGGCCGCAAAGGCGCCACCAAGAATGATGCAGTAAACAGCTGTTTTCACAGCGACTTTACGTTGGTCAGAAACCGTAAGCCCATCAGTGACGCTAAGAAAAACGGGCAGGTTGGTGAACGGGTTCATGATCGCAAACAATGCGCCGAAAAAACCGACGGCAAGGGTCGTATCCATTCAATGCGCCTCACTTCAACCCGCTACGCTTTTGAACCTGTCCGATTTTCGACGATCTTGAAAGAGGCAGCATGAGCAAGAAGGCAAAGGTATGACAGGAAAACTACTGGCCATCATTCTCATCGTTTGCGCCGTGATCGCAGGTGCAGGCATGTATTATCTGCAGGTCTATGGTTTCTATTACGACGTTCAGGCCCGTCCCGGGCAGGATGTTGTTCTGGTATCGCAGGCAGAAGGGGATTCCATTCCGATCCCCTACGACGGGTTCCGGGCCATCGACGCCGACAGCTCTCCGATCCGCTACAGGGCGTGTTTTGAAACCGATCTGGGTCTGGATGAGTTGTCAGCTGGTTTCGAACCGGCGGAAGGCCCCGAGCCTTTGACGGCCCCCGGTTGGTTCGACTGCTATGACGCGGTAACGCTTGCCGGAGCGCTGGAGGCGGGGCAGGCGCGGGCGTTCATCGGCATCAAGAACGTGCACTTCGGCGTTGATCGCATCGTTGCCGTGACCGCAGACGGGCAGGGCTTTATGTGGCACGCTTTGAACAATTGCGGGCAAAAGGCCTATGACGGCACTGTCGTTGGCGAGGAATGCCCGCCGCGGCCTGAAGGGCAGTAACCATGTTGGCCGAACCTATAGCGATACCCGCCTTCATCACGGTCACGTTGGGGTTCGCCGTTTACCTTGCCGGGTCGGAAATCAACGACCGGATCGAGGCGCTGAGGCGCTATAATATCCCGGAACCCGTGACTGGTGGTCTGCTGGCATCGCTGGCTTTCCTGATCCTGTATTTGTCAGCAGGGATCGAGTTCGAATTCTCGCTGGAACCCCGCGACTTTTTACTGGTTCTGTTCTTCGCAGGCATCGGCCTGAATGCGCGGTTCTCTGACCTGATTGCGGGCGGAAAACCGCTGTTTCTGCTGCTGATCCTGACGCTTGCCAGTATGATCCTTCAGAACGTCATCGGTGTGACTGGGGCCGTGATTTTCGGGTTTCCGGCGCAGGCCGGGGTACTGTTTGGCTCGGCCTCTTTGATCGGGGGGCACGGCACCGCAATCGCGTGGGCACCGCAGGTGGCCGAGGCCACAGGCCTGAATGGCGCGCTGGAACTGGGGGTTGCCGTCGCGACGCTGGGTCTGGTTCTGGCGGCTCTGGTTGGCGGCCCGGTCGCGAAATATCTTGTCGAAAAGCATGACCTGACCCCATCGCGGCCGGACGAAGAACTGACGATCGGCGTGGCCGAGGACGAATTTCGGCCCAACGACATTGATCATCGGTCGATCATGCGGGTGCTGTTGTACCTGAACCTCGCGATCATGCTGGGCTATGGCGCGCATCAGGCGGTTCTGGCGGCGGGGATCAATCTGCCGCTGTTCGTGCCCTGCCTGATCATGGCCATCCTTGTCGCCAACCTGCGCGCCGCGCTTTTCCCGCATCTGCATCCCATATCCCGGACACCGGCGCTGGGCCTAATATCCGAGTTCTCGCTGGGCGCGTTTCTGGCAATGTCACTGATGAGCCTTCAGCTTTGGACAATTGCGGGTCACGGGCTGGCCATCGTCGCAATCATGACGGCGCAGACGCTCTTTACGGTGGCGTTCGTGATCTTTGGCCTCTTCGTGATCATGGGGCGCCGCTATATGTCTGCGGTTCTGGCTTCGGGATTTGCCGGCTTTTCGCTGGGCGCGACACCGACCGCTATCGCCAATATGACCGCCGTGACCAAGCAATATGGCCCGTCGCCTATTGCCTTTATCGTGCTGCCCCTTGTATCCGCATTCTTTGTGGATATCGCCAATGCCATCGTCATCCAGACGATCGTCAATTTCTAAGGACCGACTATGCCCGACCTGCTGATCGAACTGTTTTCCGAGGAAATCCCTGCGCGCATGCAGACCCGCGCCGGTGAAGACCTGAAAAAGCGGATCACCGATGGCTTGGTTGAGGCCGGTTTGACCTATGCCAACGCCGCTTCCCTGACCACGCCGCGCCGCCTGACACTGGCGGTCGAGGGGTTGCTAGACCAAAGCCCGACCATCCGCGAGGAACGCAAGGGGCCGAAAGTAGGCGCGCCGGACAAGGCCATCGAAGGGTTTCTGCGCGGCGCCGGCCTGACCCGCGATCAGCTGGAAGAGCGTGAGACCCCCAAAGGCGCGGTCTATTTCGCCACCATCGAGAAAGCCGGACGTCCCGCAGCCGAGATCGTGGCCGAAGTGCTTGAGGCGACGATCCGGAATTTCCCCTGGCCCAAATCCATGCGCTGGGGCAGCGGCAACATGCGTTGGGTGCGCCCGCTGCATTCGATCCTGTGCATCCTGACCGACGAAACCGGCGCGCAGGTGGTGCCGCTGGAGGTCGAAGGGATCAAATCCGGCGACACGACCGAAGGTCACCGTTTCATGGCGCCGGGCCGGTTCCCGGTCACCTCTTTCGAAGATTACGCCGCCAAGCTGAAACGCGCCTTTGTGGTGCTGTCACCGCAGGAACGCGCCGAACACATCTGGAACGACGCGCAGAACATGGCGTTTGCTGCCGGTTTGGAAGTGGTCGATGACAAGGGCCTGCTGGACGAAGTTGCAGGGCTGGTCGAGTGGCCCGTCGTGCTGATGGGGCAGATTGACGACGAGTTTCTGGAGCTGCCGCCCGAGGTGCTGCAAACCTCGATGAAGGAACATCAGAAATTCTTTTCGGTTCGCAATCCCAAAACCGGCCGGATTGAGCGGTTCATTACCGTCGCCAACCGCGAAACAACCGACAACGGCGCAACCATTCTGGCGGGGAACCAAAAGGTGCTGTCGGCGCGTCTGGCAGATGCCAAGTTCTTCTGGGAGAACGACCTGCGCGTCGCCAAATCTGATATGAGCCAGTGGACCCGCGCGCTGGAGAATGTGACCTTCCACAACAAGCTGGGCACACAGGCCGAACGGATCGAGCGTATCGCGGCACTTGCCCGCGAGCTGGCCCCCGTAACGGGTGCCGATGCTGATCAGGCCGAGAAGGCCGCGCGTCTGGCCAAGGCCGATCTGAATTCCGAGATGGTCTATGAATTCCCCGAACTTCAGGGCCTTATGGGCCGCTACTATATCGAAGCCGCGGGGGAAGATGCTGCCGTGGCTGCGGTGGCGCAGGAGCATTATTCGCCACTGGGCCCGTCGGATGACGTGCCGACCGCGCCGCTGTCGGTGACAGTGGCGCTGGCCGACAAGCTGGACACGATGACCGGTTTCTGGGCGATTGATGAGAAGCCGACCGGTTCGAAAGACCCATTTGCCCTGCGCCGGGCGGCGTTGGGGCTAATTCGGTTGGTTTTGGAAAACGATCTAAGAATGCGACTAGATCGCTTCTTCGATAGCCAGCTGCTTCGCGCTGAATGCTTTATTGATGGCAGTTTGCCTGTAGAAGAAGTCTCTGAATTGCTAAAGGAAATTGCAGAGCACGGCGTGTTTGGAGCAGCATTCCAGACTGTTAAAGAAAGACTTGAAGGTCTGCCCGGGACTGCCTTTCTTGAGCTTGAGAAAAAAGTACCTGATATTTCGGACAATCTTCTTTCCTTCTTCCACGACCGCCTCAAAGTATTCCTTCGCGACGAGGGCATTCGCCATGACATCATCGACGCCTGCATCGCGATGGAGGGCAATGACGACCTCAACCTGCTGGTCAAACGCGCCCGCGCGCTGAATGCGGTGATTGCGACCGAGGATGGCGAGAACCTCGTGCAGGGATTCAAGCGCGCCAACAACATTCTGACCCAGGCCGAGGAAAAGGATGGTGTGGAATATTCTTACGGCGCGGACCTCAAATTTGCGGAAACCGACAGCGAAAAGGCGCTGTTTGCGGCGCTTGAGGCTGCGCAGGCCAAGATCGATCCGGCGCTGAAAGCCGAGGATTTTCCGACCGCCATGTCCGCCATGGCCGCGTTGCGCGGACCCATCGATGCGTTCTTTGAGGATGTTCAAGTCAACACCGACAACGACATCCTGCGCCGCAACCGCCTGAACCTGCTGAGCCAGATCAGGCAGGTCTGCTCCAGCGTTGCGGACCTGACCAGAATCGAAGGTTGATCACCGCGGCGCGCGGCAACGCGCGCCCGACATCGCCCTTGCGCCACCCGCGCAGGCCCTTATGCTGCGTTGAAACCAAAAGGTGCCGCAGTGCAGAATAATCCGCATACCACGCTTATCACATCCACCGCGCCCGTTGCGGCCAACACCCATGGCGGCCGCGCGAAATGCCTGCAACGTCTGGTCCGGCTTGACCTGCCGGTACCGCGCACCGTCGCGCTGTCCTTTGACTCGGTCCATCATATCGCCGAAGGCCAGATGCCCGACATCGCCGCCATTCTGGAACAATTCGATCCTACGGCGCTGCTGTGCGTGCGGCCCAGCTCGGAAGATCCGGACTGGGGCGGGCCGGGGGCCGTTCTGAATATCGGCATGAACGATGCGCGCTATGTTGATCTGTCGGATCGGATGGGAGTCGAGGCGGCGGCGGCGCTGTATCTGCGGTTCGTGCAAAGCTATGCCATCCACGTGGCGCGGCTGGATGCGGATGTGTTTGACGACATCGAGGCCGATGGACGAGAAGGGCTGCGCCAATCGCTGCGCGCCTATGAGGATGAGACGGACGAAGCCTTTCCGCAGAATCGTGGCGAACAGTTGAGCGCCGTGTTGCGGTCGATGGCCCGCGCGTGGGAGGGGACCTCGGCTCGCCTGCTGCGGCAGGCCAAGGGCGCACCGGCAGATGCCGGGCTTGGGCTGGTCGTGCAAGAGATGATCCCCGGTGTCGGGCAGGGCGAATGCGGTTCGGGCGTATTGCAGCTTGTCGATCCGGTCACCGGAATGCCGCAGATCACGGGGCGGTATCTGAGCCAGAGCCAGGGGCGCGACGCGCTGGGCGAGGGCGTATCGGCGCTGTATCTGGAAAAGGACCCGCGCGGAACCGCGCTTGAAGATGTGGCGCCCGACGCCTTTGCGGACCTCAAATCCCATGCCGCGTTAATGCGTGTGAAGCTGCGCGAGGAAATGCAGGTGGAATTTGTGATCGAAAGCGGTCACGTCCATATCCTTGATGGTGTCCGGGTACAGCGCAGCGCCCGCGCCGCCATGCGCATCGCCGTCCGGCTCGCCGAGGATGGTATCATCACACCGCAAGAGGCGGTGATGCGCGTCGACCCGCATTCTTTGAACGAATTGTTGCACCGTCAGGTACACCCTGAAACGGAACGCGATGTTCTGACCACCGGGATCGCCGCCAGCCCCGGCGCAGCAACGGGGAAAATCGTGTTTACCGCAGCCGAGGCACAGGCCAGCGCGGCACGGGGCGAGCCCTGCATTCTGGTGCGGCGCGAAACCTCGCCCGAGGATGTGCGGGGCATGCATGCCGCCGTCGCCGTTTTGACCGAAAAGGGTGGGATGACCAGCCACGCCGCCGTGATCGGGCGCGGTCTGGGATTGCCCTGCATTGTCGGCGCATCCGAGATGCGGTTTCAGACCAAGAAGAAATTGCTGACCGCTCCGGACGGGCGCGTGTTCAAAACCGGAGATGTTCTGACCATCGACGGCAGTTCGGGTCAGGTTCTGGCCGGTCAGCCCGAGATGTTGGAAGCCGCGCTTGACGATTGTTTTCAGACGCTGATGGGATGGGCCGATGCTGAACGCGACATCGGCATCCGTGCTAATGCGGATACGCCTGCCGACGCGCAAACGGCGCGGAACTTTGACGCGCAGGGCATTGGGCTGTGCCGAACCGAGCATATGTTCTTTGATCCGGGCCGCCTGACGGTGATGCGCGAGATGATTTTTGCGCAAACCTCATCCGGGCGGGCGGCGGTGCTGGAACGCCTTTTGCCGATGCAGCGCGAGGATTTCGTGCAGCTGTTCCGCATCATGGAAGGGCAGCCGGTTTGCATCCGCTTGTTTGATCCGCCACTGCACGAGTTCCTGCCGACAACCCGCACCGGGCAGAGAGAACTGGCCGAAGCACTTGATTTGCCGGTTTCGGATGTCGAGCGCCGGGTCGAGGCCATGCGCGAATACAACCCCATGCTGGGTCTGCGCGGGGTTCGGCTAGGCGTCACCCTGCCGGAAATCTACGACATGCAGGCCCGCGCGATCTTTGAAGCGACCGTCGAGGCCAGCAAAAACGGCGCAGCAGTGGTGCCCGAGGTCATGATCCCATTGGTTTCGGCCAAACGCGAGGTTGAGCTGGTCAAAGCCCGCATTGATACGGTGGCCGCATCGGTGGCGTCCGAACAGGGGCAGGATTTCGACTATCGCCTAGGGGTGATGGTGGAAACACCACGGGCTTGCCTGCGGGCCGACGAAATCGCGCCCAACACAGCGTTTTTGAGTTTCGGTACCAACGACCTGACACAAATGACCTATGGTCTGTCGCGCGATGATGCGGGGCGGTTCATGTCGGCCTATGTCCGGCAGGGGGTGTTTGTGGAGGATCCGTTCCATGTTTTGGACCACGACGGCGTCGGCGAATTGCTGAAACTGGGGGCCGAGCGGGGAAGGGCGGCGCAGCCGGATGTTACGCTTTCGGTTTGTGGTGAACATGGTGGTAACCCCGAATCAATCGCGATTTGCAGGGCCTTGGGCTTTGACTATGTGTCGTGTTCACCGTTCCGGGTTCCGGTCGCTCGGCTGGCTTCCGCTCAACTGGCGATTTCGTCCAAACTTGGGGGTTGACACAGCGCAAGGCCCCAAGGATTAGTGGGTTTGGGATGGACCTGTGGTTAAAGTTTTTGACCTTACGGGCGAATTTCCTCTTGCAATTTTTTGTGATCTGGACGTCTCGCATCGTCTGGGGTAGAAGCCTCGTCGCGCCCGCCGGGGGAGGGTATGGCGCGTTAGTGCCTGTGCGAGGTTTTCTGAATGCTACGCTATGTTGTTGCTGCTGCCATTTCGATGGCAATTGTTTTGCCGAACGTATCCTTCGCCGAGAGGGAGTCCGCAAGATCAGAATCGATCGAAGTTGTATCCAGGAATGACCCGAGCGATATGCCCGGGCAAAAGTTCCGGGAATATCTGTCTGTTTTCAAATCCAAGGACAAGGTCGAACCGGTTCAGGTAAGCTATACCAAGAACTGGCTGGACGAGCGTCCGAAAGCGTCAGGTGACGAAAACTGGAAGTGTCTGGCCGAGGCCCTGTACTTTGAAGCCCGCGGCGAGAGCGTCAAGGGTCAGTTTGCGGTTGCCGAAGTCATACTGAACCGCGTTGAAAGCAGCCGCTTTCCCAATTCGCTTTGCGGCGTGATCAAGCAGGGAACCGGCCGCAAGTACCAGTGTCAGTTCACTTATACCTGTGATGGGCATAAGGAAATCATCTCTGAAAAGCAGGCATATGAGCGTGTTTCCAAGGTTGCGCGAGCCGCGATTGATGGGGTGTCCGTTGGTCTGACCGATGGCGCAACCCACTACCATACGAAGGCGGTTCGCCCTTCATGGTCGCGCGTCTACAAGGAAACGGCCCGGATCGGTGTGCATATCTTTTACCGCCACAACTATCGCACGGCGAGCAGCAACTGATTGACGCACCCGCGCTGGAACCTCTATGGCGCGAGAAAATCTGAACCCTATATTGCGGGCCAGGAGGCCCGCAATGCGTTTTAACCGAAGACAATTCCTTCAGATTGTAACTGCGATTTCGTTGGTTCCGGCGACTGCGCGGGCGTCCTTACGGACTCTGGAGGCGCGCGAGGCGGATCAACAGATCGCGCCTGACGGTTATGGTCCGACGCGGATTTGGGGATATGAAGGCTGCGCGCCGGGGCCGGAGATCCGTGTGGCACAGGGCGCACGTGTTCAGCGCCAGTTGATCAACAGCCTGCCGCAGCCAACCGCCGTGCATTGGCACGGAATTCGCATCAAAAACGCCATGGACGGCGTACCCGGCCTGACACAGGACGTCGTGAAGCCGGGGGATCATTTTGACTACGATTTCGTTGCACAGGATGCCGGAACATATTGGTATCACTCCCATAACCGGTCGATGGAGCAGGTGGCGCGTGGGCTTTATGGCCCGCTGATTATTGATGAGCTCAGCCCGCCCGACATTGATCGGGATATGACCCTTATGCTGGATGACTGGCGTATCGATCCCGACACCGTTCAGATCGCAAGTAATTTCGACAACGGGCATGACCTGAGCCATGCGGGCCGGCTGGGCAATATCGTCACGGTGAACGGGCGTTTTGACCCGACCTATCCGGTTAAACGCAACGAACGGCTGAGGTTGCGGATAATCAACGCGGCAAATGCGCGGATATTCGAAATTGGAGTGCAAGGGCTGAAGGGATGGATTGCGGCCGTGGACGGGATGCCTTTGGCGAAACCGCAGGCAATCACCGGCGCGTTTTCGTTAGCGCCTGCTCAACGCGCGGACCTGATTGTAGATGTAACGGCAGAGGTCGGCAGCGCCGCCAATCTTGTGAGTATCGAGCGGGACGGCAGTTTCGGTCTGACCCGGTTCGATGTTTCCGGTCAACATTCTCGGAGCGCCCGAGCGGGAGTAAAACCTTTGCCTGCCAACAATATGCCGGACATCGTTGATGTTAACAGCGCACAGCAACACCGGATGGTTCTGCAGGGCGGCGCTATGCGTTGGTTGGAAAAGGCCCGCATTGGCGAGGTTGATTTGTCAGGCCGTGAACTGGCCGATCTTGGACGGTTCTGGGCGTTGAATGGTCATGCCGAGCGCCCCGAAGCACCATTTCTGGAGGCAGCCAGAGGTACCGTGCACCGGATCGATTTTGTTAATGAAACCATGTTCCCCCACGCCATGCACTTGCACGGCCACCACTTTCGTTTGGTTTCGGGGGACGGCACATTAGGGCCGTGGCGCGATACCGTTCTGGTGGACCGAGGAGAGACCCGGCAGATCGTGTTGGTGGCGGATAATCCGGGCGACTGGCTGTTGCATTGTCATATGCTGGGTCATGCCGCTTCGGGTATGATGAGTTGGTTCCGCGTTACCTGACGCCGCATTCAAGCGCTGGTATGGCGTTTGCGTGGGTGCTATAGGCCCGCGCAACGTATAATTTGTGCAGACCTGTCTGCAGAGCCCGAAAAGGCCGAAAAACCATGAGTTCTGAAATCCGTCTTGCCTTTGCGCACCCCTCGGAACGGTCCGAGGCGACCGCGCCCCTTGGCCCGCTGGACCGCATCTCGTTGCGTGACCACATAGTCGAGGTCGAGATCGGCGCCTTTCAGGCCGAGCGGGGTACCACCCAGCGCATTTGTTTTAACATCGTGGTCGAAGTAAAGCCGCTGACAGACCCGATTGATGACGACGTCGATCGCATCCTGTCTTACGACCGTGTGACCGAAGCGATCGCCTTTGAGCTTGCGGCAGAGCGTCTGAACCTGCTGGAAACTCTGGCCGAGCGTGTGGCCGAACGTATCCTGCTTGAACCGCAGGCCGTACGTGCCTTTGTTCGCATCGAAAAACTGGACCGCGGCCCGGGCGCGCTGGGGGTCGAGATCGTGCGGGGCAAGGATGCGGTCCACCACGACGTCACCGAGGAAGAGCGTCCGCACCCGCGTCTGGTGTTTCTGGCGAATGAGGCCATTGCATCCGAAAACCTCTCTGTCTGGATTGATCAGCTGGAAAGCCGGAAACGGCCCCTGATCCTGTGCGTCGGCGCTGCCGAAGTGCCGGTTTCCCAGACCGGTCACGCAATGACGCAGCGGCGGATCGATCTTTTGGCCATCGAACAGAACGCATGGGTTCTGGCAGCCCGGGATCATCGCTGCGTGGTCGTTTCCACCCGGACCGAACTGGACTGGGCGATGAAGAACGGACAGATCTGCGTCTGGGCCCCGTCGAAAATCGTGCTGGATGCGGTGGACGGACCTTCGGCCAAGCCATCTGATGCGGTGGCGTTGGCGGCATGGTTCGCGGCCACGTTCGAGGCCAGCGAAATGCTGGTGATCGGCGGTGAGCTGCCGGACAAGCCCAGCGTTCCCTTGCGGGCCCTTCCGGTGGAGCAAAGTCAACTGTGACCCGATACTACCGTCCGCTGGTGCAAAACGGGCGTGTGCGTCCTGCTGAGGCTGTTTCGCTGGCCGGGCAGGATTTGTGGTTTACCCATGTCGAGGTGTTAAGCCGCGATGCCGGATCAGAGGTCGTTGCGGTTTCAGATATTTCCTCCGAAGCGCTTGAACGCCTGACCAGCCCGCGTGCACCGATCGCCGGGCTCGGTATGAACCAGCCGCACATCATGGGTATCCTTAACGCCACTCCGGACAGCTTTTCGGACGGCGGCAGGCACAACTCGGTAGATTCTGCGCGGGCTGCGGCTGCAGAAATGGTTTCTCATGGCGCAACAATTCTGGATATCGGGGGGGAATCTACACGGCCCGGTGCGAATTTTGTGCCCGAAGACGAAGAAATTTCGCGGACCGAACCGTTGGTCAGGGCCATTCGGGATGCAACCGATGCGCTGATATCCATCGACACCCGCAAGGCAGGGGTGGCCAAGGCCGCGTGTGCCGCAGGTGCCGGTCTGGTCAATGACGTAACCGGATTTACCTTTGATCCGGACCTTGCGCCTTTTTGCGCTACAGCGCAGATGCCCGTATGTGCCATGCATATTCAGGGCGACCCCGCGACCATGCAGGATGATCCGCAATACGATGATGTTCTGCTGGATGTGTATGACTTTCTTGAAAACCGCGTGAAGCATCTGGAAGGCTTGGGGATGGACCGGCGGAAGATCGTCGTCGATCCGGGTATCGGTTTTGGAAAGACCGAGGAACACAATCTGACCCTACTCAAAAATCTGAGCCTTTTCCACGGGTTGGGATGTGTTCTTCTATTGGGTGTGTCACGCAAGGGTTTCATCGGTCGCATTGGGAACGAAACGCGCAAGGACGCCCGCGCGCCGGGTTCGATTGCTGTGGCGTTGGCAGGGCTGGCGCAGGGTGTGCAGATCATTCGGGTGCATGACGTTGCCGAGACGGCTCAGGCCTTGCGCCTGTGGGCCGCCGTCCGGTAGGTCTGTCTCGTCAAAGGACCATTGGAGACACAACTGATGCGCAAGCTGTTCGGAACCGACGGGGTGCGGGGCACCGCAAATACCCATCCGATGACCGCCGAAATGGCCTTGCGCATCGGCGCGGCGGTCGGGAGGTATTTTCGCAGGGATTCCTCGGGCGTGCACCGGGTGGTGATTGGCAAGGATACCCGTCTGTCCGGCTATATGTTCGAAAATGCGCTGACGGCGGGTCTGACATCGACCGGAATGAATGTGCTTTTGCTGGGTCCGGTGCCAACTCCGGCGGTCGGTCTGATGACCCGGTCGATGCGGGCGGATCTTGGGGTCATGATCTCGGCCAGTCATAACCCTGCAGACGACAACGGCATCAAGTTCTTTGGTCCCGATGGTTTCAAGCTGTCGGATCAGGCCGAGATCGAGATCGAAAAGCTGATCGACGAAGGTGTGAATGCTGCACAAGCTCACAACATCGGTCGCGCCCGGCGGGTTGATGATGCCCGGTTCCGCTATGGTGAACGGGTCAAATCTTCGCTGCCGCGCGATTTGCGGCTGGATGGGCTGAAAGTGGTGATCGACTGCGCGAATGGCGCGGCGCACCGAACCGCGCCCGAGGTCCTGTGGGAACTCGGCGCCGACGTCATACCGGTTGGAATTGCCCCCAACGGCAAGAACATCAACCTCGGCTGC
Source organism: Ruegeria sp. CF5 (assembly GCF_056537325.1). NCBI lineage: Bacteria > Pseudomonadati > Pseudomonadota > Alphaproteobacteria > Rhodobacterales > Roseobacteraceae > Ruegeria > Ruegeria sp. CF5. The sequence goes on along the minus strand of NZ_JBQFRI010000002.1, from coordinate 468,788 downwards.
GGATCCACCCAGCCGCAGGTGGCCTCGGAAACAGTGGTCGCCCATGGGGCGGATGTAGGTATCTGCCTTGACGGAGACGCGGACCGGGTCGTGGTGATCGACGAACAGGGCAACGTTGCTGATGGTGATCAGTTGATGGCCCTGCTGGCGTCGCGCTGGGCTTCATCCGGTCAGTTGAAAGGCGATGCGCTGGTTGCAACGGTCATGTCGAACCTCGGCCTTGAACGGCATCTGCAATCGCAAAACCTGCGCCTTGAGCGTACGGCAGTCGGCGACCGATATGTCGTTGAGCGGATGAGAGAAGGTGGTTTCAACCTTGGCGGTGAACAATCGGGCCATATCGTGATGAGCGATTATGCAACCACCGGCGACGGTTTGATGGCGGGACTTCATTTTCTGGCTGAAATGGTCCTGTCAGGCCGATCGGCTTCGGAACTGGCACGCCAGTTTGAACCGGTGCCACAGCTGTTGAAGAACGTGCGTTTTGGCGAGGGGCTGGCGCCGCTGGACCTGCCGAAGGTTCAGAACGCCATCGCCGAGGCCGAAGGGGCGTTGAACGGAAAGGGGCGGCTGTTGATCCGCAAATCCGGCACCGAGCCGCTGATTCGAGTGATGGCAGAGTGCGAAGACGAGGCTTTGCTGGAGCGCACGGTGGATTTCGTTGTGGAGGCTGTTTCCAGCGCGGTGTCCGTCTAGGACCGTGTGAACAGTCTGCGCAAAGCGCCGAACTGACTGAGAACCAGCCCGGCCAGAATAAGCAGCAACGCCCACAACAGCGTCGGCGGCAGCGGTTCGCCCAGAAACACCGCGCCCAAAATTACCGCCCAGACCGGAACCTGATAGTTTGTCAGGCTCATGAAAACCGGTCCGGCGGTGCGCACGACGGTCACGCGCAGAATGTTCGCTGCCGCAGTCGGCACCATGCCGAGAAACGCCACCAAAAGAAATGTACGTCTGTCGGGCAGGGTGGGCGGCCCTTCCGCAATCCATGCCATTGGCACAATTGCAACCGCTCCGATCAACAGCAAGACGGTGGACAGCCCGATCGGATCTACCGGAGGAAGTCGGCGCATCAGAATGGATCCGATTGCATAGCAGGCAGCGGCGGATAGGCAGGCCAGCCGTCCCGGCAATTCGCGCGCCGAGCCAGAGCTTTCAAACGCTTGAGATCCGATCAGCAGCGCCACGCCCGCAAAGCCAATGCAGAATCCGACCGCCCGGCGCAGACTCATCCTTTCGCCTGGCACAAAAAAATGCGCCATCGGAACGATCATCAGGGCTATGGAGGCCATTGAAACACCGGTAAAGCCCGAGGTGACATATTGCTGGCCCCAGGAAATCAGGGAAAACGGCACGGCCGAGGACAGCAGCCCGATGATGATCAGAGAAATCAGGCAGTCCCGATCCGGCGGAGCGGCCAGCAACCGCCCGCCCATGGCCTGCCACAGCACCGTGCTCAGCAGGGCACCAAACCCGATCCGATAGGCGGCCAGCCAGAATGGTGTCATGTTTTCCAGTGCAAGCTCAATGACAAGAAAAGTGCCGCCCCAAACAAAGCCCAGGGCCGCGATCATGGCCCAGCTTTTTAGCGTGATCTGTGGGGTTTCGGTCATGCGTGATCCGGTCGAAAACTACTTGCGGTTACATAGCGGGAAGGACGTGGTGTTTGTGTGGAAACATGCCTTGTCATTCGAAAATACACAAAGGATAAATGGCGCAATTATAATATGTTGTGGAGACTTTTTTGTGCAGAAATTCGTGAAAAGAACCCTGGTGACCGCTGCTTTGACGCTTGGTGCCAGCACTGCAATGGCAGACATGTCCGTTGCGTTGCAGGGCGGATGGGATGGCAAGCGCGTACCGAAAGGGCAGCAATGCACATTGTTCGGGGGCAAGGGGGCAACTCCGCCGATGCAGGTGAGCGGGCTGCCAAATGGTACGGCCTGGGTCTATGTCGAATACAACGACCGTAGCTATCGCCCGCTTTCAAAAAACGGCGGTCACGGGGTAATCGGATATCCTGTCAAAGGAAGTTCCGCCGAGTTGTATTCGGTGCCCGGACTGAAGGGCAGTCTGCCGGGCAAGGCCAAGGTGATTTCGGCTGCACGCGGCACGGGTCAATATGAATCCGCAGGTTATCTGCCACCATGCTCGGGCGGCAGGAACAACCTCTATTTTGCAGTCGTCAAGGCGGTGTCTGCTGACGGCAAGACCCTTGAGAAAAAGAAGATCGAAATCGGTCGCTACTGATTGATGCGAATAAAAAAAGGCGCCCGATTTGGGCGCCTTTGCAGATGCTGCGGCATCTGTTGATCAGTTCTTTTCCTGATCAACCAGCTTGCCAGCCGAAATCCACGGCATCATGTCGCGCAGTTTCTTGCCAACCTGTTCGATCTGATGCTCGTCATTGTGACGACGGGCCGCTTTGATGGTCGGTTGACCAACAGCGTTCTCAAGCATGAAGTCACGTACGAACTTGCCGGTCTGGATGTCCGACAGGGTCTCTTTCATCGCCTTCTTGGTCTGCTCATAGGGCAGGATGCGCGGGCCGGTTACGTACTGGCCGTACTCGGCAGTGTTCGAGATCGAGTAATCCATGTTCGCGATGCCGCCTTCATAGATCAGGTCAACGATCAGCTTGGTTTCGTGCAGGCACTCGAAATAGGCCATTTCAGGTGCATAGCCTGCCTCGACCAGAGTCTCGAAACCGCAGCGGATCAGTTCGACGATACCGCCGCACAGAACGGCTTGCTCGCCGAACAGGTCGGTTTCGCATTCTTCGCGGAAGTTGGTCTCGATGATGCCCGAGCGTCCGCCACCAATGGCCGAGCAGTAGGACAGACCGATTTCCAGCGCCTTGCCGGTCGCGTCCTTGTCCACGGCAACCAGACAGGGCACGCCGCCGCCTTTGACATATTCGCCGCGTACGGTGTGGCCGGGGCCCTTGGGGGCCATCATGATGACGTCGACGCCTTCTTTCGGCTCGATCAGACCGAAATGCACGTTTAGGCCGTGTGCGAATGCGATGGCAGCGCCCGGCTTGATGTTGTCGTGAACGTATTTCTTGTAGGTCTCGGCCTGCAGTTCGTCGGGCATGGTGAACATGATGACGTCGCACCAAGCCGCCGCTTCGGCGATACCCATGACTTCCAGACCTTCGGCTTCGGCCTTCTTGGCCGATGCGGAACCCTCGCGCAGAGCGACGACAAGGTTCTTCGCGCCCGAGTCGCGCAGGTTCAGCGCGTGGGCGTGGCCCTGGCTGCCGTAACCCAGGATGGCCACTTTTTTGTCTTTGATCAGGTTGATGTCGCAATCGCGATCGTAATAGACGCGCATTTCGCCGGTCCTTTCAGTTTTGATTGCCGTGCTTTTATAGGGCCGAAACAGTATTGGCGAGGGCGATGGGATCGAGTATTCAGGAATGATCGAAAGAATAATTCGCAATACTGGAAAAAGTCGAAAAAATCATGCTGGACGATACTGACCGGCGTATCCTGCGTCATTTTCAGGCCGAACCCAGCCTGTCGACCGCTGAACTGGCTGAACGTTGCAGGATCTCTCAGGGCGTGTGCTGGCGCCGGATCGAAAAGATGCAATCCGCAGGGATAATCGAAGGTCAGGAGGCGGTCATCGACTGGACAGCCCTAGGCTATGCCGTTGAGGTATCGTTGCGGGTGACGTTGGACAAAACGCAGCCGCGCGCCTTTGATGAATTCATTGCCGGGGCGCGTCAGGTGCCCGAGGTGATCGAGATTCAGACGTTTCTGGGCCGGGTGGACGTTCGTTTGTCAGTTCTGGCACGTGATATGTCCCACTATCAAAAGCTGTATCGCGACCGAATCCTGCCCTTGCCGCACATCGCGGATATCGAGGCGCTGATGCATATCGCACGGGTGAAACGTGATGAGGTGCTACCGGTATGATCGAACTGGACGATGTTGACAGACAGCTTTTGCGCGCGCTGGCGCAGGACGCTACGCAAAGCGCAGGCGCACTGGGACGCAAGTTCGGACTGTCCCAGCCAGCGACGTGGCGGCGCATTCGGCGTCTGGAGGATGCAGGTGTCATCAAAGGGCGCCGTTTGCGTTTGAATGCCGAGGCGCTGGGATTTGGTGTCACCGTCTTTTTGGGCGTGAAACTTGCGCGGAAAGGGCAGATCAGTCTGGAGGATTTCGAGCGCGCCGTCAGCGCCATCCCCGAGGTGCAAACCGTCGAACATGTTCTGGGGCTCTATGACTATCGTCTGCGGGTTGTTGCCCGGGACCTTTCCGATTTCGAGCGGGTTTTGCGGCGACGGATCATGACTTTGCCCGGCGCCGGTGATGTCGAAGCAAATGTTCTGCTCAGCGAGGAGCGTCTTCCAGGCCCCATCGGCTGACGCAGTGTCAGTAACTGGTTCTGACGCAAAAACCGGGTTGGTGGGTCATGCGGGCAAACGTCACGGGCTGTCCGGTAAGCCGGGTGGTGCGCTCAAGTTGGATCATCGGCGCGCCCGTCGTTGTCCCCAAAAACTCCGCCAGCCTTCCATCGGCCGAGATGGCGCAGAATGCCACATCCGCATCAGTGAAGGGCGCCGCGCTCAACAGCCACTCATGCGGGCCGGATTCGCTCAAATCTGCCTGCTCGACGTCGGGTAGAACCTCGATATTGATCCAGCGTTCTTCCAGTTGATAGGGGCGATTGTCGGCGTAATGCATGCAGACGACGTGCAGGATGCGGGTGTCGGATGCCACGCCAAGTTGCGCCGCCAGCCACGCAGGGCTGAGGATCACGTTACGTTCAACCAGGCAATACCGATATTCCGAGTTCTGATCTTCGATCATCTGCCGGGTCAGCGAAATCTCAAGCTTGGCTTGTTTGGAGGGTTCTTTCTTTACCCTGGTGCCGCTTTTTCGCTTACGCTCGACAAAACCCTGATCTGCAAGTTCGCGGAGCGCGCGGTTTACGGTGGCTCTGGCGCAATTGAATTCTTCGGCCAGTTGCGTTTCCGTCGGCAACAGTGAACCCTGAGGCCAGACACGGCTTTCGATACGCCGTTTCACCTCGTCACGTATGACCTGGAAACTTATCCGTTTTTGAACCGTCACGCGACCTCCGTCGTTCTTGTTACGAGTGTGCATATCTGTTCAGAAACACGCAGGAGTGTAAAGGTGCCGTAATGCTGTTTGGCGCCATTTCTCAATGCCTTGACTACTCATTTTTGGTGAGTTGACTGGTCTAGAGGCACTTGACCTTGCGTCACTTGAATTGAATTTTGCGCTTTACCAACCCGGTTGTCACGTTCAGAAATTCCGGGACCAGTCAGAAAGGACAAAACATGCCTGCACTGCTTGAAACCGTTGACCCTGACGGCCTCGAGGAATTCTCGGTCGTCTTCACCGATCGCTCGCTCAATCATATGTCCGCGGCCTTTCAGCAGGTGATGCGGGATATCTCGTCCTTGCTGGGCGAGGTCTACAATGCCGACGGGGTCGCGGTGATCCCGGGTGGCGGGACATACGGGATGGAAGCAGTTGCCCGCCAGTTTGCACGCGGTGCCGATGTGCTGGTGGTTCGGAATGGCTGGTTTTCCTATCGGTGGAGCCAGATTTTTGAGACCGGCGGCCTGACGGCATCAAGTACCGTGATGAAAGCCAGGCAAACAGGCAACTCAAATCCATCGCCATTTGCCCCTGCACCGATTGAAGAGGTCGTGGCGACCATTCGGGAACAGCGACCCGGCATCGTGTTTGCGCCGCATGTTGAAACCGCTGCCGGTGTGATCCTGCCAGACGACTACATCACCGCCATGGCCTCTGCCGCGCATGAGGTCGGCGCGTTGATGGTGCTGGATTGCATCGCCTCGGGCTGCGTCTGGGTGGATATGAAGGAGACAGGCGTCGACGTCCTGATCTCGGCCCCGCAAAAGGGGTGGAGCGCATCACCCTGTGCCGGGCTGGTCATGTTGTCCGAGCGGGCCGGGACGCGGCTGGAAGAAACGACTTCGGACAGTTTTGCCATCGATCTGAAGAAATGGCGCCAGATCATGCAGGCGTATGAGAACGGCGGTCATGCCTATCACGCGACGATGCCGACGGATGCCCTGCGCGCGTTTCGCGATACGATGTTGGAAACCAAGGACTACGGCTTTGAAAAGCTGCGCGAGGCGCAGTGGGCGCTGGGCAACGGCGTTCGCGCGATGCTGAAGGACAAGGGTGTCGTTTCGGTGGCTGCCGAAGGGTTCGGAGCGCCGGGCGTTGTCGTAAGTTATACCTCCGACCCCGATATCCAGAATGGCAAGAAATTCGCCGCACTGGGCATACAGATCGCAGCAGGCGTTCCCTTGCAGTGTGATGAGCCCGCAGGCTTTAGCACCTTCCGGCTGGGCCTGTTCGGTCTGGACAAGCTCTATGATGTGGATGGCACCATTTCCCGGCTGAGACGAGCACTGGATCAGGTGCTGTAAGTTCGATTGGGCCTCAGCGCACGCCGAGGCCCATCTGCATCAGTGTCTTTCGTACCGGCGCCAGCGAATAAAGCGCGTTCAGGCCCATGGCGCGGGCGTCCCGCAGGGCGCGGGTTTCAACCATCGAGGCACGGTTCAGCAGGTCGATTCCTTTGACCCGCAATTCGACCTCGGTATGGCGTGCCTTGTGGTAGGCATCCAGCATCTGCGCATCGCCAAGCCCGTCGGGCCGCGCCTGTGCCAGTTCCAGCAGGCAGCGCAAGTCGCCCAGTGACATGTTCAACCCCTGCGCGCCGATGGGCGGCACGACATGTGCAGCTTCGGCCATCAGCGCCACACGCTCGCCCGACAGCCGCTCTGCGGACTGACTGATGATCGGCCAGATGGTGCGGCGCGAAGCAAGCCTGAGCGGACCGAACAGGCCACAGGACCGTTCTGTCATGGCGGCCTCGAACTCTTCGGGCTCCAGGTTTAGCAATTCCACTGCCCGAGGACCGCGTTCCATCCAGACAATCGCCGAGGATGGTTGACCTTGCCAGTCGGGCAGGGGCACTAGTGTGAACGGCCCGCCCGAACGATGGATTTCGGTCGAGACGTTGTCATGTGCGATCGGATGTGTGACGGCAAAGGCCAGCGCCTTTTGACCATAGCGGGTCGTATGAACGTCAATTCCGGCGGCCTCGCGCATGGGCGAGTTCCGGCCATCTGCGGCGATTACCAACTTGCACCGGATGCGGCTGCCGTCGCTCAGGCCTACGCGCGCCTCAGCAGTGCGCGTGAACAGGCTGCTTGCGCCTGTGCCGGGGCGAAAATCCACATTGGGCAGTTCAGCCAGACGCGCGACCATCTCGCGCCGCAGCAGCCAGTTGGGCAGATTCCATCCGAACGGCTGGTCGGAAATGTCGGCAGCGTTGAAATCCCTTATCACCCGGGGCTCGGGAATATCTCCGCCCGCATCCACGATGCGCATGACCTGCAGCGGCGCGGCATATTCTGCCAGCCGCGCCCACAAGCCGCACTGTTCCAGTAGACCGCGCGAGGGTTGCAGGAATGCGGTGGTCCGCAGATCAGACCCGTCGACATCCCGTTCGGTGATCGGCGGGCTGGGGTCGACGCAGACGACGTCAAAACCCGCCGCACCAAAAACCGCCGCGGCGGTCAGCCCGGCAATGCCGCCGCCGGAAATCAGTATGTCACAGCTGTCAGTCATGGTGCGTATCTCCGTTGCTGGCGAACCCTATGGTCGATCCGCGCCGGATACCAAGTGACATCCTGTCCCGTTTGTCAGCCGCGCGAGATGAGCAAAAGGATCAGAAACATCACGGGCACCATCGCCAGCGCGGGCAGGTACAGCCCCGGCAGGCCGAACAGCATGATCGAACAGCCCCACATGCCAACGATCGCGGCGACAGTGTACCACAAATCCTCGGGCTGCCCGTCGGCCACATCCCGAGCCATCCAGCCAAACAGGGGGATGGAATAAACCAGACGCTGCCATATGGGCAGGCGGCGGGGCATTTCGATCGCGCTCATGGGACTCTCCGTTCTGTTCGTCGCTGCGGCGGATATAGGCGCCGGGAAGTGACTGTATCAGGTGCAGATCGTCGCAGTTTGGCGGTTTAGCAAAGGCGGGAAAGAAACCCCGTCAGGTCGTCCGTATGGTGGTGGATGAAATCGGCATCATGAGGCTCTGGCGCGACATGCACAGTGCGCATTCCCATTTGGTGGGGGGCGGCAAGGTTGCGTGGATCATCTTCGAACATGGCGGCCTTTGTCGCGTCGATTCCGTCTTGCGCAAAGATCGCCTCGAACGCGTCCCGCTCCGGTTTCGGGCGATAGTCGGCGTGCTCCACCCCATAGATCGCATCGAACAACCCGCTCAGCCCTCGCGCCGCAAGTACCCTTTCGGCATAGGGCGCGCTGCCGTTGGTATAGACGATACGCCTCCCGGGCAGCGCGCGGATGTGATCGGCCAGTGCCTTGTCTGGTTCCATGTGGCTCATGTCGACCTGATGAACCGCATGCAGATAGGGAACGGGATCAAGATCGTGTTCGGCCATCAGCCCGGCCAGCGTTGTCCCGTATTGCCGCCAGTAATGAGACCGCAGGCGGTCGGCCTCGGTCTTTTCAACACCAAGGGCCTGTACCACATAGTCGGTCATCAACACCTCGATCTGATCGAACAGGCGCATGTGTGGCGGATACAGAGTGTTATCGAGATCGAACACCCATTGGGTGACGTGGGCGAATGCAGGCTTGACCATGCCATGGGTTTAGGACGCGATGGCGCGGTTTTCAATGCCCGGGCTTGATCGCGTGTCGGTGTGGCGGATAGACAGTTCCGAACAGGGAGAAAACGACAGATGAGTCAGACCAACAAAGACGCCTATAGCCTGATATTGGAAGCAATAGACGTAGGCGTCTATAAACCCGGCGATCGTCTGGTTGAAATTGAACTTGCCGAGCGGTTCGGCGTGTCGCGCACGCCGATCCGCGAGGCACTGCAACGTCTGGAAACGCAGTCTTTGCTGGAACGGGATGGGAGGTCACTGATCGTGGCCTCACTTGACCACAACCAGATGGCGGAGTTGTACGTTGTCCGGCGCGAGTTGGAAGGGCTAGCGGCGCGTCTTGCCGCCCGGCATGCGACCAAAGAGGAGATTCAGGTCCTGCGGGATATGGTGCAGGAGGACGATGCACTGGTTAATGACCCGACCGCTCTATCCCGCGCCAACCGCAGGTTCCACGAACAGATTCATCTGGCGTCACACAATCGCTATCTCGTTCAGCAGCTTGTCCTTGTGCACCGCACAATGGCTCTGATGGCAACAACGTCGCTTGCGGCGCAGGGCAGGGGTGAAATCGCACAGGGTGAGCATAAGGCCATCGTCGAGGCGATTGCCGCCCGGGACGAGGATGCGGCTGACAAGGCGCTGACGGATCACATCTCGATCGCGTTCATGACCCGCCTTAAGCAGGACGCGGACCGTCGGGAAAGCCGCTGAGCCTCAGATCGTGGCGTTTTCTTCGGCGGCGTGCCCGTGTTCTGTCTTGTCCCAAAAGAAAGGTTTGGCTGCCAGTTCCCATAGGGCTTTGTAGGCGGCCACAACCCCCAGCGGATAGTACAGCACCATAGTCGGCACCCATGGGATCAGGAAACGCCGCTGTCGCGACGACACGCCGATCACACCGATCAACAGATTGAGCGCCTCTGCCACCAGAAACAGGACGGTACACCCAAGTATCAGGTGGGAAGAAAATAAGCCGGTAACAGGTTCCGGCAGGCCAAGGAAAATCAGCCAGAACACCCAGAGCACAGGGGCCAGTAGGAACTGCCCCAATGTGCCAAGGAAGAATGCCTGCACCCCCAGAAATTGCTTCACCCCCAAATCGCGCAGCAGCCCGGCGGGCGAGCGCATGTGCACCAGATATGTGACCATGAATCCCTTTAGCCATCGCGAACGCTGTTTGACCCAGGGCCATGCACGAAAATTGGCCTCTTCATAGGTAACGGCATCAATCATCTCTGACCGGTATCCGGCGCGGCATAGCCGGACCCCAAGATCCGCGTCTTCGGTTACGTTATGGGCGTCCCAACCGCCAAGTTCCTCCAGTACTTCGCGCCGGAAAAAGAAGGTGGTTCCGCCCAGCGGCATCACAAGGCCCATTCTGGCTATTCCGGGCAGGATGACGCGGAACCAGCCACAATATTCGATGGTGAAGCAGCGCGAACGCCAGTTTGTGCGGGGATTGTAGTAATCCAGAATACCTTGCAGGCAGACGACATCCCTTGGTGTCTGCCCAAACCGGCGAACAACCTTTTCGATCTGATCCGGGGCCGGGGCGTCCTCGGCATCCCAAACGCCCAGTATCTCTCCACGACAGAAATCCAGCGCATAGTTCATCGCCCGCGGTTTTGTAGTCAAACCGTTTAGGCCGGGGACTTCGATGGCCCGGACCCAGCTAGGCAGATCGATCCGGGCAAGGGCATCCCGGGTCACATGGTCTTTTTCTTCAAGGACCAGAATTACGTCCAGCAGAGAACGCGGGTAGGTCAGACGCCGAAGCCGGCGTATCAGCACATCAGCCACGGCGCGCTCCTGATAAAGCGGGACCAATATCGAAACGCAGGGCAAACGGTGATCGGCGGGGGTGGGTTCGGTCTTGGCGGACATGCGGCTAATCCGGTCCTGAATAAAGGCGATCAAGCCTGCAAACCGCAGCATCATGAATAAGATCAACGTGATAAGCGCAATTACAAACAGGACTGTGAAGCCGGTCTGAGGTGCCAGTACGAAAACACAGGCCGCCATAAGAAAGAGGGTCGCCCAAGACGTCCGTGAGGAAGGTGTCCAGGTTCGGCAACTTTGCGAAGGCTCAACGCGGGTTTCAGCCGCCAGCGCCAGCGGGCGGGAGTATTGCTTGGCAATGGCAGTGTCGATCTGATCCATGCTGGCAAGAACGGGAACAAACGTTTGCCCCTCTGCTTGCAACGCATCACGTATTTCATTGAACCGGTCTGGCCGGGCTGTTGCGATCAGGACAATCGGTCCAATGCGCATCCACGGAATTACGTTGTTCTTCAGCCAGAACTCAACGGGCCGCATCGCACAAAGCGCGGCGTCTGGCGGCGTGGCATTCAGGTCTGCGATCTGCATCCCGTTCTGTTCGGCCAGCGCGTCCAGCACCTCGCCCCGGTTCGTCCAGCCTTCACCCACAAGGATTTCACCCAGCGGTGCGTTCTGGCGGGATTGCATATGCAGGGCCTGCTGCAACTGCGCATCGTCAATAACACCGCGCGTGGTCAGAATCCGCCCCAGCGGCACCGGTGGCCGCATGCGGGCAACCGGGTGGGCGGGCGCAAGGCGTTGGAGGTTATGTTCACTCATCAAGCCACTCCGGCGCATTGGACTGGCGCCAGAGTTGCTCGAACAAGGTTAATGGCCCGTTAAGGCTGATTATGCAGGTTGTTACGCCTGTTCTTTTCTCTCGGCCATTGCGGCCGAGAACCGTTCGAACAGATAAAAGCTGTCCTGCGGTCCGGGCGAAGCCTCGGGGTGGTACTGAACCGAATAGACAGGGCGATCGGTCATGCGGATACCGCAGTTCGAACCGTCGAACAGCGACTTGTGCGTCTCCGTCACACCATCCGGCAGCGACTGGGCGTCAACGGCGAAACCGTGGTTCATCGACGTGATTTCGACCTTGCCGGTCTCCAGGTCCTTGACCGGGTGGTTTGCGCCATGGTGGCCGTGGTTCATCTTGATGGTCTGGCCACCAAGCGCCAGCGCCAGCATCTGATGGCCAAGGCAGATGCCGAAAACAGGCAATTCGGTGGTGTCCAGAATCTCTTTGATCATCGGCACGGCATATTCGCCGGTTGCAGCCGGATCGCCGGGGCCGTTTGACAGGAACACGCCATCCGGGTTGTGGGCCAGCACTTCGGCAGCCGTTGCCGTGGCCGGAAGGACGGTGACATCACAACCGGCGGACGCAAGGCAGCGCAGAATGTTGCGTTTGGCACCATAGTCGATCGCGACCACCTTGTGCGCGGGTGCTTCCTGACGTGCATAGCCATCCGGCCAGGCCCAACGCATCTCATCCCAGCGATAGCTTTGTGCGCAGGTGACTTCTTTGGCCAGATCCATGCCCTCAAGACCTGCAAATCCACGTGCTGCCGCAACCAGAGCTTCGATATCGAAGTTGCCCTCGGGATCGTGGGCCAGCGCGACATGCGGCGCGCCTTGTTGCCGGATTGCGCGGGTCAGGCGGCGGGTGTCGACGCCACCGATTGCGATCCGTCCCCGTTTTGCCAGCCAGTCCTTGAGTTCCTCGGCCGAGCGCCAGTTTGACGGCTCGGTCGGGTCCCATTTGACGACCATGCCTTCGGCAACCGGATCACCGGTCTCGTCATCCTCGGGGTTGACGCCGACGTTTCCGATATGGGGGAAGGTGAAGGTCACGATCTGCCCTGCATAGGACGGGTCGGTCATGATCTCCTGATAGCCGGTCATAGCGGTGTTAAAGCACAATTCCGCAACTGTTTGACCTGTGGCGCCGAAGCCGTGTCCGTAGAACAGTGTTCCATCGGCCAAAGCCAGACATGCGGTGGGCTTGGACGTGGCATTCTGGGCCATGGCGCGACTCTCCTGCTGGGTAAATCGGCGCATTCCTAAGGGGGTTGAGCCGCTGGGTCAAGTCTGATCAATTTTTGGGCTATTGTTATTTTTCAATAGGTTAGCATATATGCTCTGCTGTTGTGTCGCGCTTTTTGTTTCGATATGTTCAGGTTTCCGGTTCCATGGGGATGGGCAGATCATATGGATATGCGAACAAGGGTGAACAACGCCCTTAAACAGGCAATGAAAGACAAGGCGGCTGAAAGGCTGTCGACCCTGCGATTGATCAATGCTGCGATCAAGGACAGGGATATCGCAACGCGTGGCTCTGACAGTGAAGAGGCCAAAGGTTGCGGTGATGCCGAGGTGCTTGAAATCCTTGGGAAAATGACCAAACAGCGCAAGGAAAGCGCGCGCGCCTATGAAGAGGGCGGGCGTCTGGATCTGGCCGAGCGTGAACTGCGCGAAGTTGCCGTTATCGAGGAATTCCTGCCCAAGCAGATGGACGATGACGAGGTAACGGCGGCCATTCACGCGGCGATTACGGCAACCGGTGCGGGCTCGATCAGGGACATGGGCAAGGTCATGGGCGAGCTGAAGTCGCGATTCACCGGTCAGATGGATTTCGGCAAGGTCGGGCCCATGGTCAAAGACCAGTTGTGTGCCGCGCCGAATGGCGACTGCTGATCAGCAAAGCACATAGTTGAGCGAGCTTACTGTGCGGTTTCACTGCGCAGCTTGGTGACAAGTTCGCCATAAAGTTCGACGCGTTCGTCCTCGGACAGAAATGAACCGATTTCCACTTCACGGCCGCCGCCGACCAACGTGACATAATTGGGAACCGGCCCGCCGTGTTTGTGTATCTCGGGGTGTGCCCAATAGCGGTTGCAGTTCCATTCCTGTTTCCGCCCGCGCGGGTTATGACGCACCAGCCGGGCCTGGTTGTGGGATAACGTCAGGACCTCGAAAACGCTGCGCGCCCGATAGTTGGATTTGAACGCCAGCCACAGGCCCAGCACACTCAGCAGCAGAAACGGCAGTAACCCCCACAAGATGACCGATCCCAGAACCGCAAGCAGCGGGATCGAGCCGAACAGAAACACCAGAACAACGGTAACCATGGCACCTTGTGGCGGCAGTGAATTGTGCGGCCACAAGCGCAGTTCCTGTACCGAATCCGAGGTTTGATTCCACCTATAGGGCATAGGCGAAGAATAGCGCGGTGTTTTCAGATGTCGATTGTGGTTTGACCCGTCAGACCACGTGCCCGACCTGGGCCCAGGACAGCGCGTCGTCAAGCCTGTCGTCGCCCCAGAAAACCTCGCCCTGAACAACAAAGCTGGGGGCGCCGAATACGCCCAGTGAAACAGCGGTGTTTGTTTCCTCGTCCAGTGCCGCCATGGTTTCGGGCTCGCGTGCACGGGCAAGCACAGGCAATGGATCCTGCTCGGAGCGGTGAAGGGCTTCGGTCAGTGCCGCTTCGCTGCCGGCTTCGATGCCTTCTTCGAACCATATGCGGTAAAGAGCCTGCGTGAAACGTTCACCCCAACCATCCTTCATTCCCAAAAGGGCCACCTGATTTGCAAGCGCCAGATCGGAAATCGGGTAGGGGGCCGGAAGGCTTGCATGTACGCCATACTTGGCGGCGCGCCGTTCGATGTCGCGCCACATATATTCCGTTTTTGCCGGTTTGCCGGCAAAGGGAATGTTCTGCTGATCCAGCATCACGGTCCGCACGTTGAACGGGCGCCACCGGACTTTGGCATCATGTTCGGTGCACCAGTTATTCAGACGCATCACCGTCAGGAAGGAATATGTACTGCCAATGGAATACCAAAAATCAATCTCGGGCATCTGAAATCTCCGGATAACCTGTTCGCGGCCCCGTCAAGAATAGCGGATTTTTGGGATTCTGGCGATACTTGGCCACTTTGAGCAGGCGTAAGCACCGCAACGCAATGAAAAACCCCGCCGGGATACGGCGGGGTTTTCTTTTAGTTTGCTGGTGCCGGGATCAGTGCGCGTGGCCCTTGTCCCAGTCTTCCTGCTTGGGCAGCTGCTCGAACGTATGTTCGGGCGGCGGCGAAGGCAGGGTCCACTCCAGCGTATCCGCATATTCGTTCCAGTAGTTGTTCTGGGTCACACGTGCGCCACGGAACAGGGCGTAGAACACGATGCCGAAGAACAGCAGGAACGAGGCGAAGGACACGAAGGCACCAATCGACGATACATAGTTCCACTGGGCAAACGCCTCGGGGTAGTCGATGTAGCGGCGCGGCATGCCCTGACGGCCCAGGAAGTGCTGCGGGAAGAAGGTCAGGTTGGCGCCGATGAAGAACAGCCAAAAGTGAACCTTGCCCCAGAACTCGGAATACATGCGTCCGGTCATCTTGCCGAAGTAGAAGTACACCCCGGCAAAGATGGCAAAGACGGCGCCAAGCGACATCACATAGTGGAAGTGCGCAACCACGTAGTAGGTGTCGTGATAGGCACGGTCCACGCCAGCCTGGGACAGAACCACACCGGTCACACCGCCAACGGTGAACAGGAACAGGAAGCCGAAGGCGAACAGCATGGGCGTCTTGAACTCGATGGAACCGCCCCACATGGTCGCGATCCACGAGAAAACCTTAACGCCGGTCGGAACCGCGATGACCATCGTGGCCAGCATGAAATACGCCTGCTGACGCAGCGACATGCCGACGGTGTACATGTGGTGCGCCCACACGACAAAGCCCAGAACACCGATCGCGATGATCGCCCAGACCATCGGCAGGTAGCCGAAGATAGGTTTGCGCGAGAAGGTCGCGATCACGTGGCTGATGATGCCGAAACCGGGCAGGATCACGATGTACACTTCCGGGTGGCCAAAGAACCACAGGATGTGCTGATACAGGATCGGGTCACCGCCACCGGCCGGATCAAAGAAGGTGAAACCAAAGTTGCGGTCCATCAGCAGCATGGTGATCGCGCCCGCCAGAACCGGCAGCGACAGCAGAATCAGCCATGAGGTGACGAAGATCGACCAGCTGAACAACGGTACCTTGAACAGGGTCATGCCCGGGGCACGCATGTTCAGGAAGGTGGTGATCATGTTGATCGCGCCGAGGATCGAGGAGGCGCCCGATACGTGCACGGCAAAGATCGCAAGGTCCATAGACATGCCGCCTTCGGTCGTCGACAGCGGCGGGTACAGAACCCAGCCCACGCCCGAACCGAGCTGGTCGTTACCACCGGGGCTCAGCAGCGATGCCACGCCCAGCGACGTACCAGCGACGTACAGCCAGAAGGAAAGGTTGTTCATCCGCGGGAACGCCATATCCGGCGCACCAATCTGCAACGGCATGAAATAGTTGCCAAATCCGCCGAAGAGGGCCGGGATGACCACGAAGAACATCATCAGAACACCGTGATAGGTGATCATAACGTTCCACAGGTGTCCGTTTGGTGTACAAGGATCGGCCATGAACCCTTCCAGGCACATGTACTGAACACCGGGGTGCATCAGTTCAAGCCGCATGTAGACGGTCATCAGAACCGAGATCAGACCGGCGATCGCCGAGAAGATCAGGTAAAGAAGCCCGATGTCCTTGTGGTTGGTCGACATGAACCAGCGGGTAAAGAAACCGCGATTGTCTTCATGCTCGTGACCATGAATGGCTGCGTCTGCCATTTAGGTGCCTCCTGTTGCAACTAAACCGCGCAGCCGGACCTCTCCGGCGCGCGGGATTCCTGCTGGTTTTAGAAGGTGAGGGGATGACCTTCAATGGTCGAGTTTGATCTGGATCAAGAATAATTGTCGCGGGGGGTACACGGCACCACCCGACGCAAGGACGCAGACAGGCGCAATATGGTGGGCGAATGTCAGTTTTCAAGCGCAGCGTCTGGCACGGTCAGAATTTCCGAGGCTGAAGGATTTTGTCCCGGGGAGCGGGCATTTTCTGTGCTTGACCGTCAGCGCCGGTGCCCGCAAAAACAAGCGCAACTGTCCAGACCGGAGATCCGTTATGACCGACTACGATTCCGAAAATATCTTTGCGAAAATTCTTCGTGACGAAATCCCATCAACGCGCGTCTACGAAGATGACGATACATTGGCTTTCATGGATATCATGCCCCGGTCGGATGGCCATCTTCTGGTCATTCCAAAGACGCCGTGCCGCAACGTGCTTGATGCATCACCCGAGCAACTGGCATCGGTTATGGCGACCGTCCAAAAGATGGGGCGAGCGGTGACAAAGGCCTTTGACGCGGACGGGGTCACCGTTCAGCAATTCAACGAGGCCGCAGGGGGGCAGGAGGTGTTTCACCTGCACTTCCACGTTTTACCGCGCTATGAGGGCGTTTCAATCCGCCCACCCGGCACCATGGGGGATTTCGACCTGATCGCGGAACATGCGGGAAAAATCCGCGCTGCGCTGAACTGATTCAGGCAGACAATCAGTGCGACCCCGAGCAGGTATCGTGGTCGCCAAACGCGTGAAGGACGGCGCACACATGATCGTGCCGCCCATCACAGGCAGTTGCGATGCGGGCCAGTTCCGTCTCAAGACGGCGTAGTTGGGTTATGCGGTTGCGCAGATCCGCCAGTTGCCGTTCTGCAATTTCATGAGCGCGATCAAGGTCTTTCCCGCGCGCGCCTTCAAGAGAAAGCAGCGCCTCGATATCTGCCAATGGCAATCCCAGATCACGGGAATGGCGGATGAATTTCAAACGGTCCAGCGCCACCTGATCATAGCGGCGCTGGTTACCTGCAGTGCGTTCCGGGTGGGGCAACAACCCCCTTTCTTCGTAAAACCGGATCGTAGGCACTTTGACTCCGGTTCGTCGCGACAGATCTCCGATTGAAAACAATTTTTCAAAACCTCTTGCACCTCTAGTGACTAGAGGAATTACATGTAGTGTCGGACCAGAACAAGGGACGCAAATCAATGGCGCACGACCATTCACACGCGGATCATGGACACGCGCATACTCATATTGACCCTCAATCCGGCGATGCAAGGGTTGCCTGGGCGATAGCCGTCAACATGATCCTGACCCTAGCGCAGGTAGTTGGTGGCATTCTGTCCGGCTCGCTCGCGTTGATTGCCGATGCTCTGCACAACTTTTCGGACGCAATCGCGCTGATTATCGCCTTTTTCGCCCGCAAGATCGCGAGGCGGCCCGCGGATGCCCGGATGAGCTTTGGTTACGGGCGGGCCGAGGTTGTGGCAGCTTTGGTCAACTACACGACGCTCGTCGTACTGTCTGTCTACCTTCTGTATGAAGGCATCATGCGCTTTTGGCAGCCCGAGCCGATCAACGGTTGGGTTGTAGTCTGGATCGCAGCCCTTGCCCTGATCGTCGATCTGATCACCGCGGCGCTGACCTACACGATGGCCAAAGACAGCATGAACATCCGGGCTGCGTTCATCCACAATGTTGCTGACGCTTTGGGGTCGGTTGCCGTAATTGTGGCGGGCAGTGCTGTGATCCTGTTTGAATGGACCTGGGTTGATCCGGCAGTAACGATCCTGATCTCGCTTTACATTCTTTGGCACGTAAAGGCCGAAATCGGCGACACCGTTCGGGTGCTGATGCTTGGTGCGCCACGGGGCCTTGATCCCGAAGAGGTCGCGACCGCCATGGAGAATGTCGAAGGTGTGGCCCAGGTCCATCACGTGCATCTTTGGAGTATGCAGGAACGACAGGCAGCCCTCACGGCGCATCTCGTGATTGCGCCAGATGCATGGAGCAACGGCGAAGAGATCAGAACGGCAGTAAAGTCCGCTCTGCACGACAGCTTTGAAATTTCACATGCAACGCTGGAATTGGAATGTGCGGACCGCGCCTGTATCGGCTCGTCCAGGTTCGGGCATCTCGAAGAATAGCAGGTCCGGAAAAGGAATTGCCGTTCCGATATGGGGTCGGAACGGCAGACTCGTAACCAAGCACTTATCGGTCCACACGGATAGTCCGCGATTTCCGGTTTAACGCACCACTCACTCTGAGAATGGTAGGTTCATATTACCCCTGGCCGCTGCGTTTGTATTGGCCGGATTTGAAGGTTTACCGAAAAATAAGGGAAAATTCCCGATACACAGGAAATCTTTCGCCTTGATCAGAAACAGAACCGGAGAATCTAGCCGATTGTTATTTCCCTCGAAGTCTCACAGTGATTCGCGGCGGTCAGAAAATTCAGACTTGGGTGCTTTCGAAAACTTCATCAAACGTGCGGCGCAGCGCAACGTCCACATCGGCCATGGTAACCGGCAGGCCCAAATCCACCAATGATGTCACCCCATGTTCAGAGATGCCGCAGGGCACAATTCCCGAAAAGTGATCCAGCTCGGGTTCGACATTGATCGAGATGCCGTGAAAACTCACCCATTTCCGCAGCCGGATTCCGATGGCGGCAATCTTGTCTTCGGCAGGGGCGCCAGAAACGGTTAGCGGCTTGTCATTGCGCTGAACCCAAACACCAACGCGCCCATCCCGGATTTCGCCGCGCACGTTGAATTCAGCAAGAGCTGCGATCACCCAGGATTCGAGCTGTTTCACAAATCTCCGAACGTCATGACCACGCTTGCCGACATCCAGCATGACGTACACCACCCGCTGTCCCGGCCCGTGATAGGTGTACTGACCGCCGCGTTTGCTCTCGTAGACCGGAAAGCGATCCGGGTCAGTCAGGTCCTCACGGCGGGCCGACGTGCCCGCGGTGTAAAGTGGCGGATGTTCCAGCAGCCAGATACATTCATCGGCCTGACCCGCAGCAATAGCCGCCGCGCGCTCCTCCATAAAGGATACTGCGGCTGCATAGTCGGTCAGCCCGTCTGTGATCTTCCATTCCATGCCCGGTGCATACCTGTCCGCAACAACAAGCGAAAGAGGCTATGCAGCCTCATTCAGACACTGCTGCAAAGCCTGCATATAGGTGTCTGTACCCTGCGCACCCGTCAGCAAATATTTTCCGCCAAACACCATCGACGGGACGCCCGAAATACCCCGGCTAGTCCAGAAATGTTGCTTTTCGCGGACCGGGGCTGCGTGCGCGCCAGAGTCCAGGGCCGCACGCGCCTTGGCCGGATCAAGACCTGCCGTTTTTGCCGCTTCAACCAGAACCTCCCTGTCCGACACGTCTTTCTGCTCCGTGAAATACGCTTCGAACAGTGCCATCTTCAGCGGATGCTGCCGACCCTGATCTTCGGCCCAGTCGAGTAGTTGGTGCGCCTCGAACGTATTCACGATTCGGCTATTATCGTCGAAATTGAACGTGAAACCCAGATCAGCACCCAAGGCGGTCAGTTGGTTGCGCACCTGCTGACTTTGTTCGGCGGAACTGCCGTATTTCTCGGTTATGTGTTCACGCAGGTTCTGGCCGTCAGGTCCCATGTTCGGGTTAAGCTCGAACGGATGCCATCTGAGGTGGGCCAATACCTGTAAGTTCCTGAGTGCCTGATCCAGCTGTCGAAATCCCACGATGCACCAAGGGCAAACGACATCCGAGACAATGTCGATTTGTACAACGGGTTGAGATTCTGACGACGTCATTGAGTGCTCCTGCCTATGCCTGGGATACGTGATCCGACCTATCAGATATTGTCATTTCGCACGAATTCAAACCACGGCGTTTTTGCCCCTTCACATCCTTTACACGACCGTCTATACGCCCCTCTACCAAGCCTAGGCAGTGCGGTCGTGGCGGAATTGGTAGACGCGCAGCGTTGAGGTCGCTGTGGGGTAACACCCGTGGAAGTTCGAGTCTTCTCGACCGCACCAACAAAATAAAAATTACCATTAAAAAACAATCGCATATACAATACGTTTGCGATTAAATCCACCTTTTCATCCACCCTAACGATTACATGGTTAGTCTTGGGTTCTCATTCGTAACAGTTTGCGAAGCATCATCGAAGTCTGCCGAGTCAATAAGTGCTTCTGACCAGTTTCATAAGCTAAGCCGCGAGATAACGGGTGCGCCCTTGGTGTGGTGACACCGCGCATATCTACGATGTTGAGGGTGGATCAGGGGCTTAGCGCAGCCCCTTGAAATTCGCTGTTGTCGGCGCTTAAACGTGCTTGAGCATGTCTTCAACCGAAGTTGATTTGATGTATTGAGCAGGGGCGTCGCCTTCGGCCAGCACGGCAAAATGCCTTTCGCCGCACTTGATCTTCGCCCCTTCTTTGTGGCGAAGATCATCCCACCATCCACTGCCCTTTGTTTCTACAACAAAGAACAGCTTTTCTTGCCCATCATCTTCAACTAACACAGCCCAGTCTGGGTTATAAGTTCCGAGCGGCGTAGGGATTTTGAACCAGGGCGGGAGCTTCGCATAAACCTTTACTGCTTCGTTGGCTTCAAGGTCTTCCGCAAACCTCTTTTCGACGCCCGCCGAGTCATAGACGACATGCTGATAGACCGATTTCTGCGTCTCCAGCGTGTTCTTAAGATAGCCTGTCAGCTCCTCTTGTTTGAACAGCTTTTGAGCATAGAAATGGTCAGCGCCGATACGCTGATAACGAATGCCGTCCACTAGCGCGAGGCGCTTCGAGCGGTTGATTGCTTCCTCGGCTATGTCGATGAACTCCTGCGGGTTCTTTTTGAAGTCGTGCAAACGCCGACTATTCGTCAGGATTTCGACCAAACTTTTGCGCGTGAGATGCGTCTTGTCCTGAAGGTCCGTAAGCAGATCGGGCAGCTCGATATCGCTCTCATTGATCGTCGTAAATATCGATGTGTCGCCTTCGTTTGCCTGCACCCCACCTTTTCCGATGGCAATGTCCGCCTTTCGGAAGCGAGCCCGTGTCTTCGTGATGGGTGGAGCGTCCCGAATTGCCGTCGCGCAATCCTCGATAAGTTTTGGATTGTCAAAGTCCACGCGGTACGTGGTCTTGTGCTTTATCCGATCCCAAAGCTGCTTGAATTCGTCACTCTCCAAAACCGCCTCGCGGGTACGGATGGTCACGCGCTCATCGGCGTTCTTGATTTCCAGCTTGCCCGCGAGTTTACGCAGAATGTCCTTGATATCCGCCTCTTGTTCTCCGAATTCATCGGGAAGCGCTAGCGCGTCTTCCTTTAATGCCGTTCGCAGGGTGTCCAGCACCTTGCCACGACTATCCAAGTATCCTTCGCCCTCCAGGAAGTCCCATACCGCCTCCGACTTTTCCACGCCGAGCGGCGCAGTCGTTCCATCATCGGAAGTCACGGCGATGTTGGCGAACTGGTGTTTTTCCACCACGCCAAAGCGGATGCCCGTGTCAGCTTCGATCTCCTTCTGAAGGTTTTCTGCGAACTGCTCATAGCTTTCCGTTGCGATGACGGTCAGAGTGTTCACATCGAAGCCGCGCAGGCGGTTGCCTTCCTGGTTAACGCAGAGACGCAACCCTCGGCCGAGCGTTTGCCGCCGTTCGCGCTCCGAACCCATGTCGCGCAGGGCGCAAATCTGAAAAACGTTCGGGTTGTCCCAACCTTCCTTCAAAGCGGAGTGGGAGAAGATAAACTTGAGCTTCGAGTCAAAGCTCAGCAGCTTCTCCTTATCCTTCATAATCAGGTTATAAGCGCGTTCGGCGTTGTCGCGGTTCGTCTGGTTGTTCTCAGCCGTTTCCGTCCAGCCGCCCTTCTTGTCGATGGAAAAGTAGCCGTTGTGGACTTCATCCGCCTCGATATCGAGATCGACCTTCTC
Source organism: Ruegeria sp. CF5 (assembly GCF_056537325.1). Classification (NCBI taxonomy): domain Bacteria; kingdom Pseudomonadati; phylum Pseudomonadota; class Alphaproteobacteria; order Rhodobacterales; family Roseobacteraceae; genus Ruegeria; species Ruegeria sp. CF5. The sequence continues at coordinate 446,556 of NZ_JBQFRI010000002.1, read as the reverse complement.
GAAGAGAGTCTGGTACGTTTCGCTCTTGGCGAGTTTGCAGTACTCCTCCTCGAATATCAGAGCGTACTTGCCCTTCACGATGTTCCCGTCCTCATCGTACTGGCGGTAGAATTCCACGCTGTCGATGAAGAACAAGCTTAGCACCTTCACATCGCGCTTTTGTGCGGCGAAACGCATCTCCTTGTCCAGATGCTCTTTGATGGTGCGGCGTATCATTAGTCGCTTGAGGTCATCAGGATTCACGCCGCCGACTTCTTCGCCTGGGTGAAGGGTGACTTCGCCGCCTGGCATGCTCAACTCTACCGACTCGTTGCCCTTGCCGCAGTTGATTGTGCCGATGCGGAAGTTCTCGTAGATCGCGCGACCTGTCTCTTGCTCCAGATCATCGCCGTCTTCGACCGTCAGGATGTCACGCCGCACGTTGCCGCCGCGTATGAAGTCCGCTTCGATTTTCGCGCTGATCGAGCCGCCTCGGTTGTGGGTCGAGAGTAGCTTCACGAAGGGCTTGTTGTGTCCTCCTTCAACTTCGAGCGAAGCAACTTCAATCTGTTTGACCAGTTCCCGCTCATAGGCATCCACGGCGTCCAGTCGGTAAACCATGTGGTGCTTGTCCACATGGGTTGCAGAATATCGCAACGTGCAGAGCGGGTTCATGTCATTCAGGGCTTCTTTGCCTTTGCCCTTTAAGCCGCCGTCCACACTTTGCGGCTCATCCACGATGATGATTGGGTGAGTGGCGCGAACGAGGTCAATGGGCTTTTCGCCGCCCGTTTTCTCGCTGTCCTTGTAGAGGTTGTTCACATCCTTCTTGTTGATCGCCCCAACTGTGGCGACCATGATCTGGATGTTTGGGCTCGTCGCGAAGTTCCGCACCTGGCCGAGCTTGGTCGAGTCATACAGAAAGTACTCGTACCCTTTGGCGATGGGGTACAAGGTCTCGAAGTGGTCACGAGTGATCTGGAGTGTTTTGTAAACGCCTTCTTTGATTGCGACGGACGGCACGACAATCACAAATTTCGTGAAGCCATAGCGCTTGTTCAGTTCGAAGATTGTGCGCAAGTAGACATAAGTTTTTCCCGTGCCTGTCTCCATCTCAACCGTGAAGTCGCCGCTCGTTAGAGACTCTGACGGGCGCAGACCGTTGCGAAGTTGAATGGTGCGCAGGTTCTCAAGAAGTTCGTCATCCAGCAGTTCCAAGCGGTTGCCAATGCCAAGTTCGCTCTCGGTGATTCCAAAGGAACCTTGCCCCGTGTCATCGGGACGGTAGGTAACAGTAAACTCCGTGCGGTTGATGTCTTGGCCTTGGAACAAGTCCACGACCGAACCAATCGCCGCGTGCTGATAGTCCAAATTTTCTTCAAAATGCAGTTTCATGTGCGCCCTCCGATCTTACAGGCTGCGCACATGAGCGATGCCGTTCTGTTCCAGAATGGCTGTCATGTTGGTCTTGGCGATATCATCGGCAAAGGCGCTATCGCGGAAGACAACCTGTGTGTCCGACGCAGGCTCAAGTTCCTTGTGCCAAGTGGTGATGCCTTGCGCCAAGGACTCGATTTCGTCCTTGCCGATATCGGTATCCAGACATGCGAAGAGTACACCAAAGCCGATGCTGTAGACCGCTTTGCCCTCAATATCCTTTACCTCGATGGGGACGCTCAGATCCACTCCGCGCTTAAGCAGAAGTTCGTACAGAACATCTTGCTCGCTGCGGCCTTCGACAAGATGCTCGGCATGATCGAGTAGGGTTCGCTCAAGGTCAGACGCATCTGGGTTCCACGCCTGAATATTGCTGCTATCCAGTTTAAAAGCCTTAAAGCCCAGGTCGGCATTGGATGCATCGTTTTGCTCTTTGATTTTGATTGCAGCCTTCCGAAGACGGTCCATCCCAATATCAGCAATTGTTTTGTAACCAGCTTTGAAGGCATCCGCCTTCTCTTCTATATGCTCTGGAAGTTGCACCATAACGAAGCGACGATTCCCACCATCCTCATCGTTCGCTTCCATTGTTGCATGTGCCATCGCAGCAGAACCAGCAAAGAAATCTAGTACGATATCACCTGTTTCACGATCTGTCCCAATATCCAAAATTTGCTTCATAAGACCGATAGGCTTAGGAAAGTCAAAAATTTTGGCGTTTCCAAAAAGTCGAAAAATTTCATTGGTTCCATGTTGAGAATAAACGTCGTCAATTACCGAGAAAGCCTTGGTTTTCCTGACGTTGCCGTTCTCGTCTTTTAGGTATTGCTTCGACGAAAGTACCCACGAGCCATCTGGCTTTTGATTGAACTCGATTTCCCCGTCTGCAAGAGCCTGCTTCGCTCTTTCAGGTCCCCAACGCCACTGCCTCTTTGGCCAAACTTCTGTTCCGTCCGGTGCAGGTATTGGAAACTTCAAGTTCGCACGGACATCAAAGCTTTTCATCGCTTCTAGGGGGTGTGTTCTATATGGCCCTCGTTTTTTGTAGTTGTCGTCGGTGCTCTTGTAATACCTGTCAATCTGCTCATCGCTGAGGGGTACAAATATGTTGGGAAGGAACTCGATGTCTTTGCAGTACACAAGAATGTACTCATGCATTGTAACAAGATATTTCTCCTTCGCTCCCCCGCCATATCTCTTCTTCCATACTATCGAATCTACGAAATTTTCCTCTCCGAAAACCTCATTCATGAGTAGTCTTAGGTTCGCAAATTCGTTGTCGTCGATAGAAACAAATATCAGTCCGTCCTGCTGGAGAAGGCTCTTAGCCAGCTTCAGTCGTGGCAACATCATGCTCAGCCAATTTGTGTGAAAGCGCCCAGAACTCTCTGTATTTGAGGAAATCTTGAAACCATCAATGCCCTTTTGCCCAGTGTATTTAAGATAGGTGTCTAGGTTTTCTTGAAAACGGTCAGGATATATAAACTCCCCTCCCGTGTTGTAGGGCGGATCAATGTAAATCATTTTTACCTTGCCCGCGTAACTCTTTTGCAAGAGCTTCAAGACTTCGAGATTGTCGCCTTCGATGAACAGATTTTGGGTTCTCTCCCAATCCACGCTTTCCTCGGGGCATGGACGCAATGTGCCTGTCGAAGGTGCCAGGGCGATCTGGCGGGCTTTTTTCTTACCGTACCAAGACAGACCATACTTCTCCTCTCCGTCCTCTACTTGATCACCGAGAAGTTGGCGCAACGTTTCGAAGTTGACGCCATCCTCGCCAAAGGCGTCTGGAAAGATCGTCTTCAGAGCTTCGATGTTATCCTCGATGACATTGCGACTCTGTCCGTCCTCTTGTTTTAATGCGTCCATTGCTCGCTTCCTCACAATTCGTTGCGAGCCGCTTCGATGCGGTCGCTCAGTTGTTTGATCTTGGTGTTCAGGCTTACCTGAGTGCCAAGGTTTTTCTCTTTCTTCAGCTTATTGCGGAGTTCGCTCCGCTCCTGATGAAACTTTTCGATCTGTCGTAGCGCCTCTAGACGCTCCGTCTTGCCTTTGGGCGTCTTGTCCGCTTCAGTTTGCATTTCGTAGCATCCCGTATGGGCGGCACAGTTCAGGGCAATCACCCGCGCGACGGCATCCTGAAAAAAATCGTACAGGTTGCGGTAGCTAAAATTTGTAACACGGAAATCAGACAGGAAGGCGGCCTGCGCCGCATCAGGCGCAGCCGTGTCTATCCAGCCCGTGTCATAGCTGGCCTCCGTCACGATCTTGTTTGCATCGGCACGGTTGATCCGCTTGTCGGCGGCAGAGATCGCCAGCCGCGAACCGCAGACGAAAACGATCAACAGTGGGTAGGGGATGGCCTTTTGAATCACCGAGGCAATCCGAGTGTGGCGATCTGCGGCAGTTAGCATCACCTGCAAGATCGCGACCTCAAGATACTCGTGAGCGTTGTCTTCAAGCTTCGGGATGTTGATCGTTGAAGGCTTGATCGTGTAGCTCCATTCGATGCTGTCGATGTCTTCGACAAAGGCCTTCTTGTCAGTCGCTCCAAGCTGTCCGTGCTCATAAAACTGCTTCTTGAACAGGCGCTTGCCGAGGTGGCAAGTCTCTGGCACAGCCAGATTTTCGTGGAACTGATCGATGGTGTGAATTTCCGTCATGGTGTGTTCACTACCATGTAGCTGACCACCTCGAAGTCCTCCATGCCCTGGAAGCTATCTTTGGTGAGGTTCGTGCCGCCACGCGAGAACAAACTTTCGACGCCTTTTTCTTCAGCCTTGCCGACCACGCTTGCGACGGCAGCCTTAAGCAAGGCGCGGTAGTGGCTCATGTCGCGCCCGTTCTTCGTCGTGGCGTTCATGCGGGCGACGGCCTCTGGATCCACAAAGCGCTTGCCGAGGCCGTGCTTCTTCAAGACATCGAGCACCTTCTTCGATTGCGTGAAGGTGAAGCTCACCTGCCCGTCATCGCTCACATAGGTGAGGTAGTAGGGTGCAAGCGCGTAGCCATCATCGTTGCTGACGGGCTTGCCCACATTCTTCAGGCAAAAGATCACGCCCGCAGGCAGGCCTTCCAGCCTGAGCGCATGGTCAAGTGTCGCGGCTGCGAAGAGACCTGTTGGGGCGCTTTCCAGCACGTCCAGGTTCTCTTTCATGAAGGCCGACAAATCCATGCGGAAGTCGTTGAGCGTCAGATCGGCAATCGATACGCCGCCCGACATATCTTCAAGGTCAACGACAGTCTTTTGGAGTTGTTCGAGTTGCTTGCGCCGATACTCCAAATCTTTCATCTGGCCTGCGCTATCCTGCTCGATGACGTTCTCTTCACCCGTGGCTGAGATGTCGAGCAGCACCATACGACCGCTCACTCGCGCTTCCAGGTTGATGTACTCATCCAGCTCCATATTCGGCCAGAAGTTGGCGAGCTGAATGACTTCGTTCTTCGAGCCTAGACGGTCGATTCGACCGAAGCGCTGGATAATCCGCACGGGGTTCCAGTGGATGTCATAGTTGATGAGATAGTCGCAGTCCTGAAGGTTCTGGCCTTCAGAGATACAGTCCGTAGCGATAAGTAAGTCGATCTCTTCCGTCGCTCCTTTATCAATCTTCGACCGCTCCTTTGAGACGGGCGAGAAGGACGCAAGCAGACTGTCGAAGTTACTGCTTTGCCCTGGCATGTTCGTCTTGTTCGTGCCGCTCCCCGTGATCTGCGCGGCGTTGATGCCGAGCGTATCCCTCGCCCATCCCGCGATGTTTTCGTAAATGTAATTTGCCGTATCGCTGAAGGCTGTGAAAACAATGATTTTGCGGTTGCCTGCGTTGATCGGGTTCTTGCACTTTTCGGCGATCAAGTCGCGCAATCCGTGGAGTTTTGCATCACGGCTCGCGTCGATCTTACGGGCTTCGTCCAGCAACTCGGTGAGCTTGGCGCGGTCTTCCTGCAAATCCTGACGCCAGCGATGTTCGTCCATATCCTTGATGAGCACCTTCACCTTGCGCCCGATCAGGTAGGCGTCGAAATCTGGATCATCGGTTTCTACATCCTCGATTCCAAGTTCTTCGATGTCCTCGGAACTGTGGCGCTCCAGCTTGTCGAGCAGGCTTTCGACCTCGCCGAGCAGTTTCTCCAATGTCAGGCCGAAGGAGTTTATCGAACTTTCCATGCGCTTGAGTAAGTTCACGCGCATCAGGTGGATAAGGCTCTGCTCACGGTCGATCTGGCGGAACACCGACTGACCGCCTTTGACCCTCACATCGTATTTGCGGCTGTACTCTTCCCGCTTGTCTGCCCGCACATATTTTAGCGGCGAGTAGGCGCTTAGGTTTAGCCTTCGGATAGTGCGGTTAATCTCACGCAGCGGCGGGAACTGCCCCTGAGTATCGATGTCAGCCTTTATGTTGATCGGCTGGAGGCGTTCAGGAAACGAGCCGATTTCCGTTACATCGTAGTACTTCTCGATATGCTTTCGCGACCGAGCAATGGTCAGCAGGTCGAGCAGCTTGAAATAGTCAAAGTTCATGCCGTCGAGCAGGGCTTCGACCGTTCTTTCATTCTCCTCCTGGCGCAGCCAGTTGTTGAAGCGTGTCTGCGCCTTTCGCAGTGTTTCCTCAATGCTGCCGATGCCTTGCTCACTATAGGCGCTATCAATGCCTTCTGTGATGAAGGCAACCTGATTCTTCAGGTCATTCATGCGGTTGTTCACGGGCGTTGCCGAGAGCATCAGCACTTTCGTCTTGACGCCCGAGCGGATGATTTCATCCATCAGTCGCGAATAGCGGGTAAGGCCTTCCTTAGCCGAGCTGGAGTTCCGGAAGTTGTGGGATTCATCGATCACCACAAGGTCATAGTTTCCCCAATTTAGCGTTTCGAGATTGATCTCTCCTGACCGGCCTTGCAGGCGGGTCAGATCGGTATGGTTCAAAACATCATAGCTGAAGCGATCTGCCGCGAGCAGGTTGCGCGTGTCGTTGACTGTGTAGACCGTCCAGTTGTCCCGCAGCTTCTTCGGACACAGGACAAGAACGCGGTCATTGCGCAACTCGTAATATTTGATGACCGCCAGCGCTTCGAACGTCTTACCAAGGCCGACGCTGTCCGCGATTATGCAGCCGTTATATTTTTCGAGCTTGTCGATTGCGCCAAGAACACCATCGCGCTGGAACTTGTAGAGCTTGTTCCAAACGATGGTATCCTTGAAACCAGTCTTCGACTTGATGATGTTCTCTTCATCGATATCTTCGAGGAAGTCCTTGAAGATATTGTAGAGGGTCAGGAAGTAGATGAACTCTGGCGTCTGATCAGTGACGAGCCGTTCCAGCCGCTCCAGAAGCAGGGACTTGGCGTCTTCGACGGCATCAGGGTCATTCCAGATCGCCTCGAACCACTCCAGCATTGCTTGAGTGCTTGGCGCGTCTTTCGCGCACATGTTCATGTGGAAACGATTGGAATCCGAGTAACCGAAACCTGTTGAGGTAAACCCCGAACTTCCTTGAATGCCGATGGCATCGCCATCCTTGCTTTGTGCAAGCAAGAGGTTCTGCCCGAATGCGCGAGGGTTCTTCGCAACCTTGATGTCCGCTTTCTCGGAGAGCCATTTGGCGCACTCTTTGGCTATGCGGTTCTGGTCAAGGCGGTTCCGAAACCGTAGTTCGAATTCATCGCCCGCCAGCGCAGCGGTCTTTCCGTCAGCCATATCGTTTGACGGCTCTTGAGCCAGGATAAGGCGAAACACGTCGAGCCCCTTCAACTCACTTCTTAGGGATTCAAAACCGTAGATCGAGAATAGGCCCGAGATCACTGAAAGTCGCGAGCCCGCGTTCAAATGCTCGCGCAGGGCATCTCCGACCTTGCCGTTCTTCTTGTTGTCCAGAATCATTAGTTGTTCGCCCCGCCGTCCTTCATTCGTTCGACAATCCAAGCATCAATCTCTTGCTTTCTAAATCGCCACGCGCCCCCAACCTTGAAGCCTGGGATCTTCCCCTCCGCTGTGAGCCGATAGGCGGTCTTTTCCGTTATCTTCAGATAGGCCGAGACTTCCTTGATCGTCATTATGTCGGTCTGCATGCCTCGCCTCGGAAAAATGGTCGCATAATGAGAAAATACGGAAAGAAACGGGAAGCACAACACTCAGGTGAGTCCCTTGCTCACCCTTATCCGGAGGACGCTCGCGCGGAAGTGCCTACTGTGCGACCGCTTCTGTGACAACTAACGCCTTTGCCCCATCATCGTTGGCTGCGACGGGAAGCGCGACATAATCATCACCCATCATCATCCTGAAGTGCCCGCCGTGGTCGGACTCTTCGAAAATTCTTTGGAACACGTTGAGATAGCGATCAACCTGGCCGGGGTCACAAGCCATATAGAGGTCATCAGTAGCGAAGTGCGATCCGTCATTCACCCACGAGAGCAAGGTGCTACAGATCATTTTGTCCTTGCCGTTGAATCTTTCGATAATGTCTTCAGGTGTTATGCCGCCATAAAATTTGAAGTAGTGTTCAAGGATTCTGCGCATGACGTTCTGTATGGCCGTATCCGAAGGTGGCTTCTGCCTAACTTCTCGCCAGAGCAGTTCGTAGCTTGACTTGATCGGGTTCTCGTCAAATGGCATGAGTTCTGAACGCTGCGATGCTTTGCGCACAACCCAGAATGTCTCATCACTTTTGGCTTTGGCGGCGCTACGTTTCTTGTCGAACGTAACTTCCTTGTGGAAATAGATATTGTGCGTGAGCACAAACACCTGTTTGATCGAGCTTGTGCCCGTGCGCATTTCGGCGACGATGCTCTTTATCAGATTGCAGACAATGAAAAGGATGTCTGCATCGAGGCTCGAAACTGGATCATCGAACACAACGACCTTGTCATTTGTGCCGCCGCTCGACCTAAACGATCCGCCAGCCAGATAATAGAAATACAGAAAGGTGATAAAGGATTTCTCGCCTTCACTTAATGTTCGCTTTGCATCGCTACCGTCCGCCCGCTTGACTTCATAGAAGCCGCTATCCGAGCTTTCGGCAAGATGGAAGTTGGTGAAGCCAAACGATTTCAGGAGTTTGTTGATTGCGTCAATCGTTGGCTTGATGCTGGTGATCTTCCGCTCATTCTCCTCTATCTCTTCTTGCTTGGCTTCAAGGTTTTTTGTCTCAGTGTTTATCTGGCTCTCCAGCGAGGTGATCGCTTTGTCGAGCCCACCAGTTTCCGCCTTGAACTTATCGTAGATTGCCTTTGTGTCTTCGAGCAGCCTTTTCCAAACCTGTGACGTCAGTTCTTTCTTTCGCGCAGCGAGATTATCGATTGTATCGTTGTTTGCTATTATCTTCTTGTTGGCCGCGTTGATAAGGGCATCCACCGCTGAGATTAACGGGGCTGTGCTAGTAAGCGTGGCGACGGCACTTGGTTCTTTTCGCTTAGCCGTGATGTGCTCAATATTGCTATCCAGAGCGAGGCCAAGGGCTGCAACGTCCTTTTCGTAGGTCTCGCGGTCAAGGTAGGGCGACTCAACAATATCGGTGGCTCTGTATGCGTTCAGTAAGTCTTTTGTTGCATCAGCATAGCCGGCGAGCAGTTTGTCGATTGATACGAGGTCGGAGATGTAACTCTCGTCAAAATACGCTTCCAGGCTCTGCTTGAAGGCTGCATCCGTCTTTTGTTGGCAGAATGGGCACTGGTCCTCTAGTTGATCAAAGTATTGCCGTCCCTGCTGCACCCAATCGCTGTTGCCGAGCTTTTCGATTAGCGCCGCGATGTCCACGTCTTCTTTTCCGATGATCTTCTTCTTCAGGATCGCTGAGCCTTCTAGTATCGATATCGTCGAGCTATCCTGATTGGGCAAGACTGTTGCCTTGGTTAACGACCCCGAAAAGACCGTTGCCGCGTCTTCACGTAGTTCTGAAATATCCCTCACTGTAGCGATGTTGCTCGACGCTTCTTTGAGATAGCGGTCGCAGAAGCTTTTCTTGTTGTTGTTCAGTCCTGTGAAGGCTGCTTCCAGTTTATCAAACTTCTTTTTGGCGCTCCATACATCCTCCACGATCTGCGCGGTGAGCGCTTCACGTTCTTTCTTCTTTCCGCTTGCTCCATCTTCGCCGAAGAGATTCTTTCGGAGCCCACCAAGCTTTGTTTTGATTACATCAGCCTCGCCCTTGAGAGTCTTGATCTTCTCGGCGATCTCGACGTTCTCTCCGAATGTGTAGATACCCTTGATGCTACTTTCTGCATCGAAGTGCTTTTCGACAAAATCCTTATTGTAGACGCGGGTTTCCAGCGGACTGCCGCCCGCCCAGGTTATTTGGCAGTCGGGGAAAGTTCCCGAGCCTTCGATAACACGGGAAATCGTTGTCTTGCCTGATCCATTCGAGCCGAAGATAAAATTGAGCTTCTTCAATCCTTCGAGCTTGGTGCCCGTTGCATCGTACGCGCCTTGGTTTGCTAAATGGATAGCTTCAATCATTCGTGACTCGCTTGAAAATCTTAAAGTTGTGACAGCAACCTGCCACTCAACCCGATTTTCCTGCAAGGATTTTCTAGACTAACGTCATGCCGTCAGATCTATGGGTGGCCCGTTTGAGCGCGGCATTTGCCTTCTCTATTTGTTTTCGAAGTATTGCGGCCAGCTTGCGAAGCAAGTTCGGATCGCCGGGGTCTGGGATCGGTTCAATGCCAGTCGAAGTTACATCGTCTGAGCGGTTATCTGCAAACTGTGCCGCCAGTGGCCGCAAACTTATCGCTGCCAGTGTCAGTTCCTTACTCTCTTTCAGCTCCTGCTGATTGCCTGAAAGATTTTCAGAAGAGCGTTCATGCGAGCTATTATGGCCTGGTTGCTCTGGTGAATCTGCTCCTGCCCTTGGATGATCTGCGATAGCAGGTCCCGCAAAGTTGGGTCGGGAGCGGGCTTTGTTGGCTCTGAGTTCATGTAATATCTCCTGTGTTTTTGAAGTGAATTTGGCTACGTCTTGGGCTTTGATTTTCAAAGTTCTGTTTGCGTTGTGATCGCGGATGCCTTCCGGGGTTTCGATCATAATCCGGCTTCGACCGCGTCCTTCGGGAATGGCGTCGGCCAGCTCTAGCCATTCGCGCTCGATCAGCTCGGCCAGCTTGGCGGGCTGCTGGTCACGGGGCAGGGCGGCAATGGTTGTGAGCTGGTGGCGTAAGGCTGGCAGGTCAAAACCTGATCGCTTGGCCTGCTGGTGCTGATCGTTGGAAAAGGCAGCTCTGGGGCGCTCGTCGTCGCCCAGCTCAGCGGCCAGGCGGTCGGCCAGCTCGTCTTTGCCTTGTTCTCGCAATCTCATTTCAGCAAAAGCATTGTTCGCGCCGCTGGTGAGCTGGTGGCCGAATTGCAGTTCGCAAAGGCGGCTAACAGCTTCGTCTTTCGCCTTGCCGCGGAAAAGCTTGTAAGTCTTGCCGGTCACACTGTTCTGAGCTGGTCGCACTAAGTGATAATGCTTTTGGGTCGATCCATCTGCGCGCTTGCTTTCGTGCATCGCCAGCGTTTCAGGATCATCTCTATCGAATCCGAACTCCTCGCGGATCGCGGCGACGGTCGCGGCCAGCTCGTCGGGTGTCAGCGCTTCGTCAGGACTGATGATGATGTGCAACAGGCCGTTTTTGCGGCCTCTGAGCTGTGCAAAATCGTCGGCGACTAAGAGCTGATCATTGCTGGATGTCAGGACGTCGACGCGCTCGTTGTCGCCCTCTGCAACCACATAGTTGCAGATGCGGGGGCCATCGCCTGCGCTTATGCCACCCGTCTTGATTATCATCCGGCGTCCAACTCGTCGGATGTGTCAGTGGCGGCGGGCTTCAGCTTCTTCAGCTCGGCGCGCAGCTCGGCCAATGGTTTGGCAAAGGCTCTGCGGCCCTGATCCAGAACGCGGCCCATCGCCTCGAATTGGGTGGCAGTCAGAGTGCCGGATTGCTGAGCCTCATTGATCGAGTGTTGACATTGGTTAATGTTCGTAGCGATGCCGACAAGCTGGCGGGCGATGGCTTCCAACTTCGAGCTGTTCGGCGGCGCAAATGTGGTCCTGCCGAACGTCATGAAACGAACGTAGTCAGCTTGCGATAGCTCGTTTCGATGCGCCCATGTTTTCAATCGGGCGGCGTCGTCTGGGGTCAAGCGCATCTTGAAAACATGCGTCCTGTTTGGCGGTTGGCCCGGTGCGGGCCCAGGGGCCGCAGGGTCAACGCTCTGCGGGGTCTCAGGGGCAATAGGGTCCATCATAAAAATCCTCATTTTTCTGTGGCCCGCCACAGGGGGTCAAGGGGGAATGCAACTCCCCTTTGCAAGTGTTCGTCGGTCCCGGAGGGGCTAGACGATCCCACTTGCTCTTTCCTAAACCCCCAAATGTTCAGGCGCTGATTTGTAAATTGCAGTGAAACATTAAAATGCAAATTCAGAGGGATAGCGGGCCACATGAAAGGGTCACAAAGAGAACTGTGGACCGGTGGGAACGGAGGGCCACAAATTGGAAAAAGAAGAGATTCCCCAGCGTGAATCTGGCGAGATTATCACAGCAAAAGAAGCGTTTCGCCGGTGGCTGCTATAGGCAGTTTGTTCCCCGCATTTGCGGGGGGGCAGAAGCCATGTTTTCGGACGTGGTTGCAGGGTGGGCCTCATGGCTCACCCTGAAATGTTTATAGAACATTAAAGCCAGCTTGCGTTCCGCCTCGATCTGCACACCTGCAAGGCAGGAGGATCAGGCAATGAAATTTGAAGAATTTGAGCTGAAAAGAGCAATGGATACGGCGTTGCGCGAACATTTTGAGCTGCAAAGAACGATCATTGATCATCTGGAAAGGAGCGAAAAGCGGGAACGTGCGCTGTTAGCTATTTTTGGTGAAGCGCTGCTACAAGAGACGGGTGGCAGGAAATGAATATTATCACGGTGATGTTCAACATGTTCGCCATCAGTTCGAAGGAGCTGCGGCGAGCATTTGCTCGGGCGGTTGGCCGCCCTTCAGGAGTTGGGTTTCGGAAGAATAAGAAAACGGTGGCAACTGCGCGGATGTTGTTGCTGGCATATGCGGCAGCTCATCGAGCGCGCCGGGACATTGCCTTTTTCAGCGGTCCAGGGATGTGATCAGCGCGGGCCTAGTTCGCGGTTGATGATCCCTGCAATATCGACCGCGCCTGGGTCTTCTGGATGGTCGATCTCGTCGCCAATTTCTTCCAAAATCTCAGAAATTCTCAGCTTGGTTTTAGCCTGAATAAACTGCCACCATTCGCGGTTACGCTCGGGCAGATGCGCAAGCTGTTTCACGGCTTCTGCGACCGTCACAGCCTCTGTTTCGATCAGGGCGGGGCGTAGTCGTTCGATCTGGTCAGGTGTCATGAATTGGGGCCGGATACGGCCAGCCATTGCTGCGGCGTCCACCGCTGCGGAGTCGTCAAAATTGCAGGGGTGTGTTTCAAGATTTTTGGTCATTAGATGCATATGTGCCAGCCAAAGAAAGAGACGTTTAGAAGTCCTCAATTTGCCGCCCCGAGCAGCAAGGGCAGGTCTTGTATTTTGTGCGGTGACTGCAATTTGAGATTCAGCAACTGTTAGCATGGCGGGGGCAGGTCTCAGGGTCGGGGTAGAAGTGCCTCGGCCCTTTTTATTCGTCGTTGTCCTCAATCTCGATCTGGCCACATCTCTGGCACACCCATTCGCGGCTTGTTTCGGTGAATGCGACGGTGTGTTTGGTCTGCTCGTCGCACACGTGGCATTTAAGGTTTGCCATTGAGAAATTTGCACCGTGTTTTAGGCCGAAGAGGGCAACGATTGCTTCGTCGAACTCGTTGTCGACCCCGCCTTTTGAGCTTGCAAATCCGAAAACGTGGTTCATCGCGGGGCCATACTTGTTAGAGGGGTGATCGCTTCTTCCAGCTCAGTTTGTGTTGCGCGAAGTCGCTTAATTACGCCAAGGATTCTATTGCGGACCTCTGGCGCAAGATTGCTTGTTAGCTCGCTTTCCAGCGCCAAGATGAAACCGCCAATCACTCCGATCATTGCAACCGCCAAATCGCTGAACTCAGCGCCGTTTTCGTTGACTTTTGCGAGAACAAAGTGAGCTGACTTTAACGCAGCTTCTGCTGCTTCGATTATTTCTGACATTCGATTACCTTCGGCAACTTAGTTATTTGTTTCTTATTTTTTTCAAAGTTTTTGTCACTGACGGTTTCAATAAAACTTTGCAGGTGTGTGAGCGCTTCACGGTTTGAAGTGTTGTCGTCGCCATAATTCAGGATGTGTTCTAGAACCGCAAGCCAAGCGCCAGATTTGATCCTCGTCCGAATATGTCCTCTGGGCTGCCGCTGAACGATTACGTGCCAGATCGAGCCTCCTAGGTAGTGTACCTGTCCCCTCTTACCCTCAATGTTCTCAACAATTGGTCCAATAGCACCAATAGGTATTTTCACTTCGCCTACCTCATCGTACCGCTGGTAATATTCCGCTACTAACACTTCGCTGAACTTCTTGAGCTTCTGTGAGGTTTCATCTGTGCAGTTACTTTCGGTTGCGGATATCATGTCTGTGTTTGGGCCTTTGGTAGTCATGCTCTGCCTCTTTCTTTATTGTGCTAAACTGCGGTAGCGCAGATGTAGCGACTGGTAGATGTCGCACAACTCGCGATGCAGCCTGTTGTAGCGCATGTCGATTTTTGTCAGGTTTAGGCAGTCCGGTGGCGAGATGTGATCGCACAGGATGTTCAGCGCTTCCTCAATCTCGAGGGCGCGGACTTCTAACTCGGCGGTTTTTATTGCATCGCGGATGCAGTCAAGGGCTGTGATTTTGGTCATTCGGTTTTCCTCTTTGGAGAGTTCGTTCAGAATGTCTAGGGAACGAAATGGACCGCTGTTTAGCAGCGCTCACATAGCTGTATGCGCAAGTTGCTTTCTTCAGTGAAGCGAGTGAAGAGTTTTTCCTTGAATGGAAGAATCTTCAACAAAGTGCCTAATAACATGCACTTATCTGTTGTGTTGGGTTTTGGCTTTCTCTGCCTCACCTTCTTCACCACCTTCACCATCTTCACTTCGCCTTCATCGATTTGTCGTCGGGAACAAACCTCACAGCTCCCTTTCCTTCACCTGAAGTGATACGTCCGGCTCTTTTCCATCCCTGTGCCACCAATTCTTGTGCGACCCGCTTGGCTAAAAGCGGTGTCATGTCGGCGCGCTTAACACCCATCTTGCTCAACACCTGCTTGGCAGTCACTTCCGTGTGGCCGTGCACCGCCTTACAAATATCTTCACTCCAAGGATCGATGGGACGGCGATTTGAAACTTCTTTGCGAGCAATTTTCTCCGCCTCACCTTCGAGCCACCATCTCTCACCTTGACGATATAACTCGACGGCCTCGGCCCAAATCTGGTCTCGGTCGCGGGCAAGTGCATTGATGTCAATTTCTCCAACACGGACAGGCCAAAATCGGCGTCCACCGGTTTCGTCACGTTGCCAATCTTCTTTGTTGGTTGTGCCAGCGAATACGCATCGACGGGGTTCGCTAACCTCCTCACGACCATAAGCCGGACGGAATGTTTCCACCTGCCTCGAAATGAATGCTTTAACCGCATCCACTTCTCTCCGCATCGCCTCTAGTTCGCCGACTTCGATTACCCACTTTCCACGCAAAAAACTTGAAGCATCCTTGGTCCCCATCGCTGGAAGAGCATCGCTGAACCAGTCAACGCCGGTCAGAGTTGCCAAGGCGGTAGATTTTTTTCGTCCTTGGGAGCCCTCTAAAACCAGCATATGATCAGCTTTGCACCCCGGTGAAAGGCCGCGAGCAACTGCTGAAATGCACCAACGCTTGCCCGCCTCGGAAGAAAAAACACTTGGTTCTGCTCCGCAATAAGCGCTTAACCAAGTGTTTAAACGCTCCTCTCCGTCCCAAATTAAGTTGTTTAGATAATCTTGGAGGGGATCAAAGTAATTGTCGCGGCAGGTCTTTCGTACAGCTCCTTGAACAATATCCATGCTGGTTCGTGGAAAGCCATTTCGATTGAACCAGCATTGAACAGCTACGTAGTCATCATCTTCGAGAGGACGAGGAGAGCTACCTGCTTTTTGTCCAGGAATTGGCCTCAACAAGTACTTTTGCGCGGTGAACCCATTGTAAGCTAAAACACCTGACCATTCTGGGTGTTGGGAAAGCAGAGTAAGTGCATTTGCTGGGTTAAAGAACGGACGACCTTTGTCGTCCCGAACTAGGCTCAGTTCGCTATGGCGGAACTTTGGTTCCGTGTTTTCTTTTCTTTGTTTGGGGCCTCTGGGTTTCTCGATACCAGCCTTAAAACCACTATCGATGGTGCGCCAAGTTTCCAAGGAGTCGAGGCCAATGGCACAAGCTGCTGCCTCCAGTCGCTCACGAACCAATGCTTCACCTAAGTGACCGCCAGAGACGACCTCAAACAGTGCGGACGCAGATTTGAACAACTGATGATTGCGACCGCCTACTGGTGTGGCGAGTAGTGCAGCTAGTTCAGATTGCAACGCCGCTTGTGCCCAACGGTTGTCGATGTCGGCATTTAAGCTGTGCCTGGGTTCAGCCTTTTCCTTTTCTGGCTTCAACACTGACTTCAGCAGCCAGTCTGGGCATTCGGCTAATTCGAACAACCCAGGTGGGTTCTTCCAGCGGTATCTTTGGTCAAACCCAGGCCGGACGGAAGGCACTCCTAATACCATCCCTCCATCAGCGCGTACGTCCACACCTGGTGCTACTTGGCCTGCCGAGTTGCGAATTTTAGTGCCTTCCGGCCACTTGAAGTATAAATGCCAAGAGCCGGTGGGACTGAGGGCTTCCACCGTTTCAGGCAGAGTTCCGTTGGCATCGATGAGGGAGAGCAAGTTGGAGATCCCATCTGTCTTGTGCCCTTGCAGTGTATCCGCCTCGATCACAAAAAAACCGGACTTTGGTCCCGTGACGATTCCAACATTAGCGGATGGCCATTTCTGCCAGTCCCTCGCAATTACACCTTGGTCCGTAGTAGCGCCCCATTTTTGACCGCCACAGTGTTTCTCGGATTTGTAAGACTTTTTCTCTCCGGGCGGCACGGGAAAAACATGCCACCCTCGAGCAGCGTACTCAGCCGCCGATTTAGCGATGCTGGTATAATCAGTGCGCATGTTCATTGAAAATTTCCGGTCAATGGCGAGACAAAGGAGGCTGGCTCAGTTTTCTGAGGTGCAAGAAGTACTTTCTTCGCGGCTTCAGGTTCAAAGCGCCTGGATTTGGCGTCCTCGATGACCTCCACAATCTCCGAGCGAGGCCAGCGTGACAGGCATCCGATTTTGACAGCCGGTGGTACTGTGCCATCGGCAACCCTGCGCCAAAATGTTGGCACTGAGATTTGAAGATACTGCGCGCTCTCAGAGGCGGTAAGAAGTGGATCGATGTTGTCCATTGATCAGCCCTTTCATGTTGTGACTTGGGCTGATCCTGAACGATGAATTCGTTGCAACGAACTACTTAGCGTTGCGAATTATTTGAATGAATTATAAACGGACTGTTTTTAATTTAGTTTTCAGTACGTTGAAGCTCAGCTTAGGCCCACCTTTCGGCCCAGGTTTGCCTAATTTGACATTTTCCCTAGCAGCATCAGCCCAAATTACATTCCACGAAGCGTCTTTCATCTTGGGAGCCAATTTTTGCTTGATTTCTTGCTTGTTCCACCTTCCCTCGATGCTCAAAGTAAGGATGTCGTGGACCAAGAGCGCATCGTAATCCATCGGAATATCTAGTTTTGCTTTCTTGAGATCTTCAAAAAACCTGCTGAAATCCGACCCTGCGAATGTGATCGGTTGATAAAGCTGCGCTCCGTACAAGATCCGCAGATTAGAGTTCGCGCCATGCGATCCTTTGCCTAGAGAAGGTAGGTACTTCAAATGCCCTGATCCAACTGTTCCAATACGGACATCGATATGAGTGTTCGCAGGCCCAGTTTCGTTGTCTGGACGTCGGAATAGTTCCGCACTGACAGCTGCCGAACCGCCAGTAGGCATCAAAACTTCTGCCTTGTGTTTATTCGAGCTTACGAAATCCCAAGTGAAATCTTGAGCAAGCGTCAAAAAATGGTTGTAGAAGTAGTCCCAAGCTTCATCATCCTTGTAGAAACCACTTACGGCAGGAGCGTCAAGAAAAGTCGGCGCTGGGAAGCCACTCTGTTTTTCTTTAGGTTTCTCTTTCAATTCGTAAACAGTTCTTTTTCGCCCACCAGGGAGCATCAATATCGCAGGATCATAGTCTTCTTCTTGCCCTACAATTTCTGAGGCGGCGTAGTAGTTAGGCTCGTCGTCGCGCACATCACCATCGGGATCCCATCTGAAGGTTGGCATTTTGCTTTCGATCAAGGACAGGACTTTTGAGTGGATGTCGTAGAGCGACGTTCTGGTTCGGTCGTTTACAAACAATTGCTGGCCTTCATGTCTTGGTTGCGAAGCTGGTTACGTGTTTCGCCCACTTCTCCATTAGAGGGCGACGTTTATCGAGAAACTGGGTTCGACGGTAAGCATCCATAACTTTGTTCCCGCTTGAGTGAGCCAAGGCAGCTTCTGAGATGTGCTCGGGAGTATTCGTGGCTTCTTCGCACCAATCGCGAAAGCTTGACCGAAATCCGTGAGGTCGGGCATCTAAGTCCCTTCGTTCCATCAACCTTGCCATTGTGGCGTCGCTTAAAACGCCTTTTCGTTTGGCTGGAAACAAATAACCGTTTCGCGCAAATGGCTTCGCCAATTTGACTACGTGTTGGGCTTCTTTCGAAAGTGGGACACGAAAGTCATCATCTTCGCCAACCTTGGATTTCATTTTCTCATGGGGAATGGTCCATAAATCTGATGAAAGTTCCTCCGTCCGCAAGAAGCGGATGGGCCCTGATCGCATTGCGGTAAGTATTAGCAGGCGTAAGGCAAGATGTGTCGGTGTCGGCTCGACGAGACTAGCGTAGAAGTCAGGCACATCTTTCCAGTGCATCGCAGGAATGTGTTTTACTTTGTGGCGCTGTTTCCCAAGCAGGATTTTTGCCTTCGCAACCGCCTGAAGGTTAACATCGATATCGTGTGCGGACGCATGGCGAATACAAATTCCCAATCGTTCAATAGCCTTTTGGGCTGTGGATGCTTTTTCGTGCCAAATAGGCTGGAGGGTGTTCCGAATATCGTTTTGGTCGATTAGAGAGACTGGCATCGAACCCAGCTTAGGAAGAACATGAAGCTCTAACGGACTAAACCAGCGTCCCGCTTCACCGTCGTTTTTTAACTCGGCCTTTCGAGCTTCGAAGGCGTCTTGAGCTATATCGCGAAGCAGGTACAAATCTCGCGCGGCTTCCTTTTTTTGTTTCTCCCTCTCTTTGATCGGGTCCTTGCCTTCTCGTAGAACTTTTCTCCACTTTTCTGCTTCATTCCGTGCCTCTTTCAGCGAGACTTCTCGGGCGGAGCCTAAGCCCATTTCTCGTCTGCGGCGGTACAATACGTACCGGAGAAACCATTGAGCCCCGCCGTCAGCGCGTTTGTGCAACCAGAGGCCGCCGCCGTCGGAGTACTTTCCAGGTGGTGAGTTCTTTACTTTAAGTGCGGTAAGTTTATGAAGCGCTCTCGTCATTTATCCACCTTAGTGTCCACCTTTTGCCGCGAGGTTTGATGATGGCTATTGATAGATCCTGAGATTAAAAGAGGCAAGTAACTATCTAAAAATAAAAAATAAAAATGAATAACGCTGCTCGTTGAGATCGGCTGATTGTAGGTGATACGTGATTTCGAAGCGTCTCGACCGCACCAGAATCCAGAGCCCCAAGCGCAAGGTCTCGCGCGAGATTCCTGAATGGAGCGTTTTTCTGGTCGGCAGCAGTTCCTGTGCATGCGCCGTTTGGTAGACGAGCTCTCCCTTTTACATTATGTGAAGCACCGCCCAGAACTAGGATGATTGATTGTTCGCATCTTGCTCGATCGTGGAGCCTGCAAATTGGATGTGTAGCCCTTGAATATCGGCGCTAATCCCGAATAACCGATGCCAGGTCTAATAAACGCTGAAAAGAAAGGTGGCTTACAGTGACGTGCGCCGAAAGTAACGCGGTGATCAGAATGGCCTCCCGCTTGTCGGTTGCGCCCATGATGGATTGGACCGACAGGCACTGCCGTTTTTTGCATCGGCTGCTGAGCTCACAAACCCTGCTTTATACGGAAATGGTCACGGCCCCGGCATTGGTCCGGGGGGGCGCTTTGCATCTTCTCGAGTTCAGCCCGCAAGAACATCCCGTGGCCCTTCAGTTGGGTGGGTCGGACCCAGACGAATTGGCAGCAGCTGCAACATTCGGTGCGAAGGCGGGTTATGACGAGATCAACCTGAATTGCGGCTGCCCCTCTGACAGGGTTCAGTCCGGAACGTTCGGAGCGGTCCTGATGAAGGATCCGTCGCGCGTGGCTGAGTGCGTTGCAGCCATGCGTGAGGCTGTAGACATCGATGTGACGGTCAAATGCCGTATCGGAGTGGATGAGCAGGAGCCGGAACTGGTATTGCCGGAGTTTCTAGAAAAAATCAGCGCCGCTGGTTGTGATCGCGTTACGATCCATGCGCGTAAGGCGTGGCTGCAGGGATTAAGCCCGAAGGAAAACCGGGATATTCCGCCTTTGGATTACCCTCTGGTTCATCGGATGAAGGCGGCCTTTCCCGATCTCCATATATCAATCAACGGAGGCATCACTTCTCTGAATGAGGCCCGCAAACATCTGGATGCCGGGTTGGATGGCGTAATGATCGGGCGGTCGGCCTATCATCAGCCCTCGGATCTACTTTGTGCCGCTGATCGCGATATCTTTGGCGCGGGTCAGGTTACTGATCCGATTGAAGTTGTTCACAAAATGGTGCCCTATATCGAGCAACACCTTGCCAACGGCGGCCGTCTGCATCAGATCACTCGCCATATGCTGGGCTTGTTTGCAGGCCGTCCAGGTGCGCGAGGATGGCGGCGGATGCTGTCTGAAGGCGCGGTCAAGGACGGGGCGGGGGCTGATCTGGTGTTGGCTGCGCTGGATTGTGTGACGCCACTGCCCGAGGTCGAGCAGGCAGGTTGATACGGCAGTTTGCCGGTTTGGGGGGAGAATGCCCGAGACGATGATGCTGGCCCAGATGCTGGGCCTTTTGCTTGCAATCGGTGCGTTGGCCGGGGTTCTGGCCGGATTGCTTGGTGTGGGTGGGGGGATCGTACTGGTTCCCGCGTTTTTCTACGCGTTCCAGACGCTTGGATATGGTGGGCCGCAGTTGATGCAGATGTGCCTGGCCACATCACTGGCGACCATTATCGTGACGTCCATCAGGTCTGTTCTGAGCCATAACAAAAAAGGTGCGGTGGATTGGGATATCCTTCGCGGTTGGGGGCCGGGGATCGCTGTTGGCGCGGTTTTTGGTGTTCTGGCGGCCTCGGCGTTGCGGACCGAAGCTTTGCAGGCCCTGTTCGGGCTGCTGGGCATGGTCATCGGTGCCTATCTTGGGCTGGGACGGTCGGAATGGCGGTTGGGTGACCAAATGCCAAAGGGCGTACGGCGGGCCGCATTGTCGCCCTCGGTCGGGTTTCTATCCGTTCTTATGGGGATTGGCGGCGGCAGCTTTGGCGTGCCTTTGATGAGCCTTTACAATACTCCGATCCACCGGGCCGTCGCGACCGCTGCCGGGTTCGGGGTGATCATTGCCGTGCCTTCGGTTATCGGGTTTCTGTTTCTGGATATCGCAGAGGAACATCGGCCCCCG
The DNA here is from genome assembly GCF_056537325.1 of Ruegeria sp. CF5. Classification (NCBI taxonomy): domain Bacteria; kingdom Pseudomonadati; phylum Pseudomonadota; class Alphaproteobacteria; order Rhodobacterales; family Roseobacteraceae; genus Ruegeria; species Ruegeria sp. CF5. Next base: position 425,421 of record NZ_JBQFRI010000002.1, on the reverse strand, counting down.
CTGACCATTGGGGCAGTAAATCTGATCGCGTTCGGAATCGTCGTCGCGATGACACTGATCACTGCCCCCTGGGGCGTAAAACTGGCGCATTCGATGGACCCGAAACCGCTCAAGCGGGTCTTTGCGGTCTTTCTGACACTGGTGGCGCTAAACATGCTGCGCAAGGCGCTGGGATGGTAGAGGCGTTTTTTCGGAAAGGCTGGGTCAAATTCCCTCATGATCCAGTTCTGGCCGAGTGGGTTTCGCACGTTCTGCCTGCAGCCCGAGCCTCGGTAAGCGATCCTGCTCATGCACAGTGGCATGATTGCGAAGGAACGTGGTTCATAGGCGTCGACGCTTTGGAGAACGATGCCAAGGGCAGGGTGGGGCATTCAAAGCCGCTGGCCGGTCAGGCGATGGAATTCATATCCGAACATCTGGGTACACAACCCCTGCACAAGGGGCAGGTTTCGGTGATCTATCCGGGATACCCGCGTCCGCGAAAGGGCGAGAACGAAGCCGCTGCGCGCTATCGCGCCCGACGGGACGGTGCGCATGTAGACGGATTGAAACCGAACGGCCCGGATCGGAGGCGCCGGGTGGACGAACCGCACACCTGGATTTTGGGAATACCGCTGACGCAGGCCAGCGCGGATGCCGCGCCTCTGGTGCTTTGGGAGGGCAGCCATAAAATCCTCGGCGCGGCATTTGCCCGTGCTTTTGCCGGCCTCCGGTCTGAGGATTTGCATACGGTCGACATAACCGAGATTTATCAGGAAGCCCGCCGTCTGGTGTTCGAAACCTGCCCGCGCATCGAATTGCCTGCGCGACCGGGTGAAGCTTATGTCCTGCACCGCCATTGCCTGCACGGGGTTGCGCCCTGGGGTAGTGCCGCGTCTGCCGAACCGGATGGACGGATGATTGCCTATTTTCGGCCCGAGTGCCCCGGGGGAGTAGCCGAATGGATCGAATCCCCCTAACGTCCTGTCATTCTTTGACTTTGGAGGTTCTGGGAAGATGATTACCATCACAACCCATTTAGATGGTGCGCTGATCGAGGCCGAGTTATCGGGTGAAATTACCAGCGATGATTATGCCAAGACTTTGGTTCCGGCGGTTGAGACCGCGTTGGCCGATCACGACTCGATCAGATTGATCGTCATAATGGGGCAGGAATTTCGTGGCTATGACCTGGGTGCGGCCTGGGCCGATACCAAGCTGGGTCTGGGGAACTGGCGCGGGTTTGACAGAATTGCCGTCGTGGCCGACCAAAAGTGGGTCCAAACCGGGGTGCGCCTTGCTGCGCCGATCATGCCATGCCCCGTGCAGGTATTTGATCTGGCCGAGGTCGAAACCGCGCGCCGCTGGATACGCGAGTCGCTAGGCGCGATCCACGTTCTGGATCTTGGTGACCCTTGCGTCCAGATTAAGCTGATGGGCAAGCTTGACCCGGCCGAATACAAGCAGGCCGAACGGGATCTGGACACGTTGATCCACGGACGTACGGGTTTCAGATTGCTGATCGATCTGACCGAATTCGAAGGCTGGCAGGGCTTGTCCGCCATGGGCGCGCATTTCCGCCTTGCTCGCAATCACGTCGGGCTATTGGACCGCGCGGCCATTGTGGGGGACAAGACTTGGCAGAAGATGGCTGAGCGGGTCGGTAGCCATGTTCTTGGCACTCGCACGCAGTACTTTCCGTCTGAAGACCTTGAAAATGCCAAGGTGTGGCTGGCGGCAGGTTAAGGCGTCCAAAACAGCGTGCTCCTACCCGGGTCGGTAATATCGTCGGCACACGTCCGCACTGGCCCGACTTTCCTTTTTCGGCATTTCAGGTCAGAGCCTGCTGGATTTCCGGCAGGCTTTGTTACTTTCGTAAAGACCCACCGGAAATTTGACGCTACGTCCCCCAATAAAATGACCCCCGTAACTTTGCGCTGCAAGTGACCGGATTTTTTTGAATTTTTTGACTTACGGTCATTGCGCGGTGAAATTTGTGGCTTTTTCCCCCTTTTTTGAGGGAATGGGCCACATAAATGCGCCGTGTCGCTGCGGATTGCCACTCACGTAACCGGCTGTCCTCGAGCCGCCAACCGGGTTCGGACAGAGATCCGCAGCGACAATCGACCGAAGCTGCAGGATAGCTGACATGTTGTATAAATTTATTTTTGAACGTCTTTTTCGCGGTAAATCCGCACAAGAACCAACAAGCGGAAACCCGTCGCACGCGGGGCCCTTACGGGAAGAGCATAAAAACGTGCTTCGGCAATCCGAATTGACGAAACTGTTTCAGAGAGAACTGAGCGACAAACAGTCAAAGTATCCCAAAAGGCAACTTCGCACCCGAGATCACTCTGTCTCGTCTGTATCTTCAGAAGATCGCTGATCCGGGCCTAACCGCGGTCCACCCGCGCCGCCCGTCCGCCCCGACGTTTGGCAAGACGCGGTTTGCGCGAAGGCAATTCGTCCATGATCCCGGCGCGTTCGCTGCTGTCCATTTTGGACCAACGGCTGATCTCGTCGATTGTTCTGTAGCATCCGGTGCAGATGCGTTCAGTCGGGTGGACAACGCAGATCTGGATGCAAGGGCTTTCGACCTCGTTCCTTTTCCAAACCATATTGGTCATCAGCGGTCTCCGACCTGTTACAGAAAGCGCAGACGATCCAGCGCTCCCTGCAGAATATAACCTGCGGCCACGTGATCGATAACCTGTCCGCGACGTTTTCGTGTCGTATCCGCCTCAAGCAGTGCCTTTTCTGCAGCAACAGTGCTGAGGCGCTCGTCCCAGAACCCAATCGGCAAGTCGGTCAACCGTGACAGATTTCTGGCAAAAGCACGGGTGGACTGACAGCGCGGGCCTTCGCTTCCGTCCATGTTCTTGGGTAGGCCAAGCAGAATGCCCCCAATCTCGCGATCTGCCGCGATCTCAAGCAGGCGGGCGGAATCCAACGTGAATTTCTTGCGCCGCACGGTCTCCAGCGGACTGGCGACACCACGCATCCGGTCCGAGACGGCAACGCCGATGGTCTTTTCCCCAAGGTCCAACCCCATCAGGGCGGTCGTCGGGGGCAGGGCGGCGGCAAATTCCTCGAACACATCACAGATCATTGTGCAACGCCTGCCTGACGGGCCGCCGCCGCAATCATCTGCAGCGCATCGTCATTTCCAGCAAAAACGGTGGTGGCCTCGTCACGGATCGCGCTGGCGCGTTCGGTTTCGCCCAAAACGCCCAGTGCGGCAATCAGACGGGCCCACTCTTCCACAGCACCGCCTTCGGTCGCCAGCCGGTCAGAAAGCTGATCCACCATTCCACGGATCATCTCCTGCCGCTCTTCCGCGGTCAATTCGCTGGCCGCTGCGATGTCTTCCTGACTCGGACCGGACGGGGCTGGTGCGGGCTGTGCGTTGAAGACACCCGCACGATACGCAAGTTCTTCGATTTGCCCGCGAATGGCATCGGCCCATGGGGCGCCGGCGGGGGCGTCGCGCAATGTGGCCTGCCAAACCTCGAAAGCGGCGTCCGGTCGTCCGGTCTGGGCCAGCATCTGACCCCAGTAGTACCGCGCGGGACCATGGGCAGGATCACGCTCCAACGCCTGGCCCAAAGCCTCTTCGGCTTCGGGCGAGACATATCCTTCGGCTGCCAGAATCATCATTTCGGCCAGATCGGTATAGTTGTCGGCACTTGCAGTCGCGCCGGACAATTCGATGACACGTTGCTGGGCGGAGTAAGCAGCCTTGAAGTTTCCCGCATTCGCCTCGTGCTGAGCCAACAGCATATGGCCCTGCAGATCATCCGGTCGCCCTGCGACGGTCTCCCGCAACTGTTTCAGCAGATTGGCATAGCTTTCGTCCAGCTGTACGTCCGGTGTCGATTGCGACAGGTTTTCCGCCTGAGCCTGACGCGGGCGTTCTGCCCGAATCTCTTCGGCCATCTCCAATCTCAGCGAAAGAGGCAGGTCGCCGTATCCGGGCGCACCAAGGCGTTGGTACAATGCGGCGGCACCGCCGACCAAAATCAGCCCCAGAATACAGACCGCGATAACAGACGTCGTCTTGGCCGGTCCGCCAGAGCCACCTTCACCACGCATCTGTGCATCAGCCGCCAGAATACGGCGTGAGATTTCGTTTCGAACGCGTTCGGCGTCGGCCTCACCAATCACGCCACGCGCCAGATCGCGGTCAACGCTGGTCAGTTGTTCACGATAAACGCGCAGGTCGTATGCGGCTGCCGGTTCGCCGCCGCGGCGCCCGCGCAGCATAGTATATCCCAGTACTGCCGCTATCAGCAGCGCCATAAGGATGATCAGGACCCAGAATGTCATGTGCTCTCCGAGAGTGTTGCCCTCACTTAGACCTGTCAGCCCGATGAAAAAAGGGACAAATGGCCGCGAATGGAACACATGTCGCAATAGCGCTATATTGCGGCGTTGTGCGGCAGGGGTATTTTGCCCTCGCATTGCATATCTGCGACCAATCACCGAACCGGATGGATTCGCTCATGAAACACTATTCAGCCTTTGCTGTGGCGCGCGAAGCGCTGCGCTATCACACCGGATGGGAGCGCGCTTGGCGCTCCCCTGAACCAAAAAAGCGTTACGACGTGATCATCGTCGGCGCAGGTGGGCACGGTCTGGCGACCGCGTATTATCTGGGTAAGAACTACGGCATTCAGAACGTGGCCGTGATCGAAAAAGGCTGGTTGGGCGGTGGAAACACCGGCCGGAACACGACCATCATCCGCTCCAACTACCTGCAGGACCCGTCTGCGGCGATCTATGAAAAGGCCCGTGGCCTCTACGAAGATCTGAGCCAGGATCTGAACTACAACGTCATGTTCAGCCCCCGCGGCGTGATGATGCTGGCCCAGACCCAGCATGAAATCCGCGGCTATCAGCGTACGGCCCATGCCAATGCTCTGCAGGGGGTCAAGACCGAGTGGATCGGACCTGAACGAGTCAAGGAACTGGTGCCGATCATCAACATCCATGGTCCGCGCTACCCCGTTCTGGGGGCGCTTTGGCAAGAACGCGGCGGCACCGCGCGCCACGATGCCGTGGCCTGGGGGTATGCCCGTGCCTGTTCGAACATGGGTATGGACATAATCCAGCAATGCGAAGTGACCGGTGTACGCCAGGAAAACGGTCGTGTGACAGGTGTCGAAACCACCAAAGGCGCGATTGAATGCGATAAGCTGGGTATGGTCGTTGCCGGTCACGCGGGTCAGCTTGCCGAGATGGCGGGTTTCCGTCTTCCGGTCGAGTCGCTGGCGCTGCAGGCGCTGGTATCCGAGCCGATCAAGCCCTGCATGGATGTGGTGGTCATGGCAAACACCGTCCATGGCTACATGTCACAATCCGACAAGGGTGAGATGGTGATCGGTGGCGGCACCGACGGATTCAACAACTACACCCAACGCGGCTCGTTCCATCACATCGAGGAAACGGTGCGCGCACTGGTCGAAACCTTCCCGATGATCTCGCGCCTCAAGATGCTGCGCCAGTGGGGCGGAATTGTGGACATGACCGGCGACCGCTCGCCCATCCTGTCGAAATCGCCACTGGGCGGCTGCTTTGTCAACTGTGGCTGGGGCACCGGCGGCTTCAAATCGATCCCGGGATCGGGGTGGGGCATGGCGCAGCTTATGGCCACTGGTCACTCGCCGCTGACCGAAGCCTTCTCGTTGGACCGGTTCAACGAAGGTCGCTTCATCGACGAAAGCGTTGCCGCCGGGGTGGCACACTAAATTCCGGTCATTCCGGACCTGACAAGTGCCACAGATTAGAATTCAGGTTGGCCGCATCGCCAACCTACCGCCGAAAGGATGAACATATGCTGATCCTCAATTGCCCCTATTGCGGCGTGGACGCAGAAGAATCGGAACTGGCCGCTGGCGGCGAAGCACACCTCAAGCGCTTTGGCCCCGGCTCGTCGGATGAAGAATTCCACGACTACCTGTTCATGCGCGAGAACCCGAAAGGCGTTCATTTCGAACGCTGGCGCCATGCCAATGGCTGCGGCAAGTGGTTCCACGCCGCGCGCTGCACTGCCACCCTTGAGGTTTTTGGCACTTATCCTGCGCAGACGACCGAGCCGCCCAAGGATATTTGCGACGCGATCTCAGCCAAACGCCCCGGCTGGAAATGGAGAGAGTTCGCATGAAACTTCCTCTTGCCAGAAATATCTCCGCCGGAGGCTCCCACATCTCCGCTTGCGAAAGGTCCAGATAAATGAGCACCCGTCTCGCAAACCAAGGCCGGCTGATTGACCGGTCGAAACAGGTCACCTTTACCTTTAACGGCACCTCGATGCAGGGCTATGCGGGCGATACGCTTGCCTCGGCTCTGCTGGCCAACGATCAGATGATGATGGGCCGGTCGTTCAAGTACCACCGTCCGCGTGGCGTCGTTGCCAGCGGCGCGGAAGAACCGAACGCACTGGTCGGTCTGGGGCAGGGCAGCAGGTTCGAGCCGAACCAGCGCGCCACCACGACCGAGCTGTTCAACGGCCTGACCGCGATTTCACAGAACCACTGGCCGAACCTGGAATTCGATATCGGCGCCGTTAACACCGCTCTGGCGCGGTTCCTGCCCGCCGGTTTCTACTACAAGACGTTCATCCATCCCAAGCCGTTCTGGAAACACGTCTACGAACCCTTCATCCGCCGGTCAGCCGGTCTGGGCAAGGCGCCGGACAAGGAAACCCGCGACGCGGACACATATGAACACTTTTATGCCTTCGCCGATATTCTGGTGATCGGTGGTGGCGTTGCTGGCCTGCAGGCCGCCAAGGCTGCGGCCCTGTCGGGCGCCAAGGTCATGTTGATCGAGCAGACCGCGCATTGGGGCGGTCGCGCTCCGGTTGACGGGGGAACCATTGATGGCGAGCCTGTGGATAAGTTCGTGGAACAAACTGTTTCCGAATTGGAGGCAATGGACAACGTCACGCTGCGCCTGCGCTGCATGGGTGCTGGGGTCTATGATCACGGCTACGTGCTGGGATACGAGCGCCTGACGGATCACAATCCGGGCACCCAAGGGCCCCGTCATCGCCTGTGGCGTGTCCGCGCCAAGCAAGTTGTAACTGCAACCGGGGCAATCGAAAGACCGCTGTCCTTTGCGGGTAATGATGTGCCGGGAGTTATGCTGGCTTCGGCCATGCGGGACTATGTCGTGAACTGGGGCGTAACCCCGGGCGAGCGTGTAATCGTAGCCACCAACAACGACGATGCCTATCGCACCGCGATCACATTGAAACAGGCCGGTGTGGATGTTTTGCGTATCGTCGATGCCCGCGCGACTGCCGGGCAACTGGCCGAAGAGGCTCGTCAGCTTGGCATCCGTGTCGACCCCGGCAAGGCGATCGCCAAGGTCAAGGGCGGCAAGCGCGTCAAGAAAGTTGCCATCTGCAACCAGGAAGGTATCGGCGGCGCTCGTGAAGAGGTTGAGGCCGACGCGGTCGCGATGTCGGGCGGCTGGTCTCCGGTTGTTCACATGTGGTCCCACTGTGGCGGCAAGCTGATCTGGGATGAAGCCAACGCGCATTTCCGCCCTGATCCGGACCGTCCGCCGTTGGGCGCAAATGGCGAAGGGTTTGTGGTGGCAGCCGGGTCTGCCAACGGCCCGTTGTCGCTGGGCAGTGTGATGTCGGATGCGCATGCTGCCGGCAAGGCGGCGGCCAAGGCGGCAGGTTTCAAGCCGAAGAACACCAAGGCCCCCGAGGGTGCAAGCACCGATGAGGCGCAGATGGAGGCTGTCTGGCTGATGCCGGCCAATGCCGAAATTCAGCTGCGCATGAAATCATGGCTGGATTTTCAGAACGACGTCAAAGTCTCGGACGTGCAGCTGGCGGCCCGCGAAGGTTATGAAAGCGTCGAACACACCAAGCGTTACACTACGCTGGGTATGGCGACTGATCAGGGGAAACTCAGCAACATCAACGGTCTGGCGATCCTGGCTGACTCGTTGAATTCCGAGATTCCGCAGGTTGGCACCACCACGTTCCGCCCGCCTTACACCCCGATTTCGATGGGTGCGATTGGTGGCGAGGCGCGTGGGGATGTGTTCCAGCCGATCCGCCGCACTCCGATGCATGACTGGCATGACCGCAACGGCGCGGACTGGGAACCCGTCGGCCAATGGCGCCGGACCTATGCCTATGTCCGCCCGGGTGAAAGTGTGCACGACGCCGTGAATCGCGAGGTCAAGAACACTCGCGAAAACCTCGGCCTCCTGGACGCATCGACACTGGGTAAACTGATCGTCAAAGGACCCGATGCCGGTAAGTTCCTGGACATGATGTACACCAACATGATGTCCACGCTGAAGGTCGGCAAATGTCGCTATGGCCTGATGTGTTCGGAAAACGGGTTCCTGATCGACGATGGCGTTGTCGCCCGGATCGACGAGGACACCTGGCTGTGCCACACAACCACCGGCGGAGCGGAACGCATCCACGGCCATATGGAAGAGTGGCTGCAGACCGAATGGTGGGACTGGAAAGTGTACGTTGCCAACGTGACCGAGCAATACGCTCAGGTCGCCGTTGTCGGCCCCAATGCCCGCAAGGTTCTAGAAAAGCTGGGCGGCATGGATGTCAGCAAAGAGGCGTTGCCGTTCATGGAATGGCGTGATGGCAAGATCGGCGAGTTCGATTGCCGCGCCTATCGCATCTCGTTCTCGGGTGAGCTGTCCTATGAGATCGCGGTTCCTGCGTCGCAGGGTCAGGCGTTCTGGGACGCTCTGATGGAGGCAGGCAAAGAGTTCGGCGTCATGCCATATGGTACCGAATGCCTGCACATCCTGAGGGCCGAGAAGGGCTTTATCATGATCGGGGACGAGACCGACGGTACAGTGATCCCGCAGGATCTGGGTCTGCACTGGGCGCTTTCGAAAAAGAAAGAGGATTTCCTGGGCAAACGGGCGCATTCGCGCAGCCATATGGCTGATCCGGAACGCTGGAAACTGGTTGGTCTCGAGACTGTGGATGGATCGGTTATTCCCGACGGTGCTTATGCGGTGGGCGAGGGCGTAAACGCCAATGGTCAGCGCAACATGATCGGGCGCGTGACCTCGACCTACTACTCGGCCAATCTGGGTAAAGGCATCGCCATGGGGCTGGTCAAGCACGGCCCGGATCGCATGGGTGAGGTAATCGAATTCCCGGGCACCGACGGAAAATCCTACAAGGCAAAGATCGTGGACCCGGTATTCTACGACAAGGACGGGGAGAAGCAGAATGTCTGAACCCATCAGCGCACTGAACCACGCCAGCTATGACGGCATCGCAAAGGTCGTGGAAACCGGTTTGCAGGGCATGATCACCCTGCGCGGCGATCTGAGCGACAAGGTTGTCATCAAGGCTGTAACAGAGGCTACCGGGCAGAAGATGCCCGGTCAGCGTCAGGCAAATGTGGATGGCGAAAGCGGCTTGTGCTGGATGTCACCCGACGAATTGCTGGTGTTGGTGCCCTATGCCGAAGTCAACGACAAGCTGGCCGCGATCAACAACGCACTGGGCGGCGTTCACGCACTGGCGGTCAACGTCTCGGACGCGCGCGCGGTATTCCGTATCTCGGGCAGCAATGCGCGTGAGGTCATCGCAAAACTGTCACCGGTCGATCTGTCGCCCGAAGCCTTCCAGCCCGGTCAGATCCGCCGCTCACGTCTTGCGCAGGTTGCGGGAGCCTTTTGGATGGACGATGCGGAAACCTTCCGCGTGGTTTGCTTCCGGTCGGCGGCTGACTATGCGTTCAAACTGCTCAAGGTCGCGGCGCAGCCGGGCAGTGAGGTTGGAGTATACTGACCGCTCAATTTTGAGTTGTGGTTCCAAAAGCTGCAAATTAGGGTGCCCTCAGATACTATCTGGGGGCATTTTTTTGCCTCGTCGGTTTGTTAGATGAGATGGCTGATCGAGCCAGGCCATCTGGAGAAAGGCAATTATGCAATCAAATTTATTCAGAGGGGCTATCGTATTGGTTGCGCTTGTATTGGCAAGCACGTCCATATCGGCGGAAAACCCGCGTACCTATAAATGTGAAGTAAAGGCCTTTGGCTCTCCAGCCGAGCAGAGCTGGATTCCGGAACAGGCGGTATTTGTCATCGATCGAAGCAAGAAAGAGGCCAAAATGGCGCTTTCATTCGATGGTCAGGTAACCGAAGAACCAAAGCCTGTTTCCTCTGCCGGGGGATTCGGGCGCGATGTTGTCCAATTGAGCTGGTCTTTCCGCAACGTGGGAACAGATGGAACCCGCGAGATTTCCATGGACTATTCCGTCCGGTTGAACACAAAGCGGAACACGGCAACATTTCGTGCGTGGCCGCGCGGTTATGACAACGATATCACGGGAAAAGCAAAGTGTTCGGTTCAATGAAGTACACACACTCAAATCGAAATGGATCGGGATGTTTTCCGGCGAAACTCAACGTTCTATTCGTTGCCTGTGCGCTCGCAATGACAGGCGTTCCTGCAACCGCACAGGATGCTGAGTTCGGTGGAGAGGCGTATATCTGTGAATTAAAGAGCTTTTCACAGATCGGATGGATACCACCAAAGCTGGCGCTGTTTCTGGATCAGGAAAAATCCACAGGTTACGTCTACGATGGGTACGTAGAGCAAACCGTAGGTGAACCACTCGAGGCGCAAGTAACAAAGCGTGGCAAAGGCAAATGGAACTTTAGCTGGGAAATCAAGGACTTTGCCTTCACCGGTGGACGCCGTGGCTCCAGCGATGTTGAATACAGTGCAAATTTCGACGTTTTGAAAAAAAAGGTCACGATGTCTGCTGTCCTTAGCGGCATGGATGGCAACGCGCCCCGCGGTCGCGGCACATGCGAGTTGCACAAATCGTGAGCAGTCGCATGACTGAGAGTCATGCGAAACTCACCCATTCAAGGAACGCCGAAAAAACGTGTGTGCTAGCTTGAGTGGCAGGTCCAAAGAGCAGGATGCTGATAAATACCGGCGTGGTTTTTGTTCTGCTCAAAAAGAGAAATTTCAATAATTTAAGTGGCTGATCTAAATCCCGGAACGGTGGGCGCATATCTTCAAGCCAACGTTGGTCAGGCTACCGCCAAGCCATCTAGAACGGGTAAGTGCAAACGCGACTAGAAAAAGAAGGCGAGTGTCATCCTTCCAACAGAAACGTCGGAAATTGCCCCATAGCTCTGCTCGACGTCAGGTTTTCAAGGCCTGAGGCCCCTTTGTCGTCCCGGCAACTGTCATAAAACGATAGCTGCTCGGCCAACGCCTCAAACTGTTTTTTCTGGTTTCCAGAATCCAGATAGGGACCATGGGTGGACAAAAGCAGTGCAGGGCGTTGTTTCTTCAGCCAATCCAGCAATGCGGGCAGCACTAAAAATTCCGCCCCTTCGATATCCATCTTGACCAGCGAGACGCGTGACAGATCGGCTGTCCCGGCAAACTGGTCCCACGAGATGGTTAGCGCATCAGTTCCGTTTTCCGCGTCGTTCAAAAGAGAAGTCGTCGAATCCCCGGGCTCTCCGTGCGCGGAAGCCATGCGTGCGACACCAAACCCATCGGACAGCGCCACGCCAAAGGCCGATACATTTCGGATATCGTTCAACTCCAGATTCCAGGCCAGATGACGATAGGCGACGGGATCAGGTTCAAAACACCAGACCCGGCGAGCCTTGCGCGCGCCGTACAATACCGTCGGGCCGATCCATGATCCGATATCCAGATAGTCGCTGTCTTTTGACAGATGTTTGTCGAGTACGGCGAATGTTTCCGGCTCCCAACGCCCCTCGGACGCGCGTCGCCAGAACTTTGAATGGTAAGGATCCAGCCGGAACGGTTCGCCGTTCAGATTACCCGCATAGTATCCGCGGGCGCGGTAGAACATCTTGCGCGCCTTTGTCAGCATTCGCCCCTGCCTCCGGGTTTTCTTGTCTCGCCTCTTGACCTATGCGCTTGGCCAAAGCATGTAACCTTGGGAACCGCAACATTCATTTCAACAGGGGGCCAAGATGGCTTTTGAACTTCCTGATCTTCCTTATGCACATGACGCGCTGGCAGCCAAGGGTATGTCCGCGGAAACGCTGGAATATCACCATGATCTGCACCACAAGGCCTATGTCGACAACGGCAACAAGCTGATCGCAGGGACCGAGTGGGACGGCAAATCGCTGGAAGAGATCATCACCGGCACCTACGACGCCAACGCAGTGGCGCAGAATGGCATCTTCAACAACATCAGCCAGCTGTGGAACCACAACCAGTTCTGGGAGATGATGGGCCCCGGCGACAACGCCATGCCGGGCGAGCTGGAGAAGGCTCTGACCGAAAGCTTTGGTTCGGTTGACGAGTTCAAGTCGCAGTTCAGCGCTGCTGGTGCGGGTCAGTTCGGTTCGGGCTGGGCATGGCTTGTCAAAAACGCCGACGGCTCGCTGGCAGTGACCAAGACCGAAAACGGCGTGAACCCTCTGTGCTTCGGCCAGACAGCGCTGCTGGGCTGCGATGTGTGGGAGCACTCGTACTACATTGATTTCCGCAACAAGCGCCCGGCTTACCTGTCGAACTTCCTCGACAATCTGGTGAACTGGGAAAACGTCGCGTCGCGGATGTGATCGATTGACCCGAAGAGGGTTCATAAAAGGGCTGCTGGCTGCGATGTTCGCAGCCCTTTTTGTGTCGGCTTATGGTTTTTTCCTCGAACCCGCGCTTCGCCTGCGGGTGAAGAAGTGGACGCTGCGCCGGGACGACTGGCCGAAAGATCGCCCTATCAGGATTGCGGTGCTGACTGATATCCACGCTGCCGAACCGTTCACCTCGCTGAACCGGTTGCGAAAGGTCGTCGCGCGCACAAATGCTGTGGGGGCGGACCTGATTGTAATTCTGGGTGATCTGAGTTCGGATCATGAACTTACGGGGCGCGCTATCCCGGTGTCGGAAACGACAAAGGCGCTGGCTGAATTGAAGGCGCCGCAGGGTGTTTATGCCGTTCTCGGCAACCACGACTGGTGGATGGACCTTGCAGCGCAAAGACGTCGCGCAGGACCGGTCGAAACAGGCGTGGCACTGGAGAAGAACGGCATCCGTGTGTTGGAGAATGATGCGCTTGAACTGCCTAATGGCCTTTGGCTGGCCGGGTTGGGTGATCAATTGGCGTTTCGCGGCCCTCGTGGATTTTCGGGCGTGGACGATCTGCCCGGTACACTGCAGCAGATTCCGGAAGGTGCGCCAGTGATTTTGCTGGCACATGAGCCGGACATTTTCCCGCAAGTGCCCTCGAATGTGGCCTTGACGCTTTGTGGCCATACTCATGGCGGGCAGGTTCGGATGTTCGGATACTCTCCGATGGTGCCATCAAAGTATGGCAACAGATACGCCTATGGGGCCGTGGAAGAAGACGGTAAGCATCTGGTGGTGTCGGGTGGCATCGGGTGTTCGATGATTCCGGTTCGGTTTGGGGTCGTGCCGGAAATAACAGTTGTCGAACTGAGTGCCTGATAGCCAGTAGATTTACGATCGGAGGAATGGCATGACAGACGTGACCAAGGGCGTTCTGGCCATGATTTGCGCCTGTACGATCTGGGGTCTGTCACCGCTTTTCTACAAGCTGTTGTCCGATGTTCCTCCGCTCGAGGTGCTGTCTCATCGGACTTTATGGTCGGTTGTGCTGTTCGGAACCGTTCTGGCCGTTCAGGGGCGGCTATCCGAGCTTGGGACACCATTTGTCAGCCGCCGTCGCGTCGTGGTGATTGCGATTGCCGGGCTGATGATTTCGGCTAACTGGTTCGTTTTCATAACTTCGATTCAAATCGGCAAGGCCACCGAAGCCTCGCTGGGATATTACCTGTTTCCGATTGTTACCGTACTTATCGGTTTTCTGTGGTTTTCCGAAAAACTGAGCGTTGCTCAATGGGGGGCCATTATACTGGCCACTCTTGCTGTTGCGGTACTGACGGTGGGGTCTGGTGTCCCGCCTTGGATCGCCCTGATTTTGGCGGTCACCTTTGCAATCTACGGCGCATTGAAAAAGAGCCTTCCAATCGGGCCGGTGGTTTCGGTTACCTGTGAAATCCTGATTTTCATGCCGGTTTGGCTGGCTGTTCTGGCCTGGTTCCACGGAACCGGGCAGGGGGTTTTCGGAGCCGACTGGCAGGTCAGCATCCTGCTGGTTCTGTCCGGCCCGATGACGGCGATGCCTTTGATCCTGTTCAGCTATGCCGCGCGCAGGGTTCGGTTGTCTACCGTAGGTGTTCTGCAGTACCTCAACCCGACGCTGCAGTTTCTGTGTGCCGTCCTGGCGTTTGGGGAACCTTTCACGGTGTGGCACCAGATTGCCTTTTCTCTGATCTGGGTGGCCGTGATCGTGTTTTCGGTTTCAGCGATCCTGCGTGACAGGGCCGGGAGAAACGCTGCCCTTCGGCCGTAATCTTCCGACAGGCGACAAATTGCCCGTGCGTCAACTTTCGGACGGTCGGGGGATTGTACTGATCCGCGCAGTACCTAGCTTAAGTGCACGGGAGGAGAGAACCGTCAAATAGTTGAAAACAATAAGCTCTCGCGCGGATTACCTGATTTTGCGCGCCCGTTGACTTGTGTCTGGAAACCGGGGGGCAACCGGAAAAACATGTCAGGAGGTCTTTATGGTCGAACTAAAGCAGGGAACATGGGTTGTCATCGCGGACGGCGAAAAAGCGTTGTTCATGGAGAACATTACAGACGCGGAAGACCCGAATTTGGTTGTAGTTTCAGTTGAAGAGCAAGACACGCAAAGCGCATCTTCCAAGCCTTCGGACCGGGCGGGGCGCCGTCCGGATACAGGGCCCAATCAGAAATCAGCGCTTGGCGAAGCAGCTTGGAAAACGCACGCCAAATCCCTGTTTGTGCAGGATCTGGCCAATCTTCTGAATAAGCGGGGGTTAAAAGGCGCCTACAGGCAACTGGTCCTTGTCGCCAGCCCGCAGGTGCTTGGGCTGCTCAGGCGCAGGCTGCACAGCAAGGTCCTGTCCAAGGTGATTGCTGAAGTGGACAAAACACTGACCAATCACCCCTTGCACAAGGTCGAGCAGGTGCTGACTCAACGCCTGAGTGCAGCGACCTGAGATCGAAGGGCGGTTTGGAAACAGACCGCCCAACGCCATGGAATCACGCCAGTTTCGACCGTAACAGCGTCATCGCCTCAGCTGGGTCATCGACCCACGAGATAAAGTCGCTCAAGGATGCATCGGCAAACCCCTGATCAATGACCTGATCCAGCAGGGCGCGCAATTTATCCCAATATCCGTTCACGTTCATAACCAGAATGGGTTTGTCGTGAAGGCCCAGTTGCCGCCATGTCAGGGCCTCAAAGAGTTCGTCCAGCGACCCCGGGCCGCCGGGCAAAACAACGACAGCATCCGCGTTCATGATCATGACCTTCTTGCGTTCATGCATGGTTTCGGTGATCACAAAATGCGTCAGATCGGTCTTGCCGACTTCCCGGCGCACCAGATGCGTCGGAATTACCCCAAAAGTCTCGCCCCCGGCGGTCTGCGCTGCGCGCGCAACTTCTCCCATCAATCCGACATCCCCGGCACCATAGACCAGCCGCCAGCCTTCCTCGGCCAAAAGCTCTCCGAACCGTTTTGCGGCCGCTGAATACTCGGTATTGGCGCCATTTCGTGACCCGCAATACACACAGATGGACTTCCGAGACATAAAGGCGCTTCTCCGGGCTTGTGTCAGACGTTTTGACCCGTGATAGCGGTATTGATAGATTGGCTCAACCGCGCGGAATGTCTGCAAGACAGGCATTTGTGCCGCGGAGTGAAAGGAAAAGAATGGCTGCCAAGTCGGGAAGCGAAAGATCCGGTGCATTCGTATGGGGGATGGTCGCCGGTGCGGGTGCATTGATCGTCGCAGGGGGGCTTTATTTTTCCGGAATTATGGGCGGCAAACAGCCGGAAAAGGCAGCGCAGGACGAAACTGCAGCCGTTGCGCCTGCTCCGGAAACGTCCGAAACCGCCGAAGCGGTGAAAACGCCTGATGTACCGAAAGCAGAAACCGAGGCTGCGCCGGAGCCGGAGAGCGTTCCTGCACAAGACGATGCTGCCGAAACATCCGATACCCAAACTGAAACCAGCTCCGCTGAAGTCGAACAGGAAAGCACCCCTGTTGTGCAGGCACCAGTCGCGCCAGTTCTGGACCAGATTTTTGTGGAAAAGGAGGGCAGCGCCCTATTGTCCGGCAGTGCCAGCGTGGGCAGCAAGGTTAATGTTCTGCTGGATGAGGTCGTAATCCACTCTTTCACAGTGGATGCAAGCGGGCAGTTTGCGGAGTTTATCGTTCTTCCGTTCAGTGATGCGGCCCGTGGGCTGGTTCTGGAAACCGAAAGCGATGGGCAGTTCGCGCGCTCGGACGACTATTTGATCGCGGCGCTTCCTGAGCCTGCTGAATGGGCTGAGGTTGTTGCGAGTGCCGAAGCTGCGCAGGCAGAGGAAGAGCAAGCGCAAACGCAAGCCGAACAACCAGCTATTGAGGCCGGGCAAGACGAGCCCGTTCAGACTGAAACTGCCCCGGAAACAACCGGTGAAGAGGTGGCGGATGAAGCTGCGCCCGAAGATATTAATGATCCCGGTCAGCAGGTTGCGGTCCTGCGTTCAGGTGAAGAAGGGGTTGAGTTGGTTCAACGCCCCGTAGTTCAGGACGAGGCACCGAAACAAGTCGCACTGGATACCATCGGGTATTCGGATGAGGGTGACGTTCAGCTTACAGGTCGCGCGCAGGACGGATCGGTTGTCCGGCTATACCTGAACAACCGTCTCATCACGGACCTAACACCTGATGCCGAAGGTCAGTGGCGCGGCGAAATCGAAGGGATTGATCCGGGTGTTTACACCTTGCGGCTGGACGAGGTTGGCGAGGACGGGAACGTGGTCAGCAGGATCGAGACCCCATTCAAACGTGAGCCGGTCGAGGTTCTGCAAGCGGCTGAACCTGCCGATGATCCGGAAGCTGACCCCGAAACTCCGCCAATACGGGCGGTTACCGTGCAACAGGGCGATACGCTTTGGGCCATATCCCGGGAACGCTACGGAGATGGTGTGCTTTACGTAAAAGTTTTCGAGGCGAACCGGGATGCAATCCGCAATCCGGATCTTATCTATCCGGGGCAGATCTTTACGATCCCAGAATAACAAACACCTCTGGCCGACACAGGCCAGAGCGTTCTCTGACCGCAGTTAAGGTACGTGATGAGAAGACCATCTCAGACGCATTCGGGCGACATTACAGAATCGGACGAACGCCGTTCGGGTTGGCTGACGATCCGCAAGGTCGCACCATATCTTTGGCCCAAGGATGAACCTTGGGTAAAACGCCGCGTTGTACTGGCTATGCTGATGCTGGTGCTTGCCAAGCTCATCGCCGTCTACACGCCAATACTTTATAAAGGTGCCGTCGACAGCCTTGCGGGCGAGGGTGTGCCGCCGCTGGCGTTGGGCGCTGTGGGGCTGACTGTTGCTTATGGCGTTGCGCGCATGATGACCGTGGGCTTCCAGCAATTGCGGGATGCCCTGTTTGCACCTGTCGGACAGCGAGCCTTGCGTGCCCTGGCGCTTGAGACGTTTCAGCACATCCACCAGCTTTCTATGCGCTATCACGTGACCCGCCGCACTGGCGGGTTGAGCCGGATCATAGAGCGCGGCGTAAAAGGCGTTGAGTTCCTTTTGCGGT
This sequence comes from Ruegeria sp. CF5, assembly GCF_056537325.1. NCBI lineage: Bacteria > Pseudomonadati > Pseudomonadota > Alphaproteobacteria > Rhodobacterales > Roseobacteraceae > Ruegeria > Ruegeria sp. CF5. Next base: position 407,759 of record NZ_JBQFRI010000002.1, on the reverse strand, counting down.
TTCTGCTTTTTTCCATCGCTCCGCTTATCCTCGAACTGCTGATGGTGGCCATTATCCTGATGTGGCTTTTCGACGTCTGGTATCTGGTCGTCGTGGCCGTGACCATCGCGCTGTATATCTGGTTTACCTTTGCCGTGACCGAATGGCGCGTGAAGCTCCGGCGCGAGATGAACGACCAAGATACCGAGGCGAACCAGCGCGCGATCGACAGCCTGCTGAATTTTGAAACTGTCAAATATTTCAACGCGGAAAAGCGCGAAGCTAATCGCTATGACAGCTCAATGAAAGCTTACGCACAGGCGGCTCTTAAAACGGCCTATTCGCTTGCGTTTCTGAATTTCGGACAGTCCTTTCTCATCACCTGCGGTCTGATTGGCGTCATGGTTTTGGCGGCTATTGGTGTTCAGAATGGAGCGTTGACCGTCGGGGATTTTGTCATGGTCAACGCCTACATGATCCAGATCACCGTACCGCTGAATTTTCTGGGAACCGTTTACCGCGAGATCAGGCAATCTCTGGTCGACATGGGGCAGATGTTCTCACTGCTGGAACAACCAGCGGAAGTGATTGATAAACCCGCAGCACCCGCACTGCAGGTCAATGGCGGTGAGGTCGCACTGGAAAATGTCCACTTCGGGTATGAGGCAGATCGCGAGATCCTTAAAGGTATTTCGCTGACCGTCCCGGCGGGCCAGACCGTCGCCATCGTTGGAGCCACCGGATCGGGCAAGTCGACGATCGGCAGGTTGCTGTTCCGGTTCTACGATGTAACCGGCGGCGCATTGAAAATAGACGGTCAGGATGTCCGGGATGTTTCCCAAACCAGCCTGCACGCGGCCATTGGTGTGGTGCCTCAGGACACGGTTCTGTTCAATGACACGATCCTGTACAACATCGCATATGGGCGGGAAGGGGCCAGCCGGGGAGAAATCGAAGCTGCCGCGCGTGCAGCCCAGATTCACGATTTCATCGTCTCATTGCCCGAAGGCTACGATACAGCCGTGGGTGAGCGTGGACTGAAGCTGTCGGGGGGGGAAAAGCAGCGTGTTGGCATCGCACGAACGCTGCTCAAAAACCCTCCGATTCTGCTGCTGGACGAGGCGACGTCAGCCCTGGACACCGACACCGAACAGGAAATCAAAGGGGCGCTGGCCCGCGCGGGCGAGGGGCGTACGGTAATCACCATCGCCCACCGTTTGAGTACCATTGCTGAGGCAGACCAGATCGTCGTTCTCGAAAACGGCGAGGTGATCGAACAGGGCAGCCATGATGAGCTTTTGCTGCGCGAGGGGCGTTACGCGCAACTCTGGAGCCGTCAGCAATCGGATGCCGAGGCCGCCTGACGCGCTCTTTCGGGGTGATCCTAAAGCAATCATTGCCGTGCGGAAGTTACCAGCCATACTGTCCGCACGGAGATTTGAGTCGATCATTCGGAGTTGCTTTATGCTTGGCAAAAATAAGTTTTTGGCAGTAGTGATCGCGCTCGGCGCGGTTGTCGCGGCCGGGCAGGCGGTCGCTGACCCGATTGTCGGTGTCTGGAAAACAGAGCCGGATCGAAAGGACCTGATTTCGCACATTCAGATCAGTGCCTGCGGTGACAAGTTCTGCGGTAAGATTCTCTCGGCCTATGACAAGACCGGAAAAGAGGTGCAGACCCCCAACATCGGTAAACAGCTGTTTTGGGACGTCGCCAGCGAGGGCGGCGGGAAATATGGCGGTGGCGATTTCTGGGTGCCGCTGATCAATGTGGACGTTGCCCCTCAGATATCCGTTTCGGGCAACACGCTGAAGATCAAAGGGTGCGAACATCTGGTTTGCGGACACCAGACCTGGACGCGTTTGTCTCAATAAAAATTTTGAAATTAGCATTTGGAAAAGGGAGGCGAACCGTTTGGTTCGCCGCCCTTTTCTTACTCAGCCGCTTTGAGGGGCGGGTGTTGTGGCGCTTCGTCCTCGGACAGAGGTGTGGGCGGCTGGCCTTCATCCCAGACAATCTCGGTTGCCTGCATCTGACGTGCAGCGCGGCCAAGCGCCATGTCGCGTGCGACCTGGCTGGACCGGCCTGCCGTAAGACGCGCCAGAACCTTGCCCAGCCATACCATGTAGGTCGAGAACCAGACCCGCAGCGCCAGGAACGAAGGTGTCACGATCAGCGTCAGCACCGTTGCGATACCCAAGCCAAACACCACGGCCGTTGCCAGTTGTTTCCACCACAGCGCGGTGGGGCTGTCGATGGAATAGCCACCGCCGATAAAGTCCAGAGACAGGCCGAACATCATCGGTGTCAGACCTGCCATGGTGGTCAGCGTGGTCAGCAGAACCGGGCGAATCCGGGCCTCGGCGGTGCGAACGATTGCCTCGATCCGGGGCATGTACCGGCTGTATTCCTGATAGGTGTCGATCAGAACAATGTTGTTGTTCACGACGATACCAGCCAGCGCCACGATGCCCGTGCCCGTCATGATGATCGAGAAAGGCTGTTGCATCACCATCATCCCGATCAGCACACCGGTTGTCGACAAAACAACCGCCAGCAACACCAGAACCGAGTTATAGAACGAGTTGAACTGCGCCAGCAGAATGACGAACATCAACCCCAACGCGGCCAGAAAAGCGCTGGACAGGAAGGCCTGACTTTCCGCCTGTTCTTCCTGATCACCGGTCCAGACCCAGCTAACAGTATTGGGGAAAGGCTCGGTCTCCAGCCATTCGGTCAGTAGGATGATCCTTTCGTTCGGGTTAACAGGGGTGAAGCTGGCGTCGCCGGCATCGATCACAGCCTGCACTGCGGCGATGTCTTCATCGCCAGTCAGTTGGAATACTTCGTACGAGGTGCCATCCGGCTTGTTGACAACCGGCCCGTCGGATTGGGTGCCTTCCGGCACTTCACGCACCAACGCCAAACGGTCAACGGCCCCTTCCGCCCCTTCGGTCGCAATCTGCATCAGGCCAGGTTCAACATCAGCCTTCACGTCATAGTAACGCTCCTGATCCACGCGGTTGATCTGCGCCAGTTTGTCCACCGGCTTGCGGGTTACAAAGTTCGACAGGGGCACCAGCCCGTCAGGCGTACGCACCTTGAGTGTATCCAACGTCGAAAGCACGCGGTCCTGTTCAGGCAAGCGGACGCGGATATCGATCTCTTCGTCGTTGCTTTCGGGGCGCATTTCGCCCAGCAGGATACCGCGCGTCACCAGTTGCACCATCGCTCCGACGGTCGCCACGTCTGCACCGAAACGTCCGGCCTTGGCGACATCGACATCAATCTGCCAGTCGATGCCGGGCAGGGGCAGGGTGTCTTCGATCTTGATCAGACCAGGAGTTTCTTCGAATTCAGCGCGTGCAATTGCCGTAGCTGAACGCAGGTCTTCCCATCCGTCGCCCTTAATACGCAGGTGAATTGGCTTGCCCTGTCCAGGCCCTTGTTCCAGAGGCTGGATTTCGGCAAAAATGCCAGGCAGTTTCGCCAATTCCGCATTCAGTTCGTCGATCACATAGTCGCCGTCATATTCGGTGGCGGTGACCTGACGGCTCAGCTTTCCGAAGAACCAGCTTTCGGATTGGGTTGGCCGGTCTTCCCACGGAATGATCTCGAACTGAACCTGCCCGACGGTGTCGGCAGGGGATTGCCCGCCACCCGGTCCGCCGGTGTTCAGGCCGCCTTCACCAGCGAAGGAGAACACGTTGACCACCGCAGGGTGTTCAAGAATGATCTCTTCGACCTCACGCACCATCTCGTTCTTTTCCGCCAGCGAGAGGTTCCCACGTGCCCGGACATAGGTTGTGGCCTGTTCGGGCTCGGTCGCGACAAAAAACTCGACACCGCGAGAGTTCGCCGGAAAGAGAACGACCGCGACATAGTAGACGACAGAAAACACAACCGCGATTGATACGACCGGCATCACCGGATTACCTGCGATGAACTGGATGACGTGGCCAAACGCTGTGTGTTCCTTGGCGGTGTGCACTCTTTCTTCCGCACGTTCGATGCGCGCGGCACTCAGTGTGACGGACCCGGCGAACGCGCCAAACAGGAACAGGGCGGCGCCGAACAGGGTTCCACCTGCAGCGCCCTCTGGCATCAGATAGCTGGGATTCAGCAACTGCATCGCGCCGAGGAAGATCATGTAAAGCGCAGGCGGGACCATCGCGGCACGTGCCCACCACGGCGTTCTCATCCGCAACCAGTCCGAAACGCGGCTGAAAATACGGCTGAGGCGCCCAGAGACGCCACCCATGACCGGCAGGTAAATCAGTGCAACCACCAGCGAAGCTGACAGAACAAAGATCAGCGTAACCGGCAGCATTCCCATGAATTCGCCCGGCACGCCCGGCCAGAACAGCATCGGCAGAAAGGCACAAAGCGTGGTCGCGGTGGATGACACGATCGGCCAGAACATTCGCTGAGCGGCTTCCACATAGGCGTGCATCGGGCCGACGCCTTCCTTGATGCGCTTGTCGGCGTATTCGACGACAACAATGGCCCCGTCGACCAACATACCCACGGCCAGGATCAAGCCGAACATCACGATGTTCGAGATACTGATGCCGACGGCGGCAAGGAACGCAAAACACAGCAGGAACGAGGTCGGAATGGCGAAACCAACCAGCAACGCCGCGCGCGAGCCGAGCGAAGCCAGCACAACGATCATGACCAGTGCAATCGCCGTCAGAACCGAGCCTTCCAACTGACTGACCATGGACCCAACGACGCGACTTTGATCGTTCGAGGTGCCGATCTGAACCGCAGCTTTCAGTTCCTCAGGCCATTTCTCCTGCGAGGCTTCCAGCGTCTGTTTGACGGCATTGACGGTGTCGATCAGGTTAAAGCCCTTGCGTTTTACCACCTGCAACGCGACCGTGTTTTCACCGTTGAAGCGGGCTGTGCCCTCACGGTCTTCGAAGGTATAGTTGATCTCGGCCAGCTCACCCAAAGTCACCACGCGGTCGCCGTTCACCTTGACCGGCAGACCATAGACGTCCTGAGGCGTTTTGAAGGAGGATGGGATCTTGACCGAGAAGGTCCCTTGTTCGGTCTCAACTTCACCCGCAGCGATCAACTGGTTGTTGTTTTGAACGACGTTGATCAATTCGGCGGCGGTGACGTTATACGCCTCCAGCCGCAGCGGATCGATGATGACCTCAAGCATTTCGTCCCGATTGCCGGCGATGCCGGCCTCAAGGACCGAATCCATGGCCTCAAGGTCGTCCTGCAGATCTTTGGCAATGCGCGCCATAGTCCGTTCGGGAACCGCACCGGTCAGGTTGACGATGACGATCGGAAACTCTGAAAAGTTTAATTCGGTCAGCGTGTATTGTTCAGCGCCTTCCGGGAACTTGGCCTGCGCGCTGTTCATTGCATCGCGCACGTCTGCGGTGATCGCGGTCTTGTCCCAACCGAAATCGAATTCCAGCGCGATACCGGCATAGCCTTCGGCGGCGGTCGCTGTCATTTCCTTGAGCCCGTCCAGATCGGCAAGCTCGGTTTCCATCGGTTTGATCAGCAGGTTCTCGCTGTCCTCGGCAGAAATACCGGGGAACTGAACCGAGACGAACAGAGCCGGAATTTCGATATCCGGCTCCCCTTCTTTCGGTAGATTCACATAGGCAAAGCCACCAATGATCAAAGAAATCGCGATGAATGCCAGAACCATTCGGGCGCGCGAGGCAGCCCAATCGACGATGCCTGTCATTTCGAGGCCTCCCGATAGGTCGGCTTAACGGCAACGCCTTTGGTCACGAATTCCTGACCGACGACAATTACGTCCACGGTCTCCGGCAGGCCGCCAATCCAGACGCCATCAGCCGAGTCGCGCAGCAGCCGCACGGGCATGAAATCAACGATGTTTCCTGTCGTGATGGTGCGAACACCCAATTGACCGTCGTTGTTCAGCGTCAGTGCGGATTGCGGCAACAGATGTGCCTTTGCCCCTTCGGCAGCGATCTGGATGGTTGCCGTCTGTCCGTCGCGGATCAAAAGTTCCGGGTTGGGAACGGTAATTTCCACTTCGAACGTGCGGGTTGTTTCATCCGCTGAACGGCTGAGGAACGTCACGCGGCCCTCGACCTGCAGGCCGGTTGCCAGTTGTGCGCCTGCGGGCGCACCGACGATGACGCGGTTGACCTCGGTCTCTGGTACGAACCCGACCAGCTTGATCGGGTCAAGCTGGATGACGGTCGCACAGAGCGAGCCCGGCTGCATCAGGCTTCCAAGTTCTGCCGTGTCGCTTTCCAGAAGGCCCCGGAACGGGGCTTCGATGGTCAGACGATCAATCTCGCGCTCGGATGCGGCAACTGCAGCGGCGGCGGCTTCGATCCCGGCCTGAGTTGCTTCCAGACCGGCCTCTGCGGATTTTACACCAGCCTCGGCGGTGCTCATGGCAGCTTCGCTGGAGATTCGACGGGTTTCCGAGCCAAAGCCGGTTTCCGACAGTTTTCTAGCGGCTTTCAGATTGATGTCGGCCTCGGCCACACGCGCGTGGGCTTCTTCCAGACGGGCCTCGGCCTCGGGGATGCGGCTTTCGGCTTCAAGCTTTCGCGCCATGGTTTCTGCAAGGCTGGCGTGGCGTGTGCCCGGATCAAGCTCACAAAGCAGATCACCCGCTTCGACAAACGCACCTTTGCGTTTGGGCTCCGAAAGGACCGTCGATGTTGTTTCTGCCAGCACTTCGACCTGACGGTTGGCCTTTGTCTGGCCACGCAGAACAACCGCGCTGTCGATCTCGGCGGCTACCGAACGCACGGCGACCACTCCAATTGCATTCTCGGCCACTTTGGCCGCGACTTCGGATTCGCCTGCAGTTTCACCAGTTTCTTCGGCCTCAGCCTCGCCTTTTCCGGCGAATGCAAACAGGGCATCACGCTCAAAAACCAAAAAATACAATGCAACAATCACCAACAGGGCGTTGATAAAGGAGATCAATCGCATTCCGTGCCTTTCTAAGATTTGCTCGCCGTGTCCACTCGGCGTACACGCTTTCACATGGGGATTGGCGTGTGACTTGTCTACACTGAACTGACTAGTTCAGTTTATTTTTTTCCGCAACCCCATGCAAGTCGCGCGAAAAAGTGCGGAATCGGACCCTTGGCTTGCCGCTACGGGCGGGGTATGACATGGCGCAATATAGGAAAACACAGCCCCGGAGTGCAGGGATGAGCGACACAGACAGTTTTATTGATGAGGTGACCGAAGAGGTTCGCCGTGATCGTCTGTTCATTCTGTTGCGCCGCTGGGGATGGGTTGGCGCGCTTGCCGTTGTCGCAATCGTTGGGGGGGCGGCCTTCAACGAATACCGCAAGGCACAAAACGCTGCAGCCGCTCAGAGCCTTGGAGATGCCATTCTTGCGGCACTGGATGAAAACCAATCCGCCGAGCGGGTTGCCAAACTGCAAGGTGTGCCCGCAGACTCTGCAGGGGGCGACGCGATCCTGAACATGCTGATTTCTGCGTCTCAGATGGAATCCGGTTCACAGGCCGAGGCCGTGGACAGCCTCAACAAGATCGCCGTTCAGGGGGAACTTCCGGAAATCTATCGCTCGATGGCGGCGTTCAAGGCGCTGCTTTTGCAAAGTGACAGCATGCCAGTCGCCGATCGTCGCCAGCAGTTCGAGGCTCTGGCAACCCCGGGCGCGCCCCTTCGTTTGCTGGCAGAAGAACAATTGGCGCTGATCGATGTTGCCGAAGGTGATGCTGATGCCGCCCTGGAGCGGCTGCAGGCGCTGCGTCAGGACGCCGAGGCCAGTGTAGACTTGCAACAACGTGCCGCTCAGTTGATTGTGGCGCTTGGCGGCAGACCAGACGCTCTTGCAGGGCAACAGGGCTGATCCCGGCCGAAAGAACGACAAACACGACAGGCGAGTTCAGAATATCATGGTAGCAAATATCTTTTCCCGCATGGGATTGCCGGTTGCGGCATTGGCACTGACCGTTCTGACCGCATGTGAAGAATCCGAAGTCATTCTGCCTGGTACCCGTGAGGATATTCGCCCGTCGACCGAAACCGGAACTGTGCAGACTCAAGGGTCCAAGCCGATCAGCATTCCGTCGCAAAAGGCGAATGCCAGCTGGGAGCAAAGCCCCGGAACTGCCGCTTTCCGGACCACCAACGCCGCACTTCGCAGCGCACCACAACGCATCTGGTCGGTATCGATCGGCAGTGGCGATGCGCGTAAACAGCGGATTACGGCAGATCCGGTGGTCGCGGGTGGCTTGATCTATACGCTGGACTCCGCCGCAACCGTTTCCGCTGTGTCGCCTCAGGGCGGCATCGTGTGGCAGACCGACCTGATCCCGTCGCGCGACAGCGAGGCTGAGGCAACAGGCGGAGGAATGGCCTATTCGGGCGGTATTCTTTATGTCTCGTCGGGTTTTGGCCGGTTGACCGCGCTGGATGCCAGAACCGGTGCGGTTCGCTGGCAGAAAAAGCTGGCCGCAACCGGCAGTGGATCGCCGCTGGTAAAGGACGGCCTTTTGTATCTCGTGGCGGGTGATGACACCGGTTGGGCGGTCAACACCAAGGATGGCCGGATCGCATGGCAGATCGAGGGGACGCCAAGCGTCGGCAACGTTCTGGGCGCTCCGGCACCGGTTCTGGCCTCGGACCTGGCAATATTCGCGTTTGGGTCCGGGGATGTGGCCGCCACGTTCCGCAAGGGTGGAATTCGTCGCTGGAACGCGTCGGTCGCAGGTGGGCGGCAGGGCCGTGCCGCTGCACAGATCGTTGACGTGACCGGTGGCCCGATGGTTTCGGGAAACACCGTCTATATCGGCAACCACTCTGGTCGCACCGTGGCCTTTGCCGCCGACTCGGGAGAACGGATCTGGACGGCGGATGAAGGGGCGGTCGATCCCGTCTGGCCCGTTGGTAACAGCGTCTTTCTGATCAGTGACCGCAGCCAGCTGGTTCGTCTGAACTCGGCAGACGGTACGATCGTTTGGGCAAAGGACCTGCCTGGCTTCATCAAGGACAAGCCCCGGAAACGGGGGGCTATCTATGCCAACTATGGCCCCATCATGGCGGGCAGCCGGGTCATCGTTGCAACAAATGATGGATACCTGCGGTTTTATAACCCGACAGATGGCACTCTAATAAACCAGGTCGAAGTCCCTGGCGGAGCAACCACAGCGCCGGTTGTAGCTGGTCAAACCCTGTATGTGGTTTCGACCAAGGGCGAACTGCACGCTTTCCGTTGACGGCAAGATGCGCTAAAGGGCGCGTCTGAGTCTTGAAAGTATAGTGACATGTCCCTGACCCTCGCCATCGTGGGGCGCCCGAATGTGGGCAAATCCACTCTGTTCAATCGCCTTGTGGGCAAACGTCTGGCTCTGGTCGACGACCAACCCGGCGTAACGCGCGACCTGCGCGAGGGCGAAGCGCGGTTGGGCGATCTGCGATTTACCGTGATCGACACGGCGGGCCTTGAGGATGCAACCGACGACAGCCTGCAGGGACGGATGCGCCGCCTGACCGAGCGCGCCGTGGATATGGCTGACGTGTGCCTGTTTATGATCGATGCGCGGACGGGCCTGACGCCAACGGACGAGATGTTCGCCGATATCCTGCGCAAGCGTTCGAAACACGTGATCCTTGCGGCCAACAAAGCCGAGGGTGCTGCAGCCGACGCCGGTGTGCTTGAGGCATACAACCTTGGCCTCGGTGAACCGATCCGCATGTCCGGTGAACATGGCGAGGGGATGACCGACCTTTATGCAGTGTTAATGCCGATTGCCGATGCGATGGCTGAAAGGGCTGCTGAGGACGCGCCCGAAACAGATATCGAACTGGAAGAGGATGACGAAGGCGAGGTGCCAGCCATCACTGCGGCCAAGCCGCTACAGGTGGCTGTGGTCGGGCGACCCAATGCGGGTAAATCCACGCTGATCAACAAAATCATGGGAGAGGATCGGTTGCTGACTGGCCCCGAGGCCGGGATTACGCGCGACGCGATCAGCCTGCGGATCGAGTGGGGCGGCACTCCGATGCGCATCTTCGACACTGCCGGTATGCGCAAAAAAGCAAAGGTGCAGGAGAAGCTTGAAAAGCTCTCGGTGTCGGACGGTTTGCGTGCTGTCAAATTCGCCGAAGTTGTGGTGGTCCTGCTGGATGCGGCGATCCCGTTTGAACAGCAGGACCTGCGCATTGCCGATCTGGCTGAACGCGAAGGCCGCGCTGTGGTGGTTGCCGTCAACAAGTGGGATGTCGAGGACAGCAAGCAGGAAAAACTACGCGACCTGAAACAGTCCTTTGAACGCCTGTTGCCGCAACTGCGCGGCGCGCCGCTGATTACGGTTTCGGCCAAAACGGGCAGGGGACTGGATCGGCTGCATGCAGCGATCCTGCGTGCGCACGACGTCTGGAACCGCCGCGTGCCAACCGCCGCCCTGAACCGCTGGCTGACTGGCATGCTGGAACAGCACCCGCCGCCGGCGCCGCAGGGCAAGCGGATCAAGCTGCGTTACATGACCCAGGCCAAGACGCGTCCACCGGGATTTGTGGTGATGTGTTCACACCCCGACAAGATGCCCGACAGCTATTCCCGTTATCTGGTTAACGGCCTGCGCGAGGACTTTGATATGCCCGGCACGCCGATCCGTCTGACCCTGCGAGGTCAAGGGGACAAGAACCCCTACAAGGGACGGCGCAAGAAAAATGCCGGTGCTCTGGCCAAGCATCTGAAGGGCAGGGCGTAACTGCGCCAATTTTCAGCGTTTTTGTGCTTGGGGCGTGACACGCCCCGCGCATGGCGTTAGCATTCACGTGCGTGCATTTGTTTTCGCACGCTGCTTGCGTGCGCGTGATGCGTAACTAGTTTTGAAACGAATTTGAACCGGGCCATCGTGGGGAACAGGCTGGATGGATCTGAGGGATTACACAAGACAATACGCGGTACAGGACAACAGGCTTGCCGCACTCAGTTACTTTGGGACTTTCGCGGTATATTTCGCGTCACTTGTGCTTGCGATCGCCTATGTCGATACGTGGTATGTCATGATCCCGGCCGGTGTCGTTTTTGCCTTCGCCGCCGTGCGCCTCTACGTCCTGCAACACGATTGCGGCCATCATTCACTGTTCGAGACGCGAAAGCAGAATGAATGGGCCGGGCACGGCCTGTCGCCATTTACCTTTGCGCCGTTCGAAGTGATGAAGCAGAACCACAATCTTCATCACGCTGGCATTGGCAACCTTGAGCACCGTGAAACCGGTGAAATCCACACCATGACCCTGCGCGAATGGAACGAGGCGGGCTGGAAGACGCGTCTGTTCTATCGCCTGTATCGCAACCCATTCATTCTGGTACCGGTTGGCGCGATCTTTACCTACTTTATTCGATACCGCTGGCCGAAAAACACCATGCGGTTCGGGATGAAAGGGGTGCTGCTGCACAACCTGTCCATTGTCGTGTTTCTGGGGCTGCTCTGGCTGATCGCCGGAACTACAGGCATTCTGGTCTGGCTGGTGTTTTCGTTGCTGGGCGGAATGCTGGGCGTCTTTCTTGTGTATCTTCAGCACAACTTCGAGGACACCTATTGGGACCGTCGACCTGAACTTGATCCCAAGGTGGCGGCGCTGCAGGGCTCGTCAGCGCTTGATTTCGGTTGGTGGTTCGACACAGCGGTTGCCTGCATCACCCTACACGACATTCATCACTTCAATGCGCGGATACCATCCTACCGGTTGCGCGCCTGTCACTATAATCTGCCGCCGGAATACACGCCACGCCGGATCAAATTCCCCGAGGCGGTGGCGGCGCTTAATCTGAAACTGTGGGACGAGGATGCCAAACGTCTGGTGCCCTTCCCGAAGACCGGTCAGAACGCAAGGCTAGCGCCAAGTGGCTGAAACCACGCAATTGAACGCCGGGCGAGTGCCGCTTGCATGTTTGTATATGCTGTGTATATACGAATAAGCAGGGGAGTAATGGAAAGGACCTGAAATGACACCAGTTACCAATGTGCGGGGCGTGGGAGAAACACTTGGCAACGCTCTGGCAGCCAACGGCATCAAATCCGCGGAGGACATGGCAAAGGCCTCGGTCGAACAACTGGTGAAAGTTCCTCGTATTGGCGCTGCCCGCGCGGCGCGTCTGATTGCCGCTGCCAAAGAAGCTGTCGCAGCAAAACCTGCTGCAGCACCCGCGCGTCGGGCACCTGCACGCAAAACAACGACCCGCAAGCCTGCTGCGCGCAAACCTGCAACGCGCAGGACCACGGCCAAGACCACCGCTGCGAAAAAGGCCGAAGCTGAGCGCAAGGCAGCGGAAGAAAGTGCAGCCGCCGAACTGGCAGAAGCCAAGGCCAAGAAAAAAGCCAAGGCCAAGGCCAAAGAGGAAAAAGCCGCCCGAAAAAAGCTTGAGATGGAAGCCGCGTTCAAAAAGGCCAAGGAAAAGGTCAAGGAAAAGTCCAAAAAGGACAAAAAATCCAAAAAGTCCAAGAAGGACGTAAAGAAAAAAGACGACAAGAAAAAAGACGACAAGAAAAAGAGCAAGAAAAAAGCGAAGAAGTAAGCCTTCTTCGCTCATTCAATCGCAAAAAGCCGGCGCTGCCTCAGGCAGGCCGGCTTTTATTGTCAGGCCAGTGTGCCGTCTAGTTGCAGCACCCGCTTACCGCCCAGATAGGGCACCAGAACTTCAGGAAGGGTAACGGTGCCGTCCGCATTCTGGCCGTTTTCCAAAACCGCGATCAGGCAGCGCCCGACTGCCAGACCCGAACCGTTCAGCGTGTGCACATGTTCCGGCTTGCCGCCGCCTTCGGGGCGGAAACGGGCGTTCATGCGGCGGGCCTGAAACCCTCCGCAAGTCGAAACCGAGCTAATCTCGCGATAGGTGTTCTGGCCGGGCAACCATGCCTCGATGTCATAGGTCCGGCGCGCGCCGAAGCCCATGTCACCCGTACACAGGATCACGGTGCGGTAGGGGATACCAAGCTTTTCCAGAATCCCCTCGGCACAGCGCAGCATCCGTTTCTGTTCGTCGTCCGAATTGTCCGGATGGGTGACCGAGACCATCTCGACCTTTTCGAACTGATGCTGGCGCAGCATGCCTCGCGTATCCTTACCAGCCGACCCGGCCTCGGACCGGAAGCACAGCGAATGAGATGTGTAGCGGCGTGGCAAGTCGCTTTCGTCCATGAGCGTATCATTGGCGATGTTGGTCAGCGAGACTTCGGATGTCGGGATCAGCCACCACCCCTCACGGGTCTGATAGCTGTCTTCACCGAATTTCGGCAGTTGCCCAGTGCCCTGCATCATTTCGGACAGAACCAGAACGGGGCCATTCATCTCGGTCAGCCCATTCTCGTTGATGTGTGTGTCCAGCATGAACTGGGCGAGAGCCCGGTGAATGCGTGCCACTCCGCCCGACATCAGCACAAAACGCGACCCGGACAGCTTGGCCGCCGTTTCGAAATCCATGCCGCTTTGAACGCTCTCGATCTCAAAATGCTCTTTGGCGGCAAAATCGAATTCAGGCGGAGTGCCCCAGCGGCTGATTTCGACATTGTCGTTCTCATCCGCACCTTCTGGCACATCATCTGCGGGCAGGTTGGCAATGCGGGACAGCTGATCGCTCAGCAATGCGTCCAGATCCTTGGCTTCGGTCTGCATCCGCGCGACTTCTGCTTTTTTCTCGGCCACCAGAGCGCGCAGGCGTTCAAACTCGGCCTCGTCGCCCCGGCCCTTGGCTGCGCCGACTTCTTTGCTGGCTTTGTTCTGTTCGGCCTGCGCGGTTTCCGCCGCCAGAATCTTTGCCCGGCGGCTTTCATCCAACCTCAGCAGGTCTGACGACACCGGCGCGTCCCCGCGGCGCGCAAGGGCGGCGTCGAAGGCGGCAGGGTTTTCGCGAATGGCGCGGATGTCGTGCATGGGTCAAATCCTTGAACGGTGAATCACTACAGCCGCTTATGCACCATCTGACAGGCAGGGTGTAGCACTGCCTTTGCGGTTCTGAGGCGCCTGCGTGATATTTTGCAGTCAGGCGCTGACGTCCTTTGTGGTGTCGTGCGCCAAATGGCCATCCCATTCTTCTTCGGGGATTTTCGGCTCGGGCGGATCGGCCATGTACGAGGGCGTCATGATCTGAACCTTGTTCTCGTTGAAAACGGTCACGATGTTGCGATGCAGGTCGGATTTGATGCGCGGGATGAACGCGCCACGAGTGGTATAGGCGTTGATCTGATAATTAATCGCGTAATCGGCCAGAGCGGTCCACAGGACAAAAGGTTCGGGTTTGGCCTTCAGCCCTTTGGTCCGGCGCGCGGCTTCGATAAGCATCGCGTCGACCTTGGCGGGTGGTTCTTCGTAGCCAATGCCGACAGTTGTGTGCAGCAACAGCCCGCTGCCATCCGTCTTTTTCGAATAGTTCACGACGTCCGAGTTCATCAGCTGCGCATTGGGAATCGAGATCAATTCGTTCTTGATGGATTTCAGATGCGTCTCCATCAGCTTAATCTGAACCACATCGCCGATATGTTCGCCGATCTGAATCCGATCTCCGATCGAGGTGGACCGGCGATAGATGACGAAAAGCCCGGCCAGCATGTTGCTGACAACGGAATTGGCACCCAGAGAAAGCATTGCGCCAACAAGGATTGTCAGCCCCTGAAAGGCCGCTGAATCCGAGCCGGGAATATACGGTACGGCAAAGACCAGCGCGATCAAAATGACCACGACGCGGGCGATGTTGAAGGTCGGATTGACCCAGTGCCGTTCAAAGTCGCCCAGTTCAAAGGTTCCCGCCTCAACCGCGTCGAAAAAGACCCGCAGCCCCCGGATCACGTACTGAGTGACCAGCGCGATCAGGGCCAGCATGATCAGGTTCGGGATGTAGCTGATGATGCCTCTGAAAATCAGCAGAACCGGTTCGGTCACGTATGTCAGCAGAAGCTGTGCAAAATACCGGGTTTCAGCAAAGGCCAGCAGGACGAAGGACAGATAGTAGTAGAAGCCTATGAAAAACAGAACCAGCAGAACGAAGTTCAGACCGTATCGGATCAGGGCAGAAATGGCTTCGGCCTGAACCTGTTTGTTGGTCGCGGTTTCAACATCTTTCAGATGGCGTTTGACGAATGCAATCGTGCGGCGACGTATCCGGCGGTGAAGCCACAGAATAGCAAAGATCAGCACCGCGAAACCCAGCGTCCACAACCCCGCCTCGATTGCCCCGGATACACGCGCCTGTTCGGTTCTGTTGGCACGGTAGGAAATAATCGCCTCGCGGATCGCCTGTCCCTGCAGGGTGGAAAGAACGGGAACGTCCATCTGATCCAGTTCGCCATCCGCCTCGGTCACGATCGTGATCAACTCACCATCGGCGAATATCTGGATGCCAAGATCGGTTTCCTCGTAGGTGATTTCGACGTTGGATGCTTCTGATGACTCCGCGACCTCGATGATCTTGTTCTGAACACGTTCGACCCGCTCTGATGCGGGCAGAGCGCTGGAGCCGCGGATGTCGAACAATTCTTCGCCGTCGACGATTACCGGTGCGTGAAAGACCTCTTCTTCCGATTCCTCGGTCAGCTCTATAGGTCGTTCGACTTCCTGAGCCGGTACAGCAGGTGCCCAAACAATCAGGCAAAACGCCATAGCCAGCGAGGCCATCAGAAACTGTATTGATTTTGCCATCTTTTCCCCTCTGACCAGACTATATCGGGGCGAGGCGAACTGCATAGGACATATCTGCAACGATCATTTATTGATTCAGCGCACAGGCGGGGCGCCACAACCTGATTTTTGGCTGGCCCGGCTACGCCATTGCTTGCAAACCCCCATTTCAGGGCATAGGTTCCCGCCAAATTTGCGGGGAAGACTTCCCCAAAGCACAAAATAAAGGAATATCCCATGGATGGTGGCGCAATCGCCCAGTTTCTCCCGCTGATCCTGATCTTTGCGATCATGTATTTCCTGTTGATCCGCCCTCAGCAGAAGAAAATGAAAGAGCATCAGGCCATGGTCGAGGCCGTTCGTCGTGGCGATCAGGTCGTGACCCAGGGCGGGCTGATCGGCAAGGTTTCGAAGGTCAAGGAAGGCGACAGCGAGGTCGAAGTCGAGATTGCCGAAGGCGTTAAGGTACGCGTGGTGAAAGCGACGATCGCACAGGTTCTGAACAAGACCGAACCGGCGAAATAACTTCGTTCCGCAATCCCTTGAAAAGGCAGGGTAATGCTGCAAATTGATACCTGGAAGCGGGTTCTGATCTGGCTGGTCTGTGTGGTCGGCCTGCTCATGGCCCTGCCGAATGCGTTCTATACGCGCGTTGAACAGTCAAACGACGCCAAAGCCGCAATCGAGCTTGGCGTTGACACACCCGAGATGCAGGCCGTGGCGGCTCAATGGCCGAACTGGATGCCGTCGTCTCTGGTCAATCTTGGCCTCGATTTGCGCGGTGGTGCGCATTTGCTGGCCGAGGTTCAGGTTGGTGACGTCTACGAATCCCGGATGGAGGCGATGTGGCCCGAAATCCGGGACGCTCTGCGGGATGAACGCGCGACCATCGGTACAATTCGCAAGCAACCTTCAGCCCCCGACGAGATTCGCATTCGGATCAGTCAGCCCGAAGGCATGAGCCGCGCGCTGGAAGTGGTGCGTGGTTTGGCGCGGCCGATTCAGTCGCTCTCCGGCGTTGGTGCGTCGGACATCGACGTAAGTGCCGAGGGCGATACCATCGTTGTCCGGCTGTCCGAAGCGGAAAAGCTGGCGTCAGACGACCGCACCGTGCGGCAGGCGCTTGAAATCATCCGTCGCCGGATTGACGAGGTTGGCACGCGTGAACCAACGATTCAGCGTCAGGGCGCGGATCGTATTCTCATTCAGGTGCCGGGTATCGGTAGTGCGTCGGAACTTAAGGATATCATCGGTACAACGGCGCAACTGACATTCAATCCGGTAGCCGGACGAGGCACGAACGCAGACGCTACTCCGGGCATCGGTGAAAAAATCATTCCTTCGCTGGACGAAGACGGTGTCTATTACACCGTTGAAGCGGCCCCGGTAGTAACCGGTGAAGAACTGGTTGATGCGCAACCTTCATTCGATCAGAACGGCCGTCCGGCCGTCAGTTTCCGCTTCAACACCTCTGGTGCGCGCAAATTCGGCGACTATACCCGTGACAACATAGGTGCGCCTTTTGCCATCGTTCTGGACGATGAGGTAATCTCGGCCCCCGTTATTCAATCTCACATTCCGGGTGGTTCCGGCATCATCACCGGTCGTTTCACCGTAGAGGAAAGTACCAATCTGGCGGTTCTGCTACGCGCCGGTGCGCTGCCTGCGGGTCTGGAATTTCTCGAAGAACGGACCATCGGCCCGGAACTGGGGCAGGACAGCATCGACGCGGGTAAGGTGGCGACTATCGTGGCCTTTGTCGCAGTTCTGACTTTCATGGCGCTCAGCTATGGCCTGTTTGGCATCTTTGCCAATGTCGCGCTGATCATCAATGTCGGCCTGATCTTTGGTCTGCTTTCACTGATCGGTGCAACGCTGACCTTGCCTGGCATTGCAGGGATCGTGCTAACGGTTGGTATGGCGGTGGACGCGAATGTACTTGTCTTTGAACGAATTCGCGAAGAACTCAAAACCGCCAAAGGCCCATCGCGGGCTATCGATTTGGGTTATGAAAAAGCGCTGTCGGCCATTCTGGATGCCAACATCACGACCTTCATTACTGCCGTGATCCTGTTTGCAATGGGTAGTGGCCCTGTCCGCGGCTTTGCCATCACTCTGGGACTGGGCATCCTGACATCCGTGTTCACCGCCATCTTCGTCACGCGTCTTATGATCGTGATGTGGTTCGAACGCCGCCGCCCCAAAATGATCGAGGTTTGATATGAGACTGAGACTTGTTCCCAAGGATACCTCGTTCGATTTCTTCAGCCGCTGGAAAGTCTGGCTGGGCATATCGGCCTTGCTAATGGTAGTGGGCTTTGCCTCGTTCCTGATTCAGGGGCTGAATTTCGGCATCGACTTCCGCGGTGGCACCACGATCCGCACGCAAAGCGCGCAGGAAATCGATGTGGGCGCTTATCGCGATGCAATAGCACCACTGGAATTGGGTGATGTGACCATCACCGAGATTTTCGACCCGACTTTCGGACCGGACGAAAACGTGGCGATGATCCGCATTCAGGCTCAGGCAGATGCCGAATCCGTCTCGGCCCAGACCGTCACGGCCGTCGAACAGGCGCTGACAGCGGCAGCACCGGATATTCAGTTCGTGTCGGTTGAATCCGTCGGCCCGAAAGTCTCGGGCGAACTGATCCAGACTGCTGTCATCGCGGTGGCTCTCGCGATTGGTGCGGTTCTGGTCTACATCTGGCTACGCTTTGAATGGCAGTTTGCGCTAGGCGCGGTGGCCGCGCTGGTACATGACGTGATTCTGACCATCGGCATCTTTTCGGAACTGCAGATTCGCTTCGATCTGGCGATCATCGCTGCACTGCTAACCATCGTCGGCTATTCGCTGAACGATACCGTGGTTGTGTTCGACCGGGTGCGAGAGAACCTGCGAAAATACAAGAAGAAAGACCTGAAAGAGGTTCTGAACATCTCGATCAACGAGACCCTAAGCCGGACGGTAATGACCTCGGTCACGACCTTGCTGGCCCTCATCTCGCTTTATGTGCTGGGTGGGGACGTAATCCGGGGGTTCGTCTTTGCGATGATCTGGGGTGTGATCGTGGGGACCTATTCCTCGGTCTTCGTTGCCTCGACCATTCTGCTGTGGCTGGGTGTCAAACGCGACTGGTCCAAGCCGTCCAACACGGCAGGCAACCAGTATGCCAATATCGATGCCTGACGGCCTGATCCTTGCCCTGGCCACGCCCGGGCTAGGCTGGATGCTGTTCACGATCGGAGCCGCGGGCCTTGTCCGCGGCTTCACAGGTTTTGGAACTGCGATGATCTTTGTGCCGGTCGGTACGCAATTCCTGCCCGCCGCCGAGGTTGTTTTTCTCATGGCGTCAACAGGCATTATTTCAACGCTGGCCCTCGCTCCGCAGGCTTGGCGGGAATGCGACAAAAGTGAAGTCAGCACGCTGGCGCTTGCCGCTGCGATCACCGTGCCGCTGGGGCTGTGGATCATGGTGCAGCTCGACGCGCTGGTTGTCCGCTGGATCGCCAGCGCAGTAATCGGGGCTACTCTGCTGGCTGTTGTAACGGGTTGGCGCTGGCATGGACGGCCGGGCTTGCCCGGTCGCCTTGCTATCGGGGGCGGCGCCGGAACTATTGGCGGGATGACTGGCCTGACAGGGCCGGTTGTGATCGTCTTTTACCTCGCCAATGCACGGGATGTGCGCAAGGTCCGGGCCAACACGATCATCTTCCTTGCCATGCTGGACATCGTGATCGCCGCCAACATTCTCATCGGCGGCCTTGCCAGCCCGGCCATGCTGTGGACTGCAGCGCTGCTGACCATTCCGTATCTCGTTACGACGCTGATCGGGAAAGCGTTGTTTGATCCCTCGCTGGAAAAGGTTTATCGCATGGCATCATACACCGTCATCCTGCTGGCCGTGATCTCGGGCCTGCCTCTCCTTGACTGAGGAAGAACCACGATGCGCCTCAACGAAGTTACCTATTCGGACGCCAAACCAATTGACGGCTACGGACCCGGCTTTTTTCGCATCGGTGGTCAGGTACATGAAGGCGCGGTTATCACTGGCCCGACCGGAACAACGGCATGGGGCGGTTACACCGATGACAGACAACTACTGGAGCTTGCGGGGCAGGTGGATGTGTTGTTTGTGGGCACCGGAGCCGAGATGGCACACATACCCGCCACTCTCCGGACAGCTCTCGAGGACGCGGGGCTGGGCGTCGAAATCATGAATTCCCCCGCCGCCTGCCGTACCTATAACGTGCTTCTGGCCGAAGGCCGCCGGGTCGCGCTCGCTCTGATACCTGTATAGATGATCCCCTTCATCTGGCCGGAAATACACCGGGGAGCGCGTGGGGCTGGCCCCTCGCACGCCTCCAAATGCACGACACGCGGGTCATGCGGCAATTCCCGCCTTTTGCCCCTGACGGCAATGGGATAAGCGGGACGCATGACACTGACCGTAACCAACCTGTCGATCACCCGCGGCGGCATTCCGGTGCTTGAAGGGCTGCATTTCACGCTTTTGGCGGGAAAGGCACTGATTCTTCGGGGGCCGAATGGCATCGGTAAAACAACGTTGCTGCGCACGCTGGCCGGTCTGCAACCCCCGCTTTCCGGCCAAATCGAAGGCGCAGAGGATCGCATCGCCTACGCCGCTCATTCGGACGGGCTGAAGCCGACGCTGACCGTTACCGAGAACCTTGCGTTCTGGGCCTCGGTCTTTGGTGCGGGCGATATTCAGTCTGCTCTGGATGCCTTTGAATTGAACGATCTTGCGGACAGGCACGCGGGCAACCTGTCGGCCGGGCAAAAGCGGCGTCTGGGGCTGGCGCGGATGCTGGTCACGGGCCGCCCCATCTGGATGCTGGATGAACCGACCGTGTCGCTGGACCGCAACGCGGTTGCCATGTTTGCGAATGCAGTACGCAGGCATCTGGAGCAGGGCGGTTCAGCCTTGATCGCCACCCATATCGATCTGGGACTGGATGGCGAGGTGCTGGACGTTGGCCCCAACAAGGCAAAACCCAAACCCATCGACGACTTCGACGGAGGTTTCCTGTGATCGCCCTGTTGTTGCGCGACTTGAAACTGGCCTTCCGTGCAGGCGGTGGCTTTGGGCTTGGTCTGGCCTTTTTTCTGATCGTGACCGTGCTGGTGCCATTTTCTGTCGGTCCGCAATCGTCGCTTCTGTCCACTATCGCGCCGGGTGTGTTGTGGCTGGGCGCGCTGCTGGCCTGCCTTTTGTCCCTCGACCGCCTGCTGGCGCTGGATTGGGAGGATGGATCGCTTGATCTGCTTGCCACCGCGCCGTTGCCGTTGGAATCGGTTGTGACGATCAAGGCGTTTGCGCACTGGATCACAACCGGTCTGCCTCTGGTTCTGGCTGCGCCGGTGCTGGGCGTTCTGCTAAACCTGCCTGCACCGGGTTTCTTTTGGCTTGTCGTTTCGCTTGTGGTCGGCACCCCCGCGCTCAGTGTCATTGGCACGTTCGGGGCGGCGCTGACAGTTGGTCTGAAACGCGGCGGTCTGCTGCTGTCGTTGCTGGTGCTACCCCTGTATGTTCCAACGCTGATCTTTGGTGCCGAAGTCGCCCGGCGCGGCGCCACGGAGATGGAGACCGGCACACCGCTGCTGATGCTGGCCGGCATTACCGCCGCAACCATCGCCTTGCTTCCCTTCGCCAGCGCAGCCGTTCTGCGCATCAATCTTCGGTGACGTTTGCTAACGTTGACCGATGTCAATTGAGAACACAGCCGACTCGGACTAGATAAGGCCCATGTCAATCGCAACCAAAGCCAATGCCCTCTGGGAATATGCCAATCCCAAAAAGTTCCTCGCCACGACCGAGCGGGTGCTGCCGTTTTTCTGGATCAGCGCCGCTGTCTGTCTGGTGGTCGGACTTGTCTGGGGCTTTTTCTTCACACCGGACGATTACAAACAGGGATCGACCGTCAAGATCATCTATCTGCATGTGCCCGCAGCGCTGATGGCGATCAACTGCTGGCTGATGATGCTGGCTACGTCACTGGTCTGGCTGGTGCGCCGTCACCACGTCAGCGCACTGGCGGCTCGGGCAGCAGCGCCGATAGGGGTG
Source organism: Ruegeria sp. CF5 (assembly GCF_056537325.1). Lineage (NCBI taxonomy): Bacteria > Pseudomonadati > Pseudomonadota > Alphaproteobacteria > Rhodobacterales > Roseobacteraceae > Ruegeria > Ruegeria sp. CF5. The sequence continues at coordinate 386,074 of NZ_JBQFRI010000002.1, read as the reverse complement.
GTCATGACCCTGATTGCACTGGTGACCGGGGCAATCTGGGGTCAGCCGATGTGGGGTACTTGGTGGGAATGGGATCCGCGCCTGACGTCGTTTCTGATCCTGTTTCTGTTCTATCTGGGTTATATGGCCCTGTGGGAAGCGATCGAAGATCCTGATACCGCCGCTGATCTGACATCGGTTCTGTGCCTTGTTGGTTCGGTTTTTGCCATTCTCAGCCGCTATGCAGTGAACTTCTGGAATCAGGGGCTGCATCAGGGGGCTTCAGTGATGCGGGCGGGTGCGATTACCGGAACGGATACCGAAGAAAAGGTCAGCAATATCTACTTTTACCCGCTGTTGCTGTGCATCATCGGTTTTGTATTGCTGTTCATTGCACTGGTTTTTTACCGCACCGGAACCGAAATCCGCGCACGGCGCATCAAGGCGCTGTTGGCACGTGAAAGGGTGAACGCATGATCCCCGATCTTGGAAAATATGCCGATACGGTCCTTTCTGCCTATGGGGCGTCTGTTGTGCTGCTTGTCGCACTTGTTGCGTTCAGCATCCTGCGCGGCCGCAAAGTGCGCGCCGAAATGGAAAAGATCGAACAAAGGATGACCCGGCATGGCTAAGGTTTCCCCATTGATGCTTGCGCCGCCATTGCTATTCGGCGCATTCGCCCTTTTGGCGGCAGTCGGCATGTTCCGTGAGGATCCGAACGCCTTGCCATCCGCGCGCGAAGGTCAGCCTGCACCGCCGGTCGCTATGGCAGAATTTCCAGGAAAGCAGAACTTTGACGACGCGACGCTACGCGATGGCGAGGTGAAGCTGGTGAATTTCTGGGCAAGCTGGTGTGCCCCATGCCGTGCCGAGCACCCCAACCTCGAAGCCCTGTCGAAAGAGGGCATTCCGATCTATGGCATCAACTACAAGGACAAGCTTGGTAATGCCGACGCGTTTCTGGTGGAGCTGGGTGATCCCTATCGTGCGATCGGTCGGGACGAGAGCGGGCGTACCGGCCTTGACTGGGGCGTCTACGGTGTGCCCGAAACCTATGTGATCGATGGCGAAGGCACGATCATTCTGCGCTTTGCCGGGCCGGTCACCCAACGCGTCATTGAAAACACGATCCGCCCTGCGCTGGAAAAGGCTGCGGGCAATTCCGGTTAGCGGCGCAGCCAGATCCAGACCATTGCGCCGATAAAGGCAAATGTCGTCAGGTTCATCAGGGTATCTGTCAGGTCACCGATCAGCATGGATCGCTCCTTCCTCGCGCAGGCCGCGGAACAGGCAGACCATCAGCAGAACCGAGATGAACACAAAGGGCAGGGCGCCCAGCGAGATCAGGATTTTCACCGAATCCACCGAACCCGACAGGATCATTGCGACGCTCAGCAGCCCCAGCAAAGCCCCCCAGATCAGTCGGACCTTAGGCGGCGGGTTCGGGTCCCCGGCCGTTGAAAATGTGCCCAGAACAAAAGCCGCGCTGACGACGCTGGTAACGATGAACAGAAATGCGGCCAGAACTGTGGCCAGCGTGGTGACAAAGGGCAGGGGCAAGCGTTCCAGCAGGCCAAAGGTGACGCGTTCGATATTGGTTTGAGTCATCGCCAGCAACTCACCCGCACCGTTCAAAGCTTCGAACAGACCAATCCCGCCGAAGGCCCCAAACCACAGAACCGAGAACAAGGTGGGCGCAAACAATACGCCGATCACAAACTCGCGGATCGTGCGCCCACGCGAGATGCGGGCGACAAAGACACCCACAAACGGCCCCCATGCGATCCACCAGACCATATAGGTCAGCGTCCAGTCGCTGAACCACTTGGCAACAGTGTCACCGAAAAAGGTGTAGGTCTGGAACCCGCGTGGAATGACGTTTGTCACATAGTCGCCAAAGCCTTGCACGACGGTGTTCAACAGATATTCTGTTGGGCCCAGCACAATGGTGTAGGCCACCAGGGCGATAGCAATCAGCATGGCCGCATTCGACAGCCGTGACATACCCTGTCCCAGATCGATCATCAGCGCGGGCAGGTAGGCGGCAACCATTGCCACGAAAACTGCCCCGATCAAAAGGGCGCCAGCCACTTCGACATTCATCATGACGGCAATACCATCGGCCACCTGAAACACACCCATGGCCATCGATCCGCCCACACCGATTGCAATTGCAATGATCGCCATGAAATCGGACCACCACCCCACAATGTCGGCCCAACGCTCGCCGGGAAACAAGCTTTTGATCGGTGCGCTGACCAGCATCCCGGTGCCCCGGCGAAAGCTGAAATAGGCAATGGTCAGCGCGGTTGAACCGTAAATCGCCCAGGCATGCAGGCCCCAGTGAAAATTGGTTGCCAGCATTGCCTGTTGAGCTGCGATAAAGTCCGGTGCCATTTCCGAAATGAACCGATAATGCGTCAGCGGTTCCGCCACTGCCCAAAACAGCAGACCCACGCCCATTCCCGCCGAAAACAACATGGCGATCCATGACGGGGTCGAGAATTCGGGTTCTTCATCATCCCTTCCCAATCGGATGTTTCCGTAAGGGGAGAACGCCAGAAAAAGACATCCAATCAACATCCCCGAGGCCGCCAGCATCACGAACCAACCCCGGCTGTGGAATGTCTGCTGAACGATGCCGCTGGCCCATGCCACCAGCCCTTGGATGTCAATGATGCCCCAAATCCCGACGACGGCAATGACTGCAAGAGAGCAGATCAGCAATGCGTTCGGCCTGGCCATCCGGATATCCATCCCTGATTGATATATCGGAAGATTGCAATGTTTTCAGGACTGTTACCAGAGCTAACGAGAGGTACTTGCCCCCTGAGCAGGGACAACTACAGCCGATACCCGCCCGAAACCGTAAGGACTTCGCCTGTTACGAAAGAGGCGGCGTCCGAGATCAGAAATCGGACAGCACCGGCGACATCTTGCGGTGCTCCGATCCGGCCGAGGGCGGTCTCATTGACAAACAGAGCGGTCAGATCGTCCGGACGCGGCGCTTCGGGGATGTTAATTGCACCCGGAGCGACGGCGTTGACGCGAACGCCGCTCGGGCCAAGTTCTTTTGCCATTCCGCGGGTCCACAGGTTCAGTGCGGCCTTGCTGGCACCATAAGTCACCGCGTCTCGTGGCGGCAGGACGGCGTTGACGGACGAGATACTGACAATAGCGGCACCCGGTTCCAGATGCGGCAGAGCCGCCGCCAGCAATGCGGCCGGAACCAAGAGGTGAAGGTCAAGAATCGCGCGGTGATTATCCGCGTCAAAGACATCCTTGGGCGTGGACGCAACCAGACCTGCATTGTTCACAATCACATCCAGCCTGCCAAAGTGGCGAATAACCTGCGAAACGACTTTTTCGGGCTGATCGGGTTGTGTCAAATCCGCTTGCAATGGCAACAAATCGGTTCCAGTTGCCATATCTGCGGGTTCAGTAGATCGCCATGTAAACGCAACACGGTGATCCTTCGCCAGATCCTCGACAATTGCCCGCCCAATCCCGCGCGCGCCACCTGTCACCAAAGCCACTTTGTCCATCCGCTCCTCCTTGGCACAACAGAGCCGGGAACGCGTAAAAAGGCAACTTCTTCTGTTCAAGACGCATTGGAGCGAGCGGAAAAACCTCGCAAAAGAAAAGGGCGCCCGCTGGGGACGCCCTTTCGATATTCTGGAACCGTGGCTTAGCTTGCTTTTGCCAGGTTCCGCAGAACGTATTGCAGCACACCGCCGTTTTCGATGTATTCGATCTCGGGCGCGGTATCGATGCGGCACTTCAGGGTGATGGTCTTTTCGGAACCGTCGCCGAACGTGATGGTGCAAGGCACCTCCTGCAGCGGTTGGATAGTGTCCAGACCGTGGATCGAGACGGTTTCATCCCCTTTCAGCCCCAGCGACTTGCGGTTATCGCCGCCGGTGAATTCGAACGGGATGACGCCCATGCCAACAAGGTTCGAGCGGTGGATACGCTCAAAACTTTCGGCGATCACGGCCTTGACCCCCAGCAGGGCAGTACCCTTGGCTGCCCAGTCACGCGAGGACCCTGCGCCGTACTGCTCGCCACCAAACACAACCAGCGGCGTGCCTTCGGCCTGATAGGCCATCGACGCGTCGTAGATCGAGGTCTGTTCGCCATCGGGTCCTTTGGTGTAACCACCCTCAACGCCGTCCAGCATCTCGTTCTTGATGCGGATGTTGGCAAAGGTGCCGCGCATCATGACCTCATGGTTGCCTCGGCGCGACCCGTACGAGTTGAACTCGCGCGGTTGCACCTGACGGTCCAGCAGATACTTGCCTGCAGGGGTCGTGGTCGCAAAAGAACCGGCGGGCGAGATATGGTCGGTGGTCACCATGTCGCCCAGAACCGCCAGAACCTTGGCGCCTTCGATGTTCGAAATGGTGCCGGGCTCATGCCCCATACCCTGGAAATAGGGCGGGTTCTGGATGTAGGTCGAGGTCGGCGGCCAGTCATAGGTTTCGGCATCGGTGGTCTCAACCGCCTGCCATTTCTCGTCGCCTTTGAACACGTCCGCATATTTCGACTGGAACGCTTCGCGCGTCACGGTCTGCTCGACCAGTTCGGCCACTTCCTGCTGGGTCGGCCAGATGTCTTTCATGAAGACGTCATTGCCGTCTTTGTCCTGACCGATCGGCTCGGACGTCAGGTCGATATCCATGGTACCTGCCAGTGCATAGACAACAACCAGCGGCGGTGAGGCCAGATAGTTGGCGCGCACGTCAGGCGAGATACGGCCTTCGAAGTTCCGGTTGCCGGACAGGACTGAGGTAGCGACCAGATCGCCCTCGGCAATCGCCTCGGACAGTTCTTTCTGGATCGGACCCGAGTTGCCGATACAGGTGGTGCAGCCGTAACCGACGAGGTTGAAGCCGATCTTGTCCAAATCTTCCTGCAGGCCAGCGGCCTCAAGATAGGCGGACACAACCTGCGATCCCGGCGCCAGAGAGGTTTTGACCCAGGGCTGGCGGTTCAGGCCCAGAGCCGCGGCCTTGCGTGCCACCAGACCCGCGCCGATCATTACGTAAGGGTTCGACGTGTTGGTGCACGAGGTGATCGAGGCGATCACGACCTTGCCCGATTCCATGGTGTAGTCCTCGCCTTTGACGACGACTTCCTTGCCCATCGGACGCTTGAACGTCTCGGCCATTTCCTTGGTGAAAGCGGCCTTGGCGTTGGTCAGTGCAACATAGTCCTGCGGACGTTTCGGACCCGAGATCGCGGGCACGATGGTGCCCATGTCCAGCGACAGTGTGTCGGTGTAGATCGGTGCGTAGTCCGCGTCACGCCAGAAACCGTTTTCCTTGGCATAAGCTTCGACCAGCGCGATACGGTCTTCGTCACGGCCCGTGTTGCGCAGATAGCGCAGCGTCTCGCCGTCGATCGGGAAGAAGCCACAGGTTGCGCCGTATTCCGGAGCCATGTTGGCGATGGTTGCGCGGTCGGCCAGCGGCAGACGATCCAGACCTTCGCCGTAGAATTCGACGAATTTACCCACCACGCCTTTTTCGCGCAGCATTTCCACGACCTTCAGAACAAGGTCGGTGCCGGTGGTGCCTTCGACCAGATCACCGGTCAGTTCAAAGCCCACAACCTCGGGGATCAGCATTGAGATCGGCTGACCCAGCATCGCGGCCTCAGCCTCGATCCCGCCAACACCCCAGCCCAGAACGGCCATGCCGTTGACCATGGTGGTGTGGCTGTCAGTGCCGACCAGCGTATCGGGATAGGCGACCTCATCCCCGTTCTGGTCGGTGTCGGTCCAGACGGTCTGTGCCAGATATTCCAGGTTTACCTGGTGGCAGATGCCGGTGCCGGGGGGCACAACGCGGAAGTTGTTGAACGCACCCTGACCCCACTTCAGGAACTGGTAACGTTCCATGTTGCGTTCGTATTCGCGGTCCACGTTCATCTGGAACGCGCGCGGGTTACCGAACTCGTCGATCATGACCGAGTGGTCGATGACCAGGTCAACCGGGTTCAGCGGGTTGATCTTTTGTGCGTCGCCACCCAGTGCCTTGATGCCGTCGCGCATTGCAGCCAGATCGACCACTGCCGGAACGCCGGTAAAGTCCTGCATCAGCACGCGGGCCGGGCGATAGGCGATCTCGCGCGGGTTCTTACCACCTTTGTCGCCCCATTCAGCGAAGGCCTTGATGTCGTCGACCGAGACCGAGAATCCGTCATCCTCGAACCGCAGCATGTTTTCCAGCACCACTTTCAGAGCGGCGGGAAGCTTGGAAAAATCGCCCAGACCGGCCTCTTGCGCGGCTGGGATCGAGTAATAGGAAATGGATTTGCCATTCACGCTCAGGGTGCGGCGTGTCTTGGCGGTATCCTGTCCGACTTTGATGGGCATCTGTGGCCTCCCTCTCAAATGACGTGGAATATGGGATTCGCTGAGGGGTATCTGCATCACCCAAGCGCGCGGTTCAAGGTCCAAGAGGCGGGGTGCGGCAATTTTTGTATACCATTGCACACATTTCTGCCGATTTGTGCTGCAAAGGTTTCAAGAAACCTTGATTGGCTGTTGAACCGCAGAGTGTTTAAACCAGAGTGGCACAGCATCAATTCGAGACTCAATATGTTCAAGTCAAGCGCTACGGCCCTGTTTCTTTCTGCCTTTTTCGCGTCATCCGCAATCGCCGATGACAACCTGGTCGTGGTCGAGTTGTTTACGTCTCAGGGATGCTCGTCCTGTCCGCCTGCGGATGCACTGATGCATGACCTCGCCAAACGGGAGGATGTGATCGGCCTCGCGCTGCACGTGGACTACTGGGACTACATCGGCTGGAAAGACGAGTATGCGGATCCGTCCCATGCAACGCGCCAACGGGCCTATGCGCGCGAAGGTGGACGCACCATGATCTACACGCCGCAGATGATCATCAACGGTCAGGAAGATGTGGTTGGGGCCAAAGCGGCGCAATTGTCGGGCCTGATTGCCAAGCATCTGGCGGATAACCCCGCCGCACGGGTCGATGTGGTCCGCACGGGCAATGACCTTGTCATAGAGGTGAAACCGGCATTGGCAGCTTTGAATGGAGCGTATGACATTCAGGTCGTGCAATATTCACCGATGCGCCATGCCTCGATCAAACGGGGTGAGCTGGCTGGTCATGACCTGAACTATGCCAATGTCGTGGAATCCTGGCAGTCTGTCGGAAAATGGAATGGTGCCGAGCCGTTGACATTGTCGGCTACGCTGGCCTCGGAACTGCCTGCGGCGGTTCTGGTTCAGAGGGCAGGGTATGGCCCGATTGTTGCCGCCGCCCGGGCCGAATGATCAGGGCATATCCTCGGGCCGGACACCCAGGCCGCCCCACGCTTTCCAGCGGCGGTGAATCCAGAACCATTGGCCCATGTTCTTGCGCACCATGGCCTCAAGGTCATCATTGGTGAACTGGGTCATCGTGCTGGCGTTGGTGTGCGGCACCGGCTCGTGCAGGACGATTTCAAAGTCGATGCCGTTTGGCTGACGCACGGCATAACACGGGATCATCACTGCCTTGTACTTGATGGCCAGTTCCGCGTTCAGGACCGATGTCACGGCCGGTTTGCCGAAAAATGTCAGTTCCTCGCCGCCATGGGCATGCAGGTCCGAAACAATGGCGATGATCCCACCCTTTTTCAGTGACCGAACCATCTCCATCATGCCCCTGCGGCCTTGTTCGAACATCGGTTCGCCGGTCTGGTAAAAGGCATCGACATACATGTCGTTGAAATAGGGGTTTGCCATCCTGCGATAAAGACAGCCGATCGGCTTGTTGCTTCGGGCCTGCAACGCAACCCGTGCAGCCAGATAGTGCCCGAAATGCGCCGTGATCATCATGATGGGTTTTCCGGCTTCACAGGCCTCGTCGAAGGCCTTGATTCCGGGGCCCGAGATTTTGGCGTTGCTCTGTCGTTCGGTGAAGCCCTCGGGCGAGAAATGCTCCATGATCGCGCGGCCAGCATTATCCGGCACCGCCCGGCAGATGCGGTCAACCTCAGCCTCGGGCAGGTCCGGGCAGGTGAGTTTCAGATTGCGACGCACCCGTTTGTTAAAGCCCACAACAGGCGCGAGTGTTCGCATGATCGCACCCATAGCGGCAATACGCCGGTCGTATGGCAACAGGCGCATCCCGCCGATCACGCCCTTCAGGCACAGATTTGCGACATAGTATTTGCCAAGCTCAAAGCGGCTCAGTTCCGATTTTTCGACGGGCATTGGGGATACTCACCGGGTTTGCGTTTCGCGGTGCCAGACATACAGACCCGCTCCGACGATCACAAGCGTGCCGCATATCGTCCAGATATCCGGATACTCGTGAAAGAACACCGCGCTCCAGATCGCGGCAAAGGCAAGTCCGGAATAGGCATATGGGGCCAGCATCGCAGCCTCGCCCAGACTGAAAGCCCGGATGAGCATCATCTGGCCAATGGTTCCAAATCCGGCCACACAAACCATCAGTACCCAACCTGATGCAGCCGGGTGTTGCCATTGCGTGGGTGCGATCATGCTTAGCAGAACGGTGCCGACCAGCCCGGTATAGAAAAGCGATGTCCATGGATCTTCGTCAGGTCCAACGCGGCGGGTCAGCAGGGCATAGGCCGAGTAACATATTGCTGCCCCTACGGGATACAATGCAGCAGGTTGAAAGACGCCAGCACCGGGTCGCAAGATGATGGCCGCTCCGATGACAGCAAAAACGATCCCTGCAATGCGGCGCGGACCCAGATGCTCACCCAGAAACAGGGCCGCACCCAGTGTGATCAGTACCGGATTTATCGACATAAGCGCCGAGGCATCAGTCAGCGGAATTAAGCTGAGCCCCAGAAAAAAGAAACCTGTTGCGCCCATCAATAGTAGTGATCGTAGAAATTGCAGCATTGGATAATTCGTTCGCACCACATGGTGCAATCGCGGCAAAACCAAAACAATGACAACAGCCATCTGACCGGTGTATCGAACCCACAGGGCGGACAGGACACCGGTCTGTGGTACCAGCGCTTTGACTGACGCATCCATCAGGGTAAAGCACAGGATGGCCAGAACCATGTATACAATGGATCGGTTGGCTGCTGCACTCATGAAAAGCGAACGGTGCAAGCGGTGAGAACAAAAACGAATATCATGACGTCAGTTATTCTGACTAACCCCAGACTGTCCATCGGTAACGCCGATGAAATCCGCAATGATCCGGGATTGAGAAAATTCCGGCAGAAACATACTAACCAGTCCCTTCCTCTTCTTCTTCGGCGAGGGCAATTGCGCCTTCGTCGACCAGCCCGCGAATGACGCCAACGATGCTGGCCATGGCTTGTTCGGCATCAGTCTGCTTGATCTTGCCGCGTTCCCCGATCTCTTCCCGCAGGTTGTCGGCCATGCGCGTCGACATGTTGGCCAGCATGAATTCGGCGGCTCTTGCATCGCCTTCCGCAACCGCTCCGGCCAGAGCAGTCACCAAAGCCACCTGATCGACCGCGCGCAAAATGGCGGGGATGTCACGGGGTACGATGCGGGACGGAATGTGTGCGAAGGTAAAGATGGATTGCCTTACGGTATTGGCGAAATCCGCATCTTCTTCGTCAAGTGCGTTCAATAGACCATCGCGTGTTGCCGATGGCGACTGATTCAGTATCGCACCAACGCGGGCACCGGGTGCGTCCTTGAAGGCGGGTACCGGCCTTTGATCCAGTTGCGAGGCCAGCGACCAGCCGATTCTGTCGACGGCATCCGGTGTGACATTGCCGGTCTTGGAAACTGCAAACGTAATGCGCCGGGCAACCGGGCCGGGAAGCTGCTGCAAAAGCTGTGCCGCCTTGGCGGTATCCAGTTTTGACAGAATGACGGCGGAAACTTCGGTGCTTTCCGCCTGCACTATCGCGCCAAGCTCATCCGGTTCTAACTCGCGAATGCGCTGCCAAGGATCGCCGATCTGACGAACACCAGCTTCCTTGCGAAGGCGCGCCGCCGTGGAAGGCGCTATCTTACCGGTCATCGTGTCCAACGCCCCGGCAAGGCCATGCGGAAAGGACAGGCCGACACTGTCCAGCGCCTCGGCAAATTCCTGTGCGACGGAGCCGAGCGTCGCCCTGTCGATCAAACCCATACGGCCCATCTGTTGTGTCAGCCGTTCCTGCAATGCGTCGGGCAATTCTTCCAGCGGGATATCAGCGCCCTCATTCAGCAACAGTCGCACAACTACGGCTGCCTTTTCTCGGCCCGAAAGTTGTCGGGGGATCAGCGCCGCGGGGCCGTCGTTCCGGTCAGCCATAGGCGCCGGATCACCCGGAGAAATCTGAACAAGTGCATTGTTTTTTGCCATCTGCCTGCGCTGCCAATCTTCCGAACGTTGCGCAGGCAGAGTATGCGGCGGCTGGTAAAGAAACCCTGAAGTTCAATAGCTGTAAGTCAGCCCTGTCCTGATCGCCTCGCGTAGCGAGGTTTCGGCCCATGTCCCTTCGCCGCCACGGGCCTTGATCTCGCGCCACTGGGCAATGGCCTGATCGGTTTTCCCTTCGGCCACAAAGCCTTGCGCCATGTAGCTGCGGGCCAGAATGTTGTCGGGATTTGCGGCGATGGCTTTTTCATAGAACACATTCGCCAGCTCCAACTCGCCCATTTTGCGGTACGTAAAGCCCCAGTATGTCAGTACCCGATCATCATTCTGATCGCTCATGACGCGCAGGACATTCTGCGCATGATCATACTGCCCGTCATATGCCAGTTCCCGCACCGCGTCATATAGCTCGTCATCGGTAAAGTTTGTCTTGTTCGGTTTGACGCATTTCCCGGCACCCGCATCCCAAACCCGCCCGAACAGGCACTTGCGGGTTGTATTGGTTGGTTTCGGTGGGTTGTTGTCAGCACTACCGGCGGCGTGGACCGCAAGTGGGGTAAAGGCAAAGGACTGAAGGGCAATTGCAGTCGCAAGCAAAAGGCGCATCTGAGCACTCCGTTGAAAAAATCTCATCCTGTGAAAGCATAGCGTGGTCAGCGAAAAAGCGAGCCACAATTGACCCGCTTCTTTTCAAAGTTCGGTGAGGTCCGGTTCAGCTGTTGACCTCTTTTACGCAGCTTTGGCTTTCGCTGTCCCAGATCGTGCCGGGAATACAGGACTGGGCCTGTTTCTGATGTGAACTGCAAGCCAATGCTGCCGAGGCGGTCAGCCCCAGTATCAACGAGCAGAGAAGCGTCCTGATTGTCATCGCGGCTCTCCTGTCTGAATGCTGCATCCAGTATAGGGATTTTCCGCGAGTCGGGCAAAAGCAAAGACCGGGCCGTCAATAGCGGCCCGGTCGATGTCATTTTACCTGAGAAGACCTAGCTTAGTCGCTAAAAACACGAGAGAAAATCGTGTCCACGTGTTTGGTGTGATAGCCGAGGTCGAATTTTTCTTCGATTTCTTCGACACTCAGAGCTGCGGTTACTTCGGCATCGCCCAGCAGTTCTGTTTTAAAGTCCTTACCTTCTTCCCAGACCTTCATGGCATTGCGCTGAACCAGGCGATAGGCGTCTTCGCGGCTGACACCGGCTTGTGTCAGGGCCAGCAGAACCCGCTGCGACATAACCAGACCGCGGAACTTGTTCATGTTGGCGATCATGTTGTCGGGATAGACGACCAGCTTGTCGATCACGCTGGTCAGGCGCGCCAGTGCAAAGTCCAGCGTGATGGTGGCGTCGGGGCCGATATTGCGCTCGACCGAGCTGTGGCTGATGTCACGCTCGTGCCAGAGTGCCACGTTTTCCATCGCCGGAACTACTGCCATGCGCACCAGCCGGGCGAGGCCGGTCAGGTTTTCGGTCAGAACTGGGTTACGTTTGTGCGGCATGGCCGACGAACCCTTTTGACCTTTCGAAAAGAACTCTTCGGCTTCCAATACCTCAGTCCGCTGCATGTGACGGATTTCGATGGCGACGTTTTCGATCGAAGAGGCAACAACGCCGAGGGCGGCAAAGAAGGCTGCATGGCGATCACGCGGTATGACCTGCGTGCTGATCGGCTCCGGCTCCAGCCCCAGCTTTTCGCAGACATGTTCTTCGACGCGGGGGTCGATATTGGCAAAGGTACCAACCGCGCCGCTGATCGCGCCGGTGGCAATCTCCATCCGTGCCTTTTTCAGACGGTTCAGGTTGCGGTCCATTTCGGCATAGAAGCGGGCAAAAGTCAGACCCATCGTGGTTGGCTCGGCATGGATGCCGTGGCTACGACCGATGCGGATAGTATCCTTATGCTCGTATGCGCGGCGCTTCAGGGCGGCCAGCAGACCTTCCATGTCGGCGATCAGAATGTCGGCAGCGCGGGTCAGCTGAACATTGAAGCAAGTGTCCAGAACGTCCGAGCTGGTCATGCCCTGATGGACGAAACGTGCCTCGTCACTGCCGACATGTTCGGCCAGGTGGGTCAGGAACGCGATGACGTCGTGCTTGGTGACGGCCTCGATCTCATCAATGCGGGCCACGTCGAACTCGACATCCTTGGCCTTCCAGACAGCCTCGGCATTCTCGCGCGGGATGACACCCAGATCGGCCATGGCGTCACAAGCGTGCGCCTCGATTTCATACCAGATGCGGAATTTGGTCTCGGGCGACCAGATGGCGACCATCTCGGGGCGGGAATAGCGGGGGATCATTGGCAGCAGCACCTTTTTGTGATTGGCATGAGGCGTTGGCGCGGGTCATAGACTCGTGTGACCCAACGGACAAGGCAGGAGAGTAGGGATGAGACTGTTTGCCCTGATTTTTGCAGTTTTACCGGGTGTTCTGGCGGCGGAAGAGTTCCAAACCCTGACTGGTGCCGAAATACTTGATGCGCTTTCAGGGCACAGGCTGGAATACAACAACGGTGCATCCCAGACTTTTGATGCATCAATGTATACCCAGTATTTTTCGGGCGGGCCCAGCTCTGGCCAATGGGCGGTGCGGGATGATCAGTATTGTTCGATCTGGCCGCCGTCGGATTTGTGGGCCTGCTATACAGTGGAACGGCTGGGGGATGTGATCCGGTTTGTCGGATCAGGCGGCGACATTACCGAAGGTGTTTATTCTAAGTGATCAAACCTGCCAGCCTGTTTGATTTTCAAGGCCAGTGGCGGCTGAGCCGAGTTATCCAAGATGCAAAGGCCGCACAGACACTGCATGCTGAGGGCACTGCCGAGTGGGCGCCGGACGAAGAGGGGCTTTGCTACCGCGAAGCGGTTACGCTGCATATACCCGGACAACCCGCGATCGGGGGAACGCGCAAATATTTGTGGCGCACCGATCAGGGCCAGATCGCCGTTCATTTCGAGGATGGACGGTATTTTCACCGGCTGGCGCTTGGCCAAAAGCGTATCAACGACCACCACGACTGCCCGCCAGACAAATACCACGCAAGTTACGACTTTTCCCAATGGCCTCAATGGTGGGTTCGCTGGGTGGTATCCGGGCCAGACAAATCCTACGAAATGCACACCCGATATTCGTTTTTGCATGCGCTGACCGGGTTGACGCACCTGAAAAACTTGTCGATTGGCCAGTAGTACTGGACAAGCCTTGTTCGTTTTGTCCAATCTGGGCCGGATCAATCATTAGGCTATTTAGATATGCGCTTGTTATCAAAGTCTTCTCTGGCCGCGATTGCGGCCCTTGTTCTGGGCACGTCACTTCCCGCATTCGCAGACACTCCGGTGACCTATACGGATGCAGGCCGGGCCTTGTTCCGGTTCGACGTTCCTGATTTCTGGCTGCTTCGTACCGGTGGTATTCGCGAGATCGAAGATACCGAACTGGAGGATCCGCGAGCGGTCAGCCGGGTGATGGGGATACGCCCGGTTTCCGACGACAGCGTCTGGATGGGCTTTGTCTCACCTGCAGGCGTGGCGACGATCGATGGAGGATTTGGCTATCTCGCGGATATCGACAAGTTTCTTGTGAAGGACCCTCAGATTTCCAGCGACTCCAACGTGAGGATCGGTGGTCTGCCAGCCCGGGTAGTTCGGGGCACAGGGCGGCGTGACGGACGCGGGGTGAATTTCACCGCTACGGTCATCGATCTGCCGCGAAACCGCGTCGCGGTTGCGGTGACGGTAATGCGCGATGATGCCAACCCGGAATTCGTGAATGACCTGAACGCTGTGTTCGCGTCATTCCGGGCCGCGAACTGAGGAGGGTGAGATGGCGCGTAAAATACTGAAACGGGCAACCCTTGTTCTCGGTCTCGGCGGCGGGGCCATGATCCTGACCGGCTGCGACGGTGTAAGCGTAGGGGTGGGGGTAGGGACCGGATATTATGACCCATTCTATGACTCAATGCTTTGGAACGACTATTACCATCGCGATGTGGACGTGGATATCGACGTTGATCGTCCGAACCGTCCCGATCGCCCAAACCGTCCCGACCGGCCCAATCCACCGCATACCAAACCGCCGATTTCCAAACCTCCGGCACGGCCACGGCCACCGGTCGCGCGGCCACCTGCAGCGCGTCCTCCGATCCACCGGCCCGCACCCAGACGGGGGTGACCGGCGGATAGCGGCGGCATACTTAGCTGAGTAGCTCAGTTGTCACATGTGCGGTTGCTTCAAGTGTCCGGTGAACCGGGCACTTGTCGGCGATTTCAAGCAACTTGGCTTTTTGCGTTTCGTCCAAAGGGCCTGTCAGCCTGATTTTGCGACGGAAATGGTCAATCTTGTTCTCTCCAACCAGACCCGCATCCTGTGCGTGCACCTTGTTGTGACAGACATCGACACTGACACCATGCAGGGGCCAGCCTTTGCGCCGGGCGTACATGCGGATCGTCATCGAGGTACAAGCCCCAAGCCCGGCCGAAACAAAACCATATGGTGACATGCCCTGATTGGTTCCGCCGTAGGAAATAGGCTCATCCGCAACGGCGTGGTGTTTCGGCCCCGATTGCACGTCCTGAAGGAATCCGTTGGGGTCGGCCTCGGTCACGCGCACGACACCTTCCGGTGCACCAGGGGGTGGGGCAGGTGGCGACAGCTTTACATATCGCGATACCCAGGCGGCGATTACTTCGGCGGCGTAGTCCGCGTCGGCGCTGCGCGTGATCAGATGATCGGCGTCATCAAGCGTGACAAAGCTTTTTGGGTGTTTCGCTGCCAGAAAGATCGTGCTGGCATTGTCAATGCTAACGGTCTCGTCACGCGGGGCGTGCAGTACCAGCAGGGCCGCCTTCAACTCTGCAATGGCAGGCGTTAGCGCGGTTTCTGAAATGTCGTCTACAAATGCTTTGCCAACGCGGAACGGTCGACCGCCCAGCATGACCTCGGCAGAGCCTTCGGTCTCGATCTGTGGGATTGCCTTTTCAAAGTGATGCGTGACATGGCCGGGGTCGGCAGGGGCGCCCAGGGTGACAACTGCCTTGACCGAAGGGATACCGGCCCGCGCCCTCAAAACCGCTGCTCCGCCAAGCGAATGGCCAATCAGCAAGGCAGGAGCCAGATTTCTGCCAGCAAGGTACTGTGCTGCGGCAATCAGATCCTCGACATTCGATGTGAACGTCGTGTTGGCGAATTCGCCTTCCGAGTGGCCCAATCCAGTGAAATCAAACCGCAAAACGGCGATTCCCATTGCCGCGAGTCGTGCAGAGATACGGCGGGCGGCGGGAATGTCCTTGGAACAGGTAAAGCAATGCGCAAAGAGCGCGGTTGCCAGAACCGGGCCGTCCGGCATGTCAAACCGGGCCGCCAGTTGGCCGCCATCGTGTCCGGCAAAAGATATTCTTTCGGTGGGCATGTCATTGTCCTTGGTGAATGTCTGTACAGTGGGGCAGGTGCCGACACGTCTCAACCCTTGTGTCAGAACGATCACGCGGAGGTTACAGTTAACAGTCCTTCCTGCTGAAATTGAATTGGGTATCTGTTTGGTGTGCTGCAGATTTTCGCCTTTCACTTAAACGGCATTTGGGTAAGTTCAGTCAGGATTAGGGTGGTTGCTAATAGGCGCTTCCGGCCGAAGAACATGAGTTTGTGCATTCACGAGGGTTGAAATAGCCCAGGCAAGGCCAACGGGCGGGCATTCGATCAATATCTTCGGCGCGTGACCTTATGCGCCTGGCCGCCAAACATCCGCAGTGAGACCAGCGAAAGAAGTGCATAGTGCAACTGAAAAACAATAATGCCGTCCGCTGGACGCACCTTGTCGACAGTTTTAGGCAAGGTGAAATCCCGCATGTAATTGATGTCGGGGCTAGGCCCTCGGAAACGCCTCTTTACAAGGAACTTCTTGAGGCCCGGCTTTGCACGCTGTCAGCGTTTGAGCCAAGCCCGCATGAGTTCGAGAAACTCATGCAAAACAAGCCTGATAACGCTGAATACTTCTGCGCGGCACTCGGCGACGGTACATTCAGGAGCCTTAACTTATATCTTTCACCTGGGTTCACCTCGGTACTCAGACCTTTTGAGCCGTCGTTGCGATATCTGGGGCGGCTGAAACGTGCGCTTAGGAAAATTGGCGAGATCGAAGTTGAATTGCAACGTATGGATGAGGTCCAGGGGCTCAAAGACGGGGATATCCTGAAAATAGATGTTCAAGGTGTTGAACGCGAAATCATCATTAGCGGAAAGCGCGTTTTACAAAATGCGATCATGATCATTCCCGAAGTCAGATACCTGCGACTGTATCAGGGTGAGCCCATGTTTGGCGAAATTGATACTTTCATGAGGAGTTTGGGGTTTTCCTACCTAACGACCCGTTTCACCAAGACTATGCCTATAAACAGTAGGTTTCTGAAGGAGATTTCTCAAGCCAAACGCGGCGCTCAGGCCATTGATGGAGACGTGGTGTATATTAAGGATCTGTCGGCACCAAACGCGTTCAGCGACAACCAGATTTTCAAACTTTGTATTGCCGCTGACGCTCTGATCGAATGCTACGATCTTGCGCTCAAGTGCCTGGAGATTCTGTGCGACAGGGGCTGTGTTACAGAGGAAGATGCCGCGAAGTATATTGATCTGTTGCCGGAGCAGGTAGAGCGAAGCTGATCATTTCCATACGTGCTGACAGGTTTTGGCTTCTGATGCATCACATCTGGCGATCATCGCAATTTCGAGACAACTGTGCCTGTGCTCAAAGACCGCAAATGATCGCTTGCGGCCTTTGTGCGATAATTAGGTGATGTCAGCCCGGATGCGAAACACGGCAATAAGATAGGGCCCTCACTCACCCATTAGCGCCTTGTCGAACGGATAGGTCGTCAGGTTTTCATACCCGTCTTCGGTAATCAGAACCTGATCTTCCAGCTTGATCGAAAAATCGCCGCCCACTTCGCCGACGCAGGCCTCGACACACAGAACCATTCCCGGTTCCAGCGCGTAATCGTAGGCACCGGCCACGGCGTTATCCGGATAGGCAACCAGCGGCCATTCATCACACAGGCCAACACCGTGCATCAGGCAGCCGTACTTCTGGTCCTGAAATTTGTCGTCCAGTTTGTGGGTGTTGGCAGTCAACTCAGGAATCGTCACGCCAGGTTTGAGCATTTCCATGTTGGTCATGATATGTTCATGCGCATGGCGCATGGCATAGATCATGTCCGCGCGCGGTTTTTCGTCACCAATCCACCAGGTTCGCGAAATGTCGATGCAGATGCCGTAAGAGCCGATTAGATCGGTGTCAAATGCGATGATCTCGTTCTTCCGGGTGATCCGGGGGCCGCATTCCTGAAACCACGGGTTTGTGCGCTGGCCTGACGCCAGCAGACGGGTTTCAATCCATTCACCACCGCGCCTGATATTCTCGGCATGCAGAACGGCCCAGATGTCATCTTCTGACGTCTTGCCATCACCCACATTGGCGCGGGCAAATTTCTCCATCTCGGCCACGGCAGTTTCACAGGCGTGGTGGGCGCAGCGCATTGCCAGAATCTCATCCGCCCCCTTTATTGCACGGGTCTTTTCCGTGACCTCTTCGCCCTCCATGATCTCGAACCCCTGCGCTTCAAGCGCGCGCAGTCCGTGCAGCATGACCTTGTCGACCGCCAAACGCATGTTGCCCGGTGCATGTTCCTGCATCAGTACCCGCACTTCGTTCGAAAAGACATCTGCTTGCACATCCACCTTGTCGCCCCGGTCAAAATAGAACAGGTCCGCGCCGGATCGCTGCTCGCGTACAAGCGGGTTGAACTTGGACAGGAAGGGTGAGTTCTTGTAGTCCCAGATCACCATGTATCCGTCGGCACACAACAATACGGCCCGAAACGGGTTGTGCGTGTTCCAAAGCTGCATATTGGTGCTGTCAGTGGCATAGCGGATGTTCAGCGGATCAAACATCAGCAAGCCGCCATATCCACGGTCGACGATGGCTTTTGTCAGCCGTTTCCAGCGATGTTCGCGCATCCGCTCCAGGTTGGGCAGTTCCAGCCCAGCCTTCGCCCATTCTGAAAAGGCAAGCTGAGTCGGGCCGATCTCGATACGGTCATTGTCGTTCGGTGTCCCGTCGCCGAGTGTCTGGCCGCGGGTTGGATCGATCTTTCGGCTGTCACGATAATGATGGTTCACGGCTTGCCTCCCTGCTTGCAGGGCAAGGGTGCGTGCAGCAAGGCGTCACGTCTCTGAGGTTTGCGACCCCGGCGAGGTCGCTTTTTGACCGACACGGACGTGCGATGATGATAATCGGGATTCATGACGGCCATTTTGCAGAATTCGATTCCCTACAACCCGTTGGTTTCACGCCCATTGCCGGGAATTCAGCCCGCCTCGATGGAAACGTGGCTGCATCAGGACGATGCTTTTGCCCAGCAAATGCAAAAACGAGAATCTCTGTTGGCGCAAAGGCGCGCCGACGTACTGGCATTGGATGATGGCGCTGTACCAGCCGCCCGGGAATTGCTGGATCTGGTTCTGGGCCTGAACTATCCACAGGCGCGCGATCAGGCGTTGCGCCCCGACGGCGTTGTCGTCGAGGTTGATCATGCAAAGCCGCTGGATACCCTGTGCAGGCTGGTGCAGGAAGATTTCTGCATCCTGCAAAAGCAGGGTGACGAGCATGTTCTGACCGGCGCTATACTGTGTTTTCCCGCCAGTTGGCGACTGTCGGAAAAGTTCATGCGCCCGCTGATCGGCATTCACGACACGGTGGATGACTATGACGAAAACATAGCAAGACGCGTTCAACGGCTGTTCGATGGCATTCGGGTCGGTCAGCCGCTTTGGCGATTCAATGCCCTTTGGTACGAGGATGCGGAACTGCATCAGCCCCGCAGCTTTACCGATCCACGCCTTGTCCGCGACCGCGAAAGGGCAGGTTATCTGCGTAGTGAGCGCCAATGCCTGCTGAGGCTACCTCAATCCCAGGCCGTGGTTTTTTCGATCCATACCTACGTCCTAACCGAAGACACCTTGCCTAAAATGGAAAACCCCGCCTGATGGCGGGGCCTCCAAGGAGGGGTCGTTTAAATTCTTACATGCCTAAAGCTGCACTGACATCGGCCAATGCACCGCTTGTTTGCAGCATCACGATTGCCGCAGTGTAGGCCAGCACCTGAGTATTGAGGCGGAAATCCTCACCGCGGATCAGATTCACCGCTGCCATCGACAGGGCCACAGGCGCCGAGAGAGAGGCGACCACACCAGTCATTCCCCAACTGGTCAAACGTTGAATATCGCGCTGCAACTTGCCGTCATCAGGTTCTTCCTGATGTTCTTCGGCATCTTTTCTGAATGCGATGCTCAGCAACTGCTCGTCTGTCAGCTTGATTGGGCGGACGGTGTCCCTGATTACGGCCGGGGTATCGGTTTCCGGCTCTGGTTGGCTTGGAACTTCCGCTCCGGCAAAAGGGCCGTTCACAGTTTCAAAAATCTGTTTGCGGTTCCGTTGGCGACTTGGGGTGAGCGAGTCGAACGCGCTCATGAATTGTTCAATCGTCAGAACAGTGTTGGGGGACAGCCATTCCACGCGCTGCGACGAACAAATGTCGACCATCCGGTACAACATGACGACGAGCATCAGTTCGGAAACCTCGCTGTCATCCAGCAATTCCGAAACGGGGGCCATGGAAATGACCAGCCGGTTCCTGTTCCGACCCTGCGGTGCGCGGGTTTCGGTCTTAAGGCCCGCCGCCCGGTCCAGACATTCATGTCGATCCTTGGGTTCGAACATGTTGGTGTCCAGACACAGGCGCACCAGATACTGACTCGATACGATACTTGCCTCGGTTTTGCTCAGAATGTTTTTGCGCTCAACCAGATGGCCATAGTCTTCCAGAGTTGCGGCGACAATTTCCGACAGGCGTGTCAACGCGCCTTCATCCTCGCCGCTGAATTGAAGACCACCGTGGTATCTGTTCTTAGGAGTCACAGCGCATACCTCTGATGCATGAATTCTGAGCTAATACGCTAAGCCACGAAAAGGGAGAAAATTTGACGAAAATGAAATATTCTTAGAAATTTCGTCTATTGATTACGTATTGGAAACTAAGAAACAATTGGCCCAAATGGGTTTCTGTGGCGAGTTTGTGGCGGAAATTGGGCTGACGTTGGCCAAACTGCAGCGCTCTATCCATCGATCCGACTCGCCATTATGGCAATCGATTTCTGATAGACGGACGCGGCGTTCCATTGCTGTATAACGGCGAAGTTTGGTTGCCCCGGCTGATAGCCGCGACCGGGCTTCCAACCCTTTTTGCGCAGGAAATTTGCGGTCGAAGCCAGGGCGTCGGTCATGTTATAAAAATCGACCCGACCATCCCCAGTTGCGTCTACTCCATACGTTATGGCGTTTCCCGGTAGGAACTGGGTGTGCCCCAGTTCGCCATGCTTTGCCCCCTTTGTCGCCATTGAAATGCTACCCTGATCGACAAGTTTCAGGGCACCTATGGCATGCGGAACAAAGAAATCGGAACGGCGACAATCATAGGCCAGTGTTGTGATTGCGGAAACGACCTGACTGTCGCCCATAAAGTTTCCAAACCCGGTCTCCATGCCGTGAATGGCGATCAGAACGCCCGCTGGAACACCGTATTGCTGTTCCAGCGCTGCATAGAATTGCGGGTTTCGGGCTTTGCGTTTGCGACCCTGAGCAACGATCACATCCGCGCCCCGCACTTTCATGAACTTGTCCAGTGAATATTTGAAGCTTTTCTGATTGCGATCCGCCGCGATCGTGCCGGTCGCATAGTGCGTCTGGGCCAGTGCCTGCAGTCCTTTTTTCCGGACACCTGACTTTTTTGCCTGTTTCGCAAAATCCTTTTTCCAGGCTTCGAACCCGGCACTGGTGTTCCCGCAGTTGGCCGCCGATAAAGCCGTTGTCGAAGCGAAGACCAGACTTGCGAACAGAATTGCCAGACGCGGCATCAGGTGGACCTCCAATTTTTGGCAGCCCCGGGGTGGCGGGGCCGCGGGTTGGTGCAGGACGTCAGGGCAGGGTGGGCGCGATTATATAAAGCGCCTTGAGCGCGGCCCCGGGTTCGGCCCCCGGTAGAATTGTACGAAAAATCTCTTCCATGGTTCCATTGGCGTACATTTCAGACAAAACGGTGTCGATCAGCAGCCTGAAGTCCGCGTCGTTCTTTGCCAATGCAATCCCGTGTTTCTCGATGGTCATGATCTCGGGCGAGATCTTGAAATCCTGCGTCAGGCCTGCGGCGGCATAATTGAACATCAGAATGGATTGATCGCCGAAATAGGCCGCGATCTCACCTGACGCCAGCGCGTTGATGCCGTCCGGATGAGACGCAAAGCGAAGCAGCTCAGTCTCGACCCCGGCTGCGCCGAACGAGTTTACAACGGCTTCTTCCGTTGTCGTACCACTGCGTACACCGATCTTTTTTCCGGCCAACTGGTTGAAATCCGAACTGGCATCCTTGGGGAGAAGGACCGCGGTTCCGTCAACGTATATAGGGATCGAAAAATCCACTTTTTCGCGTCGGGACAGGGTTATGGTCGCAGCCCCGCACAACAAGTCGATGTCACCCGATGCCACTTTGTCGAAACGGTCGGTCGGTTCAACCACCAGAAACGTGGCCTTGAGGTCGTCCATTTGCAGTTTGTCCGCAATTGCCTGTGCGAGCCGGTCACAAACCAAAGGGGTATAACCCGACGGGCGCCCTGTATCATCGACAAACGACATTGGGGCCGCATCGCTGCGGAATCCGATCTTAAGCTCTCCGCTGGATTTGATCCTGTCGAGTGTCTGGGCAGACGCCGCCGACGCAAATAAAAGGGCCGAAGCGGCAAGGGAAACAAGGCGCATGAAACTTATCCATAAGGTTGAAATCAAATCAAAGCGTACCTGCACAAAGGCGAGGGATAAAGACAATTTCCCAATTCCCCGAAAGGCGCGGTTGCGTAATAGGCTATGCGGCCAAAGATGCGCGCAGCCTAGTACAGATCAAGCTCGCCTTTTTGCTTAAGCTCCTCAAACCACTCCTCCGCAGTCAAGGGTATCTTTGCGTGTTTAATCATCGTTTCGTTCATGTCGGCCAGATTCGATGCATCCGGCCAGTTGTCAGGCTGCCAGAGGTTGGAGCGCATGATGCATTTCGGACAATGGGCAAAGACGGTTTCCACGTGGATTAGCAAAGCCAGTTTCGGGCTGCGCTTGTTCACGGCCATCGTTTCAAGCAGCTTGGGGTCTTTGCACAAGCGTGCCTTGCCCCGGATTCTCAGGGTTTCGCGCTTGCCGGGAATAAGAAACAGGATGCCAACACGGGGATCACTCAACAGGTTATGAAACGAGTCCATACGCTTGTTTCCCGGCCGGTCCGGAATGGCGAGAAGGGTGTCTGACAGGACTTGAACAAACCCCGGCGGATCGCCTCGGGGCGAAACGTCGATATGTCCGTCCGTGTTGGCGGTCGCGATGACGCAGAACGGGGACTGCGATATGAATTCACGGCAAATCCCGTCGAGCGCGGTAAGTTCCTTGGCAATAATCTGTGGAAGAGGCGGGCCTGAGAGGGCCTCGAGTTCTTCTTTGGACGTTACAAAATCCGTGAAGCCGGCATAGGGATTTTCATCTGACGCCATGGTTCCGTTCCGCAATTGTTTCCCGTGGGAAAGTGTGTGCGGGGGGAATAGTTATGTCAAATCCGGGGGCGTATAACAAAAAAGGGCGCCGGTTCCGGCGCCCTTTCTGAATGAGAACTACTGTCCGTCAGCAGCTGTAGTACATACCGTACTCAACCGGGTGCGGCGTGTGTTCGTAGGTTTCGACCTCTTCCATCTTCAGCGCGATGTAGCCGTCGATCTGGTCTTTGGTGAACACGTCGCCCTGCAGCAGGAAGTCGTGATCCGACGCCAATGCCTCCAGCGCCTCGCGCAGCGAGCCGCAGACGGTTGGGATGTCGGCCAACTCTTCGGCGGGCAGATCGTACAGGTTCTTGTCCATGGCTTCGCCCGGATCGATCTTGTTCTTGATGCCGTCCAGACCGGCCATCAGCAGCGCGGCAAAGCACAGGTAGGGGTTTGCCGCCGGATCGGGGAAGCGGGCCTCGACGCGTTTGGCTTTGGGGCTTTCGGTCCACGGAATACGGACACAACCCGAACGGTTACGGGCCGAGTAGGCGCGCAGAACGGGGGCTTCAAAGCCCGGAATCAGACGCTTGTAGCTGTTGGTCGCCGGGTTGGTGAAGGCGTTCAGCGTCTTGGCGTGCTTCAGAACACCACCGATGAAGTACAGCGCCTCGTCCGACAGGTCGGCATATTTGTCGCCTGCGAACAGCGGCTTGCCGTCTTTCCAGATCGACATGTTCACGTGCATGCCGGTGCCGTTGTCACCTGCGATCGGTTTAGGCATGAAAGTGGCCGATTTGCCGTAGGCGTGTGCGACGTTGTGGATGACGTACTTGTATTTCTGCAGCTCGTCCGCCTGCTTGGTCAGGCTGTCGAAGATCAGGCCCAGCTCGTGCTGGCACGAGGCAACCTCGTGGTGGTGCTTGTCGACCTTCATGCCCAGACGCTTCATGGTCGACAGCATTTCCGAACGCAGGTCCTGCGCTTCATCGATCGGGTTGACCGGGAAGTAGCCGCCCTTGACACCCGGACGATGGCCCATGTTGCCCATCTCGTATTCGGTGTCGGTGTTCCACGACGCGTCAGTCGCATCAACTTCGTAGGAAACTTTGTTGATCGAGTTCGAGAAACGAACGTCGTCGAACAGGAAAAATTCGGCTTCGGGGCCCATGTAGGCAACGTCGCCGATACCCGAGGATTTCAGGTAAGCCTCGGCTTTCTGGGCGGTGCCGCGCGGGTCACGCTCGTAGGCTTCGCCGGTGTCGGGTTCGACAACCGAGCAGTGCACGCAGATGGTTTTTTCCGCGTAGAACGGATCGACATAGGCGCTTTCGGTGTCGACCATCAGCTTCATGTCCGATGCTTCGATCGACTTCCAGCCCGCAATGGACGAACCGTCGAACATGAAGCCTTCTTCCAGAAAGTCCTCATCGACCTGATCGGCCATCAGGGTCACGTGCTGCAGCTTGCCGCGCGGGTCGGTGAAACGAACGTCGACGTATTCGGCGCCTTCGTCCTTGATCAGCTGAAGAACTGCGTCCTTGCTCATTCTCTTGATTCCTCTGTTTGAGAATTCGGTAATTGGGTTACAGCGCGTCCGAGCCGGTCTCGCCGGTACGGATACGGATGGCTTGTTCAACGGGCGAGACAAAAATCTTGCCGTCGCCGATTTTGTCGGTCTTGGCCGCCGAAACGATGGCGTCGATGGCAGCATCGACCTGATCGTCATCCAGAACGACCTCGACCTTCACCTTAGGCAGGAAGTCGACGACATATTCTGCACCACGATACAGTTCGGTGTGTCCCTTCTGGCGGCCGAAGCCTTTGACTTCGATCACACTGAGGCCCTGGACGCCGACGTCCTGCAGTGCCTCTTTTACTTCGTCCAGCTTGAACGGCTTGATGATCGCTTCGATCTTTTTCATTCCGGCTCACCTCGCATGGTTGTCAGAGTGGCTATGATCACGTCTAAGATCAGGCGGCAATGCGTTTGCGGTTCTGACAGTATTGCGTCGCACTGAATTTGGGTGGTTGGTTAAGTTTTGGGCGAATTGCACAAAAAGTAATCACAATTGAATCGTGGTGGATTGAAAATGGCGGAATTGCTGACAGCGGCACAGATGCGAGAGATCGAAAGAGCGGCGATCGAGTCTGGTACAGTGTCCGGTCTGGAGTTGATGGAACGGGCCGGGCAGGGCGTTGTCGATGTGATATTCGAGGAGTGGCCGGAGTTGGACCGGCGCGTGGATAGCCCGTCGCCAACGGCCGCAGGAACCGACGGCGGAAATGATGGCGGCCGCTCCCCTGAGAACTCAGTGTCAGATGAAAAAGGTCCGTTACGGGCCGTTGTCCTGTGTGGTCCGGGAAATAATGGCGGCGACGGGTTTGTTGTGGCGCGCTTGCTGAAAGAGCGCGGGTGGGATGTTGAAGTGTACCTGTTTGGCGCGCCGGAAAAACTGCCGCCAGATGCGCGAGCGAATTATGATCGGTTGGCCGGTCACGTGGATGTTGCGGAATGGTCTGCCGAGGCGATCCTGAACGGGCCTGCCGCATCGCTGTACGTCGATGCGATTTTTGGGGCCGGCCTGACCAGAGCGCCCTCGGCTGAGATATTGGGGCCACTGACTGAAATCTATGTCGCAGGCAGAACATTCGGGCGGATGGTCTGCGTGGATGCGCCGACCGGTCTGTGCATGGATAGTGGCCGGGCTTTAAGCGATGAGTATGGTGCCGTGTACGGATTTCTTACGGTTACATTCCATCGCATGAGGCTGGGACATGTCTTGGGCGATGGGCCCGGTTACTGCGGGGAAGTGCGGGTGGTCGACATTGGATTGGGCGGAGCATGTGAGGATGCCGTCAGGCTGCTGGATGATGGTTCTGCATTCGCAATAACGAAGGCCAGTGGCGACCATAAATATGACCATGGTCACGCGCTGATCCTTTCGGGTGGCCCCGGC
The DNA here is from genome assembly GCF_056537325.1 of Ruegeria sp. CF5. NCBI lineage: Bacteria > Pseudomonadati > Pseudomonadota > Alphaproteobacteria > Rhodobacterales > Roseobacteraceae > Ruegeria > Ruegeria sp. CF5. The sequence continues at coordinate 360,175 of NZ_JBQFRI010000002.1, read as the reverse complement.
AAAACGGGTGCAGCGCGCTTGGCGGCCAGAGGTGCGCTGCGGATCGGAGCCGGGTTGGTGACGCTTGGTGTGCCTCCTACGGCCCAGATGGAAGTGGCCAGTCAGATCACCGCGATCATGTTGAAACGTGTGGAAGATGCCGACGCTTTATCTGGAATCCTGCAAGACAAACGGTTGAACGCGCTTTGCCTCGGTCCGGGGCTTGGACCCGAGCGCGCGCGCGAACTGGTTCCTGTAGCTTTGAGCGGGTCAGGTGAGACGCGCCCGACCGTTTTGGATGCAGATGCATTATCGGCATTTGCCGAGAACCCTGGAACGCTTTTTGAGTCCTTGCATGAAGGCTGCGTTGTGACCCCTCATGCGGGCGAGTTCTCGCGCCTCTTTCCTGACCTTGCCAAAAAAATGAAACAGGCCCCAACGAAAGGCCCGGCCTATTCCAAAGTGGACGCCACACGGGAAGCGGCGCGTCGGGCAGGTTGCGTGGTTCTGTTCAAGGGGCCGGATACGGTAATTGCCGCGCCTGACGGTCAGTGTTCAATCCATGCGGCACTTTATGAGCGTGCCGCACCGTGGTTAGCAACAGCAGGATCGGGTGATGTACTGGCTGGTTTCATAACCGGACTTTTGGCGCGCGAGTTCACTGCGATGGAAGCCGCCGAAACCGCGGCCTGGTTACACGTGGAAGCCGCGCGAGAATTCGGACCCGGATTGATTGCAGAAGATCTGCCCGAACAACTCCCCGCAATCATGCGGAGGATGGATATCCGTTAGGTCATTGGCTTCGTTGCGGGGTTAAAATTGCTCATCCCGGTTGGCGAATTGGGTTTTCAATACTTCTGAAATCGATGATCAGAATTGTGATTCAGTGATTTGAGCGGGTAATGGCCGAGCGGGCGGTAACTCGGCAAAAAATTGCTGAGACCTGCGTCGGGAATGCATAGCGAGTATTTGCTTATTGCAGGGCTCAGCGGGCAGAATTCACTTGGAATGATTTTCTTGAATAGAACGAGTGCGGATAACGCCCTGAAAGGAAACAGTATTATTTCCTGAAGGGGGTGTGCCCTGTGGCTTTATTGCAATGCTTGCATTGGTCTGGCAGCGATCCTCTGGGAAACAATGCGCTCTGTTCACATTTGAGCAGTACCTGAAACCGGAACTTTTCATGGTGAGTGAAATGACCTCGAAAACTAAAATTACATCGGTGGCCGCCGTTCTGGCTGCAACCACCGCGATTCCCGCTGCTGCGGAACTGAAATACGACAACAACAGCGGCGGTTATGTTCTGCTGTATGGACAATTGCACCCGGCCCTGATCTCGGTCGATGACGGGCAGGACACCGAGACCCGCGTTCTGGACAACGATTTGTCCAACAGCCGCGTTGGCCTGCGCGTGTTCCAACCTTTTGGGGCGAATGAATTCACCTTCCGGTTCGAAACCGGTCTGGGCCTTCCCAACTCGAGTCAATGGAACCAGTTGGGCACCAGCTTCAACGGGTGGACTCGCGAAGATATTCGCCACGTTGATTTCGCGTTGAAAGGCGATTGGGGTACTGCATCGGCTGGTCAGGGCAGCATGGTTTCAGATGGTGCAGCTGAGGTTGACCTGTCCTATGTCGGAACGGCGCTTTATTCGTTCACCAATGATGAAAACGGCAGCTTCTTCTACCGTGACACTGCAGGAATGCTGAGCGGCATCACCGTTGGCGATTCCAGCAGCAACTTTGACGGTACACGTCGTGGTCGTATCCGGTATGACACCCCTGAGTTCAACGGTTTCTCGGCTGGCTTCGCATATGGTCAGAACATCCTGTCTTCCAGCGATGACGACGACTATTACGACGTTGGTGTATTCTACAACAACACCTTCGCCGGTGGTGTCGAATTCGCCGCTGGCCTGGCCTATGCCGTGCGCGAGCGCGACGACAATTCCGGCGACCGCAAGGACACGATCGGTTCGGCTTCGGTGCTGTTGCCAAGCGGCCTGAGCTTTACGCTGGCTGGCGGTACCCGCAGCGACGACCAAGCTGGCGCGACGGACCCGAACTACTGGTACGGCAAGATCGCGTATGAGGGCGACTGGGTATCTTGGGGTAAAACCGGCGTTGGTATCGACTACTATGACGGGTCGGATTTCGACACGAATGGCTCGAGCACCAAGGCGTGGGGTATTGCGGTTGTTCAGCGGATCGACAGCATCAACACCGATGCCTATCTGAAATACCGCAATCACGATTTCGACGACACCGCGTCGACCTTTGACAAGAACGATGCCTGGGTACTTGGTGCCCGCTGGAGGTTCTGATCCAAAGATCACATTCCTAGAAGCGCCCCGGCATTGTCCGGGGCGTTTTTTGTTCAAATCGACGGCAAAACAAGGCTGATCCGGCCTTTGCCCCTTGCGCGCAGCCGGTAGGGCAAATAGAAGGCGTCAAATTTGCCCGGCGCGCCTTTTTGCGCGCCCCGAATCCTATGGGGACTACCATAATGCAGGTTACCGAGACGCTGAACGAAGGTCTGAAACGCGGCTACAACATCGTTGTCACCGCTGCCGAACTGGACGACAAGGTCAATGAGAAGCTGACCGAAGCGCAGCCGGAAATCGAGATGAAAGGCTTCCGCAAGGGTAAGGTGCCGATGGCCCTGTTGAAAAAACAGTTTGGCCCGCGTCTGCTTGGCGAAGCGATGCAGGAAACCATCGACGGTGCAATGAACCAGCACTTCGAAGACAGCGGTGATCGTCCGGCACTGCAGCCCGAGGTCAAAATGACCAACGAGGACTGGAAAGAAGGCGACGATGTTCAGGTCGCGATGTCCTATGAGGCGCTGCCAGAAATTCCCGAGGTTGATCTGAAGTCGATCGAGCTGGAAAAGCTGGTTGTAAAAGCAGACGATGCGGCCATTGAAGAAGCCCTGAAAAACCTGGCAGAAACTGCGCAGGACTTCAAAGCCCGCCGCAAAGGTTCGAAAGCCAAGGATGGCGATCAGATCGTTTTCGATTTTGTCGGAAAAGTTGACGGCGAAGAATTCGAAGGCGGTTCCGCCGAAGACTATCCTCTGGTTCTGGGATCGAACAGCTTCATCCCCGGTTTCGAAGAGCAACTGGTCGGTGTGAAGGCAGAAGAAGTAAAAGACGTCAATGTCACCTTCCCCGAAGAGTACGGTGCCGAGCATCTGGCAGGCAAAGACGCCGTTTTCACCTGCACCGTCAAAGAGGTGAAGGAGCCGGTTGCCGCCGAGATCAATGATGAACTGGCAACAAAGTTCGGCGCAGAGGACCTGGCAGGGCTGAAGTCTCAGATCACCGAGCGTCTGGAAGCGGAATACTCCGGTGCCGCCCGTGCGGTCATGAAGCGCGGCCTTCTCGACGCTCTGGACACCAAAGTTTCGTTTGATCTGCCGCCGTCGCTGGTCGAAGCAGAGGCCAAGCAGATCGCCCATCAGCTGTGGCACGAAGAAAACCCGGAAGTCGAAGGCCACGACCACGTTGAGATCGAGCCGACAGACGAGCACAACAAACTGGCCGCGCGCCGGGTGCGTCTGGGCCTGTTGTTGGCTGAGCTGGGTCAGAAGGCCGAAGTGGAAGTGACCGATGCCGAGATGACTCAGGCCATCATGAATCAGGCGCGTCAGTATCCGGGTCAGGAACGTCAGTTCTTTGAGTTCATCCAACAGAACGCCCAGATGCAGCAACAGTTGCGTGCGCCGATCTTTGAAGACAAGGTCGTGGACTACGTGTTCGAGCTGGCGCAGGTTTCGGACAAGGAAATCAGCAAGGACGAGCTGCAAAAAGCTGTCGAGGCTCTGGAAGAGGAGTAATCCTCTTTCTCCCCACTTTCTATGTGGGGGCAAAAAAATACGGAGCCGTCAGTAATTTGACGGCTCCGCGTGGGTGGCTTTGTACCTATGAGGTGAGGGGGTCAGGCCTCATGAGCAAAAGCACGGGGGGTTTGTAGCAGAGCGGTCTTTTGCTCTGGCGTAAACTTGTCTGAAAGCGCTTCGATCAGATCCAGAACCGCTTGTCTTTCCTTGTGCGTTCTTGCCGAAGTCATCTGTTCGACAAAGTACTTCTCAAGCGTATTCAGTGGTTTGTGGTCACGATTTGCCGGTGGATGCAAAGTGCTGATCTTGGCCGGGGTGCGGCTTTTCTCGAAAAGCTCAAGCGCGGCGTCTTCGCTCAGAAAAACATCGTGTTCGATACTTGCGTATTCCCGGATGGATTTGATGCGCTCGTCCGAGCAGTCCATCAATGCAGCCATCGCTGTGACTTTTCCCATCGGCTTGGCGCTGCCAAGATAGTCGCAAGGCGCGTTGCCCGATCGTTTCAGGACGCGGTTGATCACCGGATCTATTACGGCGACCGCATCCAATACGCCCGCTTTCTGAGCGTATTCAAAAGAGCCAAGCATCACTTCGCTTGTGACGTACGAGACGGTGTTCTTTCCACGACCGCCCCCTAACTTGTTTGTATCAACGCAGAATCGTGTCGCTTCCCAGACCTGAGAACTGCGCAAGGGCGGCTCTCCGTCAAGAATATCGCTGAACACGTCCGCAAGCATGTGCGGCCCTGTGGTCTGCAAAAGGCGCATGCACCCAACGACTTCCCCCTCGTCGTTGATGCTGACGACATGTGTCGGGTAAAAATTATCGAATTCATCCCGCTCACGCCCCTCTACGACTTTAACGTCCCAGCCTAGCCGGTCGCTAAATACGCGAGCGCGCAATTTAAACATTTCGTCCAGAACTTCACTGAACTTGTCCGCGTTCAGCCCGTCAATGACAATGATCATGTCATCCCCCTCGAGTCTTACTTGTCCGTAACGCTAACGTTACAAGACTTACGCGTCGGGGCTATTGGGGGTTTCCCGTATTTTTGTGATTTTTTGCCTTAACCGGGGTAGATCAGGCCCAGGCTAATGGCCCGTCCCACTGCTTGGGGCGTGGTCAGGGCCCCCAGCTTTTCCCGGCCGGAGCGCATGTGGACTTCGACGGTTCTGTGGGAAATGCACAGTATATCGCCAATGTCCTGCTGCGATTTACCTTCTGCCACCCATTGCAGGATTTCCTTTTCCCGCGAAGACAAGGGGGGAAGGTACAGCGCTTTGGCCAAAAGGCCTGATCGCATGACGGTGTCGTGGATATGTACCGCCGCGACTTGCAGATCCGCAATGAATTCTTTCTTTTGCGCTTCCCATTCGTTGTCTGAACAATCGCGTGTGACGTTCAGCAACCCGCATTCGCCATAAGGCCCACGTATGGGGACCGTAAGCCCACGGCTAGTTATCCCGAAATCACTGGCGTCGCGGAACACGGCCTTGAACTTTTTATCCTGTTCAAAACGGCTCCAGTCCACCGGGGCTATGCTGAGTGCGGATTTATACAGCGTTGGGTCGAGGTGATGGAATCCCTGCTGACCATAGTGCAGTTTCCATTCGTCTGGATAGTTGGCATAGCCCTGGACGTCCCCTTGGACTGCGTTCATCGTGGCGTATGACGCATAGTCAAACCCCAGCGACTCGCAAACTGAGTCCAATATGGCACTGGCGGTCGTTTCTTCTTGGTCGACCGCAGCCAAGTCTATCAGTTTCACCATACACCTCTTGCATGGACACCGGCCCCATCCACGGCGGCGCCTTACTCACCATATTCGCGTCATAACCTAGCGTCAAATATTCGGTTAAGTACAGATGTTATTCATTATGTGCGCTGTTATACTGCGATTACTTGGCAACACCCGTCTTTCCGACCCAGACTTGCATACAGGTTGTGGACACTCCGATTTGTACCGCAGCTTACAGCGGTTTTGTTCGTAATCCGGACCCTTTTCCTAGTTGGACTGGACCAGACCTGTTTCCACTAACATGCCGCGTTTTTTGGCCTCGGGATAGTAACCCTTTGCGTACAGGAATATTGCACGCTGCTGATCGCCGTCAGACAACAGCCAGGCGCCGCGCAGGTACTTCCCCGCAAATTCGAGGTTGGTGTCAGCGTCCAACAATCCTTGGGGCTTTCCGCGATATCCCATCGATCGGGCTGTTGCCGGTAGGATCTGCAACAAGCCGTAGTAAGGCCGGTTTACAGCCCAGGGGCGATGGGTGCTTTCACGGATCGCCAGTTTGTGGACCAGTTCCCGGGGAAGCTCATAGTGATCCGCCCATTTGTTGATCGACGCGCGCAATTCCGGCGTTTCGTTTGGATATAGCGGTGGGTCGAAAGGTTCGTTTCGGCTGCTCAGGCGGTCGTTGGACAAGCCGCAGGCCGCCAGCAGGCCAGCGACCAGTAGTGCCATGAAATTGCGTCGGGGCAAAGTCGTCATGCGTATTCTCCGTATTCGCGCCGGAATGATAAGGGGGCAGGGCGCAGTCGCAAGCGGGACGTCGGGTCTTGGCCGGAAATTGCTCAGCGTCGATTTGGGGCAGCAATAGAAAAAGCCGCGCAGAAAATGCGCGGCTTCTCAAATCTTTGTAGCAGCCTGATATCAGGCTTTGGCTTCGTCTTCTGCCGGCGCTTCCGCGGCCAGTTCTTCGTCATCAGACGCGGCAGTTCCGATATCGTCGAACAGTTCGGCAATTTCGAATTCAGCAGCGGCTTCTTCTTCAGCAGCCAGTTCCTGAATCGATTTACCCGATGCCTGCAGTTCGGCTTCTTCTTCCGAGCGGGCGACATTCATCTTGATTTCGACGTCGACCTCGGGGTGCAGTTTAACTGCAACCGAGTGCAGGCCCAGTTCCTTGATCGGTGCGATCAGGATGACCTGTTTCTTGTCGACGGTGAATCCGGCCTCGGTGGCGGCATCTGCTGCGTCGCGCGGTGTGACCGAGCCATACAGAGCGCCGGCATCCGATGCCGAGCGAATCACGATGAACTGCTGACCGTCCAGCTTTTCAGCCAGTGCTTCAGCTTCTTTCTTGGTTTCCAGGTTGCGTGCTTCCAGCTGCGCTTTCTGGGCCTCGAAAGATGCGATGTTGGCGTCCGATGCGCTCAGGGCTTTGCCCTGCGGCAGCAGAAAGTTGCGGGCGTAGCCGGGCTTAACGTCGACGACGTCGCCCATCTGACCCAGTTTCGCAACGCGTTCCAGAAGGATAACTTGCATGTCAGTCTCTCCTTACTTCACGGCGTAGGGCAGCAGGGCGAGGAAGCGGGCGCGCTTGATAGCACGGGCCAGTTCACGCTGCTTTTTCGCCGAAACGGCGGTGATGCGCGAAGGAACGATCTTGCCACGCTCAGAGATGTAGCGCTGCAGCAGACGAGTGTCTTTGTAGTCGATCTTCGGCGCGTTGTCGCCCGAGAACGGGCAGACCTTACGGCGGCGGAAAAATGGTTTTGCGGCCATGGCTTTGTGTCCTTTCCTCAGGCGTTGATCAACGGCGCTCGCGGCGTTCGCCGCGGTCGTCGCGCTTCTGCATCTGGACCGAGGGGCCCTCGGCATGCTCGTCGACCTTGATGGTCAGAACGCGCATGACGTCATCGTGCAGACGCATCAGGCGTTCCATTTCCTGAACGGCGCCAGCGGGGGCGTCGGTCTTGAGGAAGGCATAGTGGCCCTTGCGGTTCTTGTTGATCTTGTAGGCCATCGTCTTGACGCCCCAGTACTCGCTGTCGACGACGTTGCCGCCGTTGTCAGCCAGAACGGTGCCGAAATGTTCGACAAGGCTTTCTGCCTGCGCGTTGGACAGGTCCTGACGCGCGATCATTACATGCTCATACAGTGGCATGTGCACTCCTGTTTCTATCAAGGCGCATTTCATAGGCGGGGTCCTGATCCCTTCGCGACCCTGCCACGAGAGGCTGCGCGGTTCATACGTGCTTGCGAAGGATGGCCCCATATACACGTTTGTACGGCAAGGACAAGCCCCGCCAAAATGCCTTGGTCGCGCCGCCCTAATACCTTTGCTGCGCCCAATTGCTGACTCTTTTCGGCTCAAAGTTGAACTCAACCCGGAAATAACCCGGATAGTAGGGTAACCAGCGACAGGGGCGCGAGAAAGATGACCGCCATCAATACAAATACAGTACAACAACCGGCTTCGGCGTCGGCCTTTGATAACTCCGTACCTGTGATGATCACATTTGCAGCCAACTGGAGAGCACGGATGGTTCTGTGCCGCGTCGTGGGGGCATTCCTGATCATCAGCGCGTTTTCGATGTGGCTTATGCCCGGCTCCGTCATGGGGGCCGAAGTCTGGCCGATCAAACTGGCGGCATCGCTCTTGTTCCTTGTCGGCGGTGTAAGCCTGTTGACGCTGGAAGTTCTGGATAATCGCCCGGATGCATATTTTGATCCCATCCGCCGCGAGGTGCGTGTGTTGCAGAAAAACGAGAACGGGCGTCCTCAGACCGTGTTGCGTCGCAGCTACGACACGCTGGGTGGAGCGCATTTTGCCGACGACCGGGTTGAGCTGTTCGACATGGATGGCAGCCTGCTGATGAAACTGCCTCTGGAATCGGCGGAAGTCAGCCGGGCGTTGAAAGGGCAACTCAGCGGAACGGTGCCAATTTCAGTCTGAAAATCGTTCTGTTCAAAAAGGAACAGAATTTGTTAGCGAATGAAGGTTGTGTGCCGCCCTAGGGCGGCACATCTTCTTTTTTGTGCAACCCAAACGGTTTGCGTTCACTTTTTTGCGGAGATTGCTATGAAAACCACCCTCCTTGCCGCTGCTCTGGCCGTTTCGGCGTCCGCGGCTTTTGCAAGCGCCGAGAAATACGTCCTGGATTCCAGCCACAGCCAGGTTGTTTTCACCTACAACCACCTTGGATTCTCGACCACCACCGGCATGTTCTCGGGGTTCGAGGGCGAGATCATGTTTGATCAGGAAAACCCGGCTGACTCGAGCGTGTCGGTTTCGATGCCGGTCGTCGAGATGATCACCGGCTGGGCGCCCCGTGAAGAACACTTCATGTCCGAAGATTTCTTTGCCGCAACCGAAGGGGATCTGGTGACCTTCAACTCGACCGCGATTGAAGTCACCGGCGAAAACACCGCGAACATCACCGGTGATCTGACTATTAACGGCGTGACCAAGCCGGTTGTTCTGGACGCCAAGTTGAATCAGGTTGGCGAACATCCGATGGCGGGGAAACCCTGGGCGGGCTTTGACGCGACGACGACGTTGCTGCGCAGCGACTACAATCTGGGCAAGTTTGCTCCGTTTGTAGGCGATGAAATTGACATCCGGATCTCGGTTGAGGCGCAAAAGGCCGAATAAGTCTCAGACATACTGGGAATAGCAGGCCGCCGGTTCCATGGAACCGGCGGCTTTTCTTATTGCACTTTATGAACCGCAAAAACGCGGATGTCAGTTTTCCTGTTTGCTTGCGGTCAATTCAACCGCCACCTCCACCGCAAAAGCCAATGAATCCTCTTTGGGCATGCTTTTCCCGATGTCGAAATCCAGTCGGTTCAATTCAACCGATCCGGCCATGTTTGCCTGACCATCCTGAATATCCAGGGTGAAGGGCAGCACGATGTCCAACGTCTGATCCCGGATTGTCAGGGGGCCGCGTGCCTCAAATCCATCGTCGGTCCTGAACAGGTCGGCTTTAAAGTTAGCCGTTGGAAATTGTGTACTGTCAAAGAAGTCGCCGCCCATTGCCTGATCCGTCACGGTACCAAGGGTGAGCGACCCGATGGAAACGGTGACATCCACAGAACCCGCTGGCCCGGTTTCGGCAGGATCGTCAAACGTGATGGCGGCCGTCCATTCACCGAACTGTCCTGTAACCGGGCTACCAAGCTGTGTGATCGTGAGTGACAAAGTGCCTTCCTGCACCTGCCAGTCGGACTGAACCTCGGCCAATTCCGCAGCATCTTTCCCGCCATCCGAATGGTCGAAGTAAGCGCCTATGTACCAACCACCAGTCAGAGCAGCGACCCACAGCAGCAAGGCAGCAAGGGCGGGTGTTGAAGAATGATGTTGCTCGGACGGTTCCGGTGCGTCCGAACGACCCGGTAGCATTCGGCGCAGGGTGCTGTCCTTGTCGATCACGTGATGTTTGATGGCGCCAAGGACGTGCAGCGAAACTGCACCCACCAGAACCCACATAAGCACCCAATGCAGGCCAGCTGTCGCTTCGGCCAGTGGAACGGATTTCGGGATAAAGGGCAGGTTTTGCCCAAAGGGCCACAGGATCGGCGCGAAACCTTCGGTGGCAGCGTGATGTATCCAGCCGGTCAGGGGTACAAGAACCAGTGATCCGTACAGCAGCCAGTGGACTGTTTCGGCGGCAAACGCCTCTGGTTTGTTGTCGGCGTTCAGAAGGCCGGGTTTGGTTTGCGTCAATGCCCAGACGATTCGGGCCAGAGCGACAAAGAAGATCGTAACGCCAATTGTCTTGTGCAGCGAAAACAGCCTGGCGGCGCGGGCAATGTCTTCTTCGGTCGTCGGGATCGCCGGGTCGTAGATTGCATGGGCAATATCATTCGCGACCCACCCAAGCGGGAGTACCGTAAAGATCAGCAGGGCAGTCAGCCAATGGAAAGTTTTGGCAATGCCTCCGTAGGTGCTGTGGGTGTTGGTAAGAGGCATTATGTGTGGCTCCGGATTACTGCTTTCCGCCAACCTAATTATATGATGCGGGGACACAATACCGCGAAATGCACATGAGGCGTGTCGAGATGCAGAGCTTGTGCCGCCCGCGCAGTCGGTTTACACCCCGCCGCAACCTAACGTCATCGAAGAGGTTTCAATGACAATCGCGTTCGTTTTTCCCGGGCAGGGCGCCCAGACCATCGGAATGGGCAAGGCGCTGGCAGACGCATACCCCACAGCCAAAGCAGTTTTCGACGAGGTCGATGATGCGCTGGGTGAAAAGCTCAGTACGCTGATCTGGGAAGGTGAAATCGAAGAACTGACCCTGACGCAAAACGCGCAGCCCGCCCTGATGGCGACGTCGATTGCCGCGATGCGGGCGCTTGAGGCCGAAGGTGTGTCGATCTCGAAGGCATCTTATGTGGCAGGGCATTCGCTGGGAGAGTACTCGGCGCTGGCCGCCGCTGGGGCATTGTCAATTTCGGATACAGCCCGGCTGCTGCGGACGCGCGGTCAAGCAATGCAGAGTGCAGTTCCTGTGGGACAGGGCGCAATGGCTGCAATTCTAGGGCTTGATCTGGACGCGGTGCGGGCCGTGGCGGAAGAAGCTGCTCAGGGTGAGGTCTGTCAGGCCGCAAACGACAATGATCCCACACAGGTTGTTGTTTCCGGTGCCAAGGCTGCGGTTGAGCGCGCGGCTGAGATTGCAAAGGAAAAGGGCGCAAAGCGTGCCATCATGTTGCCTGTCAGCGCGCCGTTTCATTGCGCACTGATGCAGCCAGCTGCGGATGTGATGGCCGAAGCCCTTGCGTCGGTTGAGATCAAGGCACCCGCAGTACCCCTGATCGCCAACGTCCGTGCCGAGGCCGTGACCGATCCCGATCTCATCCGGCAACTGCTGGTCGAGCAGGTGACCGGATCGGTGCGCTGGCGCGAGAGTGTTCAATACATGGCGTCACAGGGAGTGACCGAAGCTTGGGAAATTGGTGCCGGCAAGGCGTTGTCCGGCATGATCCGCAAGATCGACCGCGCAATCGGGTCCAAGGCTGTTGGTTCGCCCGAGGATGTACAGAAGGTCACTCAGGCCGACGCATAACGAACAGGGCGCGCTATTTTTCAGGCGCCGGGAAAGGAAATTGGATGTTTGATCTATCGGGAAAAAATGCACTGATCACCGGGGCGTCCGGAGGTATTGGCGGCGATATCGCCCGTGCACTGCATGGCGCCGGTGCGACTGTCGGTTTGTCGGGTACGCGGGTTGAGCCGCTTCAGGCGCTGGCCGATGAACTGGGGGACCGCGCGCACGTTCTGCCCTGCAATCTGAGCGATCTCACGGCTGTCGAGGCGTTGCCCAAACAGGCGGCCGAGGACATGGGTTCGGTCGACATTCTGGTCAACAACGCTGGTATCACGCGCGACAACCTTTTCATGCGCATGTCAGATGATGAATGGCAGAGCGTGATCGACGTGAACCTGACTGCCACAGCAAAGCTGTGCAAGGGTGTGCTGCGCGGGATGATGAAGGCGCGCTGGGGTCGCATTATCAACATTTCATCCGTCGTTGGCGCAACGGGGAACCCGGGGCAGGTCAACTATGCCGCCTCCAAGGCGGGCATGGTGGGCGTGACGAAATCACTTGCCTACGAAGTTGCGACCCGGGGGATCACCGTGAACGCCGTGGCGCCGGGTTTCATCACGACGGCAATGACCGACAAGCTGAACGATGAACAGAAATCAGGCATTCTGCAGCAAGTTCCGGCAGGGCGCATGGGTGAACCGTCCGAAATCGCGGCGGCCGTTCTGTATCTTGCAAGCCCCGAAGCGGGTTATGTAACCGGCAGCACCTTGCATGTGAACGGCGGTATGGCCATGTTGTAACCGCGATTGAGGTCGGCGCGAAAGCGTTTGCCTCTTGCGTCGTCTGTGCTATAGGCGGCGCATGCATGCGGAGGCCGGTCAATTTGGGCGGCCTTCAACTTTCCCGGGCATCCGGGAGATAAACCGCCCGGTACGGGCAAATCAAAGCCACCCCGAGCGGGCAAGGGCAGAACCGGGCAGAGCGCCCTGAAGGAATGAGGAATTGACATGAGCGACGTCGCAGATCGCGTGAAAAAGATCGTTGTTGAGCACCTGGGTGTCGAAGAGGACAAAGTAAGCGAAAACGCTTCGTTCATCGACGATCTGGGCGCAGACAGCCTGGACACCGTTGAGCTGGTTATGGCCTTTGAAGAAGAGTTCGGCATCGAGATTCCCGACGATGCGGCCGAAACCATCCAGACTTTCGGCGACGCCGTCAAATTCATCACCGAAGCTTCCTGAGTTTCGATGTGAGATCAAAAGCGGCGCTTCCGGGCAACGGAGGCGCCGTTTTTCTATGGTCAGCTTGAATTCCGCCTTGCGTAAGTGATTTTGATTTGCACTCTGGTACACGAGGCAACATCGACGCGGGCAGGGCATGATACGATCCACCCCGATGATAAACACGGCGCGACTGACGCTTTGCGCAATGCGCCCTGAGGATTTCAAGCGGTTCGCCGAGATATGGCGCACCCCCGAAGTTGTGCGCCATATCGGCGGTAAGCCCCGAACCCGGGGCGAGGCGTGGGACGCGTTTCTTCGCAACGCCGGACATTGGCAAATGGCGGGTTTCGGACAATGGGCTGTGGTCTTGCAGTCCAATCGCCTGATGATCGGGCAAGCCGGGTTTTTTTACGGTGATCGGGGGATGGGCGAGGATTTTGATACGTTCCCCGAGGCTGGCTGGGTGCTCTCTCCCGAATCTCAGGGACAGGGTTTCGGATATGAGGCCGCGCAGGCCGCGCATGACTGGTTCGACCGGGTGATTCCGGGCCCCTTGGTTGCAATGGTCGATTCGGCCAATGAGGTGTCCAGAAAATTGGCAGAGAAATTGGGCTATGACCTCATGCGCGAGGCGTGTTTCAAGGACACCCCGGTTCATTTGTTCCGGCGAAATGGCCCTCGGGACAGGTTTTAGACTACGTTTCGATCTGACACGCCGCAAATGAAGCGTCTGATGCCGAAACCGTGTAATGAGCGCGGTTTTCGTCAGGCTATGCTACACTGAATTTGCATAGCGATTGAGCGGAGGCTGAGGCTCATGAGGATATACCCAACAATGGAACTTCAAGGTGGCCGGTGCGTGACCTTGGACAAGGGACGCCTGGACGAAGCCATGATTTGGCATGTCGACCCGGTTGAGACCGCGCGCAGCTGGGCAGCGGCTGGTGCCGAATGGATGCATCTGACGGATTTTGATGCGATTGAAGGTCAGAACACCAACACCGAACTGGTCGAAGAAATCATTCGCTCGGCCGAGATTCCGGTGCAGCTTGCCGGTGGTATGCGTAGCCGCGAAACGGTAGAGCACTGGATCGACAAAGGCGCAGGCCGGATCGTGATCGGAACAATGGCGGCGCGCGATCCGATTTTGGTCAAGGAACTGGCTAAGCTCTATCCGGATCAGATCGTGCTGGCCGTGGATGTCTGGCAGGGTCAGGTGATGACCGAAGGTTGGCGCAGCCAAAGCGCGTTTACGCCCGAGGCCTTTATCGAAGCTTTCGCCGACACTCCGTTTGCCGCCATCCTGGTGACAGATATCGACAGCGATATGGAAGATGTCGAAGCCCAGCTGGGTCTGATCTCGGGTCTTGCAGCGAGTTCGCGAACACCTGTGATCGCCAGCGGCGTGGTGCGCACGGTCGACGATATTTCGCGTCTGGCCTATGTGCACAACATTTCGGGCGCTCTGGTGGGACGGGCGCTGTTCCGCAAGACAGTTGATCTGAGCGAAGCGCTTGACGTCGCAAAATCGGCTCATGAGCCAGTGGCTGAATTTCAGTAGAAGTACCGAAATATCAAAACATGGCAATCTGCCCCTCCTGCTGAATTCGGGAGGGGCATTTATTTTGCAATGTCGCAATCTTATGAAAAAGATTGCGGCACCGCCGGGCAGGATCTCGCCAGTTCAATATTTACCCTCGCTCTTGCCCCCGGACCCTTGGCCGGGGTATGAGCGGTTCTCAAACAGGAAGCAGGCAAGAGGCACTTCATGCGCAGAGTCGTTGTAACCGGTCTGGGATTGGTCACTCCTTTGGCCAGCGGGGTCGAGGAAACCTGGTCGCGACTGCTGGACGGAGAGTCCGGCGCAGGCCCGATCACCAAGTTTGATGCCGAGGCAAGTGGGGTCGCCACGACCTATGCCTGCGAAGTGCCGCGCGGTGACGGAACGGACGGAACCTTCAACCCCGACGACTGGATGCCGCCGAAGGAACAGCGCAAGATCGAGGACTTTATCCTGTACTCCATCGCGGCCGCGGAAATGGCATGTAAGGATGCCGACTGGTTGCCAGAGGACGAAGAGGCACGCCTGCGTACGGGTGTTCTGATCGGGTCGGGTATCGGTGGACTGGGTTCCATCGCCGACACTGCGAACCTGATCCGAGACAAGGGTCCGCGCCGCGTATCGCCTTTCTTTATCCCGGGCGCACTGATCAATTTGGCCTCAGGTCAGGTATCGATCCGACGTGGTTTCAAAGGGCCTAACCATTCGGTTGTGACGGCCTGCTCGACAGGTGCGCACGCCATTGGTGATGCAAGCCGTATTATCCGCGCCGGTGATGCGGATGTGATGGTTGCTGGCGGTGGCGAAGGCTGCATTTGTGAAATCGGCATCGCCGGGTTCAACGCATGCAAGGCGCTGTCCACGAAATATGGCGATAACCCCAAGGCGGCCAGCCGTCCTTACGATCAAGACCGTGACGGCTTTGTCATGGGTGAGGGCGCAGGGATCGTCGTGCTTGAAGAATACGAGCACGCCAAGGCCCGTGGCGCCAAGATATATGCCGAGGTGCTGGGGTATGGCATGTCCGGCGACGCCTATCACATCACCGCGCCGTCCGAAGATGGTGATGGTGCGGAACGGTCGATGAGGGCCGCGCTGAGAAGCGCTGGGCTGGAGCCGAAGGACGTAGATTACATCAACGCGCACGGCACCTCGACCATGGCGGACACGATCGAACTGGGCGCTGTTGAGCGTCTGTTGGGTGAGCATGCGGGCAATGCGACCATGACCTCGACCAAATCGGCCACCGGTCATTTGCTGGGGGCTGCGGGTGCGATCGAAGCAATCTTTTCGATCCTGGCAATCCGGGATCAGGTTGCGCCCCCGACGATCAATCTGGACAATCCTGCGGTCGAAACCGCGCTGGATTTGGCGCCGAATGAGAAACGCGAGCGCGAGATTAACGTGGCTTTGTCGAACTCTTTCGGGTTTGGTGGCACCAATGCGAGTGTGATTTTCGGAAAGGCCGACTAAATGTGGCGCGCGCTTGCATCGAACATGCTGACCGTTCTGGCGGTCGGCCTGTTCCTCTTGGCTGGCTTGGTCCTGTGGGGGCAGGCGCAATATTCCGCAGAAGGTCCGTTGGAAAGCGCGATCTGCCTGCGGGTGGAACGCGGGTCCAACATGTCCCGTGTGAGCCGTGACCTGCAGGAAAAGGGTGCGGTAACCAGCGCCACGATTTTCCGATTGGGTGCGGACTATGCGGACAAGTCTCAGCAGTTGAAGGCGGGCAGCTTTCTGGTGCGTGAAGGTGCGTCGATGGAACAGATCGTCGATGACATCACCAAGGGCGGGGCGAGTACGTGCGGGACCGAGATCGTTTACCGCATCGGCGTGACGCGAAATGAGACGCAGGTGAGAGAGCTTGATCCGGCGACACTGGAATTTGTCGAAGTCGCGTCGTTTAATCCCGCTGAAGGTGAAGTGCCTGAATCTTATACCGAAAAAAGCTCTGAGGCGGATACGCGCTTTCGTGTGGCTCTGGCCGAAGGGGTTACATCCTGGCAGGTTGTAGAGGCCCTGAAAGCGGTGGACGTGCTGAGCGGCGAAGTGTCCGAACTGCCACCGGAAGGGATGTTGGCACCGGACAGTTATGAGGTGAGGCCAGGAACCGAGCGCAGCGAAGTCCTTGCGGATATGCAGGAAAAACAGCAGCTTAGGGTGAATGCGGTTTGGGAGAACCGTCAGGATGGTTTGCCGCTGAGCAGCCCGGAAGAAATGCTGATACTTGCCTCGATCATCGAAAAGGAAACCGGTGTACCGCAAGAGCGCGGGCAGGTTGCCAGTGTTTTTGTGAACCGCCTTGAACGGGGCATGAAACTGCAGACAGACCCGACTGTGATTTATGGCGTCACCAAGGGACAAGGCGTGCTGGGCCGTGGCCTGCGTCGGAGTGAACTTCGTCGTTCAACTCCTTGGAACACTTATCTGATTGATGGGTTGCCACCGACACCAATTGCCAGCCCGGGCCTTGCGAGCCTTGAGGCGGCGGTTGCGCCGGATGAGACGAATTATGTGTTCTTCGTCGCTGACGGCACGGGTGGCCATGCCTTTGCCGAAACGTTGCAGGAGCACAACCGCAACGTCGCCAAATGGCGCGAGATCGAGGCGGAGCGGAAAGCTCAGGACAACTGATAAATCTTCCGGTTTGTACCAGTTTCCGGTGGGGTTCTGTCCGTTTTGTACAACAAATAATGCGGACCGAAGTTAAGGTTTCTTAAACGGAAATCTCAGTCTTTGGTCCGCTTGAATTCCGCGATTGAGCGCAGACAAGCCCGGATGCCAAGGCGTTGACGCTGTGCGCGCGAATGGAAAATTTCGCAAAATTGGTGTAACATATTGGTTGAGGGGTATGCGATGCATCGACGCCTGTCAGCCATCTTGTCTTCTGATGTCGTCGGTTACAGCCGGGCAATGGAGATCGACGAATCCGAGACCCTGTCAAAGCTGAAATCCAACCGTCAAAATGTGATTGATCCTGCGGCCGAAAAATTCGGGGGCCGGACGATTAAGTTGATGGGTGATGGCGCATTGATGGAATTCGCCAGTGCAGTCGACGCGGTCGCTTTTGCTGTCACGGTGCAGACTGAAATCAGAAACAACAATGCGAAGTCACCTGACGATCTGTGCTTGCAATACCGCGTTGGCATCAATGTTGGTGATATCGTGGTCGAAGATGACGACATTTTTGGAGATGGCGTCAACATCTCGGCGAGGCTGCAATCATTGGCCGAGCCCGGCGGCATCTGTATTTCCCGTTCGGTGCATACTCAGGTCCGCAGCAAACTTGATCTGACGTTCGAGAGTTTGGGTGAACAAAAGGTCAAGAATATCGAAGAACCGGTTCCTGCCTTCAAAGTGGTTCTGGATGAACGCGCCGACAGCCTGTCGATGCCGGAAACAACACCGTCAACCGGCCGAAAGCCCGTTTCCCGGAGATTAGTCGCGGTATTGGCTGTTGTTCTGCTCATGGTCACCGGGGGCTTGTGGTGGGCTGCAAGCGTCAGGAATGCCACCAATGCGGACATGAGGTCGGGGCTGCCGCGCCTTGCGGTCATGGCCTTTGATGATCTGAGTACAGGTGATGAAAGGTCGTATCTGAGTGACGCCATAGCCGAAGGTCTGATCACGGAACTGTCGCGTGTACCGGAAGTTTCGGTTCTGGCCCGAAATACAAGCTTTTCCTACCGCGATGCTCCGGTGAATGTGGTTGAGGTCGGGCGAGAGTTGAACCTGTCTTACCTTGTCGAAGGCAGCCAGCAAAAGAACGGGGATCAGTTGCGTGTCACCGTGCAGCTGATTGATGCAACGTCCGGTGAACATGTTTGGGCGGACACATATGACCGTGAGATCGGCGACCTTTTTGTCGTGCAGGACGAGATTGTGCGCGCCATTGCCGCCGCAGTTGGCGCGCGAGTTGGGTTTCGTGATCCGCCGGTGACGGGCGCAGCGTCGGTGAATGCGCTGCACTATCACCTGAAAGCAAGGCAGGAGCAGCGGAAGTTCACGAAAGAGGGCGCCTTGGCCAGTCTGGAACTGAACAAAATGGCTGTGCAGGCTGATCCGGATTCTCATTTCGGATACATCGGCCTGGCTTTTTCCTACATGGCAGGATACCGGCGTGGCTGGTCCGATGTTGATCGCGACGAGGCATTGCGGCTGGCCGAGGAAGCAGCGGAAAAAGCCCTGTCACTGGATCCAAACGCCCCAGGTGCGCAATATGCCCGCGGTTGGGTGCATTATGGAAAAGGGGAGCTGGAAGAGGCTGTAGTCCATTTCAAAAAAGCCATCGAACTGTATCCGAGTTCGTCGCGATACATGAACACATTGTCATTGCCTTTGATGAGCCTTGGGCGGTTGGACGAAGCTGCTGCGGTTTTGCAGGAAGCCATGGAACTGGACCCGCATCATCCGGATCACTTCAAGGCCAACCTCGCCTGGGTGCAGTATATACTCGGCGATTGTGAAACCGCACTGGAAACCTATAACGGACAGCGGAACCCTCCAAGCCTGCGCCTGCGGACATTGGCGACGATATATATTTGCCTTGGCCGCGAGGATGACGCGCGGGAGGTGATTGCCGAGTTTCTTGCAGACAATCCTGATTACAGTATCACCGAAATGCGGTCCTATCTGGACAGGGAATATCAAGCGAAAGAGTATCTTGAGCAGTGGTATTCGGACCTGCGTATTGCGGGAATGCCGGAATAGGTGAATGCCACAGGGCGGTCAGGGTGCCCGGAGGACAAGAATTTATTAATCATTCCGGGGCGTTGGGTGTTGCGCACCTGTTGCGGGAAACCTTGACTTGCCGAACTGACTCTCGTATAGGTTGTGTCATGCTAGAAGAAGTGGGCGACGGCCGCGGGGCGACCCGGTGGCCGTTTTTCATTTCTCTCGTGCGGAAAAACTCACGCATGAGGTCACAGGCAAACATGACTTTGATTACCCCGGAAGAGCGGATGTCCCAAACGGCGGAACTATTGCAGTCGCTGGAGGCATCCATTCGCGGTCTGCGGCAAGCGGCGGAAGACCTGCGCAAGCAGATCGGGACCGGGGAGGATGCAGATCTTGCTGGTTCAGCCAGGCAACTCGGGCAGCTGGAGGGCCTGATCCGAAGTTGTCAGAAAGTGGAGACAAGCCTTGTCGAACAACATCACAGACAGATCGGAATCGCCCAGGGGGGCTATGCACTCGATCTTGAACGCGCCCGGTCTGAGATCGGGTGCAGACTGGCTCGCCTCCGCCGATGCTGCGGTGCGGGACCGATTTCTGAGTGAGATCGGGGAGGGGGGGCTGTGTGCCCTCCCTTTCCTGTTCGAGTTCTGGGCGCTGCCGCACCAGTTGCCGCCCGAGGGGGATTGGCGAGCCTGGGTGATCATGGGCGGGCGCGGCGCGGGCAAGACGCGGGCCGGGGCCGAATGGGTGCGATCGATGGTCGAGGGGGCAAAGCCGCTAGACCGAGGAGAGGCCAGCCGGGTGGCATTGGTCGGAGAGACCTTTGATCAGGTGCGCGACGTGATGATCTTTGGTGATAGCGGGATATTGCGGTGTTCTCCGCCGGATCGGCGCCCGGTGTGGAAAGCCTCCGAGCGAAAACTTGTCTGGCCCAACGGGGCCGAGGCGCAGGCGTTTTCGGCGCATGATCCCGAGGGGTTGCGGGGGCCGCAGTTCGATGCGGCATGGGTGGATGAACTGGCCAAGTGGAAAAAGGCCGGAGAGACATGGGATATGCTGCAGTTTGCCCTTCGGTTGGGAGAGCGACCGCGGGCCTGTGTGACGACCACACCGCGAAATGTGAAGGTTCTGAAGGCGTTGCTGGCGTCTCCGTCTACGGTCCAGACCCATGCGCCGACCGAGGCGAACCGGGCCAATTTGGCGGAGTCTTTTCTGGACGAGGTGCGCGCGCGGTATGCAGGCACACGGCTGGGACGGCAGGAGTTGGACGGGGTGCTTCTGTCTGACGCTGAGGGGGCGCTGTGGACGGGCTCGATGCTGGAGTCGGGGCGGGTTGACCGGGTGCCGGATCTGGACCGTATCGTGGTGGCACTGGACCCGGCGGTGACGGCAGGATCAGACGCGGATGCCTGCGGGATCGTGGTGGTCGGTGCGCAACTGCAGGGGCCGCCTGAGGAGTGGCGGGCGTTCGTGCTGGCCGACCGGACGGTGCAGGGCGTTGGCCCGGCGGGCTGGGCGCAGGCGGCGATTGACGCGATGGATGAGTTCGGGGCCGAGCGGCTGGTGGCCGAGGTCAATCAGGGCGGACAACTGGTTGAGGAGGTCGTGCGGCAGGTGGACCCTCTGGTCCCGTTCCGGGCGGTGCGTGCGTCACGTGGCAAGGTCGCGCGGGCAGAGCCGGTTGCGGCCCTGTACGAGCAGGGGCGGGTGGCGCATGTGGCGGGGCTGGACGCGCTGGAGGAGCAGATGTGCCAAATGACAGCGCGCGGGTTCGAGGGACAGGGCTCGCCCGACCGGGTCGACGCGCTGGTCTGGGCGCTGCATGAGTTGGTTGTGGGGCCTGCCGGGGCGTATCGGCGACCGAGGGTGCGGGTGTTGTGAGAGATTTTTCTGCAATCTGACAAACCGAACAACTGTTTTGAGCCCAGAGAAGTATGGGAATGTACCGCATGCCGATGTCTATATTGGAACTATTTGGAGATTTTTACTCGCTTAACTCGTACATCTCGGGAAACCATTTCGTAGCGAAACGGGTATTGAGAATATACGCCGTGCTTGAAAAAGTACTTTTCAGGCTGAAATGCACCGGCACTCTTGGAAAATTCATAGCGTCCAGTCGCTTGGACTCTATCATCTAGCCAAATAGTTGCGTCGAAATTTCCTTTTCCATCAAAAATTACCAGCACTTTTACTTCCCGCTCTTTACCATCCAGCACGAAGCGATCAGGAGATTTTGCGGTCGAAAGCCTTCCACGAATACAAGACTCTCCCGGCCCCGTTTTTACGTCACTAATGAGCGCCAAGTGTCCTGACTTTGTGACATCGATTTTGAGCGGCGGTGCGCACCCACGCCTGCCGTCGTGAATTTGAAACAGGCCAAATTTCTGGCCCTTTTCGCCTGTCATGGATACGCGGCTAGCAAAGAGGTATGCTCCCTGATGCTTTGCTGAAACCTTGTCGGTGTAAATTTCCGCGCGCTGTGTGAAAACGCCACCGGGACAATGGTTGCTGCTGGTCCTGAACGTCCACGTTCGGCCTTTTTTTGTGATTGAGCCTTTGTCCACACCACAAGAAATGCGCCACTGGTCCAGCGGATTTGCATCTACAGAAGAAGCGAAGAGGCCATATGAAAGGGCCATGATCAAAGCAAATCGAAACATCAAACCTCCGGACAAAGAAATTTGTTTGAAGCGAACATACCACAATGAGAGTTTCTATCCAAAATACCCCCCCCTTGATGTTGATGCTGTCGAGGTCAGCTCTGTCCACAAAGCAACCAGTTGAATTCGTAGCTGGATTGGATCGCGGCAAGGGGTCGAGATTGCTGTTGCGCACCGCCCGTACGCACTGTTCCCAAGCCCTAAACTTCTTTCCCTCATAACTCCTTTCAACAAGCCGGGCAGAGCGGCGGCAGAAAGGAGCACAGATGGTATTCGATTTCTTGCGTCGTGGATCGGCTGGGGAAGCGCCGGAGGCAAAGGCGAGCGCTGCGGGGCCGGTGGTCGCGTGGCAGACGGGTGGTCGCGTGGCATGGAGCCCTCGGGATGCGGTGTCGCTGACGCGGACGGGGTTTTCGGGGAACCCGGTGGGGTTTCGCTCGGTCAAACTGATTGCCGAGGCGGCGGCGGCTTTGCCCTTGGTCCTGCAGGATCAGGCGCAGCGCTATGATGTGCACCCGATCCTGAGCTTGATGCGGCGTCCGAATGCGGCGCAGGGGCGGGCTGAACTGATGGAGGCCTTGTTCGGGCAGTTGCTGTTGTCAGGCAACGCTTACGTCGAGGCGGTACAAGCCGAGGAGGGCTTGCCGGTTGAGCTGCATGTTCTGCGCTCGGACCGGATGAGCGTGGTGCCGGGGGCGGATGGCTGGCCCAGGGCGTATGATTATACGGCGGGGGGAAAGACGCACCGGTTCGCGACGGAAAATATCTGTCATATCAAATCGTTCCACCCGCAGGACGACCATTACGGGTTCTCGCCGATGCAGGCGGCGGCGATGGCGATTGATGTGCATAACAGCGCGTCTCGCTGGTCGAAATCGTTGTTGGACAATGCAGCGCGGCCTTCGGGGGCGCTGGTTTGGAAGGGCGGTGATGGCCATGGGGTGATGGCCGAGGATCAGTTCCGCCGCCTGTCCGACGAGATCGAGCAGAACTATCGCGGGGCGCGGAATGCCGGACGGCCGATGGTTCTGGAAGGGGGACTGGATTGGAAGCCGATGGGCTTTTCGCCGTCCGACATGGAGTTTCAGAAGACCAAGGAAGCCGCCGCCCGCGAGATCGCGCTGGCCTTTGGGGTCCCGCCGATGCTGCTGGGAATTCAGGGCGACGCGACTTATTCGAACTATCAGGAGGCCAACCGGGCGTTTTATCGCCTGACCGTTTTGCCCCTGGTGACGCGGGTGGCGGCGGCGGTGTCGGAGTGGTTGTCAGCCTTTACCGGCGAGGAGTTGGTGCTGAAACCCGATCTGGATCAGGTGCCAGCGCTGTCGGCAGAACGCGATGCGCAATGGGCGCGGGTCAGCGGGGCCGAGTTCCTGACGGATGCGGAAAAGCGGGCGCTGCTGGGGCTGCCGGAGCGCGCCGATGGCTGAGGGGTATCCGCCGTTCGACTGCGCGCCGGGCCTGCGTCTGGCCGCGCATGAGCGGGTGGCCGAGATCCAGCATGCGCATCTTTGTCGGCGGCTGGATCAGATCGAGGACATGATGGAGCGGCTTGAGCGGCGGTTGTGGCTGACGGTCTACGGTGTGGCGGCGGTAATTCTGGCGCAGGCGTTTCAGTCGTTTCTGGTGGTAACGCCATGAGTTCAGCGAGTTACATGGAGAAGTTGATGGATTTGGAACACAAGTTCGCGCGGTTTGGAGACGGGTTGTCGGTAACCGAAGATGCCGTGATCGAAGGGTATGCCAGCCTGTTCGGTCAAGTGGATCAGGGCAGCGACGTGGTACAGAACGGGGCCTATCGTGCTTCGCTGGCGGGGCTGGAGAAGGCAGGCCAGCGGGTCAAGATGCTGTGGCAGCACGACCCGGCGCAGCCGATCGGCGTGTGGGACGAGGTGCGTGAGGACGACAAGGGCCTATGGGTCAAAGGGCGTCTGCTGGAGGCGACGCAAAAGGGCCGTGAGGCAGCGGAGCTGATCCGGGCCGGGGCCATCGACGGGTTGTCGATTGGCTATCGCACAAAACGGGCCGTGACGAATGACAAGGGCCAACGGGTCCTGACCGAACTGGAGCTGTGGGAGGTGTCGCTGGTGACCTTCCCGATGCTTCCCAGTGCGCGGGTGGCGGCAAAGGGGACGGACCCCGAGGCCGAGAACACCTGGCGCAGTATTGCCGAGGTGTTTGATCACGCCCGGCAGGAGCTGGCGCGGACCTAGCGCGCCTCAATCCCACCCAAACAAGGAAGTGCTGATGAGCAAGACCGAGATTCCGGCCTTGACCGGAGAGGGTGCGCCCCTGGTTCAGGAGGTGAAGCAGGCGATGGCTGGCTTCGTGAATGAATTCAAGGGCCTGAAGGCTGAAGTTAAAACCAAACTGCAACAGACAGAAGAGCGACTGACCATGCTGGATCGTAAATCAACTATCGCGGCACGCCCGCATCTTGCGGCCTCGGGCACCGAAGGCGCACCGCACCAAAAGGCCTTTGATGCCTATGTGCGTTCGGGTGACGATGACGGGCTGCGCGGCCTTGAGATGGAGGCCAAATCGCTGTCCAGTGCTGTCAACAGCGATGGCGGCTATCTGGTCGATCCGCAGACTGCCGAGATCATTAAGTCGGTGCTGAAATCCACTGCCTCGATCCGTTCGATTGCGTCGGTGGTGAATGTAGAAGCGAACTCGTTTGACGTGCTGATCGACCATACCGACGTGGGCGCTGGCTGGGCGGATGAGACCTCAGCCGCGACCGAGACGGCGACGCCGTCGATTGACCGGATTTCCATCGCGCTGCACGAGCTGAGCGCGCTGCCCAAAGCGTCGCAACGCCTGCTGGATGACAGTGCCTTTGACGTCGAGGGTTGGCTGGCCGGTCGCATCGCGGACAAGTTCGCCCGTGCCGAGGCTGCGGCGTTCATCTCGGGTGACGGTGCCGACAAGCCGAAGGGTATTCTGGATCACGCCAAGGTCGACAATGATGTCTGGGCGTGGGGCAATCTTGGCTATGTGCCGACAGGAATTGACGGCGGTGTCGATGCGGATGCGATTGTCGATGTGGTCTATGCGCTGGGCGCGCAGTACCGCGTCAATGGCACCTTCGTGATGAACTCGAAAACCGCCGGTGTGATCCGCAAGTTGAAAGACAGCGATGGCCGCTTCCTGTGGTCGGATGGTCTGGCTGCGGGTGAGCCTGCGCGTCTGATGGGTTATCCGGTGCTGATCGCCGAGGATATGCCGGACGCGGGCAGCGACAGCTTCTCGATTGCGTTCGGTGACTTCCAGGCCGGTTATACCATCGCCGAGCGCCCCGATCTGCGCGTGCTGCGCGATCCGTTCAGCGCCAAGCCGCATGTCCTGTTCTACGCGACCAAACGCGTGGGCGGCGACGTCAGCGACTTTGCTGCAATCAAGCTGGTGAAATTCGGCACCGCCTAAGCGGTGACGGATCCGGGGGGCTTTGCGCCCCTCGGGCGGCGGGCGCGGGCCGGGGTGAGATCCCCTGCGTTGTCTAGCTGCTCCCCTCCGTCCGAGCAACGTGGGGCGGCGCGTGCCCGTCATTTTCCAAGGATGCGGCCCCCGGAGGGGTCCGAGATTGCGGAGAGAATGGATGATGTTGATCGAAGAAACCGCCATCGCGGATGCGGCGCTGCCGGTGGATCAGTTTAAGGCGCATCTGCGGCTGGGCACGGGGTTTGCCGAAGGCGATGTGCAGGACGAAGTGCTAAAGGGATTCCTGCGCGCGGCGATTGCAGCGATTGAGGCGCGCACCGGCAAAATACTGATCGGGCGCAATTTTTCGTGGAGCCTGAACAGCTGGCGCGATCACGCGGGTGAGGTGTTGCCGGTGGCTCCTGTAACTGCGGTTGACGCGGTAATGGTTACGGATGCTGCGGGTGCCGAGACTGCGGTGGCAGCGGATGCCTACAGGTTGGAACGGGATTTGCAGCGGCCCCGGTTGCGCCCTGCAGGTTCAGGATTGCCGATGATCGCCACGGGCGGGTCAGTGAAGATCACAATTACGGCCGGGATGGCGCCTGATTGGGGTGGGTTGCCTGCCGATCTGGGGCAGGCGGTGCTGTTGCTGGCGGCGCATTATTACGAATACCGCGACGAAACGGCGTTGAGTGACGGGTGCATGCCATTTGGCGTGACCAGCCTGATCCAGCGCTATCGGATGGTGCGGTTCGGTGCCGGGGTGGCGCAATGAAGACGCCCAGGTTGAACAGGAAACTGGTGCTGGAGGCACCGGTGCGCGCAGCCGACGGGTCCGGTGGGTACACCGAGAGCTGGCAGGCGTTGGGCACCCATTGGGCCGAGGTTACCGCGCGCAGCGGGGCTGAGCGGCAGGTTGCCGGGGTACCGGTGTCACGGGTCAGCTATCGCATCGTTGTGCGGGGTGCGCCCGAGGGGTCGGCCATGCGGCCCGCGCCGGATCAGCGGTTTCGCGAAGGCGACCGCCGCTTTGTTATCCGCGCGGTCGCTGAACGCGATGGGCGTGGCCAGTACCTGACCTGTTTCGCGGATGAGGAGGTGGCGGCATGAGCTATGGCGTATCGGCTGCTTTGCAGACAGCGGTGTTTCAGCAGCTTTCGGGGGATGCGCAGGTCGGCACCCTGTCAGGTGGCGCGATCTATGACGCGGTGCCCGCCGGATCGCTGCCGCAGACTTATGTGACGCTTGGGCCGGAGGAGGTGCGAGAGGCCTCGGACCGGTCGGGCGGTGGCGCGGTGCATCGGTTCACGGTGTCAGTGGTTTCCGGGGCTGCCGGTTTCGGCGCGGCCAAGACGCTGGCCGGGGCGGTGTGTGATGCGTTGGAGGGTGCATCACTGACGCTCGACCGGGGTCGCCTGGTAGGGCTGTGGTTTGAACGCGCCTCGGCCCGGCGCACGGGAACCGGCGGCGCGATCCGCCAGATCGATCTGAGATTCCGCGCCCGCGTGGAAGACAACTAAGCAATCATTGGAGAGAGCATATGGGTGCCCAGAACGGTAAAGACCTACTGGTCAAAGTGGACATGAACGGCACGGGTCTGTTCGAGACCATCGCGGGACTGCGTGCCACGCGGATCAGTTTCAACGCAGAAAGCGTGGATGTGACCAGCCTGGAAAGTCAGGGCGGCTGGCGTGAGTTGTTGTCGGGGGCGGGGGTCAAGTCGGCCTCGATCTCGGGTTCGGGTGTGTTCCGGGATGAGGGAACCGACGAACGCGCGCGGCAGCTGTTCTTTGACAGCGAAACCCCGGCATTTCAGGTGATCATCCCCGATTTCGGCATCGTCGAGGGGCCGTTTCAGGTGACCGGCATCGAATATGCGGGCTCGCACAATGGCGAGGCGACCTATGAGATGAGCATGGCGAGCGCCGGTGCGCTGAGCTTTACGG
This sequence comes from Ruegeria sp. CF5, assembly GCF_056537325.1. NCBI lineage: Bacteria > Pseudomonadati > Pseudomonadota > Alphaproteobacteria > Rhodobacterales > Roseobacteraceae > Ruegeria > Ruegeria sp. CF5. Next base: position 333,081 of record NZ_JBQFRI010000002.1, on the reverse strand, counting down.
CACTCTGATGGCCAATCCGTGGACGGGCGAGGTGGCGCTGACCATCGACGGAGAGCAGCGGGTGCTCAAGCTGACCCTGGGTGCTTTGGCGGAACTGGAGCAGGAGCTGGGCGCGGGGTCACTGGTGGAGCTGGTGCAGCGGTTCGAGGGCGGGGTTTACTCCAGCGGTGATGTGCTGGCGCTGATCGTGGCCGGGTTGCGGGGCGGCGGGGCGGATGTCACCCGCGCCGATCTGCTGAGCGCCGGGATTGAGGGTGGCCCCATGGCGGGCGCGCGGGCAGCGGCTGAACTGCTGGCGCGGGCCTTCATGGTGCCGGAACGGGCATGAGCGGGTTCGACTGGCCAGCCCTGATGCGGGCCGGGTTGGTCGGCTTGCGTCTGGCTCCGGATCAGTTCTGGCGTCTGACCCCGGCCGAGCTGCGGCTGATGCTTGGGCAGGGCGCGGGGATGCCGGCGATGAACCGGGCCGGGCTGGATGCGCTGCTGGCGGCTTATCCGGACAAGGAACAAGGAGAGCGTGATGACGGAGCGTGACGGTTTTGACGACCTGCAGGAACGTGGCGAGGCGCTGGGATATGCGCTGGGCGATGCGGCGACGATGGCGGCGGCCTTTGACACCCAGATGAAGCGGGTTCGGTCAGCCTTTGCCGAGACAGGCAAGGATGCGGCCACATTGGAGCGCGGCATGTCCAGCGGTCTGCGCAAGGCATTCGACGGCGTGGTGCTGGATGGCATGGGCCTGTCGGACGCGCTGGATGTGCTGAAGAACTCGATGATTCAGACCGCCTATGCGGCCGCGATCAAGCCGGTGACGGATCATTTCGGCGGGATGCTGGCCAATACGGTTGGCGGTCTGGTTCAGGGCATTCTGCCTTTTGCGGATGGCGGCAGTTTTGCGCAGGGCCGGGTGATGCCGTTTGCCAATGGCGGCGTGGTCAGCGGCCCCACCACCTTTCCGATGCGCGGCGGTGTCGGCCTGATGGGCGAAGCGGGCCCAGAAGCGATCATGCCGCTGGCGCGCGGACCGGATGGCAAGCTGGGGGTGCGGAACTCGGGGGCGGGGCGCGCCGTCAACGTGGTGATGAACATCACAACCCCTGACGTCCAGGGGTTTCGCCGCAGTCAGGGACAGATCGCAGCACAGATGAGCCGGGCGCTGGGGCGCGGCAATCGCAACAGGTAATTCGGGGAGCAAGGCATGAACTTTCACGAGGTGAGGTTTCCGGCCAATCTGAGCTTTGGCTCGGTTGGGGGACCGGAACGGCGGACGGATATCGTGACGCTGGCCAATGGTTTCGAAGAACGCAACACCCCCTGGGCGCATTCGCGGCGACGTTACGACGCCGGGGTCGGGATGCGCTCGCTTGACGATGTCGAGGCGCTGATTTCGTTCTTTGAGGCCCGGCAGGGACAGATGTTCGGATTTCGCTGGAAAGACTGGTCGGATTTCAAATCGGGCGCGGCCACGGCGGATGTATCGATGCAGGATCAGGTGATCGGCAGAGGGGACGGCACGCAGACCTCCTTTCAGCTGCGCAAATCCTACGCCTCGGGCGGGTTCAGCTATGAGCGGCCCATCGTCAAACCGGTTCTCGGCACCGTGCGGGTCGGACTTGACCAGGACGAGCAGAAAGAGGGCGTGGATTTTAACGTCGATTTGACGACCGGCGTGATCACCTTGTTCAACCCTCCTGCCGAGGATGTGCAGATCACAGCCGGGTTCGAGTTCGACGTGCCGGTGCGCTTTGATACCGACAAGATCCAGACCAGTGTCGCCAGCTTTCAGGCAGGCGATGTGCCGAATGTACCGGTGGTGGAGGTGCGGGTCTGATGGAGTTGAAGAAAAACGCCCTTTACGCACATGTCAAAACCGGCCTGACCACGCTGTGCCGGTGCTGGTCCATCACCCGGAAGGATGGGGTGGTGCACGGCTTTACCGATCACGATCTGGAGCTGAGCTTTGCCGGGGTCACGTTCAAGGCCAATACCGGGTTGACGGCCTCGGCCGTTGAGCAGGCGACCGGGTTGTCGATTGACAATGCCGAGGCGATGGGCGCGATCTCTGACGCTGCGGTGCGTGAAGAGGATATCGAAGCCGGCAGGTTCGATGCAGCCGAAGTGCGTGCGTGGCTGGTGAACTGGGCCGATACCAGTCAGCGTATTCTGCAGTTCCGGGGATCAATCGGTGAATTGCGGCGCGGTGGTGGTGCCTTTCATGCCGAGCTTCGCGGGCTGACTGATCTGCTGAACCGCCCGTTGGGGCGCGTGTATCAAAAGCCTTGTACAGCTGTGCTTGGCGACGAGAACTGCCAAATCAACATCTCGGACCCAAAGTTTTCGGGCAAGGCCGAAATCCTTCAGGTGGCAGAAGGTGGCATTTTCCGGTTTGGGGGCATGGGCCGTTTTCAGAGCGGCTGGTTCAAACGGGGACGGCTGGAGATCATCTCGGGCAGCGCCAAGGGGCTGTGGGGGACGATCAAGCATGACAGGCTGCGCAAGGGCGTGCGGACCGTGGAACTGTGGCAGTCGATAGGCGGCGGCGTCGCTGTCGGTGATCAGGCACGGCTGATTGCCGGATGCGACAAGCGGATGCCGACTTGTCGAACAAAATTCGAAAACATTTTGAATTTTCAGGGTTTTCCGGACCTGCCCAGCGAGGATTGGGTGATGGCGGTGCCCAAGAAGGGCCAGCCCAACAACGGGGGAAGCAGGCGGTGACAATTACACGGCAGAATATAGTCGATGAGGCGCGGAGCTGGCTTGGAACCCCCTATGTGCATCAGGCGTCGGTCAAGGGGGCCGGAACGGATTGTCTGGGCCTGCTGCGCGGCGTCTGGCGGGAGCTGGTCGGGCACGAGCCCGAGGCGGTTCCGATTTACAGCACGGACTGGTCCGAGCCGCAGGGCGAAGAGCGGTTGTGGGATGCAGCCCGTCGCCATCTGGTCGAGAAACCCGGCCCTGATCTGGAGGCTGGCGATGTGCTGCTGTTCCGGATGCGCGATGTGGCCGTGGCCAAACATCTGGGGATCGTCAGCGCAACGGGTGAAGCTCCGCGTTTCATTCATGCCTATTCCGGGCATGGCGTTGTCGAAAACTCGCTGAGTGAGCCGTGGCGCCGCCGGGTGGTGGCGCGTTTCGAATTTCCCGAGGGGGTAAGCTGATGGCGACAATCATTCTATCGGCGGCGGGTGCCGCACTCGGTGGGTCAATCGGTGGAACGGTGGCCGGGTTGTCAACCGCGGTCATTGGCCGGGCGGTCGGAGCAACCGTTGGCCGCCTGATCGACCAGCGGATGATGAGCCAGAAAGTGATGGGCGGCGGCAGCGAGGTTGTCGAAACCGGCCGTCTGGACCGGTTCCGTCTAACAGAAACGGGCGAAGGCGCGCCAATGGCCACGGTTTTCGGGCGGATGCGGGTCGGTGGACAGGTGATCTGGGCCTCGGAATTTCTGGAAACGCGGACCACGACGACTGCGTCTCAGACCACAGGCGGTGGTGGGGGTAAGGGAACGCCAAAGCAGCCCGAGGTTACGACGACAACCACCACGCACAATTACAGTTATTCGGTCTCGCTGGCGATTGCGGTGGGAACGGGCGAAATCGCGGATATCCCCAGAATCTGGGCGGATGGCGAGGAACTGGCCCATGAAGATCTGAACATGCGGATATATCACGGGACGAAGGGCCAGTTGCCCGACCCGCTGATCGAAGCGACCGAGGGTGTCGGCAAGGTGCCTGCCTATCGCGGGACGGCGTATGTGGTGATCGAAGATCTGGCGCTGGGCCGTTTCGGCAATCGCGTTCCCCAGTTCTCGTTCGAAGTGGTCCGGCAAGAGCAAAAGGGCATGCCCGGCTACGGGGACAGGTTGGCCAGTATTATCAAGGGTGTGGCCTTGATGCCCGGCACGGGTGAATACACGCTGGCGCGTGATCAGATGAACTATACCAAAGGCAAGGGGCGGTCCTGGGCGGCCAATATGAACTCTCCGTCGGGCCTGTCGGATCTGGTGGCATCAACACGCGCCCTGCGACGCGAATTGCCGGGATGCGAGGCGGCCTCGCTGATCGTGTCATGGTTCGGCAGCGACTTGCGGTGCAACGCGTGCCAGATACGGCCCAAGGTCGTGCGGGGCGACGTCGAGGGGGACACGATGCCGTGGCAGGTCGCCGGTCAGACCCGGTCTGCTGCGCAAAAGGTCAAACTGGTCGATGAGCGTCCGGTTTATGGTGGCACGCCCGCCGATGGCTCGGTTGTTCAGGCTATTCAGCACCTCAGGAGTCAGGGCAAGCGTGTCATGTTCTATCCGTTTATCCTGATGGATCAGCTTACGGACAACGGTTTGGCCGACCCGTGGTCGGATGCCGAACACCAGCCGCACCTGCCGTGGCGCGGGCGCATCACGCTGAGCAAAGCACCGGGCCGCGAAGGATCGCCCGACAAGACGGCTGCGGCGGATACGCAGGTGGCCAAGTTTTTTGGAACGGCGAAAGCGTCGGATTTTGTGATCGGCGATGGTGAAGTGACATATCACGGGCCACATGAATGGGGGCTGCGACGGTTCATTCTGCACTATGCAGCACTGTGTGCGGCGGCTGGGGGTGTCAATTCGTTCTGCATCGGGTCCGAGATGCGGGCTTTGACCCAAATTCGGGGCGCATCGGGGTTTCCTGCGGTTGCGCAACTTAGATCTTTGGCAGCTGAAGTGCGGGCTTTGCTGGGGCCGAACACCAAGATCGGGTATGCGGCGGACTGGTCCGAGTATTTCGGGTATCAGCCTGACGATGGCAGCGGCGACAGGTATTTCCATCTGGATCCGTTGTGGGCGGACGAGAACATAGATTTTGTCGGGATCGACAATTACATGCCGCTGTCCGACTGGCGGGATGGCGACGATCATCTGGATGCCGCTGCCGGGGCACGATCGATCTATGATCTGAAATATCTGCAAAGCAATATCGAGGGTGGCGAAGGATACGACTGGTATTATCGGGGGTCGGATCAGTCCGATGCGCAAATTCGCACACCCATCGAGGATGCCGATCACGGGGAGCCCTGGGTCTGGCGTTACAAGGATCTGCGCAACTGGTGGTCGAAACCGCATCACGAGCGGATAAACGGCGTCCGGCAGCCCAACCGGACAGCATGGAAGCCGAAATCGAAACCGATCTGGTTCACCGAACTGGGATGTGCTGCCATCGACAAAGGGACGAACCAGCCGAACAAGTTCATTGATCCCAAGTCCTCGGAATCGAAGTATCCCAAATACTCCAATGGCTTGCGCGACGATCTTATGCAGGTTCAATACCTGAGGGCCGTTTTGGGATATTGGAATGCACCCGGAAAGAACCCGATGTCCGACGTCTATGGCAGGCGCATGATCGACCTGACCAACGCCTATGTCTGGGCGTGGGATGCGCGGCCCTATCCGACATTTCCCAATTTGCGTGGGTTGTGGAGCGATGGTGCCAATTATGCCCGTGGCCATTGGCTGAACGGGCGGTCCGGGTCGCGGACCTTGGCATCGGTCGTGGCGGAAATCTGTTATGCGTCAGGTGTTACGCAGATCGATGTTTCCGGGTTGTGGGGCATCGTCCGGGGCTATGTGATCGAGGACGTGACCGACGCGCGCTCGGCCTTGCAGCCTTTGATGTTGCGCTACGGGTTCGATGCGATTGAGCGGGATGGCGCGTTGAGATTCCGGATGCGCGACGGAAGAAACGCCGTCGACATCGCGCCGGAAGAGTTTGCAATCAATTCGGAAATCGACGGCGACGTCGAACATGTGCGCGAGGCCGAAGCGCAGATGACCGGGCGCGTGAGGCTGCGCTTTGTCCAGTCGGATGCGGATCATGACGTGATCGCCGAAGAGGTGGTTCTGCCGGATACCGAAACCCATGCCGTCGCGGTCAACGAAATGCCGTTGTCCATGACACGCAGCGAAGGCCGGCAAACCGTGGAAAGGTGGCTCAGCGAGGCGCGCGTCTCGCGCGAGACGGCGCGGTTTGCCTTGCCGCCTTCAAAGATGGAACTGGGTGCGGGTGACGTTGTTCGCCTTCCGGAAACCAGAGCAGGAGAGCAGGGCGGGCTGTACCGGATCGACCGGATTGAGCAGGCCGAAATGCAGCTGGCTGAAGCGGTCAGAATTCAGCCCGGTGTCTATCTGACCTCGGACCTGCCTGAAGATGAGGTCGCGGCCAAGGCCTTTGTGGCGCCCACGCCGGTCTTGCCGGTATTTCTGGATCTGCCGCTGATCACGGGTAACGAAGTGCCCTATGCCCCATATCTGGCGGTGGCAGCCAATCCGTGGCCGGGCAACGTTGCCGTCTATGCATCGTCAAACGACGAAGACTATGCGCTGCGCGAGGTCATCGCCAGCCAGGCCGTGATCGGGTTTACGGAAACGCCCCTGATCCGGGCAACACCCGGGCTTTGGGATGAAGGGGCCGCGCTGCGGGTCAATCTGATTGACGGGGTGTTGGAATCCCGCCCGCGCCCGACCCTGCTGAACGGTGCCAATCTGGCGGCCATCGGTGACGGCAGCACCGGAAACTGGGAGGTTTTTCAGTTCAGCAACGCGATGTTGCAAGGGAAGGGAATTTACGAGCTGTCAGGTCGGTTGCGCGGACAATTGGGCACGGATGCGATGATGCCGAATGTCTGGCCCGTCGGGTCGATGTTCGTGTTGCTGGATGACAGGGTGTATCAGACCGGATTGTTGCGTTCGGAACGCCGTGTGGCCAAGAACTATCGTATTGGACCGGCAAGGCGCGGATACAACAACCGGTCGTATACCCATCTGGTCGAGGCGTTCGAGGGCAATGGCCTGAGGCCCTATTCCCCGGCACATCTGTCTGCGCGGCTTACGGGCGGTGGTACCCGGTTCTCGTGGATACGGCGTACCCGTGTTGACGGGGACGACTGGGCCGGGCTGGACGTGCCATTGGGTGAAGAAAGCGAATCCTACATTCTGCGTATCCGCAAGAACGGTGAAGTTCGGCGAGAGATCGTCATCGGAGACCGCAACTGGTTGTACAGCTTGTCCAAACAGGCCGAAGATGGGATTTCCGGCGACTATGTGGTTGAAGTTGCACAGGTCTCGGCCACTTACGGGCCGGGTGCGTTCGCAAAACTGACGGTGAAGTAACCGGACCATGCGACCGGTTCTTCATGGGGATATCAGCGCGGCGGCGCGGGCATTGTTGTCCGTGCCGCCCGCAGAGCGCGAGGGCCTGTGTTTCCGCCTGTTGCGGCAGGCCGAGATCGCCGACCGATTTGTGGCGCGATACGGTAAGCTGCATCCGCGGTTCGGAAACGGGTCACTGATGGCGGTAGCGAGGTTGCGGAACCTGCCGGACGAGCCGAATTTCGACGACCTGCAATACTGCAGTTGCTTTGAAACCGTCCTGAGGTGTCTGATCCGGCACAGGGTCAGCCAGAGGCGCAGCTGACGCATTTGCTGGCCGCAAGATCCAGTTTCAGGCGCCCATGCGGAATCTCTTCGCCACAGTCGTCACAATAGCCGAATTCGCCTTCTTCAATGCGCTGAAGCGCGGCGTGCAAGCGGCTGGCCTCAACGTCGCGGCGGGCCTGTTGTGCCTTGGCCATGGCCTGATTCTGCAGGGCGTCCATCCGGCTGAGACGGCCAACGGCCTGCTGATCAAGCTGAACGACGGCATGTGCGTCCAGCCCGGCGTTGGAATTTTGTTCCAATTCAGCCAGCTGTCTGTGGATCAGGGTTTCGAATTCTCTCAGATCTTTCTCATTCATTTCTGTTGTGACGCATATCAAGGGTTTGCGTTTGGCCTTTTTGCCCCTAGATGGCTATTCTAGGCGCAGCAAAGGACCAAAAGCCATGATTGAAACGCGCAGAAATCTGACACCTGTCGATCCGGTTTGGGATCGCATCACGACAGAAGCACATGCGGCTGTTGAGCAGGAACCGCTGATGGGCGGGCTGGTTCACGCCTGTATCCTGCATCACAAGAGCCTTGAGCGGGCGTTGTCGTATCGGATTGCGGCCAAGCTGTGTTCGAACGAGATGTCGATGATGGTGCTGCGCGAAATCGTGGACGAAGCCTATGCGGACGATCATCGCGTCATTGATGCGGCGCGGGCCGATCTGATGGCGGTGTACGAGCGCGACCCGGCCTGCCACCGCTTGCTGCAACCGATTCTGTACTTCAAGGGATATCAGGCGATGCAGGCCTATCGCGTGGCCAATTGGCTGTGGCGCAAAGGGCGGCACGATCTGGCCTATTTCTTTCAGATGCGGTCATCGGAGATTTTCGGCATCGACATTCATCCGGCTGCGAAGATTGGCCAGGGGATCATGATCGATCATGCCCATTCCATCGTTATCGGTGAGACCGCAGTTGTGGGCAACAATGTCTCGATGCTGCATTCGGTGACGCTGGGTGGAACCGGCAAGGAAGAGGAAGATCGCCATCCCAAGATTGGTGACGGTGTTCTGATCGGTGCCGGTGCAAAGGTGCTGGGCAACATACAGGTTGGGAATTGCAGCCGGATCGCCGCCGGTTCCGTGGTGCTGCAGGAGGTTCCTCCCTGCAAGACGGTGGCAGGAATTCCGGCTAAGATCGTGGGCGAGGCCGGATGCGATCAGCCCGCAATCTCAATGGATCACATGCTGGGCAAGGACCAGTAACGTTCCTGGAAAAGAAAAAGCCGCCTCGGTGAAAGAGGCGGCTTTTTTTGTTGTATGCGTGCAGGCTCAGGCCAGCATGACCATGGGATTTTCCAGATTGTCCACAATGGCCTGAAGCAGCTGGGCCCCAAGCGCCCCGTCAATGACCCGGTGATCGACCGACATGGTAACCGACATTACGGTTGCGACAGTCAGTTCACCATCGTCCCCGACAACCGGTTTCTTCGCACCCGTACCGACGGCCAGAATTCCGGCATGGGGCGGGTTCACGATTGCATCGAAATTGTCGATGCCGAACATGCCGAGGTTGGAAACCGCAAAGGTGCCCCCCTGATATTCATGCGGGGCAAGCTTGCGTTCGCGTGCGCGGGCGGCAAGGTCCTTCATCTCGGTCGAGAGGGCTGACAGTGATTTGGTGTCAGCATCCTGCAGGACCGGGGTGAACAAACCGCCTTCGATGGCGACCGCAACGGCGACGTCCGAAGGTTTCAGTTGCAGTACTCGGTCGCCAGCCCAGACGGCGTTGCATTCGGGAACCTGTTGCAGCGCGTTGGCGACGGCCTTGATGATGAAATCATTGACGCTGAGCTTTACACCGCGCGCTTCCAGCTGCTTGTTCAACTGGCTGCGGAATTTCAGCAGGGCGTCCAGCTTGATCTCGCGACGCAGGTAGAAATGCGGGATCGTTTGCTTGGCTTCGCTCAGGCGTGCGGCAATGGTCTTGCGCATACCGTCGAGCTTGATCTCTTCGTACTCGCGGTCTTCGTACATGCGGGCGACCATGTCTGCCGAAGGACCGGCCGGAGCGGCTGCCGGTGCGGGCGCTGCCGCAGCAGCTGCCGGTGCAGCAGCCGGGGCCGGAGCGGTGGCTGTTGCACCTTCGACGTCGGCCTTGACGATGCGGCCATGCGGGCCGGAGCCTTTGATCTGCGCCAGATCGAGACCTTTCTGGGCCGCGATGCGTCGGGCAAGCGGCGAGGCGAAGACACGGCCACCGGCTGTAGTGGTCGGAGCTGCCGGGGCAGGGGCGGGTGCCTCGGACGCTGCTGGCGCGGCGGCCTCATTACCCGCAGCGGCTGGGGCCGCCTCGGGGGCTTTGGCCGGTGCCGCCGTGATATCATCGGCGCTTTCGCCATCTTCCAGCAGAACCGCGATGGCGGTGTTGACCTTGACCCCCTCGGTGCCCTCGGGGATCAGGATTTTGCCGATTGTACCTTCGTCAACGGCCTCGAACTCCATCGTGGCCTTGTCGGTTTCGATCTCGGCCAGCAGGTCACCGGAGGAGACGGTGTCGCCCTCTTTGACCAGCCATTTGGCAAGGGTGCCTTCCTCCATCGTCGGGGAAAGGGCGGGCATCAGAATTTCGGTGGGCATCTGTCTGTCGCTCCTTACCGGTAGGTCACTTGTTTGACGGCGGCGATCACCTCATCGGTGGTGATCAGGGCCAGCTTTTCCAGGTTCGCGGCGTAAGGCATCGGAACATCTTTACCGGTGCAGTTGATGACCGGCGCGTCGAGGTAATCGAACGCCTCCTGCATGACCACGGAACTGATGTAGCTGCCGACGGAACCCTGTGGCCAGCCTTCTTCGACGGTTACCAGGCGATTGGTTTTCATCACCGAGTTGATGATCGCGCCGGTGTCCATCGGGCGGATGGTGCGCAGGTCGATCACCTCGGCGCTGATGCCTTCCTCGGCCAGTTTGTCGGCAGCTTCCAACGCGAACTGCATGCCGATGCCAAAGCTGACGATGGTCACGTCCGAACCTTCGCGCCAGATGCGGGCCTTGCCCAGCGGGACGGTCAGGTCGTCCACCTGCGGCACGTCAAAGGAGCGGCCGTATAGGATTTCGTTTTCCAGAAAGACCACCGGGTTGGGGTCGCGGATCGCCGATTTCAGAAGACCTTTGGCGTCAGCCGCCGAATAGGGCATGACAACCTTGAGGCCCGGGACCTGCATGTACCACGCGGCGTAGTCCTGGCTGTGCTGGGCAGCCACACGCGCGGCGGCACCGTTGGGGCCGCGGAACACGATGGGACAGCCCATCTGACCGCCGGACATATAGAGCGTCTTGGCGGCAGAGTTGATGATCTGGTCAATCGCCTGCATGGCGAAGTTGAAGGTCATGAACTCGACAATCGGTTTCAGACCGCCAAAGGCGGACCCAACCGCGATACCGGCAAAGCCATGTTCGGTGATCGGGGTGTCGATCACGCGTTTGCTTCCGAACTCGTCCAGCAAACCTTGCGAGATCTTGTAGGCGCCCTGATATTCGGCGACTTCCTCGCCCATCAGATAGACGTCTTCGTCACCGCGCATTTCCTCGGCCATGGCATCGCGCAGGGATTCACGGACCGTTTGCGATTTCATCTCGGCGTCTGCTGGCCAGTCAGGCGAGTGGTCAACGACCGGTGCAGCGGGTGCTGCTGCGGCAGGAGCGGGCGCCGGGGCCGCCGCAGGGTCGGCGTCTGCCACCGCTTCGGCTGCGGGCGCAGCCGAGGGCAGGGCGGATGCGTCTTCGCCTTCTTCGACGAGGATCGCGATGGGGGTGTTCACTTTGACCCCTTCGGTGCCTTCAGCGATCAAGATTTTGCCAACGATGCCTTCGTCGACGGCCTCGAATTCCATCGTGGCCTTGTCGGTTTCTATCTCGGCCATGATGTCGCCGGACGACACGGTGTCGCCTTCCTTGACCAGCCATTTGGCCAATGTGCCTTCTTCCATCGTGGGCGAAAGGGCGGGCATGAGAATTTCGGTTGCCATGTCTTATTCGTCCTCTCAGGCGTAGATATCGGTCCAGAGCTCGTCTAGCGACGGCTCGGGGCTTTCTTTCGAGAATTCGGCGGCCTGATTGACGATCTCTTTGATTTCCTTATCGATCGCCTTCAGATCATCCTCGGTCGCGTGTTTGCCGGACAGCAGCAGTTCGCGCACATGTTCGATCGGGTCGCTTTGTTCGCGCACCTTCTGAACCTCTTCGCGGGTGCGGTACTTGGCCGGGTCGGACATCGAGTGGCCGCGATAGCGGTAAGTCTTGACCTCAAGGATATACGGCCCCTTGCCAGCGCGGCAGTGGGCAACGGCCTTTTCGCTGGCCTCTTTCACGGCCAGAACATCCATGCCGTTGACGATTTCGCCGGGGATGCCGAATGCCTCGCCGCGGTGATAGATGTCTTTGGTCGAGGTCGAGCGCGCCTGAGCGGTGCCCATGGCGTATTGGTTGTTCTCGATCACGAAGATAACCGGCAGGTCCCACAGGGCGGCCATGTTGAAGGTCTCATAGACCTGACCCTGGTTCGCGGCGCCGTCACCGAAATAGGTAAACGTCACGCGACCGTTGCCTTTGTACTTGTCCGCGAAGGCGAGACCGGCGCCCAGAGGAACCTGTGCACCAACGATGCCGTGGCCACCGTAGAAGTGTTTCTCTTTCGAGAACATGTGCATTGAGCCGCCTTTGCCTTTGGACAGCCCGCCCTCGCGCCCGGTCAGTTCGGCCATCACGCCGCCCGGGTCCATACCACAGGCCAGCATATGGCCGTGATCGCGGTACGAGGTGATGCGCTTGTCACCTTCTTCGGCCGCAGCCTCGAGGCCGACCACAACGGCCTCCTGTCCGATATAAAGGTGGCAGAAACCGCCGATCAGGCCCATGCCATACAGCTGGCCAGCCTTTTCCTCGAATCGGCGGATCAGCAGCATTTCGCGGTAGTAGTGTTTCAGCTCATCCGCTGAAACGTTTGGTTTCTTTGTGGTTTTTCGCGCGGCCATCGTGGCGATCTCCCCCTTACGGCAAGATAGTTTAGCGTTAAACTATCTCATAAAGCATTTCGCGGCGTCTGGCGAGGGGAAATGTGACGCAGCGTCGTCCGGGGCGGCGGGTTGCTTGCTGCGGTTAATAAAAGACCTGAAAAAACGACACCCAGATGAACTTAGCGCCTAAGACACATTGGTGATCTGGTGAGGGTTAGCCAGTTCGTGAAACGCTTTAGCGAATGACGATTTCGTCTGCACGGATCAGGCCCAGAACCGAGCGCGCCTGCTGGTCCAGCAGGTCGAGGTCAAGGTAGGTGTCTGACAGGCGGCGGGTGAGGTTTTCTGTCCTTGCGATTTCTGCATCCAGCCGCGCAAGGTCGCGTGACAGGGCGTCCCGTTCCGCAGCGATCTCGACCCGACGGAACAGGCCATAGTCGCCCTGCACGGCAGCGAAGGTGAAATAAACACCCAGCATGAATGCCACTGCAAAGAACAACGCTGCGCCCAAACCGGGCCGATGGGAACGGGACACTCTGTTTACCGCCGTATGAAGTCTGCCTCAATAACGTGCCCTTTTCGGGCATCTGTCAGCACTATGTCACAGGTGATTCGGGTTGTGAATCCCCGAAATCGCAAAAAGATGTCAAATGATTCGAAATAGATAGTTCAGGCCCCCCGGGCAGGGCGCCTGTTTGTTCGGAGTTATTGTTCCAGCGCGGCGACGCCGGGCAATGTCTTACCTTCCATCCATTCCAGAAATGCACCGCCAGCGGTGGAGATGTAGGAAAAATCGCCTGCCGCACCCGACGCGTTGAGGGCCGCAACTGTATCGCCACCACCGGCAACCGATATCAGCTTGCCCGCACGGGTCAGCGCCGCGGCCTTGAGTGCTGCGGCGTTTGTTGCTGCGTCGAACGGCTCAAGCTCGAACGCGCCCAACGGACCATTCCAGATCAGGGTCTGGCTTTGCTCAAAAATCTCGACGATTGCGTCGATGCTGTCAGGGCCTGCATCCAGGATCAGCCCTTCTTCGGGGCACTGATCGGCGGGCAGAACCTGATGCGGCGCGTGGGATTCGAACTTTTCGGCAACCACGATGTCGCTGGGCAGGATGATCTTGCATCCCGATGCCTCGGCCTTGGCCAGAATCTCGGCGGCGGTGTCTTTCATGATGCGTTCGGCCAGAGACTTGCCCACATTCAGCCCCTTGGCAACGAGGAAGGTGTTGGCCATGCCGCCACCGATCACAAGGTAATCCACCCTTTCGATCAGGTTGCCCAGCAATTCCAGCTTGGTGGAAACCTTGGCGCCGCCAACAACCGCTGTGACGGGGCGATTGGGAGCACCAAGCGCGCTTTCCAACGCTTCCAGTTCGGCCTGCATCAAACGGCCTGCGCAGGCAGGCAGAAGCCGCGCGATGGCCTCGGTCGAGCTGTGGGCCCGGTGCGCGGCGGAAAAGGCATCGTTGCAATAGACATCGCCAAGCCGGGCCATGCCAGCGGCTAGGTCGGGATCGTTCTTGGTTTCGGCAGCGTGGAAGCGGGTGTTTTCCAGGAGCAATACCTCGCCCGGCTGCAATTCTCCGGCAGCCAGTTCCGCTGCCGTACCGACGCAATCGGCGGCAAACAGAACCTTGGTTTCGAACGCGCGTTCCAGGGTCGGGATCAGCTGGTTCAGCGACAGGTTTTCACGGCGCTCGCCGCCGGGGCGGCCGAAATGCGCCAGCAGGATCGGCTTACCACCCGCTGCGATGATGTCGCGCACGGTGGGGATGATGCGGCGGATACGGGTCGAGTCGGTCACCACGCCGTCCACGATCGGCACATTGATATCCACGCGTACAAGCACGCGCTTGCCGTTCAGGTCCATGTCGTCCAGTGTTTTCCAGCCCATCGCGTTCACTCCGCCGCTTGCATCAGATTTGGGCGGTTCTTTTCCTGCATTTTGCCCTCAGGTCAATGCGTCACTTGGCATTCGCGCGCCCGGCGCATAGGTATTTGCGCAATACCAAACGACAGGAGGGCCAGATGGCCGAGATCAAGGATCCCGAAAACACAATCATCATCGAACTGAAGGACGGCAATGTCGTCATCGAATTGCTGCCCGATGTTGCCCCTCAGCACAGCGAGCGCATGAAGCAACTGGCGCGCGCAGGTGAATATGACAACGTGGCCTTTCACCGGGTGATCGACGGCTTTATGGCACAGACCGGCGATGTGCAGCACGGTGATATGGAAGACGGGTTCAACCTGCGCATGGCGGGAACCGGCGGGTCGTCGCTGCCGAACGTTCCGGCCGAATTCTCGAAACTGCCGCATGACCGGGGCACGCTGGGCGCTGCGCGTTCGCAGAACCCGAACTCGGCCAATTCGCAGTTCTTCATCAATTTCAAGGACAACCACTTCCTGAACGGGCAATACACCGTTTATGGCCGTGTGATTGACGGGATGGAGCATGTGGATGCCATCGTGCGCGGCGAGCCACCTGCAAGTCCCGACCGCATGATCAGTGTCAAGGTGGCCGCAGATGCGTAAACTGGCTGCCGTATTTGCCCTGATGGCCAGCCCTGCGCTGGCGACAGGTTTGCAGATCGAGGTTGAGGGTGAGGCGAATGGCACAATCACCATCGACCTGTTCGACGATGTAGCGCCCAAGCACGTGGAGCAGATCACTGCGCTGGCCAGCGAAGGCCTGTATGACGGTGTCGTGTTTCATCGCGTGATCGACGGGTTTATGGCCCAGACCGGCGACGTGGAACATGGCAAGCTGGGCAGTGACATGGGCCGCGCGGGAACCGGCGGTTCGGACCGCCCGGACCTGCCTGCCGAGTTTTCGGATATCACCTATGATCGTGGTGTCGTCGGCATGGCGCGTTCGCAGAACCCCAACAGTGCCAATTCGCAGTTCTTTATCATGTTCGCTCCTGGCCCGTTCCTTGATGGCCAATATACGGTCGTTGGCAAGGTCACGGACGGCATGGACGTGGTTGACGCAATCAAGCGCGGCACTGGTCAGAACGGGGCCGTGGTCGGTCAACCTGACGTGATGAAAAAGGTCACTGTGACCGAATGAATCCTGATCCCGGCGCTTGCACAAGCGCCGGGTCACATCGCGGCGTTATTGGTCGATGAAGTCGCGGATCGCCTGATTGTAAGCTTCGGGCGCCTGAAACGAGGCAAAGTGACTGACATCCTTTAAGATCAGCAGATTTGCTTCTGGTATCGCCTCGGCAATCGCCTTTGAGTGTGCTTCCAGAATGGCCTCGTCATGTTCGCTTTGCACAACAAGTGTGGGGACGGTCACGGATTGAAGTGAGTCCAACCCGCCGGGTTTCTCGGTACCCCACATGGTTGCGACGCCGCCCATAAATCCTTCGAAACCATCAGGGGTAGGGGACATTTCCGCGTAGTCCTGCGCCATCATGCCGACATAAGCCCCAAAGACTTCGTTGGTCTCGACCGACGGGTCGATGCCGTCCAGACTGACATTCCCGGCATGTGCAAAATGGCTTGCCAGTCGATCAGGAGAGGTGGTCGAGATCACGTAGCCGATATTTGCCCCGTCAGACCATCCAACCAGATGCACCTTGTCCACACTCAGGTGATCCAGAAGCGCTAGATAATCCTGCGCCAGAAGGTCGTAGGTATAGGCGCTGCCGTCATTGGTCGAACGCCCGTGACCACGTGTATCCGCCACGATGACCCGGTGGTCCTGCGACAGGTCCGCGACCTGTGCAGCCCAGATATCGCCATGCGCCAATCCGCCATGGATCAGCAGAACGGGGTCCCCATCGCCCTCTCCATAGGTGGCATAGTACATGTTTATACCGTTGAACTCGGCGGTGCCGCTTTCAACTGCTTCGGGCATCGCGGGTGGCTCCGGGATTGAAAGCCATTGGTCCTCGGCCATAACCGAGGTTGCGGCCAATCCGGCTGCAACGGTTGCAATCAGCTTGAACATCTTCATCTCCCTTTCACTGGGGCCAGATGCCCCCGGTTCATATTTCTCCCGGAATTTGTCTTTTGGGGCGTGATACGCGGGCCGAATGATAACCGAGTATCTACAAATCAAAGCCAAGAATTTTTGCCTGACCCGTTGCACAACTTTTCACGTCTGCGTGTTACGGTCTGGCTGTGGTTCGATTGCTGGTTCACGATAGTCCGCGAAGTCGGAGCAAACCATGCGCATCATCGTTGCAGTCGCGCTGATCCTGTTGGCCGTGTCCGCGCAGGCCAATCCCGGGGCCTGGCGGGGTGAGTGGCCGGATACGGACTTTGGAAAGACCACCATTCAAAGCTGGGCAGAGATTCAATCCGGCGGCCCGCCAAAAGATGGCATTCCCGCATTAAGCGATCCAAAGTTTGTTCGTGCCTCCGGTAAATCCGGCCTTGCAAAAGCAGAAGCGGTTATAACGGTGGAGCTGAGCGGTCAGACGCCCCGCGCTTATCCGATCCGTTATCTCATGTGGCACGAGATCGTGAACGATCGGATCGGCAACAAGCTGGTTGCCGTGACCTATTGCCCGCTGTGCAACTCGGCCATCGTATTTGATCGCCGAACACCGCGCGGCGTTCTGACCTTTGGCGTTTCCGGCAAGCTGCGCAACTCGGACATGGTGATGTATGACCGGGAAACTCAAAGCTGGTGGCAGCAGGCAACCGGTGAGGCGATTGTGGGTCGTCTGACGGGTACGCAGTTAAAGGCATTGCCGGTCTGGATGGAAAGCTGGGCCGAGTTTCGTGGCCGCAACCCCAATGGTCTGGTGATGGCCGAACCTGCGCACAACCGCGACTATGGCCGCAACCCGTATCGCGGCTACGATACCTCACGCCGTCCATTCCTATATTCCGGGGAGATGCCCCCACACGGTGCTCATCCCCTGGAGCGTGTTGTTCGTGTGGGTGAGAGGGCGTGGCCCATGTCCCGGCTCAGCGACGCCGGTGTCGTGACCGAGGCCGGTGTGACGATCAGCTGGTTGCCGGGGCAGGCATCGGCGCTTGATGCAGGGCGCGTTGGCAAAGGGCGCGATGTGGGTTCCATCCGGGTCCGCAACGCCAAGGGCCAGAATGTCACCCACGACGTGATGTTCGCATTTGCCTTTCATGCGTTCTGGCCGGACGGGCAGTGGATGATGGGCAACTGACCCTGTCAGACCGACTTTATTGATTTTTCAGAGAAAACCGGCTCTAATTCAAAATTGCGCATATGGAGCCGAAGAAGCCATGTCGGGCCAACTTTCGCCGGAAGCAATGGAAAGATTACCGTTCTGGGTCACCGCACCGGGTGAAACGGATGGGTTCATGCTGCTTATCGGGCTGGTGCTTGCGCTTATCCTGCTGGGCTTTGGCGCGCTCTATTTCACGGTTCAGGCGATACCGGACCGGATGGCCGCAGGGGCGCATAAGATCCAGATGCAGGTTGTCGGCATATTGGGGCTGATTTCATTGTTTTCGCTGAACAACGCCTTCTGGGTCGCCGCAATCCTGATCGCCGCCGTTCCCCTGCATGAGGTGTTTCCCGGGCTGAAACCTAAGATGGATGCTGGGGATACCGGGGATGATTGAGCTAATCTTCTCGGCCCTGATAACCATTCTGCCTGACTATCTGTACCGGCGCTACAAACAGGGAAAGCGGATCGGGCACGAAATCACCTTGTTCAATGTCTGGTATGAATTGCGCTGGGGTTTGACCGGGTGCGCCATTCTGGCCATTGCGCTGATCACGGTGATCTTTCTGTTCCACCCGACAACCAAGAATGTCTCGGCTGCGTTTCGCACGGTAACGGTTCTGTCCGACAGGGCCGGGCGCGTGGCCGAGGTTTATGTCGGCAACAATGATGCAGTCCGGGCAGGTGACGCGATTTTCCGGCTGGATACCTCGCGGCAGGAGGGGGCCGCCGAAACCGCACGCCGCCGCATCTCGGAAATAGATGCGGCAATTGAGCTGGGCGACGCCGAGATCGCGGGGGCAGAGGCGCAACTGGCTGCAATCGACGCCGAGCTGTCTCAGGCGGTTGATGATCTGGAGCGGCGGCAGGAGATAGCTGAACGTAATTCCGCAGTCGTCAGCGAGCAGGAGCTTGAGAGATTGCGCACGGCCGTCGCCCGGGCCGAGGCGCAGCGTGAGGCGGCGCTTGCCGGGCTGGAGACGGTCAAAGCGCGGCTTTCGCGGGTGTTGCCTGCGCAGCGGAGTACGGCAATGGCGGTGCTGTCCGAGGCGGAAAACGAGATCGCGAAATCCACCGTGTTCGCCAGTGTTGATGGCACCGTCAAACAGTTCCTTCTGAAACCGGGGGATATCGTCAATCCCATTCTGCGGCCCGCCGGTGTTCTTGTGCCCGAGACCACGGGCGAGGGACGTTTTGTAGCGGCGTTTGGCCAGATCTCGGCAAACATATTGCAGCCTGGTATGTTGGTAGAGATTACCTGTGCATCCAAACCTCTGTCCGTGATCCCGATGGTTGTGGACGAGTTGCAGGGCGCGATAGCTGCCGGGCAGTTTCGTCCGGGTGACGCATTGCTGGACCTGCAGGACAGGGTGCGTCCGGGAACCGTCACAGCGTTTCTGGCCCCGATCTATCCCGAGCAGGTGGCGGATATACCTCTGGGCAGTGCTTGCGTCGGTGTGGCTTACAGCAATCGGGCCGCGCAGCGGGAAAACGGTGAAATCTCGGGCTTCCGGGCGTTTGTCACGCAAATCGTCGACGGAATGGGGATCGCCAATGCCATCGTCATTCGTGGTCAGGCGATTATTCTGCCGGTGAAAGTTCTGGTTTTTTCAGGCTGACCACTTGTGTGTTTTACCTGATCAGGTGTCACCGCCAGAGTCAGGCGGTGACGGTTTTCAAGGATGTTCGTCCCGGATGCTCTAGTCGTCAGGTGACAGCATTTTCCAGATCACGCCGCCAATGGCGCCTCCGATCAACGGAGCCACCCAGAAAAGCCAGAGTTGCGCAAGGGCAGGGCCTTCGGCGAACAAGGCCACTCCGGTCGAGCGGGCGGGATTGACCGATGTGTTGGTCACCGGAATGGAAATCAAGTGGATCAGTGTCAGTCCCAGACCGATGGCGATCGGGGCAAAGCCAGCCGGGGCGCTGTCAGACGTTGCGCCCAGAATGATCAGGATGAAAAAGGCGGTCAGAACTATTTCAATCACCAAGGCCGACGTCAGCGAATATCCCTCTGGTGAGGCCTCGCCATATCCGTTGGTTGCAAAGCTGCCCACGCTTTCAAAGCTTGGTGCGCCTGACACGATCAGGTAGAGTACAGCCGCTGCGGCAATCGCCCCGATGACCTGTGCAACCCAGTAGGGTAACAGGTCCTTGGCATCGAAACGGCCGCCGATCATCAGGCCCAGACTTACCGCAGGGTTAAAATGGCCGCCCGAGATGTGGCCAACGGCATAAGCCATTGTCAGAACGGTCAGGCCAAAGGCAAACGCCACACCCAGCCAGCCAATGCCGACATCCGCGACGCCCGCCGCCAAAACGGCGCTGCCGCAACCGCCCAAAACCAGCCAAAAGGTGCCAAGAAACTCGGCCATTAGTCGTGATGGCATGAATAGTCCTCCCTTAAATGTGGCTTAAGTGTAAATCACAAAACATGTTTTTTGAAAGTATCGTTAAGGCGGAAGGTATGGAGGCGTTGCAAAATCAACGCCGGGCCGCACAAGAAAAAAGCGCCGCAGGATCATCCTGCGGCGCCCTATCTGCCTGAGTGGTACCTGTCTTACTGGCTGACCTCGGCGGTCTGAGCGGCCGGGTTGGCCCCCGATTTACCGCTGCGCCCGGGGTTCAGCGGGTCGTCCTGACGTTGAACCGACCCCTCGAAATGCGCACCGCTTTCAATTGCGATGGTCTTGTGGATGATGTCGCCTTCGACACGTGCGGTCGAGGTCAGGCGTACCTTGAGACCACGGACACGGCCAACGACACGGCCATTTACAACCACGTCATCGGCAGTGACTTCGCCTTTGATGGTCGCGGTTTCACCGATCGTCAGCAGATGCGCGCGAATATCGCCTTCGACCGTGCCTTCAACCTGAATATCGCCGGTGGTCTTGATGTTGCCGGTGATGTGCAGATCAGACGACAGAACCGACGCCGGAGGCTTGGGCTTTGGCGGTGTGCTGGCCTTGGTTTCGGTGGGTGCAGGTGCCGCAGGTGTTGCCGGTGCGGCGGGTTTGGCCGCTTCGGGTGTCTTGGACGCGGGCTCGTTGATTTTGCTCTTAGAAAACATTTCTCGCAGCCTTAATGTATGTCATTGGATTCACTGGTTTTCCGTTCACGCGTACTTCGTAGTGCAGGTGCGTGCCGGTCGACCGTCCGGTGCTACCCATATCAGCTATATGGTCGCCGCGCGAGACCCTTTGGCCGACCTTGACCCGGATCTTGGTGTTATGAGCATAAAGTGTCTCAATCCCGAAGGCGTGCTTGATCTTGACTAGCCTGCCGAAACCCGATTGCCAGCCCGCATGAGAGACAACCCCATCGGCCGTGGCGAAGATATCCGTTCCGTGTGCGCCTGCGAAATCCGAGCCATTGTGCATGCGCCGACCGCCTGTTTTCGGGTCGCGCCGATAGCCGTATCCGCTGGTATAGCGAACGGCGGAATGAACCGGGCTGGCAAACGGGGCCTTTTCCGCCGCAATGCGGTAAAGGTTCAGTTGATCCATCTGATGCAGCAGGTTGTTTGCGCGAATTTCATCCGGTGTGGGCTCATCACCGCGTGTGCTGAAGGATAAAGGGGTCAGCGGACCGCCCATACCGCTATATCCGCGCCGAACCTCTTCGATGATGCGATCCGTTGGCATGCCAGCCTGACGGAACATTTTATCCAGCGGCTCAACCGAAATTGCCATGGCTTCTTCCAGTTGGCGGAAAATCTGGTCGCTGCGCTCGCGCATCAACTGGATTTCCAGCTCAAGCTCGGCGCGCTGGTCCAGAGCGTCCTGAGCGTCGGATTCGATCTGGTCCCGCTCTTTTGCGGTTCGCGCCAGCGCGTCGGTCATAAAGGCCATCTGGACCGGAGCGGTTGCTGCGGCAACCTGAACGGATGCGTCTTCCCCGGTTTCCTGCTGCAGTTGGGCCAGTGCGTCACGCGATTCTTCGCGCTGTTTCATCGTAGCGCGCAGCGTGGTCTGAATGACTTCAATCCCGGTCTCAAGCTCGCGACGGCGGTTTTCCGATTTCAGCAATTCGGACTGCATCGCCGAGATTTGCTCCAAAGCGGCGTTAAAACGATCATGCGCAGCCAGAGCTTCTTCTGCACGGGCGTCCCGCTCGGCAGACAGCACGTTCAGGCGTTCCTGATAGGTGGCCTGATCGCGTTTTGCCTGTTCCCGAAAGTTTCCTGATCCGATGCTGTCCATCAGGATGATGGCCGTTGCGACAATGGTCCAGACAACCGTCAGCGCGACGCCAGCGACCGCAACAACCTGCGTTTCCGACCGTAGCCGGATGAACCGGGTGTCGGTATCAGATTTCAGGAAAACTCTACGTTCCGGAAAGTGCCGCTCGAGCAGTGAGTGTAGTTTTATTGCCAGACGTGTTCGCACGCGCCCTTCCTCTATATCCCCTGATCCGAACCGTACGAGAGTGGTGCGTCGGCTCTTGGGGCGTTTGCATAACGACGGTGCGGATTCGGGGCAAGTTTGTTGACCGAAACGCGCGCACATCGGGAAATTTCATGCGCCAGATGAGCGGGAACTTGCCGATTTCACGGGTATGCGGCTGATAAACGGTCAATCCGCAACAGAACCGGGCGGGGGCATCTCGTCGGCCAGAGGCCAATAGAAATCGGGCGGCAACCCCGCCTCAGCCCGCTTCTCTTCGTTGAAGGGTGGCTTGAGCGCGCCGTGAAAGTAACGCCGCACCAATTGATGAAAGGCGTCCTTGGGGTCCGTATTCTCGCGGCCGCACAAAAAATGGAACCATTTTGAGCCGTAGGCGACATGCCCGACCTCTTCGGCATAGATCACTTCCAGCGCATCGACAGCCTGTTGTGCTTTGGCTTTTCGGAAGATGTCGATCATGCCGGGGGTGACGTCCAGGCCGCGTGCTTCCAACACCATCGGCACTACTGCCAGACGGCCCATCAGGTCCTCTGACGTGTCTTCCGCCGCGCGCCACATGCCCGCATGTGCGGGCAGGGCGCCATAGTGGCTGCCCATCGCCTCCAGACAATCGCAGACCATTTCAAAATGCCGGGATTCCTCTTCGGCGCATTTAACCCAGTCGTCGTAGAAGCCGATGGGCATGGGGATGTGCCCGAATCGGGCAATGATGTCCCAATGCAGGTCCACCGCATTCAGTTCGATATGTGCGACCGCGTGCAACAGGGCGATGCGCCCGGCCTCGGACCCCGGGCGGCGCCTTGGTACGTCGCGGGGCGACAACAACTCGGGACGCTCAGGCCGGGCCGGGTAAGGCGGTGGGTTCCCTGTACCGATCTCAACAGGTGGTCTGTCCCCATTGCGGGATGCAAACCAGTCGGCCGCGTGCTGCCGGGACAGGGCTGTTTTCGCACGCCCATCCCCGGTGTACAGAACTTCGGTCGCCATTTCGGTCAGGGTTTTCGGCACAGCGCACTCCGTTCCTTTTGGGTCAAACCCGGCAGATAAACTGAATCATTTCGGGGGTCGAGGGTGCGTGATCAAAGCGCGCGAACGGCTTCGAGGACCTCGTCCACATGACCGGGAACCTTGACCTTGCGCCAGATCCGGGAGATGTCGCCATTGCCGTCGATCAGGAAGGTCGCGCGCTCGATCCCCATAGACTTTTTGCCATAGAGGTTCTTTTCCACCCAGACCCCATAGTCTTCGCAAACCGTGGATTCTGCATCGGACAATAGAGGTGTGGTAAGGCCATGTTTGGCGACAAACTTGTCATGTTTGGCGACGGTGTCGCGTGAAATCCCGAAAACTTGAGCGCCCGCCGCTGCAAAAGCCTGAAGTTGTTCCGAGAAACCAATGGATTCCTTTGTGCAGCCCGGGGTATCATCGCGGGGATAAAAGAACAAAACGACTATGCTGCCACGCAGGTCGGACAGGGTGACTTCGCCACCACCGTCGCGGGGCAGGGTAAAATTAGGGGCGGGTTCGGAAATTTCGGGCATGAGGCCTCTCCGGCGGAATGTGAGAACTGATGCCCGGATAATATTGCGGTGCGGGCAAGTTGAAAGGCGCAAGAGGCAAATTGGCCCAACAGATCAAGGAAGATGTTGAAAAGGCAGGGGAAAAACCCCGCCCTAAGCGTTCGCGTCGCCGCAGAGCCGGGTTATGGGCCATGCGGGGGCTGTTCCTGTTGGTTCTTTTGGCTGGTTTTACAGCCCTCATGGTCGTCGGTCAGACCATGCACGCGCCGGTCTGGCTGAAGGATCGCGTCGAGGCGCGGCTTGAACGGGCGCTGGGCGGGCTGCAGATCCGGTTTGGCGACGTCAGTTTCATCATCCACGAGGGGTGGCGACCACGTTTGCGCCTGACGGATGTGACCGTCAGCGATGCAGACGGCCGCCAGATTGCCGAAGTGGCGGACATGCGCGCCAGCCTTGCGATGCGTCCACTGTTGCGCGGCCATGTCAGGCCCAAACGCATCATGCTGAGGGGGGCATTGGTCAGTCTGGTGCGGGATGAGACCGGATCGCTGTCTCTGACCGTCGGGTCCGAGAGTGCTCCGGTCCGGCAGGCGCCCAACCTTGCCCAGTTGATCGAACAGTCGGATCAGGTTTTTTTGTCTCCGGCACTTTCGGCCATGACCTCGGTCGAGATCAGCGGCATCACCTTGGATTATCGCGATCTTCGGCAAGGGCGAAGCTGGACCTTTGACGGGGGGCACATTCAGGCAACACGCAGCGAGCATGAGGTTCGGCTGGCCACCGGCTTTTCCGTTCTGGGCGGGCGGGATTATGTCAGTTCGATCGAGGCGAACTACACCAGTACGCTTGGTTCACCTGCGGCGAAATTTGGTGTTACGGTTACCGACCTGCCGGCCGAGGATATCGCGGGACAGAGTCCGGCAATGGCATGGCTGCAGGTTCTAAGAACTCCGATTTCGGGCGCTTTGCGGGGTAGTATCGACGCGCAGGGCACGCTAGGTGCGGTGTTTGCGACACTCAATCTGGGAGCCGGGGCAGTTCAGCCCAACCCGGAAACGCGCCCGATACCGTTCGAATCCGCGCGCACTTATTTCACCTACGAACCCCGACAGCAGGTGCTGGATTTCAATGAGGTTTCGATCGTCTCGGAATGGGGCGCCGTCCGTGCCGAAGGCAAGGCGTTTTTGCAGGGCGTCGAAAATGGTGCACTTGAAAACCTGTCGGCCCAGTTCGTGCTGTCCGGCATAAAAGTGAACCCCGAGGATCTGTTCCCGCAGCCGCTGGAATTGTCGCGGGCAACGGTGGACTTCCAGATGAAGCTGGCACCGTTCCGTTTGCAACTGGGCCAGATGACGGTCGAACATGGGGACACGCGGTTGATGGTGTCTGGCGACATGACGGGCTCGACCGATGGTTGGGACGTTGCCGTGGATGCGTCGATTGACAGGATGACGCCCGATCAACTGTTGGGTTACTGGCCTGAAACTGTGGCGGATAAGCCGCGCGAATGGGTGACCGAGAACCTGACCGAGGGCACGCTGTCCGATCTTGATCTGGCCTTCAGGGTTCAGCCCGGAGAAAAGCCGGACATTTATGCTGATTTCGATTTTGACAAGGCAAAGATAAGATTTGCCAAGACTTTGCCGCCGATTGAAAACGCGCAAGGACAGGCAAGCCTTGTTGGTCAGAGGTTCTCGGTGACAGCGCGGCGCGGTGTGGTCAATCCTGATGAGGGTGGGCCGGTTGACGCCTCGGGCACGTCCTTCATCATTCCAGATATAAGCATCAAGAAATCGGCACCGGGTATCGCCCGTATCCGGGCGAACGGAAGCGCAACCGCCGCGCTGTCGTTGCTGGACAGACCCCCGTTGGAGGTCATGACCAAGGCCGGGCTGCCCGTGGACCTTGCTAAGGGTAATGTGAGTTTACAGGGCACTTTGGCACTGCCGCTGAAAGACAAGGTGATGCTGGAT
Organism: Ruegeria sp. CF5; assembly: GCF_056537325.1. Classification (NCBI taxonomy): domain Bacteria; kingdom Pseudomonadati; phylum Pseudomonadota; class Alphaproteobacteria; order Rhodobacterales; family Roseobacteraceae; genus Ruegeria; species Ruegeria sp. CF5. The sequence goes on along the minus strand of NZ_JBQFRI010000002.1, from coordinate 307,601 downwards.
GATATGGAGTTTCACTTTGTCGGTGATCTGAGTGATGTGGACAGCGACAAACTGGTTCCGGGCGTGAATGTCAGCGCCCAAAGACTGAATGTCAGCGGCGACCATACGCAGGTGACGATAACAGGGGATGGTTTCTTCGGTGCCGTTCCGGTGCGGGCAACATGGAGTCAGCCCATCGGGGGAAAAGAGCCGGAACGCAGCGAACTGACCGGGAAGATCGAGTTGTCGCGGCAACTGATGAAGGAAATTCGCGCCGGACTGCCGGATGATGCGATATCGGGACAAGGCGAAGCGGATTTCACAGTGACATTGGGCGCAGGCGCACCACCAAAGTTGACGGCAAAATCCGATCTGGTTGGCGTGCGCCTTGCAATACCCGAGTTGGGCTGGAGAAAAAGTGCCGGGACCGCCGGCAGTCTGACGGCCGAAGCGACCCTTGGCAAACAGATGCGTGTGGACGCGTTAAAGATAGACGCCGCCGGTTTACGGGCCAATGCAACGATCTCGTTCAAGGCCAACCAGCAACTGGATCGTGTCAGTTTCAGCTCGTTTGAGCTGGGCAACTGGCTGGCGGTACCGGCGCAGTTGATTGAAAGCGGTAAGGCCATTCCGGACATACGCATCCTCGGCGGCGTCTTGAACCTGCAGAAGTCGACCTTTGGCAGCGGTGGGGGCGGAGGCAGCGCGGGCGCCGGACCGGCCCTGAATGTGGTTCTGGACAGGTTGCAGATAACGGAAACAATCGCTCTGACAGGATTGCGCGGCAATTTTACGACCACCGGTGGGCTGGCGGGGAATTTCACGGCATTCGTCAATGGTGGCGCCGCGGTTTCAGGGCAGGTTGTTTCGCGCGGCCCACGCAGCGGAGTGACCCTGCGCTCGGACAACGCGGGTGCAGTTTTAAAATCTGCGGGCCTGATTACGCAAGTGCGTGGCGGCACATTGCAGTTCCAGCTGGAGCCGGTGGGCTCTCCGGGGAATTACGACGCGGGTCTGAAAATAACCAATACACATGTTCGGGACGCCCCGGCGATGGCCGCCTTGCTGGACGCAATCAGTCTGGTCGGGTTGTTGGACGAATTGTCGGGGCAGGGGATTTTCTTCAGCTCCATCGAAAGCCAGATGCGTATCTCACCAACGCAGGTAACGGTTCTAAGCGGCAGCGCCGCCGGCCCGTCGATGGGGCTGTCCTTTGACGGGCGGGTCGATACAGAACGCGGTCTGCTGGATTTGCAGGGCGCGATTTCTCCGCTGTATCTGGTCAATGCCATCGGCAGTGTCTTTACCCGCAAGGGAGAAGGAATATTCGCCTTCAACTATACACTGAAGGGTCCGCTCAGATCGCCCAAGGTGTCCGTGAATCCGATTTCTGGACTTGCGCCGCTGTTTCTGAGGGATCTGATGCGTTCGCCCGCGCCAAAGGTGCAGGGCGGGCAAAACATTGTGTTGCCCGAAACACCGCAGTCGCAACGGTCGTTCGAATCCGAGTCAGGCGACAGGTAATTCTGTTTATGGCCAATTCTGATCGCAGGGTGTAAGGCGCGCGCATGAAACTCAGCGATTTCGATTTTAACCTGCCTGAAGACCTGATTGCCACGCGACCGGCAAACCCGCGCTCTTCCGCGCGGTTGCTGGTGGCGCAGGGCGATGCGATCTCCGATGCCCGTGTTCTTGATCTGCCAGATTGGCTGCGTCCGGGGGACAGGTTGGTTCTGAACGATACCCGTGTGATCCCTGCGCGATTGAGTGGCCGCCGCCACAGGCAATCCGCGCAAGGGGCGGTTTCAGCCGCGATTGAGGCCACGCTGCTGGACCCGCAGGCCGATGGAACCTGGGCCGCGCTGATCAAACCGCTCAAAAAGGTAAAGCCGGGCGAGGACATTGTTTTCTCGGATCGTCTGAATGCGACGCTGGACCGGGTCGACGATGGTCAGGCATTTCTGCGTTTCAATCTGACAGGTGACGATTTCGATGCGGCACTTGAGGACGCGGGGGCGATGCCGCTGCCGCCTTATATCGCTGCCAAAAGACCTGCAGACGAGCAGGATAAAACCGATTACCAGACGATTTGGGCGCGCCACTCGGGCGCCGTTGCCGCCCCCACCGCGTCGCTGCATTTTGATGATGCGCTGATGGATGCCCTTGTCCGCAGGGGGGTGGAGTTCAGCCACGTCACGCTGCATGTCGGGGCTGGTACGTTTCTGCCGGTCAAGGTCGAAGACGTGACAACCCACAGGATGCATGCCGAATGGGGCAGGGTCAGCGATCAGGCGGTTGCTGAAATCCAAGCGACCAAAGCGGCGGGCGGGCGTGTCATTCCGGTGGGGACAACCGCCTTGCGCCTGATCGAAAGTGCGGCACGCGGGGGCGAAATTGCCCCTTGGGAGGGGGAGACCGATATTTTCATCTACCCTGGGTTCGAATTTCAGGTCACCGACGCGCTGATGACGAATTTCCATTTGCCCAAATCGACGCTTCTGATGCTGGTTTCGGCACTGATGGGGCAGGCGCGAGTGCGGGATATCTATGCCCACGCAGTCGCTGAAAGGTATCGTTTCTTTTCATATGGTGACGCGTCGCTTTTGATCCCCTGAGTGGCGCGTTTTCCTGACCGAATCCTTTCAATGTCGTAGACAAGCGCGATCAGGACAGTATTTGATCGCAGAAATACACACACCACGACGGCTTACGGAGGCCCCCGATGCTTCAGGTTCTATCCAGCGCATGGGCGCTTCTGCTCGGTATGGGTTTGCTGATGGTCGGCAACGGTCTTCAGGGTACACTGTTGGGCGTCCGGGGTGAGATCGAGGGTTTTTCGACCTTTCAGATGTCTTTCGTGATGTCGGCCTATTTCGTCGGCTTCCTCGGCGGGTCCCGTCTGGCGCCCGAGATGATCCGGCGGGTCGGCCATGTGCGGGTCTTTGCTGCGCTGGCCTCGTTCATTTCCGCCGTGATGATCATGTATCCGATGCTGACCGATCCGATTGCCTGGTCCCTAGGGCGCGTGATCATCGGGTTCTGCTTTTCCGGCGTGTATGTGACGGCCGAAAGCTGGCTGAACAACGCGGCCAGCAATGAAAATCGTGGTCAGGCGCTGTCACTTTATATGATCGTGCAAATGACCGGGATTGTCAGCGCGCAGGCATTGCTGCTGGTCGGAGATCCGGCAGGTTATGAAACTTTCGTGATCGCTTCGATCCTTGTTTCCGTATCTTTTGCGCCAATTCTTCTATCGATTTCTCCGACGCCTGCGTTCGATACGACAAAGCCAATGACATTGCGCAAGCTGATGGAAACATCGCCGTTGGGATGTGTTGGCATGTTTTTGTTGGGGGGCGTCTTCTCTGCCCAGTTCGGCATGGCGGCGGTTTACGGCGCTCGGACAGGATTGTCGCTGGCGGAGATCTCGATGTTTGTTGCGTCCTTCTATGTGGGCGCGGTCATACTGCAATACCCTCTGGGTTGGTTTTCCGACCGGATGGATCGGCGTTTTCTGATCATGTTTGTTGCCGTGGTGGGGGGGCTTGGTGCCTTTGCTGGTATGGCATTTGGCGTCACTTTTCCGGTTCTGCTGATGTCTGCCTTTGCCATTGGAGGCATGTCGAACCCTCTGTATTCACTGCTGATTGCCTATACTAACGACTATCTGGATCACGAGGACATGGCCGCCGCGTCCGGAGGGCTGGTGTTCATCAACGGTTTGGGCGCGATCGCTGGCCCGGTGATTACCGGTTGGCTGATGGGCGATGCGGTGTTCGGCCCGCAGGGTTTCTTTCTGTTTATTGCGGCGCTTTTGTTCCTGATGGCTTTCTATGCGCTGTACCGGATGACACAGCGTGCGTCGGTGCCTGTGGATGAGACCGGTACCATGGCACCTGTCTATCCAACCGCCTCACCGGTTGCCCTTGAAGTGGCCCAGGAAGTAGCCATCGAAGCCGATCAGGAAGAGAAGGATGCGCAAGAAGTCGCGTAATACTTGGATTTGTGTCGCAAATGTTGCAATATGTTACTGTAACAATTCTGTAAAACAGATTTAAATGACCTTACGTCCCTGGGGAGGGCAAATTACGGAGCAAGGGCAATGGTTGGTCCTGAAGAAGTACTTAGTTTTTGGTTAGATGAAGTTGGTCCCGAGGGGTGGTATCTGGAAGATGAGGCGCTGGATGCGCACATCCGGGATCGTTTCCTCACAACATGGCAAGCCGCGTGCGAGGGCAGATTTTCGCTCTGGCTGACATATCCCAGCGGTGCTCTGGCATATATCATTCTGATGGATCAGTTGCCTCGCAACATGTTCCGGGGTAGCAGCCAAGCGTTTGCGTCGGATCGTGCAGCACTGGCAGCAGCGAAATGTGCTGTCGACAAGGGCTGGGATCTGAGGATCGATGAACCGGCGCGGCAGTTCTTTTATCTGCCGATGATGCATTCAGAAAGCCTGTGTGATCAGGAACGCTGTGTGCGGCTGATGTGCCAGCGGATGCCGGAGTTTGGTGCAAGCAACCTTTTGCACGCCCGTGCGCATCGCGAGATCATTCGCCAGTTCGGACGGTTCCCATACCGGAATGAGGCGCTGCATCGTGAGAATACGGCGCAGGAAGCGGCGTATGTCAGCAATGGCGGCTATGGCCGGACCGTGCGCGAGTTGCAGGCGGTTCTTTAGGTTTCGGGCACGCAACCCCGGATGGCAGTGATGCGGTCAGTCACCGTGTCAGCAGTCTTGTCGATGGCGTGGTTGATCAGTGTTTCCGGCGAGTCTGCAAGTTCGCCCAATCTGGTCTGAGTTGTCGCAAGCCTCTGCTCAATGCCATCAAGCTTGTCGATCAGGGCGTTTATTCGCTGTGTCTCGGTGGTATCGAGTGCGCGGTCACCACTACTCAGCGTGTTCAAAGAACTTCTCAAGGCCGTCAGCTCTCCGCGTATGCCCTGGGCTTCTTCACGAAGCGGGGCAACCAGTTGCAGGTTTTCCGCGAATTTAGTCGTGATTCCGTCGACCGTCGTCGCAAGTTTCCACCCCAGAAACAGACAAACTGCCAACAGGATCAGCGTTGCATTCAGCAGGGCGAGTATCAGGTCTTTAAGCGTCTTGGCCATGACAAGCCTTTCAAATCACTTCCAGATAAATGTATTTCCGCACATAGGGCACGGCCACCACATACGTTCTAGCCAATGACCCGGGCCGCGTATAGGCTGAAACATGCGCAATATATCCCACTTGACCCCGCGTCGCTTTTGTCGCGGGCCAAGTGTATTGATGCGTTTTAGAAAGTAGTTTAATGGTAAACTAGTTTTTTCAACCGATCTGCGCCGCGAGGTATACATGGCTGCACAATCCTTTGATCTGATCGTAATCGGCGCAGGGCCGGGCGGCTATGTGGCGGCCATTCGCGGTGCGCAGCTGGGTCTTAAGACGGCCGTGGTCGAGCGTGAGCATCTGGGCGGCATCTGTCTGAACTGGGGTTGCATCCCGACCAAGGCGCTTTTGCGCTCGTCCGAGGTTTTTCACCTGATGGAACGCGCCAAGGATTTTGGTCTGAAGGCGGACAAGGTGGGCTATGACCTGGACGCGGTGGTCAAGCGTTCTCGCGGGGTCGCGGCCCAGCTTTCCGGCGGTATCGGTCACCTTCTGAAGAAGAACAAGGTTACCGTCTTTATGGGGGAGGCAATGATCCCCGCCAAGGGCAAGGTCAGCGTCAAGACAGACAAGGGCGCCGAAGAGTTGACGGCAAAGAACATCATCGTCGCCACAGGGGCCCGCGCCCGTGAACTTCCGGGGCTTGAGGCTGACGGCGATCTGGTCTGGACCTACAAGCATGCGCTGCAACCGCCTCGTATGCCCAAGAAACTGCTGGTTATCGGTTCGGGCGCGATCGGCATCGAATTCGCCAGCTTCTACAATACTCTGGGTGCGGATACGACCGTGGTCGAAGTGATGGATCGCGTTCTGCCGGTCGAAGATGCCGAGATCAGTGCCCTCGCCAAAAAGGCGTTCACCAAACAGGGTATGACCATCATGGAAAAGGCGATGGTCAAGCAACTGGATCGCGGTAAGGGCAAGGTAACCGCCCATATCGAGGTCAAAGGCAAAGTGGAAAAGCACGACTTTGACACGGTGATTTCCGCGGTTGGTATTGTGGGCAATGTCGAAAACCTTGGGCTCGAGGCGCTGGGTGTCAAAATCGACCGGACCCATGTAGTGACTGATGAGTTCTGCCGCACCGGTGTCGAAGGCGTCTATGCCATCGGCGATATCGCCGGAGCGCCGTGGCTGGCGCACAAGGCTTCACATGAAGGTGTGATGGTGGCCGATCTGATCGCCGGCAAACATGCGCATCCCGTAAAACCGGAAAGCATTGCGGGATGTACATACTGCCAGCCTCAAGTAGCGTCGGTGGGCTATTCCGAGGCCAAGGCCAAGGAACTGGGCTATGACATCAAGGTGGGTCGTTTCCCCTTTATCGGGAATGGCAAGGCGATTGCGCTGGGAGAGCCAGAAGGGCTGGTTAAAACTGTCTTCGACGCCAAGACCGGAGAGTTGTTGGGCGCGCATATGATCGGCGCCGAAGTAACCGAGTTGATTCAGGGCTATGTGGTTGGGCGTCAACTGGAAACCACCGAGGAAGATCTGATGAACACGGTCTTCCCGCACCCGACGCTGTCCGAAATGATGCATGAAAGCGTTCTGGATGCCTATGGGCGTGTAATCCACATGTGATTTCCAGGCTCGAACAACAGCGAAGGGGGCGCTGCCCCCGTCGCACAGGCGCGACTCCCCCAAGATATTTTCAAGCCAGATGAATAAAGGATCCCTTGTTCATCTGGCCCAAATACTCCGGAGCGCGAGGCAGAGCCTCGCAAAATCCAGTCAAATCCTCAGGAGTTAAGCGCGTTTAGAATGCGCGCCCAGGAACGAATTCCTTTGTGGAAGCTTTTGACGTCGTATTTTTCATTCGGCGAATGGATTGCATCATCGTCGTTGGCATAGCCGACCAACATCGAATCCAGTCCCAGAATCGAGTCGAAATATCCGACCACCGGGATTGATCCTCCCATGCCGGTAAACACCGCCTCGCGATCCCACTCGTCTGACAGCGCGTTGCGTGCTGCTTCGAATTCGGGGCGGTTGATGTTCATGACAGAAGCGGGCGAGCCCTCAAGGTCATTGTCCCAGACGACACTGGCGTCAGGGGAGAGGCGATCCTGAACGTGTTTGCGGATCTTGTCGCGCAACGCGTCAGGGTCCATGTCGCCCACCAGGCGGCAGGTGATCTTGCAGTGGGCTTCGGATGGGATCACGGTTTTCGATCCGGCACCGTTGTAGCCACCCCAAAGTCCGTTTACCTCCAGCGTCGGGCGCGCCCATTGCTGTTCCAGAGTGGAATATTCTTTTTCGCCATGTGCCTGGGTGTAGCCGACTGAATTCAGGTACTCTGCTTCGTCGAAGCCACAGTTTTCCCATTGCCGCAACTGCTCGGCTGGAACCTCATGAACGCCTTCATAGAAACCTTCGACGGCCACACGGCCGGATTCCTCGTCGTAGAAAGAGTTAACGATACGAGAGATTTCGCGCAGGGGATTCAGGCCCGGTCCGCCATAGTGACCCGAATGCAGATCAATCCGGGGACCAACGATGGTGAACTCATCCTTGAGCATTCCCCGCAATTGCGCCGCAATCGACGGAACACCACGCGAGACCATCGATGTATCGCAGACAAGCGCCAGATCGGCTTTCAGCTCTGCCGCGTTTTCTTCAAGGAACGGCACCAGTGACGGCGAACCGGACTCTTCTTCGCCCTCGAAAAAGAACGTGATGCGGCAGGGTAATTTACCGTGGACGGCCTTCCATGCGCGGCAGGCCTCGACAAAGGTCATCAACTGGCCCTTGTCGTCAGAGGACCCGCGTCCACGGATGACTTGACCGTTTGCGGTGTCTTCCAGGGCGGGATCGAAGGGGTCGCGATTCCATAGTTCCAGCGGGTCGACCGGCTGGACGTCATAATGGCCATAGAACAGAACATGCGGTCCGTCGCCATCCTCACCCACATGTCCAACGACCATCGGATGACCGGGCGTGTCGCGCTTTTCCGCTGCGATTCCGATGGATTTCAGATCCGCCACAAGCCAGTCCGCAGCCTTGTCGCAATGTTCTTTGAAGGCGGGGTCGGTTGAAATGGATGGGATTCGCAGTAACTCCATAAGGCGATCCATGGAGGATGACAGATCCGAGTCGATTTGGCTCAATACAGCGTCAAGCGACATGATGTACTCCTGAAAGGTTCATATCCTGGCGCGGACCCTAGCAGGGCATTCGGTGCCGTCTAGCCCGGGCAGGCCGGAATGGTGTATATTATCGGAAACCAGAGGCTGTTGCCTGTGGACACCTGCGTCGTTTCCTCGCGTTCTTTGGCCGTAACTTTACTTGAGAGTGCAGGTTCAAAGAGATATTTGATGCAAATCAATGCCTCGACGTCGTACCCGGATGTAGTCAGGCGACCTGAAGGTGAATGATAGACTTATGTACAGTTGCGCAAGCCGATTGCGATGCTGAACATGGTTTGGCCGCCAAAGTGAAATATTGTCGGTCGAACGACCAAGGAGGAATCGGTGAACTACACAGCTCAGCTCGATAGTGCGATCGCCAAGCTACATGAAGAAGGCCGGTACCGGACTTTCATCGATATCGAACGCCGCAACGGCAATTTCCCTCATGCGGTCTGGACGCGTCCGGATGGGTCCGAACAGGACATCACCGTGTGGTGCGGTAATGACTATCTGGGCATGGGCCAGCACCCGGTGGTGCTTGAGGCGATGCACGATGCAATCGATGCCACCGGCGCAGGGTCGGGCGGAACCCGGAACATTTCGGGCACCACTGTGTATCACAAGCGGCTCGAAGCCGAGTTGGCGGATCTGCACGGCAAAGAAGCCGCGCTGTTGTTCACCAGCGCCTACATCGCCAATGACGCCACGCTGTCAACTTTGCCCAAGCTTTTCCCCGGCCTGATCATCTATTCTGATGCGCTGAACCATGCCTCGATGATCGAAGGTGTGCGTCGCAACGGCGGAGCCAAGCGAATCTTCCGTCACAACGATGTCGCCCATCTGCGCGAGTTGCTTGAGGCGGACGATCCGTCCGCGCCCAAGCTGATCGCCTTTGAATCGATTTATTCGATGGACGGCGATTTTGGCCCGATCGAAGAAATCTGCGATCTGGCCGATGAATTTGGTGCGTTGACGTATATCGACGAAGTTCATGCAGTTGGCATGTACGGACCGCGCGGTGGCGGCGTTACCGAGCGCGACCGGCTGGCCCATCGCATCGACATCATCAACGGTACACTGGCCAAGGCATATGGCGTGATGGGCGGCTATATCGCGGCAAGCGCCAAGATGTGCGACGCGGTGCGGTCCTATGCGCCCGGCTTTATCTTTACCACGTCGCTGACGCCTTCGGTTGCGGCAGGTGCGGCGGCTTCGGTTGCCTTTCTCAAGCGCGCGCCCGAACTGCGCGAGCGGCACCAGACGCAGGCCAAGATTCTGAAACTGCGTCTGAAGGGGCTGGGATTGCCGTTGATCGATCACGGCAGCCACATTGTTCCCGTCATGGTTGGAAACCCCGTTCACACCAAAAAGTTGAGTGACATGCTGTTGGAGAGCTTTGGAATCTACGTGCAGCCTATCAACTTTCCTACCGTTCCACGCGGAACCGAACGGTTGCGATTCACGCCGTCCCCGGTGCATGGCCCGGACGAAATGAACCGATTGGTGAATGCTTTGGACGAACTTTGGTCACATTGTGCGCTAAATCGCGCCGAACTTGCCGGTTAACCTCACGCTATAGTGTGCAACTCGCTTGCAGCGTGTTACTCTTGAAGTAACAAAAGAGTTGGTCGAATCGTTTTGGGGACGAATCGCCATCCGGCGTGGAACACGCGACAGGCAAAATGGGGCAGCAAGAATGATAGGGCGCAGGACACAGCGCGAATCCGACGACACCGAAAACGTCAAGCCAAAGGGCTTTGATGATTTTGAGTTGCGGCTTGGCGATGTCATGCGAGGCGAGCGTGCGACGATGGGAAAATCGTTGCTGGATGTTCAACGAGAGTTGCGGATCAAGGCCAACTACATCGCTGCCATAGAAAACTCCGACCCCGACGCATTTGATACACCCGGCTTTATCGCCGGGTATGTGCGTTCTTACGCCCGTTATCTGGGGATGAACCCGGACGAAACGTTCGCGACTTTTTGCAAGGAAAGCGGATTTGAAGTGGCGCATGGCATGTCTGCCGAAGCGTCTGTTGTCAGAAAGTCCAGCGACAGCCTGCCATCGCGCGGCCCTATGGGCCGTGACCCGTTCATTTCGCCAAACACGCCGTTCGTGCCCGGCAAAGAGTCCTTTTTCAACCAGATCGAACCAAGGGCCGTGGGGTCCTCACTGGTGCTTTTGGCCCTGATCGCGGGCATGGGATATGGCGGATGGGCCGTGTTGAAAGAAGTTCAGCAGGTACAGGTCGCGCCTGTTGAGCAGGCGCCTGTCGTGTTGTCGGATCTTGATCCGCTGGATGAGGCGCGGAACCGGTCCGATGAAATTCAGACGGCTGGCCCGATAGCTCCAGCAAGCGACGCACTGGATCGGCTATATCGCCCGCAGGCGCTGGATGTCCCGGTTCTGGTAGCCCGTGACGCACCAATTTCGACGCTCGATCCGCGCACCGTTGGCACGTTCCGCTCGCCGGAACTGCCTCAGGTACATCAGGTACAGACAGCAGCGATTGAAATTGTTGAAGAAAACGTCCTTCCGCAGGTTGTGGAGGATCTTGAGCCGTCGTTGAAAATTGTAGCTGTTAACCCTGCCTGGATGCGGGTGAGCAGCGCAGATGGCAGCATCTTGTTTGAGGGCACATTGGGCACCGTCGAGCAGGGCAATGTCTTTGAGGTGCCGTTGACCGAAGAGGCGCCGCAACTGCGCGCCGGGGCCGCCGGGTCCGTGTATTTCGCTGTGAACGGTCAGCACTATGGCCCTGTCGGTGCGCCGGGGACTGTGGCCAAAGGCGTCGTCCTGACACCTGACTCTGTTACCGAGGTATTCGCTGAGGCAGACATGAGTTCGGACGACAACAGCGCCCTGAGGCAACTGGTTGCCGAGTTGCAGACCGAAGCGACCGAAGCGCCCACCGAGTAATCTGTCATTGCGGTGACCCGGTCGCCGAACTATCTAAAGTGCAACCGGAGCAGACGCGGACCCGTTCCCATGTCCATCAATCACGTGCGCCCTTGGCGCGATATCTATCGTCGTAAATCCCGTCAGATCATGGTCGGTAATGTGGCCGTTGGCGGCGATGCACCCATTGCGGTGCAGACGATGACCAACACTCTGACCACGGATGTTGCGGCAACGGTCGCACAGGTTCAGGCCGCTGCTGAGGCGGGCGCCGATATAGTGCGGATCTCCGTCCCGGACGAAGCGTCGTCGAAAGCGCTGAAAGAGATCGTGCGCGAAAGCCCCGTGCCCATCGTGGCAGACATTCATTTCCACTACCGCCGAGGGATCGAAGCGGCTGAGGCTGGCGCTGCCTGCCTGCGGATCAATCCGGGCAACATCGGTGACGAAAAGCGTGTGAAAGAGGTCATCAAGGCCGCGCGCGACCACAATTGCTCAATCCGGATTGGCGTGAACGCGGGCAGTCTGGAAAAACATCTGCTTGAGAAATATGGCGAACCGTGTCCTGAAGCGATGGTTGAAAGCGGATTGGAGCATATCCGTATTTTGCAGGACAACGATTTTCACGAATTCAAGATCAGCGTGAAAGCCAGTGACGTATTCCTGTCCGCCGCTGCCTATCAGGGTATTGCCGAAGCCACAGACGCACCGATCCATCTGGGTATCACCGAGGCCGGGGGGCTGGTGTCTGGCACCATCAAATCCGCAATCGGTCTTGGCAACCTTCTGTGGATGGGCATCGGTGACACGATCCGCGTCAGCCTGTCAGCCGATCCGGTCGAAGAGGTCAAGGTTGGCTTTGAGATCCTGAAATCCCTTGGCCTGCGCCATCGCGGCGTCAACATCATCTCGTGCCCGTCCTGTGCGCGGCAGGGTTTCAACGTCATCAAGACCGTGGAAGCACTGGAAAAACGGCTGGAACACATCAAAACACCGATGAGCCTGTCGATCATCGGCTGCGTCGTGAACGGCCCGGGTGAGGCGCTGATGACCGATGTGGGCTTTACCGGTGGTGGGGCAGGGTCGGGCATGGTCTATCTGGCCGGAAAGGCCAGCCACAAGATGTCGAACGATAAGATGATTGATCACATCGTCGAAGAAGTTGAAAAGAAGGCGGCAGAGATCGACGCAACGCGGGAAGCTGCCGAATAGGGAAATGGAAGGTCTGACCATATCGCACGCGACGCCCGAGGATTTGCCTGTGGTGCAAAAGATTGCGCGCGAAACCTTGCGTCAGACCGCCTCGGTCTTTCTGGGAGAAGAAACCGTTATCGGGTTCATCGACAGCGGTCAGTCGGACGCCGAAATCGCCGCTCATCTGCCAAACCTGTACGTCGCACGTGTGTACAGCCGGATTGCGGGATTTGTGATCTACTGGGAAGGTTTCCTTCACCTGATGATGGTGGATGTCAGGCTGCATCGAACAGGCGTCGGAACGGCGATCCTTGCGTGGTGCGAGGCACAGATACGTGCCGCAGGGCATGATCGCGCGCAATTGGAAACCTTTGTCGGCAACGCTCAGGCGATTGGGTTTTATCTGCGAAACGGGTGGGCCGAGACAGGTCGCGACGGCCCGGAGGCCGGTGATTTTGCTAAAGCAACGTTCGAGAAGTTTCTGAAATCATAGACATTTCAAAGCTGACCTGATGCGGATGAACCGGACGCCGGGCAATTAACTATCGATTTCAAAAATTTTATTATATTATTGGAATTTGTTTATGTCTGTGGGGGAAATCTTATGAAACTACCCGAATGGAGCAATTATTCCGCTTTTATCGCAAGCTTGCTTTTGATTGCCGGTACGGTCCCGACCCAGCCCTTGCACGCTCAGGAAGCTGAGGCTGAGGTATCTCCGCTAAATGTCAGAGACCGACCGAGGGACACGTATTACCCCAATACAGAAGATTTGATGTCGGACGAAATGCGAGTCATCGCCTGTGGCACCGGGATGCCCACAACCCGGGCGGCACAGGCGGCAGCCTGCTTTCTTGTCGAACTGGGAAATGGAGATAAGTTCTTATTCGACATCGGTTCGGGCTCGGCAGAGCGTATCTCGTCATTGCAGATACCTTATAACTATCTGGACAAAGTGTTCATCGGACACCTCCACACCGATCACTTTGGTGCGTTGCATGATCTGTTTGTTGGTGGTGCCTTAATGGGGCGCAATGTGCCTCTTCGTGTTTGGGGGCCAAGTGGTGCAGTGCCGGAACTCGGGACCGCATATGCCCTGGACGGTATGCAGCGAATGTTGACCTGGGATCTGGCCGGGCGGGCAGGCGCCACCGATCCCCGAGGGTATTTTCTAGAGGTTAACGAATTTGACTATACTGGTGAAAACCAGATCGTTTTTGAAGAAAACGGAGTTGTCATTCGTTCCTTCCCGGCAATCCACTCCATAGACGGCTCAGTCAGTTATGCGTTGGAGTGGAACGATCTGAAGTTCGTTTTCAGTTCTGACACTTACCCGAACAAGTGGTTTATCGAATATGCCAAAGACGCCGATATCGTCATTCATGAGTGTTTTGTGGCGGTTCCGGATATCGTGAACAAGATGCGGTTTACACCAGAGTCCGCGCTGATCGTTGGCACGCAGATCCACACGGCCCCGGAAGCGTTCGGGAAAGTCATGTCAGAGATTCAGCCCCGTATGGCCGTCGCCTATCACTTTTTCAATGACTGGGACACAACGACCGCTGTTTATGAGCGTGTGCGTTCCACCTACGATGGGCCGCTAAGCTTGGCGAACGATTTCATGGTCTGGAATGTGACCAAGGATGACATCAGGGTTCGTATGGCCCACACCGAAGAACAGACCTGGTCGCCGCCTCTTGCTGCGCCGGCCCAACCGCCGAACCCTGAAGATCGTGAAACCTTTGCTACAAACCGGGGTTTGCCGGTCGAGGCCGTCGGTTACACGGACTTCATTGCCGAAGGTGTCTGGGACGTCGACGATGTTCTTCGCCCGATATTCGAGGAAGCGTCAGAGGCATTGGGTCGCGACTTTCCTTATCCCGGCGACGAATAGCACACAGGCAGACCACTTCAGGCGCTGTTGCGGGGCAATCGGTAACGCACCCGCGGCGGGCCTGTCTGAACCAATATGTGAAAAATACAGCTAAGCCACAGTGTGTTTCGGGGAAAACCCAAAACACCAAGGCCCTGCCACGCTTTGCGGTCTCGGGACATTAGAGATCGGGTATGTCTGCGGTTTTTCCCATAACGCATTGAACACGGGAAGGGCGGTAAATGCGGCCAGAGCACACGCAATTTTTCGGAATCCTTGCCGCACCGTCTTTCGCATAGGAAAACACCGGAAATCTGGGTATCTCCACGAAACGTAGGTATTCGTTACCGACGATGGATGAATTCTGACAAACAAGGAAAAAGACATTCATGGGGCAGTTCCGGCAGGAAATCCACGGGTTGCGGGCACTGGCAGTCATGCTGGTTGTCGTTTTTCATGTCTGGCCCGAGGTCTTGCCCGGCGGGTTTGTCGGTGTGGACGTTTTCTTTGTGATCTCAGGATTCCTAATAACCGGCCAGCTGCTGCGCGAGCATTCTGACACCGGTTCTGTCGATCTGGCGCGGTTCTGGCAGCGGCGGATCAGGCGTCTTTTGCCCGCCGCATCCCTTGTGCTTTGTGCATGTGTACTGCTGACTGTCAGCTTTTTGCCGAAAGCACTTTGGAAACAAACGGTCTCGGAAATTATAGCCAGCGCGTTTTATGTGCAGAACTGGTGGCTCGGATTTGAACAGGTCAGCTATTTCGCGGTGGAAAACCAGCCAACCATGGTTCAGCACTATTGGTCGCTTTCGATTGAAGAGCAGTTTTACCTGCTGTGGCCGATCATTCTGATCGCTTCTTTTCGTTTTTTTCGACGCGGGAATGGTGCGGCTGCGCAGACCCAGGTGTTTTTCTGGGCGGCTCTGGCGGTACTTGTCCTGTCGCTGGCCTATTCCGTAGCGGCCACCGCGAATTCGCCCGGGCTGGCATATTTCTCGACCGGGACCAGAGCGTGGGAGTTTGCACTGGGCGCTCTGCTTCACGCGCTTCCCCGCGTCTCGAGCGCTGAAGGCAGGTACCGGTCGGTCCCGTTTGTCACCACGTGGTTTGGGATTGGCTTGATCGTTTTCAGCGCCATATCCTTTTCCGGTTCAACTCCATTTCCCGGAGTGATCGCCCTGATCCCGGTTGCAGGTACTGCGCTGGTCATCTGGTCGGGCAGTCAGCCGGGTGCCTGGTCCTGGTCCTCCATCAGCAGTTTGGGTTTGATCCGCTTTCTGGGAAATACTTCATACTCGGGGTATCTGTGGCATTGGCCGATCATCGTGGTATTCCCCTTTGTTTTTCATCGAAATTACGAACCACTGGAAGGGGTGGCCATCGTTGCAACGACGTTCTTGCTGGCATGGCTGACGCTGATCTTCGTAGAAAACCCGCTGCGCCAAAAAAAGGTGGGACCGGGCAGGATGGTACCCGTGTTTGGATTAGCTGCGGTTGCGATGCTCGTCCCGACAGTTGGTGGCATTCTGGCCCAACAGTACGTTCGTCGTCAGTTGGAAGCCGTCCCGTTTCTAGACAGGCCGTACTCTGTCGTAAGCGACATTCAGCACGATCTTGGCGTTACACTTGAGAAACGGGCGTGGCCTCTGACGGATCAGTCCGCAGGCAAGGATGCATTGCCCTCGGAATGGGTCGTTGACGGATGTCTGAATGTTCTATCAAAGGCAAAGCGTGAGACCTGCCAATATGGAAATGCGTCGTCTGACAGGAAACTGGCGCTGATCGGAGATTCTTGGGCCATACATCTGCTGCCCGCCATCCGCGAAGCCTATGGCGAAGACTGGAAAATACTTGTGCTCACTCTGGGCCAGTGCCCGTTGGCGGATGTAAGCGTTCACACCTGGAGCGAGACAGCAGAATTCGAGAGATGCGAAGAACACCGGGGGCGGGTTCTGGACATGCTCAGGACTGCCGAGCCTGAGCTTGTGATAGCGGCCGATTCCTCGATCAGCGCCTATCAACGGCTCATGTCCAAGAACGTGGATGAAGAAGGGCTTGCGGAAATGCGCGAGGGCACCGTGTCATTCTATTCAGAGCTTGTGAAAGTGGATTTTCCGCTGGTTGTTGTTGAATCGCCGCCACGGGCAAATTGCATGATTCAAAATCATGCCGTTCCTAACAAATGCGAACCGACGAAGGACACGCAGTTCGAAAGAAAGCTGGCGCTGATGAAAGTAGATGCGGCGGAAAATGCAGGGTTGCCGTTCCTCGATCTGACATTCTGGGTTTGCTCAAACGATTTGGTTTGCCCGCAACAGATTGGAAATCATTTGGTAAAAGCGGATGGTGGTCATTTTTCGGAAAGCTTCTCGCGCCGACTGGGTCCCGTTCTTCAACAGGCGATCGAAGTAAAATTGCAGTAGTCAATGCGCCTCGGCTGAACATCGGCGTACTTCGACACCTATGAAACAGCCCGGTTGAGTGGTCAGGTCAACCGGGCGTTCCGATAACGTCAGCTTTTGTCGGCGCGGACGCCGTTGGCGATGTTTTGCATCTGATCCGCCGTCAGATACCCGCGCAGCATTTCCGTCTCGAGCACGAAAGTCGGCGTTCCCGAGATTTGCAGCCGTTGCGCCAAAGCACGGGTTTTCGAGATTTCTTCGGTCACCTTGTCGCTGTTCATGGCGGTCATGATCGCATCGGTGTCCAGCCCAAGACCGTCCGAGATGCGGCGCAGGGTGACCTCGCTGATATCGCCGCCAAATTCCAACAATGCATCATGAACCTGCTTGTAGGCGTCATCGCCTGCGACGTGTTTTGTCGCCACGGCAAAGCGTGAGGATGTAACCGACGCCTCTCCGAGGATCGGGAATTCCTTGATGACCAACCGGATGTTGCCGTCTTCTTTCAGCAGGTTGTCCACCTCGGGCACGGCGCGGCGGCAGTAGCCGCAGCGATAGTCCATGAATTCGACCAGAGTTATGTCACCTTCGGGATTGCCGCCGACCCAGCTGAATCCGTCGTTGAACAATTCATCCGCGTTACTGGCGACCAGTTCCTTGTCCGCCAATGCCTCAGAGGCAGCCTGACGCTCTTCGAGGATGTTGATCGCCTCGATGATGACTTCGGGGTTTTCAAGCAGATACTCGCGCACCTGCGCGCCGAATTCGGCCTTTTCGGCGTCGCTCATCGAATTCAGGTCCAGAGACAGCGCGGGGCTGGACAGCATGGAAAGCCCCAGAAGGGCCGGGACGGCAAGTCTGATCATCATTTTCGTTTCTTCCTTTTCTGCGCGCGTTCCGATGCAATCAACACATCCTGAGCTCGTTGCCAACCCGGTGATCCTTCGGGCAACTGTCCTATGGCGCGCCTTGCGTGAATTCCGGCATCAATCAGGCGGCCCTGCAGGGCGAATCTTTCCGCCGTCACCGTCGATGCCATGCCGTTGTTTCCCAATTGTGAATAAGTAACCGCCAGATCCTGCATCAAGCGGCCGTTTCGATAGTCTCTTGCACGAGCTTTTTCAAGTACTTGTATGGCGT
Source organism: Ruegeria sp. CF5 (assembly GCF_056537325.1). Taxonomy (NCBI): domain Bacteria; kingdom Pseudomonadati; phylum Pseudomonadota; class Alphaproteobacteria; order Rhodobacterales; family Roseobacteraceae; genus Ruegeria; species Ruegeria sp. CF5. Next base: position 289,834 of record NZ_JBQFRI010000002.1, on the reverse strand, counting down.
CCTTGAACTGCCCGGTGCCCAGCAGAGCCCGACCATACCCGGCCAGAATCAGTGCATTGTTTGGCGCCAGTTCCTGAGCTTTCCGATAGGCGGCAATGGCTTCGTTAACCCGGCGGTTCTCCAGCAGGATTTGCCCTTTCAACTCGTAATAATATGGATCGTCAGGCCGGATGGCCAAGGCACCGTCGATTGCCGCCAGTGATTTTGACAGATTTCGGTTTTGATGATGTGCCGATGCCTCGCGCATCAGACGGATATCGTCTTCTGTCTCTTCGTGGGCCCGGCGCAGCGTCCATGACGGAGAGCGCGTGAATGCCGAAAGCTTGCCTTTGACACGGGCAAACCAATAGTCGGCGTTCGGGTTTGCAGGGGCTCTGTCGCCGAATTCGTCCAGAAAGGCCTCGGCTGCGCGCAGACGGTCCCTACTCATGGGGTGTGATCTGAAATAGGGGTCCTGATTGGCGGAGGTCAGCAATTCCTGACCTGCAAACTTCCGCTGAAGCTCGACCATACCTTTTGGTGAAATGTCGGCCCACCGCAGATAACTGGCCGCAGAACGGTCTGCGGCGGATTCTTCGGCGCGCGTGTGGCTGAGGAAACCCCGCAGCGCAGAGCTTGCGGTTCCTGCCGCGATACCACCTGCGGCTTCACCACCCCCAGCTGCAGCGGCGACCAGAGCAAGTGCCGTGCCCAAGGTTGCATAACGCTGCGCGGCCTGCAGGTTGGCAGAGCGTCGGGCCAGATGGCCATTGGCGATGTGTGCTGCCTCGTGGGCGATCACCGCCTGCAGCATATCAGCCCTTTCAACGCTTAGGATAAGGCCGGTATTCACAAAGATCGTGTTGTGATCGATTACGAACGCATTGAAACGCAGGTCGTTCACCACCAGAACGCGGACCCGGTTTGTATTCAGGCCAGCAGCGCGCAGAACCGGGAACGCCAGTTCTTGCAGACCGTGTTCGATATCCGGATCACGAATAAGACCCTGCGCGCTTACCTGAATTGCACTCAAAAGCCATGCGGCAAGTGCCATAGCAAGGGCCGGGATTGACGCCAGCCGGGATAAGCGTTCAAAAGCCATGGCTGCAACATGGGAGAAGGGCATGAGAAACTCAAGCCGGTCCAAGGTCGATCCCTTTATCGTGATGGATGTGATGGAGGCCGCAAGAAAGGCCGAAGAAGCCGGCCGTCACATTATCCACATGGAAGTTGGCCAACCCGGAACCGGCGCGCCCAAAGGGGCGGTGGAGGCATTGGCGAAGGCCATGGGGGATTCTCCTTTGGGGTACACCGTTTCGCTGGGCATTCCCGAGTTGCGGCAACGGATCGCAAAGCTTTACGGCCAGTGGTACGATGTGGACCTTAACCCTGAACGCGTGATCGTCACGCCCGGTTCATCCGGTGGATTTCTGCTGGCGTTTACCGCCCTTTTCGACAGTGGCGACCGAGTGGGCATCGGCGCGCCCGGCTACCCCTCGTACCGCCAGATATTAAGCGCGTTGGGGTTGGTTCCGGTGGATATTCCGACGGCGCCGGAAAATCGGCTGCAACCTGTTCCTGCGGATTTGGCGGGGCTTGATCTTGCAGGTCTCATGGTGGCGTCGCCCGCAAATCCCACCGGCACGATGCTGGATCACGCGGCGATGCGGGCGCTGATCGAGGCGGCGCATGGGCAGGGTGCTTCGTTCATCAGTGACGAGATTTATCATGGGCTGGAATACGAGGCCAAGGCTGTCACAGCGCTGGAACTGACGGACGAATGCTATGTCATAAATTCGTTTTCCAAGTATTTCTCGATGACAGGCTGGCGCGTCGGGTGGATGGTCGTACCCGAGGATCAGGTTCGTGTTGTCGAACGCATCGCACAAAACATGTTCATCTGCGCCCCTCATGCCAGTCAGGTGGCGGCTCTGGCTGCAATGGAATGTGAGGACGAGTTGCAGGCCAATCTGGATGTCTATCGCCAGAACCGCAAACTGATGTTGGAGGGGCTGCCGAAAGCCGGGTTTACCAACATCGCACCGCCGGATGGTGCTTTCTACGTTTACGCGGATGTCTCGGACCTGACTGATGACAGCCGCGCCTTTGCGGCGGAAATACTGGAACAGGCGGGTGTCGCAGTGACACCGGGACTGGATTTTGATCCTGTGCGGGGCAATACAACGTTGCGCTTTTCTTATGCCCGGTCCACCGCTGATATCGAAGAGGGGCTTAAGCGGTTGCGAACCTTCATGACCGCGCGCGGTGCGATTTCAGCAGAGTCGGTCGAAGTCTAAGGCGTTCACAAGGGCTGCTGCGTGCTGTAGGCTCTATGACAAACGATCTCGGACCAAGCTGAGGCCATGAGCAGAATTCTTATTATCTTTGCGCTCTGGTGGGCGCTTGTCGGCGTGGCGCAGGCGCAGAATTTTAGCGCGCTGGCCCGTGTCGAACCCGCTGACAGCCGGATTGCCGAGGCCGGTTCTTCGGGCGTGCTGATGCAACTGGGCCTCAGTCAGGGGGTGCCCTACCGTGTGTTCACACTGGACGAGCCATACAGACTGGTTCTGGATTTTCAGGAAGTGGATTGGACCGGCCTGAATCCAGAGGAATTTCTGCAGACGAACCGTATCGAAGGGGTGCGCTTTGGCACCTACGTGCCGGGCTGGTCGCGCATGGTGCTGGATCTGGGGAAACCGCTTGCGGTCGGGCAGGCCGAGTTGCGTGTTGATACCGTGACAGGCGCGGCGGTTCTGAAGCTGGAGTTGCAAAAGACAGACGCCAAAGAATTTGCGGCAGGCGCCGGTGCACCCAACGATCCCAGATGGGACTTGCCGGAACCCGCTCAGGTCGGGGGGATTACCGGAGACCCTGCTGACCGCCCCCTGCGTGTGATGCTCGATCCGGGGCACGGCGGCATTGATCCGGGGGCCGAAGCGGGTGAAACCGATGAAAAGACGCTGATGCTGACATTTGCCCGCGAATTGCGGGAAATACTGCTGCGCGCTGAAGGGTTCGAGGTCGTGATGACCCGCGCGGATGATCAGTTTGTATCACTGGAACGCCGGATAGCGCTGGCGCACCGCGCTGGGGCGGACGTATTCATATCGCTTCATGCAGACGCCCTGTCCGAGGGGCTGGCCCATGGCGCGACGGTTTATACGCTGGACGAAGCTGCATCGGATATTGCCAGTTCCAAACTGGCGGAAAGGCATGACCGGGGCGATCTGATTTCAGGGGTCGATCTGAGTGGTGCGGACGATCAGGTTGCCGATATATTGCTGGACCTGGCGCGGCTGGAAACGCTGCCGCGAACCCGGTCTCTAGCACAGGCTTTGGCGGATGGGATGGGGCAGCAGGGCGGTCCGATGAACCGTCGGCCAATCCGAAAGGCGTCTTTCTCGGTGCTCAAGGCGGCGGACATCCCGTCGGTTCTTGTCGAGCTTGGGTTTCTGTCCAGCCCCAGAGACGTGAAAAACATCAAGAATCCGGAATGGCGCGCGTCGATGGCTAAAGGAATACATCTGGGGCTGGAAAAATGGCGTCAGGAGGATCTGGCCAAGAGATCATTGATTGGCCAGTGACCCTGCGGCGCAAAATGGCTAAAAAGCGCCTTCGTGTTTTGACCCTTGGGCGGGGCGGCACTATATAGGCGGCACCGCGGAAAAAAGGCAGCAACGTGATCCGGTTCATTCTTTCGTTCTTCGGGGCAATTTTCAGCCTCGTGACATTGGGTATTTTTATGGCCGCCCTGACCATCGGGGCGGTGTTCTGGATGTATGGGCGCGACCTTCCCAGCCATGAATCGCTGGCACAGTACAAGCCGCCGACAATCAGCCGGATTTATTCGGGCGAAGGCAATCTGATTGACGAATTTGCGCAGGAACGCCGCCTTTTCACCCCGTCCGAGGAAATTCCGGATCTGGTGAAACAGGCCTTTATTTCAGCTGAGGACAAGAATTTCTATTCCCATCAGGGCTATGACATTCGCGGGATCGTCGCAGCCGGTGTCGAAGCGGTGAAAACCAAGGGCGAAACCGTTCGCGGCGCATCGACCATCACGCAGCAGGTCATGAAGAACTTTCTACTGTCCGGCGACCGTCGGGCCGAGCGCAAGATCAAGGAAATCATCCTTGCGACCCGGCTTGAGGACACGCTGGACAAGGAGCAGATCCTCGAACTCTACATGAACGAAATTTTTCTGGGTCAGAACTCCTATGGGGTAACGGCCGCGGCGCAGACGTATTTCAACAAGACACTGCAAGAATTGGCACCGCATGAGGCCGCCATGTTGGCTGCGATGCCCAAGGCGCCGTCGGATTACCATCCGGTTAGACAGAAAGAGCGGCTGCTGGCCCGTCGAAACTATGTCCTGCGCGAGATGCGCGAGAATGGCTACATTGATCAAGTGACCTATGAGGTCGAGGTTGATATGCCGCTGCGGTCCGTTCAGAACGGCGACTTCGAAAGCTTCCGCACTGCTTTGCCGCCGCGTGACTATTTCACCGACGAAATCCGGCGGCAGTTGAGCGAGGATTTTGGTGAAGGCGAGTTCTTTACCGGCGGTTTCAGCGTGCGCGCCTCAATTGATGAGGAAATGCAAGTGGAAGCCGCGCGTGCATTGCGTGAAGCATTGCAGAAATACGACCGCTCTCGCGGCAGATGGCGCGGTACGGGCGAGGTGATCCCCGAAGAGAAACTGGCCGATGAAACGCAGTGGCGCGAAGCGCTGGCGATCATGGAAATCCCGCGCGATGTGGTTCTTCCGACGCGCTGGTATCCCGCAGTGGTACTGAGCGTTGCCGAACAATCCCTGACCGTGGGGATCGAAGATGGTCCGGCCGATGGCGTAATCCCGCGTTCGGACATCAAATGGATGCAGGGTGATTTCGGTGCCAACTTCAAACGTGGCGACGTAATTCTGGTGGTTGCCGGGGAAGAGGGCCAATGGTCGGCCCGTCAGGTACCAGAGGTACAGGGCGGCTTTGTGGCGATGGACGTGAACTCGGGCCGCGTTCTGTCGATGCAGGGCGGGTTCTCGTATCAGGACACGGTCTTTAACCGCGCGACGCAGGCGCAACGGCAGCCGGGCTCCAGTTTCAAACCGTTTGTCTATGCAGCGGCGTTGGACAGCGGTTATAGCCCGGCAACCATCGTGGTGGATGCTCCGATCGAGGTGAACACCCCACAGGGACTGTGGCGGCCTAAAAACGCATCGAACAAATTCTACGGCCCAACGCCGCTGCGTACCGGGATCGAACGCTCGCGGAACCTGATGACGGTTCGACTGGCGCAGGAGGTCACGATGCCGGTGGTTGCAGGTTACGCCGAAAAGTTCGGTGTCTATGACCATATGGGCGCTTATCTGGCCAACGCGCTTGGGGCCGAGGAAACAACGCTTTATAAGATGGTTGCCGCCTATGCGATGTTTGCCAACGGCGGTGAGCGGGTCGAACCAACGCTGGTAGACCGTATTCAGGACCGGTTCGGCAAGACGATCTATCGCCACGACGACCGCGAATGTGTGGACTGCAACTCGGACCAGATCAGGCCCAATGCCTCGCCGCGTATTGTGGATGACCGCGAGCAGGTGATGGACGCGATCACCGCCTATCAGCTGACGTCGATGATGAAAGGCGTGGTGGATCGGGGCACGGCGGCAAGTGTTGTGAACCTGCCTGTTCCGACGGCTGGCAAGACCGGTACAACCAACGACGCCAAAGACGTCTGGTTTATCGGGTTTACGTCCAACATCGTTGCCGGTTGTTATATCGGATATGACCGTCCCCGTCCGATGGGGCGTGGGGCCTATGGCGGTTCGATGTGTGGACCCGTATTCCAGAGCTTCATGGAAAAGGCGGTCGAGAAATATGGCGGTGGACCGTTTGAGGTGCCGGCGGGTGGCCATTTCATCAAGATCGACCGCATTACTGGCGCCCGACTGCCGGAAGACGCCAGCGGTGAATACGTTGTGGCCGAATATTTCCGCGATGGCGTGGATGCCATATTTGACCGCGTCTACGATGGCGGCTTTGCCATCGGGTCGGAACTGCCGCTGTTCGAAGAGGCGCAGCGCGCCGGGCGGCAGGTCAAGACTTCGACAGGCAAGGTCATCATTATCGGACCGAAGGCAAATCAGGGTGATTTGACCACGGGCGGCGTTTATTGACGAACTGCCGCGCGTGTCATGTACAAATGACTGATTGCGGAACTGCGTGCGTCTGATGACGAAAGACTGAAAGCGCGTATTCGCTTGCCACTCATCTTGTGGTGGGTCGCGCCTCTTGCTATCACGCAGGCCTGATTGAGCAAGTTGGGACGAAACCATGCGCGCCGAAACCCAGAACATCGTGGCGGAAATACAAAAGTCGCTGGAGCTGCTGGCGCAGCGCATGGACTATGAGACCGCGCCGCACCGGTTGGAGGAATTCAACGCGCGTGTCGAAGATCCAAACCTGTGGGACAATCCCGAGAACGCGCAGAAACTTATGCGCGATCGCCAGTTGCTGGTCGATGCCATCGAGACCTATGAGTCCATCAAGACCGACCTCAACGATAATATCGAGTTGATCGAACTGGGCGAAATGGAAGAGGACGAGGAAGTCGTTCAGGACGCCGAGGAGTCGATCAAAAAGCTGCAGGCAAAAGCCGCCAAGAAAGAGCTTGAGGCGCTGCTGGATGGCGAGGCCGACGGCAACGACACCTTCCTTGAAATCAACTCGGGCGCGGGCGGGACTGAAAGCTGCGACTGGGCCTCGATGCTGGCGCGGATGTATGTCCGCTGGGCCGAGAAAAAGGGCTATACGGTCGAATTGCAATCCGAAACGGCCGGTGAAGAGGCAGGCATCAAATCCGCGGCCTACAAGATTTCTGGGCACAACGCCTATGGCTGGCTGAAATCTGAAAGTGGCGTGCACCGTCTGGTGCGGATTTCACCGTTTGATGCGGCGGCCAAGCGGCATACCTCGTTCAGCTCGGTCTGGGTGTACCCTGTTGTTGACGACAACATCGAGATTGAAGTGAATCCGTCGGAAATCCGTGTCGATACCTATCGGTCCTCGGGTGCGGGCGGTCAGCACGTGAACACCACCGACTCGGCGGTACGGATTACCCACATCCCGACCGGGATCGTTGTGACAAGCTCGGAAAAGTCGCAACACCAGAACCGCGATATCGCCATGAAAGCGCTGAAATCACGCCTGTATCAGCAAGAGCTGGATCGCCGCAACGCCGAGATCAACGCAGCGCACGAGGCCAAAGGCGATGCGGGGTGGGGCAACCAGATCCGGTCGTACGTTCTGCAGCCGTATCAGATGGTCAAGGACCTGCGCACCAACTTTGAAACTTCGGATACCAAAGGTGTGCTGGACGGCGATCTGGACGGTTTCATGGCTGCCACGCTGGCCTTGGATGTCGCGGGCAAAAGCCGTTCCGAGGCCCAATCCGAGGGCTAAGGCCGGGTTGGCGGCGCGTTTGAAATGCAAGTTCTCAGGGGCCACTGGCAGCTCATTCTGATCACGGTGCTTGTGTTTGCCTTTTGGAACACGCCTGTCGTGTTGCCGCTGAAGATTCTGGTTGTCTTTTTGCACGAGTTGTCACACGGGCTTGCTGCCATTCTGACGGGTGGTGCGATCGAGGACATTTCGCTGTCGGTTCAGCAGGGTGGCCACGCGATCACACGCGGTGGCAACGCGTTTTTCATTCTGACCGCCGGGTATCTTGGGTCGTTGCTTTTGGGAATGGGGCTGTTGATCGTCGCGCTGCGAACCCGCGCCGACCGTGTTGTGCTTGGCCTGTTCGGAGGTGTCATGCTGCTGGTGACGCTTCTGTACATTCGTGATCCGTTCCCGATGCTCTTCTGCGTGGCTATGGGCGTGTCGATGCTGGCCATGGCGCGTTATCTGGACAGGCGGGTCTGCGACATGGCTCTGCGGGTGATCGGCCTGACCAGCATAATCTACGTTCCCTATGATATTTTCGACGATACCATCCGTCGCCCGGGCATACAGTCGGACGCAAGTATGCTGGCGGACCAGTTCGGTGGCACCACGATGCTGTGGGGTGGTTTGTGGCTGGTGCTGAGTTTCATTGTGATATTTTTTTGCATGAAACGCTGGCTGGGTCGGGACAGCAATCTGCGCTTCAGCGTCAAGCTAAGTTGAGCTGGGCGCTTTGCCTTTGGCAAGCTGGAAAACATACATTAAAACAGTGGGTTTAAATGGCTTGGATGCGCCGCTAGGCTGACCGCACGCAGCCCCGGGAACCTATGCCTATGGATTTGAACACAACTTCCGCCGCTGACCTTCTGGCCGACCTGTCAAACCAGCGTCTGTCAGCGACAAGCCTTATGCGCCAGACGCTTGATCACATCGCGTCGGTCAATGACGGGGTCAATGCCATCGTCGCGCTGCGGGACGAAGGGGAATTGATGGATGAAGCAGCAGCGCTGGATTCGGGCCCGAACAGAGGCGCGCTGCATGGATTGCCGATTGCGGTGAAGGACCTGGTCAACGTTGCTGGGATTGCATCAACGCAAGGGTCTCCGATTTTTCGCGACCACGTCCCGAAATCGGACGATCTGATCGCGGCAAGACTACGCGCTGCCGGTGCAATTCTGATCGGCAAGACGAATGTTCCCGAATTCGGCCTTGGGTCTCACACCTTCAATCCGGTTTATGGCGCAACGGTCAATCCATACGATTCCACCCGGTCATGCGGGGGATCATCGGGCGGGGCGGCAGTCGCGCTGGCAACGGGTATGGTGGCGCTTGCGGATGGTTCCGACATGATGGGCAGCCTGCGCAACCCGGCAGCTTGGAACAACGTTTACGGCTTTCGACCGACCTGGGGACGTGTGCCATCCGAACCCGTCGGTGATACGTTCCTGCATCAGCTTTCGACTCTGGGTCCGATGGCGCGCAGCCCTGCAGATCTGGGCATTCTTCTGGATGTCATGTCCGGCCCGGACCCACGGCAACCGCATACGTTCCACAGCGCGCCAGTGTCGCCCTTGGCCACCCGCGACGTCAAAGGGTTGCGATTGGGCTGGTTGGGTGACTGGGACGGAGCCTTTCCGATGGAAGACGGCGTTCTGGAGACCTGCGAAGCCGCCCTGAAAGTGCTCGAAGACCTGGGTTGCACGGTCGAGGCCGCGGCACCGCCATTCGAGGCCGAACAGATATGGGAAAGCTGGATCACCCTGCGTTCATGGAGCGTCGCGAGTGGTCTGGAGGCTTTGGCCGAGAGGCGCGCCCATCTGAAAGACAGCGCCCAGTGGGAACTGGATCGCGGGCTGGAAATGAGCGCCATGGATGTCCAGCGCGCCAGCGTCATTCGTTCCACCTGGTTCAGGCGGGCCGCGTCCTTGTTCGAGGAATATGATGCGCTGATCCTGCCGGCTGCGCAGGTCTGGCCCTTTGATGCAAAGCTGCCTTTTCCGACCGAGATTTCGGGCAGAGAGATGGATACCTATCACAGGTGGATGCAGGTGATGACTCCGGTCAGCCTTTTGGGGCTGCCCTGTGTTGCGGCGCCTGCGGGGTTTGGCGATGCGGGCCTGCCAATGGGTATTCAGATTTTCGGCAAAAGGGGGGCGGACGCCGATTTGTTGTCGTTGGCTGCAGCATATCACGCCGCAACGGAATGGCCGCAGCAAAGACCGGCGATCTGAGAACGGGGGAGGAAAGAGTGACGATGGAAAAACCATTTGGCGTTCCCAAGCTGAAGCCGGTCGATTTCGACATGCTGCGCGAGGCGTTGGGCAAGGGGTGGCGTGATTTCAAGCGGGCGCCCTTGTTCGGGTTGTTGTTTGCCGGGTTCTACGTTTTGGCGGGTTGGGCAATGGCCTGGATCACCATCCGCACCGGAACAACCTATTGGCTGGTCCTTGCTGCCATCGGATTTCCATTGATCGGACCATTCGCCGCCGTGGGCCTGTACGAAGTGTCGCACAGGCTTGAGCAGGGTGAGCCGCTTGATTTCGGGGCCGTTTTTGGCGTCGTTGTTCAGCAAAGCCGCAGACAGTTGCCATCTATCTGCGCCATCATTGTGGTGATGTTCCTGTTCTGGTTCTTTCTGGGGCACATGATATTTGCCCTGTTCATGGGGCTGTCCACGATGACAAACATATCCTCGTCGCTGGAGGTTTTTCAGACCCTCAATGGCCTTACGATGCTGGCCGTCGGATCGGTGGTGGGGGCGGTTTTTGCCACGCTGCTTTACATGCTTACCGTTCTGTCGATCCCGATGCTGCTGGACCGGGAACTGGATTTCGTAACCGCCATGATCTCAAGCTATGCCTATGTAAGCACCAATGCCAAAGTCATGCTTGTCTGGGGCGTGTTCATCGCCATTTTGACGTTTCTGGCCATGGCGCCGTGGTTTCTGGGGTTGTTTCTTGTTCTGCCCTTGCTAGGGCACGCCAGCTGGCATCTGTACCGCCAGATTACCGATGTGGACGGCGATTAATGCCAACATTAAGCGGGGCACACCGTACACGCGTATGGTGTGCTTACGAAGGAACCTCACGGCCCGTTGCAATCAGGAGCTGGCGCAGGTGTTCAACCTCGGGCGCGCCAGATTCGAGCGCGTAGATATAGGCATGCGTCAGGTAAAAACCCCGCGCAACATCATCGGAAGCCGCGTTTGCGGCTTCCTCGTAAAGCCTGATCAAGGCTGCCTGGTCGGCAGCCTCATGCGCACGTAGCAACCGCGCGTCCAGATCGCTCATTCAGCCGCCTGCGGCGTTCGATGGGTCTGCAGTTTCCCGGCAATCCAATCATGAAACAGGTGCGTCGGTCCGTCCATCACCGGTGAGAACCGGCCGCCATCAAAGCCTGGAGCGGCGCGCCCTCGCTGCATGCCCTCGACCACAAAAACATCTTCTTCAAAGACCAGCTTCCACTGTGCCGAGTTCTTCTGGCGCAGTTCCTCGTCGGTGTCGGCGGTCGCGTAGAATAGGTGAATATGTTCGGAAGTGCGATCCTGTGCCTCGGGAACAAGAATGATCGCAAACGCATGATCGCGATGGACGCCCAGCAGGACATTCGGGAACACCGAGATATATTCGGCGGCAGTGTCCCAATGGTCGCTCAGATTTTCGAAGTCGGGGAACACACTGCCATCTTCGGCTTTCAATTGACGATAGACGAGCGTTCCCTGACCAGAATACAGGCCCCGCTCTTCAATGTGGTAATGATCTTCCAGCCGGGAATAGCTGTTCAGACCGGGATGTACCCAGGGCAGGTGATAGCTTTCGCAGTAGTTCTCCACTGCCAATTTCCAGTTGCAGTTCACGTCCAGCCGAAAGGCGCTTTCCGGACCACCGTGATACAGTGGCTTGTCAAACTCGGCCCAACGCTTGATCAGATGCTCGTTCTCCTGCTCAAATTCCGGTGCACTGCCCGAGATGTTGACCCATACGACCTCGCGCCAGATATGACTGCGCACTTCGATCAGTCCAAGTTCCGAGCGCTTGATGCCCTCATGTGAGTTCTGTCCCGGCCCGCCCACATGCGGTGTCGCGACCAGTTTGCCTTCGGTTGAATAACACCAGCTGTGATACGGACAACGGATTGCACCTTCGATCTTGCGCGGTTCTTCGACCAGTATCATGCCCCTGTGGCGACAGATGTTCTGGAATACCCGCACCTGACCCTGACGATCGCGAAGCAACAACAGGGGAATACCAAGAAATTCAATGGGTTTGGCGTCGCCCGGTTCAGGCACATCCGCTGTCACCGCCAATCCGGCCCAGCCATCTTTTAGCAGAACCTGACATTCCTCGGAATGAACGGCTGCGTCGGTATAGTGTTCATTCGGTAGCCCATGAGCGTTCTCGATTGGCTGCCGGACATCTGACAAACTGGTGGTGCTATCGGACAATGCTCTCTCCTCCATACGAAGGATGCTAGCCACATCTGACAACCCGGCGCTTGGATTTCCGCGACTTTGACATTTCTCACAGCGACAAATTTGTTTGCGGTAATCGAATTGTCCCAAGCTGAGGGGGCACCTTGGTCACGTTTGAATACGCGCGCCAAATGCCGAGTATTTGCCGAAACCAAAAAATAGATGGCGCCACTAATTGGGATTAGCCGCCTAAGCCCAATCATTGCTGCTGAGGCGCCGGGAAGCCGCGCTGGCCCGGCGCCGCAAGGCGGCAGCCGGGCGTGTAATGTTTGGCTATTCGCCGCGCAACAACGCGGCAACGCCAGTGCGTGCGATTTCCACCAATCCAAGAGGGCGCATCAAGTCCGCAAAAGCATCGATTTTGTCTGGTGCACCGGTGATTTCAAAGATGAAGGAATTCAGCGTGCTGTCCACAACATTGGCACGGAATATATCGGCCAGACGCAGCGCCTCGACCCGTTTGTCTCCTGCGCCGACAACCTTGATAATGGCCAGTTCGCGTTCGACCGAAGGGCCTTCAACGGTCAGGTCATGTACGTCATGGACGGTTACAATCCGACCCAGCTGGGCCTTGATTTGTTCGATAACCTGCGGTGTGCCCTTGGTGACAATGGTGATCCGGCTGAGGTGGCCGGTATGGTCAACCTCGGCCACGGTCAGGCTTTCGATGTTGTAACCGCGGCCGGAAAACAGGCCGATTACACGGGCCAGAACGCCCGGTTCGTTTTCTACCAGAACGGCAATCGTGTGCTGTTCCTGCACATCGGAAAACGTTGGACGTAGGTTATAGGCGGAATGGCGGGTGGAGCCTTTTTTGATATGTAGGGCAGACATTTATGTCCCTTTCATCATCCTGAGAGTGTCGGGCGCATCGGGCGCCCGACAAAATTCGTCGAATTTTGTTAAACCAGAACCGCGCCGCCGGACTGAATCACGCCCTGCGTTTCGGCCTCGCCCAGAAGCATCTCGTTATGGGCTTTGCCTGACGGGATCATCGGGAAGCAGTTTTCATGCTTTTCAACCAGACAGTCGAAAATGACCGGACCGTCATAGTTGATCATTTCCATGATGGCGTCGTCCAGATCAGCCGGATCGCTGATGCAGATACCCTTGGCGCCAAACGCTTCGGCGAGTTTAACGAAATCCGGCAAGGCTTCGGACCATGAATGCGAATAGCGCTCGCCATGCAGCAGTTCCTGCCACTGGCGCACCATGCCAAGGCGTTCGTTGTTCAGAATGAACTGCTTCACGGGCAGGCGGTACTGAACGGCGGTGCCCATTTCCTGCATGTTCATCAACCACGAAGCTTCACCAGCGACGTTGATCACCAGCGCATCCGGATGTGCCATTTGCACACCGATCGAAGCCGGGAACCCATAGCCCATGGTGCCCAATCCGCCCGACGTCATCCAGCGGTTCGGATCCTCGAAACCAAGAAACTGCGCCGCCCACATCTGATGCTGCCCAACCTCGGTCGTGACATAGCGGTCATGACCTTTGGTCAGCTCTTCCAGCCGCTGCAAGGCATATTGCGGTTTGATGGACTTTTCGCTGTTGGTGTAGGCAAGGCAGTTCACCTTGCGCCAGTCCGCGATCTGCGCCTGCCATTCCTTAACGCTGGTCGCGTCGGTCTTGCGTCCGCGCGATTTCCAGACCTTCAGAATGTCCTCAAGCACATGTGCAACGTCGCCGACAATCGGGATATCCACACGGATCACCTTGTTGAGCGAGGACGGATCGATGTCGATATGCGCCTTCTTCGAGTTGGGTGAAAAGGCGTCGATCCGGCCGGTAATCCGGTCGTCGAAACGGGCGCCGACGTTGATCAGCAAATCGCAATCGTGCATCGCCATATTGGCCTCATACAGGCCATGCATTCCCAGCATACCAAGCCAGTTTTCGCCCGATGCCGGATATGCTCCAAGCCCCATCAGGGTTGATGTGACCGGAAAACCGGTTGAGTCTACAAGCTCGCACAGAAGCTGGCTGGCGGCCTTGCCCGAATTGATCACGCCGCCACCTGTGTAGAACACGGGCTTCTTTGCCGTTTCCATGGCCGCGACAAGTTCGGTGATCTCTTCCAGGTCACCTTTGACGACTGGTTGGTAGTGCGAAACCGACGGCTTCGGAGAGGAGTATTCGCCGGTCGCGAACTGTACATCCTTGGGGATGTCGATCAGAACCGGGCCGGGTCGACCTGCGGTTGCCACGTGGAAAGCCTCGTGAAGCGTCTCGGCCAGAGAGTCGGTGTCCTTAACCAGCCAGTTGTGCTTGGTGCAGGGGCGGGTAATGCCAACGGTGTCCGCCTCCTGAAAGGCGTCGGACCCGATCATGAATGTCGGAACCTGACCGGTCAGAACCACGATCGGGATCGAATCCATCAACGCGTCGGTCAATCCGGTCACCGCATTCGTCGCGCCGGGGCCGGATGTCACAAGCGCCACGCCGGGTTTGCCGGTTGAGCGGGCATAACCTTCGGCTGCGTGTACCGCACCCTGTTCGTGGCGCACCAGAATGTGACGGATGTCGTTTTGCAGAAAGATCTCATCATAGATCGGCAGCACGGCGCCACCGGGATACCCGAATACCGTGTCCACGCCCTGATCCTTGAGGGCCTGAACCACCATCTTTGCGCCGGTCATCTCACGTGTCATCTGCTTTGCTCCGTTCGCGACATGTGTCTTGCATTCAGCATAAAAAAAAGCCCCCGATTTTTCGGAGGCGCATGGGTTCGATTATGGTTCACCGTCACCGGCCCATGCGCGAGGTTCCTACGATTACGACTAGCGTGTTCATCGCCAGAGGCTCCTTTTTGCTGGAGGGGACATTATGAGCGGGGGCAGGGGGCGTCAACCGTCAATCGTGTAAATTTCCTGTCTGGAGCGGTGGATTTTGCGACATTTTATTGCGCAGATTGCCGCATGCTGGGAATATCCGGGAAATGACCCCTCGTAAATTTGATCCGGGAATGCCGCGATGGTTCAAAACCGTCAGCGCAATGTCCGAAATTGACCTGAAGTTACCGCTCACACAGTTCACGCTGATCCGAGATTGGTTGAATATGGAGTGCGGATTATGATGCAGGACCTTATTGATTTGGGGCGTTATCCAATCGACAGGCTAGGTTCGCCGGCCTATGTCAGGCTGATCGCTGACCTGAGACGCGAACTGGAAGATGATGGTTGTGCTGTATTGCCCGGTTTCGTGCATGAAACAGGTGTCGGGCAGCTAGTCAAAGAAGCCGACGCTGTCGCGTCCAAGGCGCATCGATCTTTCAACCGGACCAATGCATATTTCAGCAAGGATAATCCATCGCTGGCGCCATCCCATCCGGTGCGCCAGTTCTTTGACCGTTCAAATGCTTTTGTTCCCGCAGACAATTTCCCGAAATCCAGCCCGTTGCGGCGAATCTATGAATACGAAGGCTTTATGCCGTTCATCCGCACCGCGCTGGATGAGCCCGAAAACCGGTTCTTTCGATATGATGACCCGTTGGCGGATGTCATTATCAATGTCGTAGAAGAGGGGCAGGGGTTTCCGTGGCATTTTGATACCAACAACTTCACCGTGACACTGGCGATCCAAAACGGAGAGGAGGGGGGAGAGTTCGAATATGCCTCAAACCTGCGCAGTTCCGAGGACGAGAATTTCCCTGGGGTGACCTCGATCCTGCAGGGAAACATGGCAAAGGTGCGCCAGCTGACCCTGAATCCCGGCGATCTGCAGATTTTCAAGGGCCGCTACGCGCTGCACCGGGTCAAGCCGGTTTCCGGCGCCCAAAAGCGGTATGTTGGTATTTTCTCGTTTGTTGAGACGGAAGGCATGTGTGGCGGGGTCGAGAGGACCAAGCAGCTTTATGGTCGCGTGCTGCCCCATCATTATGAGCGTGAAGGGTTGCGCGGAGATCAACTGTTGGATTGAGCCGCGTCAGCCCGTCACTGATCGTTGCTGTGAAGTGCAGGCGAAGGTGTCGCTGTTGATTGCCAAACGAATGGGCGGGTCAGAATCCAACGCCTGTTCCCTGAAGCATTCCGTGCTCCATCGCATAGCGGGTCAGACCGGCCGTCGAAGAAATGCCCAGCTTCCGCTTGATGTTCTTGCGATGGGTTTCGACGGTACGCACCGAGATATCGAGTGCATTCGCCACTTCCTTGTTGGATTTGCCCTGTGCCAGTTGCAGCAGGATCGTCTGTTCGCGGCCCGTCAATGCCTCGCGTGTGCTGTCGCCTTTGGGTTCAAGTGAGCCGCTGGCCCCGGTGCACAGGTACCGCTCGCCCTGCATCACTGCATCAATGGCCTGTTTGATTTCCTCGGTAGGAACGTCCTTGAGAACATAACCTTTGGCGCCATGGCTGAGCGCGGTCGAGATATATTCGGGACTGTCGTGCATCGACAAAATCAGGATGCGCGTGTCGGGCAGGCGTTCAAGGATGATCTCGGTCGCGCTAAGGCCGCCAAGGCCGGGCATGTTCAGATCCATCAGGATGACGTCCGGGCGCAGCGCCTCGACCTGATCCACCGCTTCCTGACCGGTGCCAAGGGTTCCGACGACCCGGATGTCATCATAGCTTTCCAGTATCGACTGAATACCCTCGGCCACCATCGGGTGGTCATCAACGATAAGGACACGAACCGTATCGGACATCATGAACCGGCCTTTCCTTTGGGTGTGGCATCTTCCTGCGGCGGCAGAAGGCGGCTTAGCGGCAGGCTGGCCTCGATTACCGTACCACTTTGCGCGCCGCGTGATGACAGAATGCGCAGCGATCCGTCAAGCTGTTCGATCCTTTCCTGCATGTTTCGCAGGCCGATCCCCGGAGTGATTTCTCCCAGCCTGCGGCGTAACCCGCGGCCGTTATCGGTGATCCGCATGGTTGCGCCCCTTTTGTGGCCGCGCAGATCGATCGTGACACGGGTGGCGCCAGAGTGACGTTCGATATTCGTCAGCGCTTCTTGTGCAATGCGGTAGAGCGCAATCTTGGCGTCCTGATCCAGCCGGTTGCGGAATACGACGGTAGTGAATTCGGTTTCGATCCCGGTGCGTTCGCGAAAATCGTCGGTCAGCGCCTTCAACGCAGGACCCAGTCCCAGATCGTCCAGAACGCCGGGACGCAGGTCGCGGCTAATGCGGCGCACCTCGGTGATGGCCGAGCCCAGATTGTCGATCCCCTTGTCGAGAGGGTCACGCGCACCACCATCGTCCCCGCGCTGTAGTCTGCGGCGGGCATTGTCCAGCGCATAGCGTACGCCAACCAGAATCTGGCTGATGCCGTCATGCAATTCACGGGCAACGCGGCCCCGTTCTTCTTCCTGCGCATCAAATACGCGCTGGGTCAGTTCCTTGAGTTTGGCGTCGGCCAGTCTGCGCTCGCGGAAATTCAATAGCATTCCCGAAACGAACACGATCAGAAGCGCGGCCAGAACGATGCCGCCGATATAAAGGAACGTGCGCCGCACCCGCGCCTCGACCTCGGCGCGGGCATTAGCCACGGTGGCCACGATGTCGTCGATGAAAACGCCTGTCCCTACGGCCCATCGCCAATCCTGCAACCCCACCACATAGGCAATCATCATCGCCTCGTCCCCGGTCGAGGGCTTTTGCCACATGAAGCTGTGCCAGCCTGCGCCTTGCCGTGCCAGACGAAGAAACTCATCCACGACCGGTGTACCGTTGCTGTCGGTCAAACCTTCCCAGTTGCGGTTGATGAATTCGGTCTGGCGGGGGCTGACAAGGTTGGTGCCGTCATAGTCGTAGACAAAAAAGAACCCGTCCTTGCCATAGATCATCGCCGAAAGGATTTGCGTGACAAGGTTCTTGGCGATCTCATCATCCGGCGCGGCGCGACCATAGATATAGGCAAACCCATTGCGTGCCTGGGTCACATAGTTTCGCAATTCTTCTTTCTTGGCTTCGATCAGCCTGCGTTCCAGCGCCTTGATTTCGCGGTCAGCAGTGGCGCGGGCTTCGTAGGTCACCATCACAGCGATGGCAGCCACCGCAGCCACCAGCGGAATCGCAGCCACAAGCGACAGCTTCTGGGCGTATGTGAGTGAAATCATATCGCGGAGTGGACGCATGTCCGAATCGTTACGCAAGCCGGGGCGAAATTGCAAAAGGAATAGATCACGGCGACCATTCCGCGTGAGTGTTGCATCGTAAGTCCGGGAAAAATGGACATGGTTCATTCGTTTCTGTCAAAAAACCGATCCGTCTACGCAGTACTTGGTATTCACATTCACGACTCCGTCATTAGGCTGGCGCGCACTGGAAACGACTGACCCGGAGCACATCCGGGCAATAGAATTGTGTAGGGGAGGATCACTCACATGGATCGTCGTTCATTTTTGAAAACATCCGCAATCGGCGGCTCGGCTGCTGCGGCGACCTCGCTGGCCGCTCCGGCGTATGCGCAGGGTAAGCGCACGCTGACCATGGTTACGTCCTGGGGTCGTGGTCTGGCCGGGGTGTTCGACAGCGCGCAGCGTTGCGCCGACAGCATCACCACCATGTCGGACGGCAACCTGACCGTTGATATCAAGGCTGCAGGCGAACTGGTTGGCGCGTTTGAAGTGTTTGACGCGGTGTCGTCGGGCCAAGCGGATATGTATCACGCGGCCGACTACTACTTTGTTGGTCAGCACCCGGGCTATGCCTTCTTCACCGCTGTTCCGTTCGGCATGACCGCGCAGGAAATGGTCAACTGGTACTATCATGCCGGTGGTGCAGAACTGCATGATGAACTGGGTCAGATCTTTGGCCTGAAATCATTCCTGGCCGGTAACACCGGTGCGCAGGCTGGCGGCTGGTACTCGAAAGAGATCAATGGCCCCGAAGACTTCAACGGCCTGAAGTTCCGTATGCCGGGTCTGGGCGGCAAGGCACTGGGCAAACTGGGCGCGTCGGTTCAGAACATTCCGGGTTCGGAAGTGTATCAGGCGTTGTCGTCCGGCGCGATCGACGGAACCGAGTGGATCGGTCCGTGGGCCGACGAAAAAGCAGGCTTCCAGGAAATCACCAAGACCTACTACACCGCTGGCTTCCACGAGCCGGGTGCAGGTCTGTCGCTGGCGACCAACCGCGAAGTATTCGAAAGCCTGACACCTGCTCAGCAGAAGATCATCGAGATCGCGGCTGGCGAATGCCACCAGTGGAACCTGGCACAGTTCCTGGCCAACAACGGTGCAGCCCTGCAGCGTCTACAGGCGGGCGGCGTCAAGGTTCTGGAATTCCCGGACAGCGTCTGGGATGCGTTCGGCAAGGCCAGCCAGGAAGTTCTGGACGAGAACATGGGCGACGAGCTGTTCAAGAAGATCAACGACAGCGCCATGGAATCGATGGCCGCGTCGTCTGCTTGGCTGAACATGTCGTCGGGTGTTTATACCGGACAGCGCGACCGCGTTCGCGGCTGATCGCCGATCTTGTAGCACTTTGGTTCCCCCGCAACCGCGGGGGAGCTTTTCCTGTTGCACATGCACGGATTGGAAAAGTCCGCTAACATAAGCATAGCAACTGACGAACCGGGGACAAAATGCAGGACGATAACGGTATCTCCTTCTTCGGCGCCCTATGGAACGGACTGATCTGGTTCGTTCAGAACATCGCCGAGGCCTTCTATAATTTCGGATACGCCATCACGCATCCGCAGCTCTGGCTGAACTGGTCGGACAAAGAGGCGATCATGCGCTTTGTCTACTATGGCGGATCTGTCGAGTTCTTCTTTGTGGTCTTCACCCTGTTTCTGGTTCTGACGGCCATCGGCCTGTACTATCGGAATTTCATGTGGGGCATGGTCCGCGGGCTGGAAGGATTTGCCAACACCACCGGCCGCTTTTTCGCATGGGCGGGCCTGTTGATGGTGATCCAGCAAATCGTCATCGTTTTCATGCAGCGTGTTTTTGCCCGGCCCGATATGGCATTTGGTCTGGGTATTCCGTTCCAAATGGACATCAGCTGGTATGCCGAAGAACTGAAGCTGTACAATGCCATGGTCGTTTGCCTGTGCGTCACCTACACCTTTGTTCAGGGCGGCCATGTTCGCGTCGACCTGATCTATGCGGGGCTCAGCCACCGGGGCAAACGGGTGGTCGACATGCTGGGGTCGGTGTTCTTCATGATGCCCATGGCTGTGCTGACATGGATGTACGGTTGGTACTTCATGTGGCGGCACCTGATTGTGCCGAAACCATCCGCAAGCGATACCCTGGACCGGCTGGTTATGAAGTCCCGCGCGTTGCGCTGGAACGTCGAAACCATCGGGTTCAGCCCCAACGGCTTTAATGGCTACTTCCTGTTCAAGATACTGCTGGTGGCGTTCGCCGGCATGGTGTTCCTGCACGCAATTGCGTTCCTGTACCGGTCGTATCTGGAATATGTGGAAGGGCCCGAAAGTGCCGGTAAATACCTCGACAAGGATAGCCTTGGCGAGGGCGAAGAAGCCTATGAAGGCGCACATTAAGGACGGAGACCAAGACAATGCTATTCGGACTTGATGGCGTCGAAATCGGCCTCATTATCGTATTTTTCTGCCTTTTCGGCGGTATCCTATCCGGGTTCCCGGTGGCTTTCGCCATCGGCGGTGCCGGGATCATCTCGTTCGGGATTATCGCTGCACTGGACAGCGCCGGGCTGCTTATACATCAGGCGATAGACACGAGTTCGCAGGCCTATCGGGATGTTGTGAATTCGGGCGTCAAACCAGATGTCATATCCGTGTTCCGATACCCGGATTTGCCAAGAATAGCCGAACCGGTATTCGTGTCGGGATGGGAAACCGCGCTGGACCGCAACGTATCGTTCATCGTGAACCGTATGAACGAACGGGTGCTGGCAGGGCAATCCATCGAGACACTTTTGGCGGTTCTGATGTTTGTTCTGATGGGCATCACGTTGGAACGGTCCAAGATCGCCAATGATCTGCTGACGACAATGGCGCGTGTATTTGGCCCGCTGCCGGGCGGTTTGGCCGTTTCCATTGTGGTCGTGGGCGCGTTCCTTGCGGCATCGACCGGCATCGTGGGCGCGACCGTTGTCACGATGGGTCTGTTGGCCCTGCCGACGATGTTGCGCAACAACTATTCACCGGAACTGGCAACCGGGGTCATTGCCGCGTCAGGTACGCTGGGGCAGATCATTCCACCGTCCATCGTTATCGTTCTGCTGGGGACGCTGGCAGGCGATCTGTATTCGACGGCGCAGGAAACCCGCGCGGTCGAGGCGGGATGTTCGGATGCGCTGACCTATCTGGGTGAGCCTGCGGTTGTGTCCGTGGGTACGCTGTTTCAGGCCGCGCTGCTGCCGGGCATCATGCTGGCACTGCTTTATGCGCTTTACGCCTTTGGCTATGCGATGCTGAACCCGGAAAAAGCACCGGCAGTTGCCATGTCCGGCGGCAGTGGTGAGCCGATCACCCGCGCCGAAGGGCTGACATGGTTGCTGGCTGCACCCGTGGGCCTGATCGTTGGCGCAGTTCTGATGGGCAGTGTCGGTCTGATCGGCAGTCAGGATGTCTCGGTTTCGGGGTTCTCGGACATTTCCGAAGGGGCATCCCTGCGCACGAACGTATCCGCTGAATGTCAGGCGTCCATGATCGAACTGCACGGTCAGTCGGCCTGGGATCAGGCCGTGGCCGAGCAGGAACAGATCGACGCGGCGGGCGGAGTGTCGCAATCGCAGAGACTGAGCGAGGAAGAAATCACGGCAGCCCGTGAGGCAAAAATTGCCGGAGCCGCACCGATTGGCACAGGCGTTGCCGTCTTCGTCGTATTGCTTGGTCTGACGCTTGTTCTCGGCCGTGGCATCGCCCCTTCGCGTTCACCGCAACCGCTTATCTTGGGCGGTATCGGATTGTTGCTGGTCCTGCTGGCCGACATTCTGCTGGTGACACCGCTGACATCCTCGGGTGCTACGTTCGTTATTCTGGCGTTGCCTGCCCTGCTTGCGCTTTATGGCTGCAGGGAAGCCGCAGCCCGTTGTGCAACGAATGATCTGATCCGTGTCGTCTTTCCGCCACTGGTCCTGATCATTGCCGTTCTGGGGTCGATCCTGGGCGGTATCACCAATCCGACGCCTGCAGCGGCGCTTGGGGCAGGTGGGGCCATCATGCTGGCAGCGTATCGCAAGCTTCAGGATCAGGGGCGTTCGGGCAAGGTCATCATCTGGTCTACATTCGCCATCATCATCTGCTTGCTGATCGGGGTGAACTTTGACCTGCGGATCAATCAGGGCGGCGTCACGGTCGAAACGTGGATCGCGTTCGTACTGGCCTATGCCACATATCTGTACGCTTTGTTCGGGCTGATCTTCGGGTGCTGGGTGCTGTTTGCAAGTGGTGTTCTGACGCCGGTCGTACGTGAAACCGCCAAGGTCACGTCGATGGTCTTTACCATTCTGATCGGGTCGCAGCTGCTGAACCTTGTGGTGATCTCTTTCGGGGGAGAGCACTATATCCAGCAATTCCTGAAGAGCTTTGACAATGAGTTCACGGTTTTCCTGATCGTGATGCTCGTGCTTTTTGTCCTTGGCTTCGTGCTGGATTTCCTCGAGATCATCTATATCGTCATCCCGATTGTGGGACCGGTCATCTATGGCGGGTCGTTTGATCCGAAATGGGTGACGATCATGGTTGCGGTGAACCTGCAGACTTCGTTCCTGACACCACCGTTCGGGTTTGCGCTGTTCTATCTGCGCGGTGTGGCACCCAAAGAGGTCACGACCGGGCATATCTATCGAGGGATCATTCCTTTCGTGATCATTCAGGTGGTCGGGATCGCGATCCTGTGGTTGTTCCCGACAATCGTGACGATCGTTCCCGAGTTGATTCCGAACTGATCTGGGATCGCTGATATCAAATTGAAAAGGGGGCCAGATGGCCCCCTTTTTTTTCGTTTGGGCGCGAAGGGGCGCTGCCCCTTCTTGGCCTGATGGCCAATTCATCCCCGGGATATTTTGGGCGAAAGGAAGAGTTTCAGGCGAACTGGATCAAATCCCAACGGTTACCGAAAGGGTCGCGCCAGACTGCGACCGTACCGTAGGGCTCGTGGCGCGGTTCCTCCTCGAAATGAACACCTTTGGCCAGCATCGTAGAGTGATCGCGGGCGAAATCGTCAGTGGACAGGAAAAAACCTACGCGCCCTCCGGTTTGATTTCCGATGGCTGCCTGCTGATCAGCCCCGTCAGCCAGTGCCAGGATCAACGAGCCATTGCTTGATCCCGGCGGTGTCACGCGGACCCAGCGTTTGCCGCCGCCAAGGTCCAGATCCTGATCCAGTGAGAAATTCAGTGTCCCGACATAGAACGAGATCGCGTCGTCATAGTCCGGCACTACCAGAGTGACGGCGTAAAGGCTTTGCTGCATGCGGGATCAGCCTTTGGTTGGATGTCTGTCAGGGAGTTGTATGTTGGCGACCTGCTCGGCAATAGGTGCCGTCGAGAGCGGGTGGCTGGAGGTGCGGGAAAACCTTTCGGGATTCGGGACGCTTTGCCAGGCGTTGTTCATATAAACTTCAAGCCCGGCGAACTTTGCCTTGTAACCCATCTTTGGGCTGCCGGGCACCCAGTAGCCCAAATAGACGTACGGCAGCCCGGCTTCGCGGGCGATGTCGATGTGGTCCAGGATCATGTAGGTGCCGAGTGAATTCTGCGGCTGTAGCGGGTCGTAGAAGGAGTAGACCATGCTGAGGCCGTCCTCGAGTACATCGGTCAGACTGACGGCGATCAGGTCGCCGGTTCGGGTGTCGGAATACTCCACGACGCGGCTGCGGATTGGTGTTTCTTCGATCATTGCAGCGAACTCGAACACGTCCATATCCGCCATTCCGCCGTCAGCGTGGCGGACATCTAGATAGCGACGGAACAATTCGAACTGATCATCGGTGGCCCAAGGCGATGTTGCGCGCCGTTCCAGATATGCGTTGCGTCTGGCTGCGCGTTTCTGGCTTTTGGTGGGGCGGAATTTGGACACGTCAATCCGGGCGGACAGGCACGCCGCGCAATCTGCGCAGGACGGGCGGTAGAGAACATTCTGAGATCGTCGAAACCCTTGTTGCGACAAAGAGTTGTTCAGTCGTTCCGCACCTTCGCCCTGTAGTGCCGTGAACAGCTTTCTTTCCATCCGGCCCTCAAGATAGGGGCAGGGCTGTGGGGCCGTCACATAGAATTGTGGCGCTATTGGCAGCGTGTGTCGCATGCAGATCCCGTGTTTCCTGTCAGGATGATAACAACGGTTTCGGGACCCGCCAAGTGATTCACATGCCGGTTCAGGCTATAGCGCGTTGATTTAACATGACGGTACCAAGGAAGGCGTCTGTCAGCCCCTGGCATCGCGCGCTTGTCATCATCATGATCACCGAGACCACCTGAATGACGGGAAACGCCATGCTGATAAAATACCCGGCAGTGTGAGCGATGGCCTTGCCGGTGTCCATGCGAGCGCCAAAGGCGTCGCGGAGTTCGATCCCCATGAACCGCATACCAAGCGTTGCCGAGCCATTGGCAATGGTAACAACGCGATAGGTGAAACTAACAACCATATAGATGAGGGCTACGAAAAACAGGCCCAGCCCTACGGTCATGATGACGGCCACCACGCAGAGCAATGAGATGAACGCGACATCGAAAATCCAGGCGAAGAAGCGTTTGAACGCGACAGACTGGTAGAATTCGGGCTGGCGATCGGGGTCGGGCAAATGCCTCATGTCAGATAGTCCGGTTCTGTATTTGGGAAATGCCCTGCACCGGGGCGGGGCAGGGCGACTGTTTATCAGGCGTCGTCTTTGCGCTCACCTTCATCTTCGTGGTTCGCACGCGCGCGCTCTTCCATGAATTCGTCGAATTCGGCCTTGTCCTTGGCTTCACGCAGACGGCGCAGGAACGCTTCGAACTCCTGTTGTTCGCGCTCGAGCCGGGCCAGAGTATCCGACTTGTAGGCGTCAAATGCGCTGTTGCCGGATGGCTTCATGGCGCTCATGTGGCTTTGCCAGGATTTGCGGCGGCTGCAGGACTTGCTGAACATACGTTTGCTCCAGATCATATAGGCAAGAAGGGCCAGACCGACGGGCCAGAAGAATACAAAGCCGAGGACCATCGCGGCGATCCATGCGCCTTTGCCCTTGCTGTCAAGCCAGGCTTCGGAACGATAAAGCCATCCCGGATTTGCAGGAGTGGCAGGTTCGGACAGTGCGGTCATTGGGTTTCTCCAGGTTGATGTAAATGCCTTTCACATTGATCTAGATGGGGCGCGTGGTTTCAGGTTGCAAGGGGTAATGTGAAAAAGATTTACATTGTGGAATGGCGCAGCTTTGACCAGAGCTGGCAGGGATCGGGTGCATTTTTGCCGGAAGTAGCGCTGGGGCTTCTTTCAAAACCTGATACCGATGTTTGCAGCCAGCCAGTTCAGAATTCGAATTTAGTCTGAACAGGTGGCGTATATTGTTCCAGCAATTCCTGGCCTTCCGCACCCGATTTGATCGGCTTTACAGTATGATACTCGAACCGGCCTTCGTATTTCGTTCCAAGTGTTTCCTGCGCTTCCGTTGGGGTTGTGACGCCTTTTAGCCAATTTTCTATCTCTTCGGGCGTCAAAATGACCGGCATCCGGCTGTGGATGTGAGCGATCTGAGAACTGGGCTTGCGGGTCATAATGCTGCAACTGTGGCTACCGTCCTTTGTCCGATAGAATCCCGCAAAGAACATCGTAGGGGAATTGCGCTTTACTGTTACGAACACAGGGCAATCGTGGCCCTGATCCTTTGGCCATTCATAATAACCAATTGCAGGGATGAGGCAGCGACCGTTGTCCCAGTAGTCACGCCAAAATTCAACGTTCTCGATTTTGGAATTGATCAGGGGCTTCTTGCTACGAGGGTCTCTGATTTGCCAGCGGGCCGATGTAAGCTCGGCGCTATTGCCATCCCAGCGGACCATACTGACCTGATTGGTGGGCGAAACATTGTATCCTCCTGAAGGAGGGGGATTGGGCAGATGAGGAGAGATTTTCCCGTCCAGAAAATACTCCAAAATCGCCAGCATTTCGCGCTGTGTCAGGTGTCCGGCTGCATACTTTCCACACATGAACAAAGCCTATGCAGATTGGGGTGGTTGAACAAGAAGCAGGCAGAATATTAACAGACAAATGGATCGCACTTTGGCGTTTTACCGCGCTGGCAGGACAGACACTCAAGCCATCCCATATAGCGTTGTCTCCAAAGAGACGGCGCGAGGTCTTCAAGCAACCTCTGCTGTAGTTTCCTCAATGATCTGTTTGTCCCGGGATTTGCATTGTTCGGGCCTATAGATATTCCGATATTCCCGATAACGCCGGTTTAAAGGCCATTTGAAACGCAATAGGTTGAATGAGGCTAGAATCGCAGGAGTTTCCGTTGAAACCTTATCGTAAACACCCGCCTGCGTGCTTCCTACATCATCCGGCCTGTTCAGGGTTACTGTAACAATAGGTGTCAAATGACAATGGATATCAGTGACTACAAAACCGCCCCGTCAAACGACGAAATCCTCAAGCTTGAAAAGCGGGTGTGGAGGGCGCTGGTCGAAGGGGATGCGACCACCGATCGTGCCTTGCTTAGCCCTGATTTTCTGGGTGTCTACCCCAGCGGGTTCGCCAACAGGGACGAACATGTAGGGCAGTTTGCCGACGCGCCTACAATGGCCGAATTCCGGTTAAGCGAGACAAAACTGAGGGTCCTGTCGGCAGACGCCGTACTTTTGTCTTACCGGGCGGACTATCTACGTCCGGGTGCCAGTGAGTGGGAAACCATGCTCATTTCCTCGCTTTGGGAACGACGCGGAGAGCATTGGCTGAATACCTTCAGTCAGGATACGCCCGTTACCGAAGGATGACAGGTTTGCCCCATTGACGTTGCAGTCTGGCAATGCACAACCTGCGGGCATGACCGGATATCTTGCCATTTCCCGACTGCCGCGCCCCTTCGATGTCTCGCTGGGAGAAGACGCGCGCAAATTGGTACCAAATCTGACACCCGAGCAGAGTGAACTGATAGCTGGTGCAGCTGGATCAAGCCCATACCTCAAAGGACTGATCGAGCACGAGGCGGCGTGGCTGCCCGAAGCTTTGGCGCAGCCGGACTTGGCCATGGCGGCGGTTATGGAAGCGGCCCGGGTGTTGCCGCCGGAGCAGTTGAAACCGGGGTTGCGTCAGGCGAAACGTCGGATGGCATTGCTGACGGCACTAGCGGATTTGGCGGGTGCATGGCCGCTGGAGAAGGTGACGGCGATCCTGACTGATTTCGGGGCCTTAGCGGCGGATGTGGCAGCCAAATCCGAGATTGCGAACCTGATCCGGCGCCGCAAGTTGCCCGGTTTGACCGAAGAAGATGTCGATACTGCGGGCGGTATGGTGATCCTTGCCATGGGCAAGATGGGCGCGCATGAGCTGAACTACAGCTCGGACATCGATCTGATCGTGCTGTTCGACGAGACCCGGTTCGATCCCGATGACTTTTACGAAGCGCGGCAGGGCATGGTGCGTGCGACACGCAATTTCTGCGCAACGCTAAGCGACAAAACGGCTGATGGTTATGTATTCCGCACTGATCTGCGACTGCGCCCCGATCCGGCAGTAACTCCGGTCTGTCTGGCGACAGAAGCAGCGGAACGTTACTATGAAAGTCTTGGGCGAACATGGGAACGCGCCGCCTATATCAAGGCGCGCCCCTGCGCGGGTGACCTCGCGGCCGGGGCGCGTTTTCTTGAGGCACTGCGCCCGTTCGTATGGCGTCGGCATCTGGATTTTGCAGCCATTCAGGATGCTCATGACATGCGTCTGCGCATTCGCGAGAACAAAGGAACCGGCGGGGCGTTGTCGATACCGGGCCACGACATGAAGCTGGGGCAAGGCGGGATACGTGAGATCGAGTTCTTTACCCAGACCCGCCAGTTGATCGCAGGAGGCCGCGACCCTGATCTGCGCGTCCGGGGGACCGTGGACGGGCTGGCTGCGCTGGCCGGAAAGGGGTGGGTGCCGGAAGACGTTGCATCGAAGCTAACCGATCACTACCGCGCTCATCGCGAGGTCGAACACCGCATTCAGATGGTGCACGACGCGCAGACGCACAAGGTTCCACAGTCCGAAGACGGGATCGAACGGATCGCGTGTTTGATGGGCACCGACCGGGAAAAGCTGATAACCGATCTCAAGCATCGTTTGACCGAAGTTCATGAGCTGACAGAAGGCTTTTTTGCCCCTGGTCCAGGGCCCACACCCATTCCGGCGCAAGAGGTGACCTTTGATGCAAGCGTTCTTGCGCGTTGGCCAACCTATCCGGCCCTGCGTTCGCAGCGTGGCGCGCGGATATTCGAACGTCTGAAACCAGAGTTGCTGTCCCGGCTTGCAAAAACCGCAAAGCCAGACGAGGCATTGCTGGCCCTTGATGGCTTCCTTGCGGGGTTGCCTGCGGGGGTACAGCTGTTTTCACTGTTCGAGGCCAACACGCAACTTATCGACCTGCTGGTCGATATCGTGGGAACCTCGCACGCACTTGCGGCACATTTGTCACGCAACTCGTCTGTCTTCGATGCAGTGATCGGCGGTGGATTTTTTGCCGATTGGCCGGGGCAGGTGACCTTGCAGTCCGAGTTGTCCGAAGCACTTGCCGCAGAACAGGACTACGAAACCCAGCTGGATATGGCCCGGCGCTGGTGCAAGGAATGGCACTTTCGCATCGGTGTGCACCACTTGCGCGGGCTTATCGACGGGGCCGAGGCCGGCAGACAATATGCCGAGCTTGCACAGGCCGTTATTGCTGCTGTTCTACCCTGTGTGGTTGCCCAATTTGCTCGCAAACACGGGCCAATGCCTGGTCGCGGGGCCGCGGTTCTGGGA
Organism: Ruegeria sp. CF5; assembly: GCF_056537325.1. Taxonomy (NCBI): domain Bacteria; kingdom Pseudomonadati; phylum Pseudomonadota; class Alphaproteobacteria; order Rhodobacterales; family Roseobacteraceae; genus Ruegeria; species Ruegeria sp. CF5. The sequence goes on along the minus strand of NZ_JBQFRI010000002.1, from coordinate 261,089 downwards.
ATGGGATCGCTCGGGGCCGGGCGGATCAACTCGCAGTCCGATCTGGACATGATCGTGATTTATGATCCGCTGGATCAGGATATGTCGGACGGTCCGCGCCCGCTTGCAACAAGAACCTACTATGCACGGTTCACCCAAGCCCTGATCACGGCGCTTTCGGCGCCAATGTCTCAGGGGCGGCTGTACGAAGTCGATATGCGGCTTCGTCCGTCCGGCAATCAGGGGCCAGTTGCAACCAGCTGGGCCAGCTTTACCCACTACCAGCAGGAAGAAGCCTGGGTTTGGGAACATCTGGCCCTGACGCGGGCGCATGTGGTCGCCGGGGATGAGGGGCTTGCATCGGATATCGAAGAGTTCCGCGTCAGATTCCTTTCGCGCACGCGGGACAAGCATAAGGTTCTGCGCGAAGTGGCCGAGATGCGCGACCGTCTGGCCGCCGCAAAATCGCCGGCAGGGGTTTGGGATGCCAAAACCGGCTCTGGCCGCTTGCTGGACATCGAATTGATCGCCGAAACCGGAGCCCTGTTGGCTGGCCGACCCGAACGTGACGTTCATTCCGGTCTGGATGGTGCGGTCGCAGCCGGGCTGTTTGACGTCGCACAGGCTCAAACCCTCAAAGACTGCTATGATCTATGTTGGTCGGTACAAAGCGCGGCACGGCTTTTGTCCGGCAAGGTGATCGAGGCGGACAAGATCGGCGAAGGGGGGGCGGCCTTTTTGTGCAGGGCCACCGGCTTCGAACGTATCGAAGAGCTTCAGGTGGCGCTGCAGGACAATTATACCACGGCGGCCTCACTGATTGAGGCAGCGGTTGAGGAGGGCAGAAATGGCGCGCAGCAATGATCCCAACGATCCCAAAGGGTTGATCCGCGAGGCTTATCGCATCGAAGGAATCGGCGCGCCCGAGTGCCGCAGCATTTTTCTGGACTGGGCGCTCAGCCTGCCGGATGACCGGGATCAGTCCTCTGCCCTGAAGGATCTGCATCTGGCCTATTCCGCAGAGGCGCCGGACCATCCGATGACGCAGGTTCTGAGTGATGGAATGCAATCGGCCAAGGCCCCAAAACGTCGGGGTGGATGGCGATCGCGCCCGCGTGGTTAGTAGCGTGACCCAAGCAGGGGGTTTCGCATCGGCTGCATCAGGACTATGAGAGCGGCCATGACCGAAGCACCTTCCATCGAACGCCCCCGAGTCCGCCTGAAACCCAAGGCCAACGCGCGCGGTGTGCGCCATGGCTTTCCGTGGGTTTATGCAAACGACATTGTGACGGATCGTCGAACGCGCAAAATTCCGGCGGGTGCGTTGGCTGTGCTCGAGGACGACAATCGTAATCCCGTTGCGCTCGTTGCCGTGAATCCGACATCCAAAATCATGTGCCGCGTTCTGGACCGTGATCCGGCCGCAATCCTTGATGCCGACTGGTTCGAGGCTAGGCTGGCGCGGGCTTTGGAAATGCGTGAGCGCTTGTTCGACGCGCCATACTATCGCTTGATACACGCCGAAGCAGATGGCTTTCCGGGCGTCATCATCGACCGCTTTGGGCACGCGTGCGTGATACAGCCCAATGCAGCATGGGCCGAAACACATCTTGAACAGATCGTAAACGCACTGGTGAAGGTCACCGGGGTGACCGTCGTCCTGAAAAACGCATCGGGACGAACCCGCAGCCTGGAAGGGCTCGATGACCTGAGCTTGACCCTGCATGGGCAGGCACCACAAGAGCCGCTGCCGGTCCCAATGAACAGAGCGACATATTTGGCCGATCTGACAGGCGGCCAAAAGACGGGTTTGTTCTACGACCAGCGTCCCAACCACGCCTTTGCCGCAAGGCTGGTGCAGCCGGGTGCGCGGGTGCTGGATGTTTTTAGCCATGTGGGCGGGTTCGCCCTGGCCATGCTGGCAGGCGGTGCAGGGCAGGCGATCTCGGTAGATGGATCTGCCGCCGCACTGGAATTGGCCAACAAAGGCGCCCAGGAGTCTGGTTTTGCCGATCGTTATTCCACCCGACAGGGCGACGCGTTTGATGTGCTTGCGGCATTGGCAGACGAGGGCGAGACATTCGATGTCGTAATCTGCGACCCGCCTGCTTTTGCACCATCCAGACAGGCACTGGACGCCGGCCTGCGCGCGTACGAACGTATCGCGCGCCTAGCCGCGCCGCTGGTCAAGCCGGGTGGATATCTGGGGTTGTGTTCCTGCTCACATGCCGCGGATCTTGGGCGTTTTCGCGATGCCTCATCTCGGGGTATCGGTCGGGCTGGGCGTCAGGCGCAACTCCTTCATACCGGGTTTGCGGGACCTGACCATCCTCAACTGCCGCAGCTGGCGGAAAGCGGTTACCTCAAAGCGGTGTTCTTCCGCCTGTGAAAGCCGTTCTGGATACCTGTGTCATCTATCCGACCGTCATGCGGGAAATACTGCTGGGTGCGGCTCGACAGGGCTGTTTCACCCCCATATGGTCTGCCCGTATCCTCGAGGAGTGGGCGCGCGCAGCAATCAAACTCGGGCCCGAGGGCGAGGCGCAGGCACGGGCCGAAATTGCTCTGATCCGCGCAAACTGGCCTGAGTCCGAGGCTAAACCCAACCCGGGTACCGAGGCGCGCCTGTGGTTGCCTGATCCCGCCGATATCCACGTTCTGGCTACGGCCGTCGCAACTTCGGCAGATACGATCGTCACGGTGAACGCCAAGGATTTTCCACGCCAAATCCTAGCCGAAGAAGGGCTGAAGCGGATCGACCCGGATACATTGCTTCACGGCTTCTGGCTGCAAGAGCCTACAAAAATCGCAAGCCTGGCCGATCAGGTCCTGTCCGAAGCCAACCGTTTGTCCGGCGATCAATGGACCATACGCGCCTTACTCAAAAAGGCCCGCCTGCCGCGACTGGCCAAGGCACTATCTGCCTGACCCATTTTTCCTCTTGCTGAAATATCCCGGGCAGTGCGAAGGGTTGACCCCTCGCCACGTGCTTTCAGACCTTGCTCCAACGCTGCTCAAGCTTTTCCAACGCGGCAATCCGCTCATCCGTTTTCGGGTGGCTCATCAACCAGGCGGGAACGACGCCCGCGCGCTGTTGAGTCAGATCTTCGAGCTTGTGAAACAACGACTTCTGCGGGCCGACACCAATTCCGGCTTTGGTCAACAACGCGGCGGCGTATTCGTCGGCCTCGTATTCATCCGCCCGCGACAGGCGCGAGGCAAGCAGCGCTGTCAAACCATTGGCAATCCAAACGCCAATTAGCGGTATGAACCGGTTCAGCAGGATGATGAGCGCAGTTCGTAAGGCGTTCTGACCAGAAAAATCAATCATCCGGCGGCGCGCGTGACCCAGTGCAACATGCCCAAGCTCATGCGCGATGACCGATGCCATCTCTTCGGCCGACACTTCACCACTTCTGAATTTGCGATAGAATCCGCGGGTGATGAAAATCCGACCATCCGGGGCCGCCAATCCGTTGACCGGATCAATCTCATAGATGTATACCGGTATCCGGGCGACATCCAAGGCCGCCGCAAGACGGTCTGTCATGCGTTTCAAGGCGGGGTCAGCAAGCTCTGTCGACTTGGCATCCAGTTCCCTGTGGGTGCGCCAGACGGAAATCCGGTACATCACCACAGCGTATAGAACCGCCAGAAGTATCGGAGTGATGCGCAACATAAGACAGATATGGGGCGCATCTGATGGAAGGGCAACCCATGTCACACGCCATGTGTCTTTGAACCAAGATATGGCGTCAATTTCTTGACAAATCGTTGGGCCACTTCAAAAATTGAAGCAGAGGTTTTTCGGGGTTTCAGAATGAATTTTCTTTTCAGGGGTACAGCTTCGGTTTTTGTACTTACCAGTACCGCTTTCAGCACTTCTGCACAGGAGCGCATTGAAATTTCCGAAGGAGGGATGACGATTTCGGCACCGTCCTCTGTGTCCTGCGAAAATCCACCCGAATTCACGCTAGAAGGCGCCGGAGGGGCGCTGTTCTCCAGCGAACGTTCGGCCGTAAACTCCATCGTTTCTCGAATGGCAAAGGGGTTGGCACAAAGCTGCCCCGACGTTGATACCCTTATGGTTTCCGGCGAAGACCGGGGCATTCGCTTTTCTTTTGAAATTCTGCGCGACAACGAGTGGATGCTGGATGCGCCATCGGAACCGCCAAAAGAACCCGCGAAGGAAGAAGAGGTTTCACAGGATCAGGTGGCCGCGAAAAGCCCAGCGCCAACGCCGCCTCCTCCGGCACCGCCAAAGCCTGAAATCAAACCCGGTATACCGATTGAACAGTTCATGCAGATTTTTGGGCCGGTTGCCACAGTGCGCGGGTACCTGCCATTGGACAATCGCGAACTCTGGCCGCGGGTGCTTGCGGCGCGCGCATTTGCCGAACGGCCGGAACTGCTGCAGGACGATGTCATCGCGCTAGAGCTTGTCGAACAGTTGCTGACGCCGGTGGAAATGCAGCAACTCAAGGGACCACTGGCCGGCAAACACATGAACCAGTGGTCGGTGTTCGAACGCAGGGACCTTGCCAACAGGATCCGCACACAGCTAGCGCCCGGACTAGAGGGGCGCCGCCAGACCGGACCCATCAACGTGTATCATTCCGTTCCGATCCAGCTCGGTGAATATGACTTCAGCACAAGTTCCTTTCCGCTCGATTCGGAAAGGGTGCGCCAACATCCGTCACCCCGATGGAAAAACGTACAGATCACAAACGCATTTGACTCGATCGTGCTTCCTACCAGTCTTGCGGCCAGTGTCGAACAGGCCAGACAACTGGATAATTATCTGAGGCAGCGAAACGACAACAGGTTGTACCTTGCCGTTTTTGCCGAGATTGATCCGGGTGTTCCGCCATCGATCACGCATCATTCCAATCAGGGAAAGATGAACGGGCGGCCTAAGGTGAAGCAGATCGCGCTTTTCGCTGATCAGGGGTTAACGCAGATACTGTTCGACTACACCCCGGTTCTGGCCGATCTTCAGGCCGAGGCTGATCTGGCGTTCGACTACTTGCAGAGCCCGATTTCCGGAGGCGAGGATTTCGTGCGCGCAATCGGTACTCTGAATGACAGCGACGCAGCGGCGGTTGCGATGGCATTGGCTTACGAGCGCAGTGGGCATCATCCGCCCAAACCGGCGGCTCAGGTGCTGGCTGAATTTGGTGAAGTTAAAGGGCCGACACGGCTGAAGTTTGGGGGTAACGCCAGTTTCGGAACCTATGATCCTGTCCGAAAGGTCCTGCCGATACAGAACTATTACCCTCAACACGGGCAGTTTCAGACCATGGATATGGGGTTTAGCGCCGAGGCCGGGTTTTTCCCGCAAGTGACGGAAATACCTATGTCTCAGGAACAGGCCAATGCGATTCAGCAGGCGGCGGCGCAGTATCACCAGTTGGAGCTTCGGCTTGAGGCGGACATGACCTCGGGCAGTCACATGCCTCAGTCTGTTGATTATCTGCAGCTCAATACGACGTTCCGCCCGCATCGCATCGTTGTGTTCTCGGGTCGCCGTGGAGAGCCATCGGCCAAAAGACTGGTATTGGCCGACATCGTTCTGCCCGAGACCAGTGGGGCGGTTCCATCACTGATCGAGAGTCTGAGAATCGACCAGTGATGGAACAAAGGCCTGAGGGCTTAGCCTTCAGGCGCGTACCATATCGGTGAAGTATAGGCGCGCTCCTGTCCGGTCAGGGTAGCACCTTCGGGGATTTCGGCACCCAGACGCAGTTTGTCATAGAGAACCCAGCGCGGTGTCGGAATCTCCAGAACCCGTGCGTAATAAAAGGCCTGCTGGTTGGCATCAAAGGCAGGGTCGCTCCAGACAGCGGCCAACTCGGATGCGCCGATTGTGTTCGTAAAGTTGGCAGCGTCCAGGTCTACCGTGTTGCCAACCGCAGGTATCTTGCCGTCAGCATCCAGTTCGCGTGCGTCTGACCACGCGACATCGAAGACCTTTTCCTGCAGGTTGCCATCGCCATCGACCCAACCTTTCACGATCTGGATGCGGTCCAGATTGGCGCCAATCGGATCGCGCAGGGCATAGACCATGAACGTGGGCGCGTCTGACGCAGCTCCACCAAGATCGCCACCCATCGGCACACCTTTTTCATAGCCCACGAAGGCAGGCTGGCGGGATCTCAGATCGTTTTCGTTAAACTCCCAGCCACCGAAAAATCGCACGGCAATGCGCGGGCCGGTTGTTGCGTAAACCTCGCGCCGCACCATGGCGTCCCACAGGGCCTCGCGCGTGTTTTCCTTGGCCCACACGCCTGTGTATCCTGATGCAACCAACGCCCATCCGGGAAACTCGCCTTGATCGGTTTTTGTAAAGGGATGGGTTGCACGGGTTTGAGAAGGCTCTGCATTAGAGGCCTTGCCAAAATAGTTGTCGCTGTCAGCGGTGGCCAGCGACGTGTGACTGTCCGTGGCACCGGAAAACCCGAATTTATACGGGTTTACGCCAAACTTCTGTTCCAGCAGCATACCTTGCTTCAGCGCCTCGCGGGCGTACTCGCCCTTGAGCATGTCGTCCGTTTTGGCGGCTGTAAGATCAAGGTTTCCGGCGTCCCAGCTCTCGTAATCGGCAAATTCGTCATCCGGGGAAAGCAGGGGATGTGCCTCGCCATCACCCTTGATCTGGGTGATTTCGTACAGCGGTTCCCACTCCGCCCGGGCCATTACATAGTCTTCGTCGACCGGGTCTCCGGTAAAGCGGGTCTGGGTCGGAAACATGACCCCGTTGGAGAGATTACCGTTATGGGCCAGTGCAAACACCTGACCGCCGGTGGTGTCCTCGTAGTTCTGCATCCACTCGTACAGCTTCATCGGATCGTTGCTGCCGACAGGCGGCTGCGTGACCATCGGCTGAACCTGCAAGGCGCGATCGGCGTTGTCACGGAAAATCACGTTGCGGTGCAGGTTGTTGCCTTTTTCCAGCGAGGTCCATTCGTAACCGATAAATGCGGTAAAGCGCCCCGGTTCGTTGAAGGTTTCTGCGGCATCGACCAGATCCTCCCAAACCGAACCGTAAATCGGCGAACCTGGCGAATAATCCTTGATCAGGTTGGGGTCCATCGTGCCTTGCGAGAAATTCGTGATCAGGTCCAATGCCGCCTCGGCCGACGCGTCGCCCCCTTGATTGATCGCCTCGCTCCAGCGCTTGCCCTGTTCGGATTTCAGGATGTTGGGCGCACCATCCTTGAGGTCGAAGATCATGCCCATACCATCGGAATGCTCGGTCAGGACAAGCCAGTCCAGCGGGCGGGCCAGCTTGACCGGTTGGCCTGTGGCCGATGTCACTTCTTCGCCGCGCGCGAATTTATACGCGATATCCGGGCCTGTCGTATTACCGAACAGCCCTGCGTCCATGGAGTATCCGGTGTGCAAATGAGTATCGCCCCAGAAAACCTGACTGGGAAACGCGCGTTGAGCGTAGGGTGAATACGCCTTGCCGGGGTACAGGCCGCTCAGGGATTCACTGGACGGGACAAACTGTGCAAGTGCAGGAGAGGCAAGGGAAGCAGTAAGCGCAACAAAGGATACCGTGCGTAGCATGAGGGTGACTCCGAAATTTATTGCAAATATTCGAATTCACTATTGCATCATGTAACGGTTCACCAAAGTGAATTTTTTCAGCGCGTAAGCTCTCGCATGCCCTGTTCCAAACCCGCCAGCGTCATGGGAACCATGCGGTTCTCGAATATTTCGCGGATCATGCCGACCGAGTGCGTGTAATCCCAGTATTTTTCCGGCACCGGATTGATCCACAAGTTCGACGACCATTGCTCGCGCGCGCGCTGCAGCCAGACCTGACCGGCCTCCTGGTTCCAGTGCTCGTTAGCCCCGCCGGGATAGGCGATCTCATAAGGGCTCATCGACGCGTCGCCCACGAAGATACATTTGTAGTCGGGGCCGTAGGTGCGCAGCACTTCGAGTGTTGGCGTTTGCTGGTCCCACCGTCGCAGGTTGTCGCGCCAGACGCCTTCGTACAGGCAGTTGTGGAAGTAGTAGTATTCCAGATGTTTGAATTCGGCGCGTGCTGCCGAAAACAGCTCCTCGACAACCTTGATATGCGGATCCATCGACCCGCCGACGTCCAGAAACAGCAATACTTTCACAGCGTTATGGCGTTCGGGTCGTGTCTTGACGTCCAGATAGCCATGTTCGGCAGTTGCGCGGATCGTGCCGTCCAGATCCAGTTCTTCTGCCGCACCTTCGCGCGCCCAACGGCGCAGACGCTTCAGCGCCACCTTGATGTTGCGGGTGCCCAGTTCGACCGTGTCATCCAGATTCTTGAATTCGCGCTTGTCCCAGACTTTGGTAGCGCGCTGGTGGCGGCTTTCCTTTTGCCCGATCCGCACCCCCTCGGGGTTATATCCATATGCTCCGAAGGGCGAGGTTCCGGCGGTTCCAATCCACTTGTTTCCACCCTGATGGCGGCCTTGCTGCTCTTGCAGGCGTTCGCGCAATGTCTCCATCAGCTTTTCAAAGCCGCCAAGCGCCTCGATCTCGGCTTTTTCCTCATCCGACAGGTGTTTTTCCGCCATTTTCGCCAGCCAGTCGGCAGGGATATCCACGGCTTCGAGAACCTGTTCGAAACTGATCTCTTCCAGGCCTTTGAAACTGGCGGCAAAGGCGCGGTCAAACTTGTCGATGTTGCGTTCGTCCTTAACCATCGAAACGCGGGCGAGGTAATAGAACGCTTCGACGTCATAGGTGGCCAAACCCTTCTTCATCCCTTCCAGAAAGGTCAGGTATTCGCGCAGCGAAACCGGAATGCCTGATTTTCTGAGGTTTTCGTAGAAGGGTAGAAACATGAGGTCACACCATCGTTCTGTGCAGCAACAACGTCGCGATCATGCCAAGCAACCCGAACGCGATTGCATATACCACCGCGTACTGAGCGATATCGGCGCCCGAGCCCTTTCTTTTACGCGCAGTCAATCCGCCCAAAATTGCACCCAGCAGAGCCATCGCCACAACTATCATTCCTACGTCATCCGCCTGTTCTGTTGCGGGGGTTCAGCAAGGCAATGTCCTGCATTACCGATCGAACCGCCCAGTCCGATCCGAACCCGTAGCGCGCCCATCCGATACTGTCCAGCCTGACCGAACGTGCCTGTTCGGGGCGTCCGGTCAGCTCCAGCGCCTCGGCCTTAAGCAACATCAGAGTGGACAGCATGGCCGCATTTTCTGCGCGCGTCATCGCGTCGATGGCGGGGTTGATCTGTCTGAGCGCCGAGGCCCCGTCACCGCGCGCTACGGCGTAGGCTGCGGTTTGCGTGGTGACATAGGCACGATGCAACTCGGTTCCGGGTGTGCGGGACAGATAGTGCAGGGCAGTGCCGAAATGCTTCTGAGCTTCTTCCGGGTCCTCAAACTGCGTCATGCGGCCGATTAGATAATGGGGGAAGGCACGGCGCTGGTCGGTCCATCCATGGCTTTCCCCGATGCGGGCGGCCTTTTGGACAGCCCGCTGGCGCTGAGCCACGTCCGCGTTTGGCCCCAACGATCTCTGAATGGCATCAATCCAATTGCGAGGAGTCTCGGATACGGGCTGCGCTGCGATTGCATTGCCCCGCGGATTGTACCGGCTGAGAATACCGGGAATCACGGCAGCCACCTGTGGCCGCGTCATACCGTTTCGAAGCTCTGGTGAGTAGGTTGCCCGCAAGATCAGCATGTCGAACCCGGTCAGAACGGTGTGCACGTTATCATCGTTGAACACCGAATCTGGCAGACGATACAGATCGTTGAGCGGCCCTAGCGCCTGTGCCAGTTCCTCGTGCAGACAATCCCGGATTTCCTGTGGGCTTACGTCATAGGGAATGAAAATTCCCAACCGTTCACGGCTGCGCAAAAGCGACCAGTTGCTTTTGCTTTTGCGTCTGTCACGACGGTACTCGGCCAGACTCGAGGCATTGGGAACCACAAAGCAAGCGGCCTGCGGCAGCGTGCGACGAATCTGATCGCGGCTGACCGCCTCGATGGTAATGTTGGCGTTGTCGGTCGAAACCTGCTGAATGTCGATACCAGCCTCGCGCCGCAATCTTGACAGCAACCGGCTCAGATCCGCCTGCATCGTGGGCGGCGGCGTGCCGGTCAGCCGTACGGTGATCGGCATTTCGAACCGGGTGAACACCTGCAACTCGCGGCCGCTTTCCAGTTCGAAATGCAGCGACAGGAAATCCGCAGCGATATTGGCATTCGACCGAACCGGCGGCGAGGGCCGGGCGGTGGTGAAGGTTTTCATCGGTGGCAGCGCAGTTTCGGAAAACTGTGCGCGCGTCGGCACTTCGACCGTTTCAACGGTTGTGCAGCCAGCCAATGCCAATGCGAGTATCAGCGCGCCTATTCTGATCATGGCCTATTGTACCTGATGAATGGCGTCAACTTTCCGATGCGATCATAAAGCTTACGCGCCGCATGATTGAAATCCTGCGTCAGCCAGTAGACACCCGGTGCGCCCATGCGATCAGCCTCGGCATAGACTGCCTCGATTAGTGCGCGGCCAACGCCTGTTCCGCGCGCTTCGGGACGGGCAAACAGGTCCTGCAGATAACAGACGTTTTCAACTTTCCACGCGTGACGATGGAACAGGTAGTGCGTCAGTCCGATCAGTTTGCCATCCAACTCGGCCACAAAGCACGAAAAATCCTGCGGATCATCGCCCAACAGGCGGTCAAAGAGGGTGTCATAGACCTCATCCGTGACAGAGGTTTCATAAAACGCCAGATAGTCGCGCCACATCTCGGCCCATTCGGGCCTGTCCTCTGGGCGCAAACCCCGGATGACAACCTTGTCACTCAACTGACTATCTCCTGTTGCGGCAATCGTACATGCGGGTTGGCGAGCAATCGAACATTGCCCACATGGTTACACTCAGACCTGATCAAAGCAAGCAGCGAGCTGTCCGTAACTGAAGACCGCTTGTGTCACCTCAGCGTTTGCCGCGTGCCATGAAGGCAAGTCTTTCGAACAGATGCACATCCTGTTCGTTCTTCAACAGTGCCCCATGCAGTTTCGGCAATGCGGATGAACCGTCACGCTTGAGGTCCTCGGCCGTCAGGTCTTCTGCAAGAAGAAGCTTGAGCCAATCCAGGACTTCGGATGTGGACGGTTTCTTTTTCAGCCCCGAGGTTTCGCGGATTTCATAGAACTGGGTCAGGGCGGTCGTCAGCAGTGCTTCCTTGATGCCCGGATGGTGGACGTCAACGATTCTGCGCATCGTCGCCTCATCCGGGAAGCGGATGTAGTGGAAAAAACAGCGGCGCAGGAATGCGTCCGGCAGTTCCTTTTCGTTGTTCGAGGTGATGATAACGATAGGGCGGTGCTTGGCACGGATCGTTTCGCCGGTTTCGTAGACGTGGAACTCCATCTTGTCGAGCTCCTGCAGCAGGTCGTTGGGAAACTCGATATCGGCCTTGTCGATCTCGTCAATCAGCAGAACGACCTTTTCGTCCGCTTCAAACGCCTGCCACAGCTTGCCCTTCCGGATGTAGTTCGACACGTCGTGCACGCGCTCGTCGCCCAGCTGGCTGTCGCGCAGGCGGCTGACGGCATCATATTCGTACAGTCCCTGCTGCGCGCGGGTCGTAGATTTGATGTTCCACTCGATCATGGTCAGGCCCAGTGCACCGGCTACCTGTTTGGCAAGCTCGGTTTTACCTGTGCCGGGCTCACCCTTGACCAGCAGCGGCCGTTCCAGCGTCACCGCCGCATTCACTGCAATGGTCAGGTCGTCTGTTGCGACATATTCGGCGGTACCTTGAAAACGTGCGGTCATATGAGTCTCGGGCCATGGTGTTGTCGTTGAAGCTGTGCAGACGGGTTATATATGGGGCAAATAAATGGCAAGTAAGCCGCTGCGTCGTCCGATTTTGAAATTATTCAATGACAACAACCGGCTTGGCATGATTCGCGGCGGCGGCACTCTTCTATTGGTTGCGCGCTGCCTTAAAATGGCCCGGTGAATTTCACAGAAAAACAAGGTTTTGCTGAATAAAGTCTCTTATTTAGACTAGTTAGAGCTTTGATCTGGCGGGGCTACGTTTGTGTAGTGACATTCGCGGTCCCGTCGGATAAACGCTCCGCAGAAGGGGGTGCCGAATGTCAGGTGAAACAAGTGCGACCGACGTTTCAGGCCATACCGAGGGAGCAAATATGAAGCAGGAAGTTTTTCTGCCGGAGGATTATCGCCCGGCCGAAGATGAACCTTTCATGAATGAACGACAGCTTGAGTATTTCCGCCGCAAGCTGATTGATTGGAAAAATGAACTTTTGGCGGGAAGCCGCGATACGATCGAAGGGCTTCAGGACAATACCCGCAACATTCCCGATGTCGCCGACCGCGCGAGCGAGGAAACCGACCGGGCGCTTGAATTGCGTACGCGGGATCGTCAGCGCAAACTGGTTGCCAAGATCGACTCGGCGCTGCGTCGGATCGACGAGGGCGAGTACGGGTATTGCGAAATGACGGGTGATCCGATTTCGCTGAGACGTTTGGACGCCCGCCCGATCGCGACCATGACGCTTGAGGCGCAGGAACGTCACGAACGCCGCGAAAAGGTTCACCGCGACGATTGATCGCTGGATCAAACGAAGAAATTGGAAACGCCGGGCCTGTCGTCCCGGCGTTTTTACGTTAAGCCGTTCCCATGAATATCGACGGTCTGAAGTTCTGCGTAATTGGCGCGGGTATCGGTGGTTTGGCGGCGGCATTGGCGCTGCGCCTGAAGGGGGCGCAGGTCACACTGTTGGAACAGGCTCCGGAAATCACCGAGGTTGGCGCCGGATTGCAAATCAGCGCCAACGGGATATCCGTTTTACGTGCGCTTGGCGTGGTCGGTGATGTGCCCGAAACGGGGCAAAGGTCATACGGCACCATTTTGCGAGACTACAGAAACGGACGGTTCATCAGCCGTATTTCCGAGCCCGCCGCGGGACCGACCTATTATTACCACAGGGCAGACCTGATCGATCTTTTGCACAAGGCTGCCATTCGGCAAGGCGTCGACATTCGTCTGGGCGCGCAGGTGCAATCAGTGGCGGATAAGGCCGATTGCGCGGTTGTTGATCTGAGCAATGGCGAAACCTTGATTGCAGATTGTGTTGTCGCGGCAGATGGCGGTCGCAGCAACACGCGTCCACAGTTGAACGGTGAAGAACTCCTTGGCTTCACCCAGCAGGTCGCCTGGCGCGCAACAATTCCCTGGACCCGCAAATCCGACGAGCCGAAGGCGCATCTGACAATGGGGCCGGGGCGGCACGTCGTGACCTATCCGCTGCGCGACCAAAGCCTTCTGAATATCGTCGCGATCGAAGAACGCTCGGACTGGCAGCAAGAGGGGTGGCGCCTGAAGGGTGATCCCAACGATCTGCGCGCGCGGTTCGCGGATTTCGGCGGCAAGACTGCGGAGGTTCTGCAGGATGTGACCGAAACACATCTCTGGGCCCTGTTCTTGCGCCCTGTGGCGCGTAAATGGCAAAACGGCCGGATTGCGTTGTTGGGGGACGCGGCGCACCCGACCTTACCTTACATGGCGCAAGGGGCCTGTCTGGCGCTTGAGGATGCATGGGTTTTGGCGCGTTCCTTTGCGGATCCGGATGTTCTCAGCGCGCTGAGTGCTTACGAAGCGTCCCGGCTGCCTCGTGCGGGACGTGTCGTCGCCGCCGCTTCGGCAAATGCACGCAATTTCCATTTACGCGGACCGATGCGGATTGCCGCTCAGATGGCGCTTACTGCAATCGGGCCGAGGCTGGGACGCCGTTACGAATGGATTTACAGCTATGATGCAACTGCCGAAGACTGACTAAACGTCCAGCTCAACCCAGACCGGGACGTGATCCGAGGGCTTTTCAAGGCCGCGCACGTCGGCATCAATCCGGCAATCCCGCATCAGATCGGCGGCCTGTGGCGACAGCAGGAAATGGTCGATGCGAATGCCGTCATTCCTGTTCCATGCACCTGCCTGATAATCCCAGAACGAGTAATGTCCTGACCCCTGGGTTTGCGCCCGAAAGGCTTCGGTAAAACCCAGGTTGAGGATTTTCCGGAATGCCGCACGGCTTTCCGGGCGAAACAGCGCATCTTCCCGCCATGCATCTGGCCTTTTGGCATCTTCAGCCTGCGGAATGATATTATAGTCTCCGGCCATGAGCGCAGGCTCTTCCGTCGCCAACAATGCACGCGCGCGGTCGTACAGACGCTCCATCCAGGCCAGCTTATAGTCGTATTTCGGACCGGGAACCGGGTTTCCGTTGGGCAGATAGAGGCCGCAGACGCGCAAGGCCTTTTTGCCGACGACAGTCGCCTCGATCCAGCGCGCCTGTTCGTCACTGTCGTCCCCGGGAAGACCACGTGTCACGTCTTCAAGCGGCAGCTTCGACAGGATGGCAACGCCGTTAAAGCTCTTTTGTCCATGGGTTTCGACATTGTATCCACGTTCCTCGAAAATCTCGCGCGGGAACAGGTCGTCTACAGATTTGATTTCCTGCAACAGCACCAAATCGGGTTGTGCATCATCCAGCCAGCGGGGCAGGGCTTCGGCTCGCGCCTTGATGCCGTTGATGTTGAACGTGGCGATTTTCATGCGCGGCCCTCCGAACTTCTTGTGAGAACCTATCGCCTAGATTCCAACGTGCAGCAAGAGGAGCAGTTCAGGATATGCGAGGCTCTGCCTCGCGCTCCGGAGTATTTGGCGTCAGATGAACAGGGGATCCTTTATTCATCTGGCAAAAAACTCTGGGGAAGGCGCGGCAGGGGCAAAATCCCCAAAATGCAGGGCGCCGTTGGAGATTACATCGAAAATGACGTGCCGCAGCCGCAGGATGACGTCGCATTCGGATTTTCAATCACGAAACGCGCACCGATCAGTTCTTCGGTGAAGTCTATCGTCGCATTCTCCAGAAAGGGCAGTGAAATCGAATCCACAACGACTTTCTGGCCCTTTCCTTCAAGAACCAGGTCGTCATCTTTCGGGGCGTCCAGCGCGATTTCGTATTGAAATCCGGAACATCCGCCACCCTCAACAGCGACACGCAGGGCCTGACCCTGATCCGATGCACCTATTTCGGCAAGGCGGTCAAAAGCGCGGTCGGTGACTTTTGGAGGCAGGTTCATGCCGTACTCCGATGGTTTCTTTCCAAAGCATTATACCATATAGAAAAGACAAGGACAGGCGACAAGGACAAGACCTTTGGAAAGAGCGGGTTTTGCCTCGGACCCAGGCCGCGCGAGGGGGCGGCTTGTGCCAGAGGAGGAAAGCAGTTTCCGGTCATGCTTTCAGCGCGACCGCGACCGGATCATCCATGCCAGTGCGTTCCGGCGTCTCAAGCACAAAACGCAGGTGTTTGTCGAACATGAAGGTGACAGTTACCGCACACGTCTGACACATTCGATCGAAGTGGCGCAGGTGGCGCGGACGATCGCGGGTGCGCTTGGATTGAATGGCGAACTAACCGAGGCGGTGGCGTTGGCCCACGATCTGGGTCACACGCCATTTGGTCATACCGGAGAAGATGCGCTGCATGAACTGATGCAGCCCTATGGCGGTTTTGATCATAACGCGCAGGCGATTCGCATCGTGACCAAGCTGGAGCGGCATTATGCCGAATTCGATGGTTGCAACCTGACATGGGAAACACTGGAAGGGATCGCCAAGCATAACGGTCCGGTGGTAGGAGAGCTGCCCTGGGCGTTGTCCGAATGCAATGAAGCGTTCGATCTTGAGCTTCACACACATGCGAGCGCCGAGGCCCAGGTGGCCGCTTTGTCGGACGATATCGCGTATAACAACCACGATCTGCACGACGGATTGCGGGCCGGGTTGTTCACGGATGACGAGATCGCGCAACTTCCCATTGTTGGTGATTGCTATGCAGAGGTAGACCGCGCCTATCCGGATATCGACCCCTACCGTCGCAGGCACGAGGCGTTGCGGCGGGTTTTTGGCGTCATGGTGTCCGATGTGATCGACACTTCGCGCACTTTGTTGCGTCAATCGGGTGCACAGTCGGTCGAGGAAGTGCGTGCAATTGGCTACCCGGTCATTCAGTTTTCGTCAGATCTTTGGGCCAGCCTGAAGGAAATCCGCTCTTTCTTGTTTACGCGAATGTACCGCGCACCGTCGGTGATGGCGGTCCGAGAGCAAGTTGCAAAGGTGGTGGAGGAGTTGTTTCCGGTCTACCTGAGCGATCCAAAACAAATGCCTGCGCATTGGCACGCCGATATCGAAGCTGCGCCAGACGAAACTGCGCTTGCACGGATCGTTTCGGATTATGTTTCGGGCATGACTGACCGGTTTGCGTTACAGGATCATGCCCGATTGACAGGTGTTGGCCAAAAAAGGGCCTGATTATTCAATTCCGATATAGGCCAGCGCCCAGACCTGCTGACTGGACTGTGTCTCTCGCAATTCATCGTCATCAGTTGGCGGGAACACAATCATGGTTGGGCCATATGCGCCTATCCCCATAGGTTTGCCGTCCGCATGGGTGGCCAGAATGGGATTGTGGTCCGATATTTCCTGCCACGAAATCTCGGCCTGATAGCCGTCCATGGCCATTGGTCTGGCGGTTTTACCTGCAGCGCCCGCCATCTCCATAACGGCGGCCAGATGAGGACCGGAGAATGTGGTCGTTCGCTCCTTTCCCTCGGGGCCGTAAGGAATGGTGATTTCCATCTGTGGCAAAGCATCCAGCATGGCGGCATCGAAACCGGCTGCGGCAGGGTGATCAACTTCGAGGAAGCTGAAAAGACCGCCGTCATCGACACCCCTGGCGGGCAGGTTCGCGTCGGCTACCGCGCCGCCGAGCGTGATCAGCACATGGCCCTTAGGCGAGGCGATTTCTGCAGATACGGACAAAGGAGCGAGCAGGGCAAGGCAAAGGGGTAGGGCGAGGCGCATCAATATCTCCGAGTATCAGCGGTTCGCCCAACCCTACACAGGACGAGCGACCAGCCAACCCCAAACTGACGGGCTGCATTGACCTTACCGTCTTGCGTGATAAACCGCCGGGCAAGCAAAAGGACGCCAAGATGAACCTGTTTTCTGAGATCCGCAGCCTTGTTCTGGATGCACTGGGGCAAATGCAAGCCGAAGGAGCCCTGCCTGAAGGGCTGAGCTTTGATAACGTTGCGGTCGAGCCGCCGCGTGACCCCGCCCATGGTGACATGGCGACCAATGCGGCGATGGTTCTTGCGAAACCGGCCAAAATGAAGCCACGCGATATAGCAGAAGTGCTGGCTGAGAAACTGGCGGCGGATGCCCGGGTGACCAGTGCCGAGGTGGCAGGGCCGGGCTTTTTGAACCTGAGGCTTGCGAATTCGGTCTGGCAGGGCGTTCTGGCGACCGTTCTGGAAAACGGCACGGAGTTCGGTCGCTCGGCCATGGGGCAGGGGCGGAAGGTCAATGTAGAGTACGTCTCGGCCAATCCCACCGGCCCGTTGCATGTCGGGCATACACGGGGCGCAGTTTTTGGCGACGCGCTGGCAAGCCTGCTGGCCTATGCCGGATACGATGTGACCCGCGAATATTACATCAACGACGGTGGTGCGCAGGTCGATGTACTGGCCAGGTCCGCTTATGAGCGGTACCGTGAAGCAAACGGGCTGAGCCCCGAGATTGCCGAAGGGCTTTATCCCGGTGACTATCTGATCCCGATCGGTGAGGCGCTGAAGGAAAAGTATGGCGATAGACTGATCGACCAGCCGGAAAGTGTGTGGCTGGAAGATCTGCGGAACTTTGCGACCGATGCGATGATGGATCTGATCCGCGCCGATCTGAAAGAGCTGGGCGTTGAGATGGACGTTTTCTTTTCTGAGAAATCGCTCTACGGCACCGGACGGATCGAGGCTGCGTTGCAGTCGCTGACCGACAAAGGTCTGATTTACGAAGGTGTTCTGGAACCGCCCAAGGGTAAGAAGCCCGAAGATTGGGAACCGCGCGAGCAGACGTTGTTCAAATCGACCGAGCATGGCGATGACGTGGACCGCCCGGTCAAGAAGTCAGACGGCAGCTGGACCTACTTCGCGCCCGATATTGCCTATCACTATGACAAGGTGACCCGTGGGTTTGACGAGCTGATCGATGTGTTTGGCGCAGATCATGGCGGTTACGTCAAACGGATGAAGGCGGCGGTCTCGGCGCTTTCAGATGGCAAGGTGCCGCTGGACATCAAGCTGACGCAGTTGGTGAAGCTCTGGAAAAACGGCGAGCCGTTCAAAATGTCCAAGCGGGCGGGGAACTTCGTCACCCTGCGCGACGTGGTCGATCAGGTTGGTCCGGATGTGACCCGTTTTGTTATGCTGACCCGCAAGAACGACGCATCGTTGGACTTCGACTTCGACAAGGTGCTTGAGCAAAGCCGCGAGAACCCTGTGTTCTATGTGCAATACGCCCATGCGCGTGTCATGAGTGTATTGCGAAAGGCCGCGGAAGCGGGAATTGCGGCCGATGACGAGACCCTTGGCAAAGTGGATTTGAGTAATATTAGCCACGAAACTGAGATGGTCGTTGCCAAGAAATTGGCCGAGTGGCCCCGTCTGGTCGAGATAGCGGCCCGCACCAACGAACCGCATCGTGTGGCCTTCTACCTCTATGAATTGGCAGGAGATTTCCACGCACTTTGGAACAAAGGCAACGATGAAACATCGCTGCGATTCATTCAGGATGGCGATGCTGCCACAAGCCAGTCGAAAATCGCATTGGCCCGGTCCGTTTCTGTTGTGATTTCCGCGGGCTTGGGTATTCTTGGCGTCACTCCGGCGCAGGAGCTGCGTTAACAAGACAGCCAAATCGCCGGTCCGAGGCAGACAAGAAATGACCCGCGCGCCAATTGTTTAGGCGCAATCGGGCAGTGAGGCGGATATGGCGAGTTATAATTACTCGGGGCACACAGGCCCCGGGGATACGCATTACCAGAATCAGATGCATCCACAGGATGCCTATGAGTTTCAGAACGATCCTGAAGGATATGACGACCTGCCGCCACGCAGTGCGGGCGGGTTCGGTCGAATAGTCAACGTTCTGGGTGCGGCGGCTTCGCTTGCATTGGTCGCCGGTATCGGCGTCTGGGGTTTTAAACTGGTGATGCGCGATGTCAGCGGAGTGCCGGTGGTGCGGGCCGTTGAAGGGCCGATGCGTATTCAGCCGGAAAGCCCCGGTGGAACACCCGCCGACCATCAGGGACTGGCCGTAAACGCCGTCGCCGCCAAAGGCACAGCTGCACCGCCCGCCGATCGCCTGATTCTGGCGCCAAAGCCCGTGTCACTGACCGACGAAGACACACCGATGTCCGCGCTGAAGCCCACAAAGGCCGTGCACGTGGTGGAAGAAGAAATCTCGAACCAGGAAGCAGCGGATTTACGGCAAAATGCGGTTGATGCGCTGGTTGCAGAGTTGGCGGGCGAGAGCATTGCGGACAGGGGTGAACAGGCTGAAGGCGTGCAACTGGCCTCACTTACCACGCCCGAAGAAGAACCGGCGATCGATCCCGCCGACCTGATGGCGCAATTGCCTGACCCGGCCTTGCTTGAGGCACCCGGTGTCCGGCGTTCGCTGCGCCCAATTGATCGGCCCGCTCGTGCAACGCCGGTCAAGGTTTCCGAAGATGCAATCAATGCGGCGGTGAAAGCTGCTGCCGGACTTGATGTCGATCCGGATACACTGCCTGTTGGAACAAGGCTGGCGCAGCTTGGCGCCTTTGAAAGTGCCGAAGTTGCTCAGGCTGAATGGAGCCGGATCAATGGTCAGTTTGGTGAATATCTGGATGGAAAACAAAGGGTAATCCAAAAAACCTCAAGCGGCGGACGAACCTTTTACCGACTGCGTGCCCTTGGGTTTGAAGACCTGAGCGACTCGCGCCAGTTTTGCGCCGCTCTGGTGGC
The DNA here is from genome assembly GCF_056537325.1 of Ruegeria sp. CF5. Lineage (NCBI taxonomy): Bacteria > Pseudomonadati > Pseudomonadota > Alphaproteobacteria > Rhodobacterales > Roseobacteraceae > Ruegeria > Ruegeria sp. CF5. The sequence goes on along the minus strand of NZ_JBQFRI010000002.1, from coordinate 241,204 downwards.
GCGCGGGGCTGATTGCATCCCGGTAACTGTCCGGTGAAGTTCGGCGCGGTCATCACTGATGCAGCAGGATTGCGGCTGACATCCGAGGAAAAGGCGCTGTTTCGCGATATGAACCCGTTCGGGTTCATTCTTTTTGCGCGCAATGTTGAATCCGCGGATCAGGTGAGCGCTTTGTGTGATGACTTCCGCGAGGCCGTCGGGCGCGATTGCCCGATCACCATCGATCAGGAAGGCGGGCGCGTGCAACGACTGCGTGCGCCACTTGCCCGGAACTGGCTGCCTCCGCTGGATCATGTGGAGCGGGCGGGGGCGAACGCCGAACGATCCATGTACCTGCGTTATCGGCTGATCGCGCATGAGCTGCATGCGTTGGGGATCGACAGCAATTGCGCGCCAATGGTTGATGTCGCTCAAGAGGGAACGCATCCGTTCCTGCTCAACCGTTGTTATGGCCGCGATGCCGAGACGGTTGGACGGGTTGGCCGGTCCGTGGCACAGGGGCTTCTGGATGGCGGCGTGTTGCCGGTAATAAAGCATATGCCGGGACATGGACGTTCAACGCTCGATACACATTTTGACTTGCCGCATGTTGATTTGCCTCTGTCCGAGCTGAAGCAAAGCGATTTTGCAACTTTCCGGGCGCTGAACGACCTGCCGATGGGGATGAGCGCGCATTTGGTCTTTGATCAGATTGACAGTTTGCCCGCGACAATCTCGGCCGTGATGATGACAGTGATCCGGGAAAACATCGGCTTTGATGGTTTGATCATGACCGATGACATTTCAATGAAGGCGTTGAGCGGCACAGCCAGCGAACTTTCACGGAAAGCACTGGATGCTGGTTGCGATGTGGCTCTGCATTGCAACGGCTCATTTGCTGACCGCAAAGAGGTTCTGGAGGTTGCCGGTGAGATGACGGACGTTGCACAACAACGTGCCGAGCGTGCATTGGCCATGCGCAAAGCGCCGCAGGAACTTGACATCCACGCCGCTGAAGCGGAACTATCTCGCCTGATGGGCGGGCAGGTGTATGACGGATAACCTTTTCAGCGAAGATCCCATTTCGGTCGCTGATCGCCTTGCGGCTGAGGCGCTGATTGTAGACGTGGATGGTTTTGAAGGTCCACTTGATGTTCTGTTGACTTTGTCCCGGACACAAAAGGTCGATCTACGCAAAATCTCGGTTCTGGCTTTGGCTCAGCAATATCTGGCTTTTGTTGAAAAGGCGCGGGCGTTGCGGATCGAACTGGCCGCCGACTATCTGGTGATGGCGGCCTGGCTGGCATTCCTGAAATCCCGTTTGTTGCTACCGCCTGATCCCGATGAAGAAGGACCAACAGGTGAAGAACTGGCCGCGCACCTGGCGTTTCAGCTTGAGCGTCTGCAGGCGATGCGTGATGCCGCTGCACGGTTGATGGCGCGTGACCAATTGGGGCGCGATTTCTTCAAACGGGGGCAGGCCGAGGATGTCACCCGCATCAGAACCGTTACCTATTCGGCCACGCTGCTGGATCTTATGCAGGGATATGCGCGCATCCGCACACGTGACGAATTCCGCCCCTTTGTGATGGACCGCGACTCGGTGTTCACGATGGAGCAGGCACTGGACCGGATGCGGCCGCTGATCGGGTTTGCCGGGACGTGGACCGACATGGAAAGTTATCTTCCGGATGGCTGGCATGCCGACCCCATGCGGCGACGCTCGGCCACGGCCGCAACTTTTGCCGCCTCGCTGGAACTGGTAAAAGAGGGACACATGGAGATCAGGCAGAGCGATACCTTTGCGCCGATCCATTTGCGCAAGAGGACCGAAAAACGTGACTGACGCCACCCAAGACGACGGCACCGGCACTCTGTTCGAGGCACCACCTCTGGCCGAACAGGAACGAATGGTCGAGGCAGTCCTGTTTGCCAGTGCAGAACCCGTGAGTGTTGCCGACCTCGAAGCGCGTATGCCGCATGGTAGCGATGCCGGGCAAGCGCTTGAATTGCTTAGGAAACGGTATGAGGGACGCGGCGTTCGCGTTGTTCAGGTCGGTGAGGCTTGGGCCATTCGGACCGCCCCTGATCTGGGGTTTCTGATGCAGAAGGAAACCGTCGAAACCCGCAAGCTAAGCCGTGCGGCCATCGAAACACTGGCCATTGTTTCCTACCATCAGCCCTGCACGCGTGCCGAGATCGAGGAAATCCGCGGTGTTTCGGTTTCGCGCGGCACAATCGACCAGTTGTTGGAAATGGAGTGGATACGCCTTGGCCGCCGCCGCATGACGCCGGGCCGCCCGGTGACCTTTGTCGTGACACCACAGTTTCTGGATCATTTCGGTCTGGAAAGCGCGCGCGACTTGCCGGGGCTCAAGGAACTGCGCGCAGCTGGTTTGCTGGAAAACCGCCCACCACCGGGCGCGATGCCATTGGCCGAGGGGCGTGACGAAGGCGAAGACAGTGATGATCAATCGGAACTTTTTGAAGAAGAGTGATCGGTGATGCCTTATTATTTCCTTTTCCATCGTCCATATGACTGTGAGCAACCTGGAGGCTGAAATGAACGCAAACCGGATGATCGACATGATTGTACGTCAGGTCATGCGCCGACTTGTGACTCGGGGTGTCGACAAAGGATTTGAAGTAGCAGGCCGCATGTCACAAAAAAACGATGGTAGCCCAAGCAACAAAAAGCCTGTGGCCACATCTGGCCAACAGAAAAACACCCGGCAAGCACAGCGGGTGGTCCGCCAAATGCGCCGATTTATTCGGTTTTAGTTCAGCGGGTTACGAAGGAACTCTAAAGTGTTTGGACAGTTTCAGCCCCTGTCCCTGATAGTTCGAAGCAATGCCCGCACCGTATAGCTGTGTCGGCATTTCCGCCATTCTTTCATAGACCAGCCGGCCTACGACCTGTCCGTGTTCAAGGACAAACGGCGCTTCGTGGCACCGCACTTCCAGAACGCCACGCGATCCGGCACCACCAGCGGCGGCGTGGCCGAAACCGGGATCAAAAAAGCCTGCGTAGTGAACACGAAACTCACCTACCATGGCCAGATAGGGGGCCATCTCGGCCGCATACATGGGCGGAATGTGCACGGCCTCTCGGCTGACAAGAATGTAAAATGCACCGGGGTCCAGAATGATGCGCCCGTCGCGGGTTCGCACTTCCTCCCAGTATTCCTGTGGATCGTAGGCACCAATGCGATCCAGGTCGATCACCCCGGTATGCGGCTTGGCGCGATATCCGACCAAATCGGTATTGGGAAGGCGCAGATCGACGGAAAAGCCCAGCCCGTCCTGTATGACCGCCGGCCCGTCAACCAGTGGCATTTCCTGATGCAGGGCCGACAGTTCAGAATCGCTTAGCACTGCTTGTCCCTGACGAAAGCGAATCTGGTTCAGACGCATTCCGGGGCGCACCAGAACTGAAAAGGATCTTGGACAGATCTCGGCGTATAGCGGGCCGGAATATCCTGCGGGAATGCGATCGAACTCGGCCCCGCCATCGGTGATTGTCCTTGTCAGCAGGTCCAGCCGGCCGGTCGAACTTTTTGCGTTTGCCACTGCGCTTGTGTCCTGGGGCAGGGCCAGCGATTCCATCAACGGAACCAGATAGACGCAGCCTTTTTCCAGTACGGCGCCATCGCTGATGTCGATCCGATGCATCTCGAACTCGGAAAGCCGGTCGGATACGGAACGCCCTTCACCCGCCAGAAATGAGGCGCGCACGCGATAAGCCACTGTTCCAAGGCGTAAATCCAAGCTGGCAGGTTGGACCTGCGCGTCAAGTATATCGGGGCTCGCGGTGATCTCACCACGCTCAATCATCGCTTCGATCTGCTGGTTCGGACACACGCCTGTCATTCTGATCCCCCTCCGCGCCAGAGGATCTGGCCTGTCTTCCGGATACGTCGGTGTGATTTGGTCGGGCTAGCAGGACTCGAACCTGCGACCTTCCGTCCCCCAGACGGACGCGCTACCAGGCTGCGCCATAGCCCGACGTTGGGCTGTTCATAAAGGTTTTCCCGGCAGGGGCAAGAGGAAAACATTGCCTTTTTTCTTATCCCGCCGGTCGATTTTCGACCCGGTTCAACCAAGCCCGCAAGTCCTTGGCGATCGGCTCGATTTTACGCAGAACCTCGTCGTCGAAATCCGTTGTTTGCCAAGCCTGTGAAGCGATTCCGCCAAACAGTGGGGCGGTGCTAATCTCTTCCAGCTCGGGCGTTTCCTCGGCCGGATGATCATTTGATTCACTCGCAGGGTCGGCGCCGTTCACTTTCTGTGCGGGTGGTACATGCAGATCCATGTCGAACTGGCCGCTGTCAGAAGATGCAGGTTTGGGCGAGAAGGGTACCACCGTCTCGTCCATCACCGGCTGGACAGCAGAGGTTTCATCAAGGCCTTGGGACAGGGACGATACGTGACCGACGCCTTGTTCGCGCAGTATCCGCTGCACGCCTTTTATGGTTATACCGTCGTCGTGCAGCAGCTTTTTGATGCCACCCAGCAGGCGCATGTCATTCGGGCGGTAATAACGGCGTCCGCCCGCGCGTTTGACTGGTTTTACCTGACTGAATCGGCTTTCCCAGAATCGCAGGACATGGGCCTGAACACCGAGCCAATCCGCAACTTCACTGATTGTGCGAAACGCGTCGGGGGACTTGCTCATATCCGCGCGACCTCAGACTTACTTGCGATTCCCGGCGGCAACACGATCCTTCATCAGATGCGAAGGACGGAAGGTCAGCACGCGACGCGGCTGAATGGGAACCTCTTCTCCGGTTTTGGGGTTGCGGCCGATACGGGCTGTTTTGTCCCGAACGCTGAACGTACCGAAAGAAGATATCTTTACCTGCTCGCCGCGCACCAAGGCGTCGGACATGTGGTTCAGAACGCTTTCGACCAGTTGCGCGCTTTCATTGCGTGACAGACCAACCTCACGAAAGACGGCCTCGCTCAGATCCATTCGGGTCAGTGTTTTTTCGCCCATACCATTTCCCCTGTTGATATCAGAGCATAGGGTGAGGGGAAATTCACTGTCAATATCAATGAATTGCAGTCGCCTCTGTAAGCTGGAATGCGCCAGTTACCAGCGCAGGACAACCGCGCCCCAGGCCAGGCCACCACCAATTGCCTCGGTTACGATCAAATCGCCGTCCTTGATCTGACCACGCTGCTTGCCCACCGACAGGGCGAGTGGAATCGATGCCGCCGAGGTATTGCCGTGATCCTGAACCGTCACGACAACCTGTTCCATCGGCAGGCCCATTTTCTTTGCTGTGCCCTGAATAATGCGGATATTGGCCTGATGCGGTACGATCCAATCCACGTCCGATGCGCCCAGCCCGGCCTTATCCAGCGCGGTTTCGGCCGTTTTGGTCAGTTTTTCTACGGCGTGACGGAATACCTGATTGCCTTGCATACGCAGATGCCCCGTTGACTGGGTCGAAACACCGCCGTCAACGTACAACAAATCCTTGTATCGCCCATCCGAGTTGAGATCAGTGGACAGGATACCGCGATCTTCCGAGGTACCATTGCCCTCCTGCGCTTCGAGAATCAGCGCACCTGCGCCATCGCCGAACAGAACGCAGGTTGAACGGTCGGTCCAATCCATGATCCTGGAAAAGGTTTCAGCGCCAATCACCAGTACTCGATTAGCCTGACCAGACAGAATCAGCGCGTTTGCATTGCTCAGCGCATAGACGAATCCGGCACACACGGCCTGAACGTCAAAAGCAAAGCCCTTGGTCATGCCCAGTTGCGCCTGAACCATCGTCGCTGCCGAAGGAAAGGTCAGATCGGCAGTCGATGTCGCCAGCACGATTGCGTCGATGTCATCGGCTGTCAGGCCGGCATCCTCAAGCGCCGCTTCGGCAGCTTTGGTGGCCAGATCCGATGTTGTTTCATCATCGGCCGCAAAATGGCGGCGTTCGATTCCCGAACGCGAGCGTATCCATTCATCGGATGTTTCGAGAGTTGCCTCGAATTCGGCATTTGGGACTATGCGCTTTGGCAAATAATGTCCAACACCTACAACGACTGAGCGGCCTGCCATTTTTGGTACTGCCTTTATTGTTATTTTTCGGTCTGCGACGCAGCTTGCGCGGCATCTTGGGCAAGCTCGGTCGTGGATGCAACCCGTGCGGCCAATTTTTCGGCAAAGCCGGACTGCGCCAGCGTGAACGCAAGCTTGACCGCAGCACTGACGCCCGTCTCGTCGGCGCCACCGTGGGATTTAACCACTGTTCCGTTGAGGCCAAGGAAAACACCGCCGTTCACACGGCGGGGGTCAATACGTTTTCTGAGCCGCTGCAACGACGTAATTGCCAGCACAGATGCCAGGCGGGAAAGCGGAGAGTATTTGAATGCCTGACGCAGCAGATCGCCAATCAGACTGGCGGTCCCTTCACCGGTTTTGATAGCCACGTTTCCGGTAAAACCGTCGGTCACAATCACGTCAGCCTTGTCGCCGGGGATGTCACTGCCTTCCACAAAGCCGACAAACTCGAAATTTGCTGTGCTTGCAAATTCCGCGATCATGCCATGTGCTTCCTTAAGCTCGGCGCGGCCCTTGTGTTCTTCCGTGCCGACATTCAGCAGGCCGATCCGAGGCCTTGCAAGCGCCAGACCATTGCGCGCGTAGGATGCTCCCATCAGCGCGAATTGCAGAAGATCCTTGGCATCGGCGCGTACGTCGGCGCCGACATCAAGCATGACGTTGAAGCCCTGCGGGTTTCGGGAGGGCCAGAGAATGGCAATAGCAGGCCGGTTCACGCCTGGCAGCTTGCGCAGGCGCATCATCGACAATGCCATCAGCGCACCGGTATTGCCGCAGGATACAGCCCCGTGGGCCTCACCCACGCGCACTGATTCCAGTGCCGACCACATAGAGGTCTCTTTGCCGTTGCGAACCACCTGGCTGGGCTTGTCCTCCATCGTGACGACGTCCGGAGAATCGCGAAAAACGACGCGTCCATCCAGGACACGCCGTTTTGCTACAAGCTTGCGAAGCACATCTTCCTTGCCGTGAAGAATGAATCCGATTTCCGGGTTCTTCTTCGCGGATTGCGCAATGCCAGCCACAACGACCGAGGGACCCGCGTCCCCGCCCATGGCGTCAACCGAGATGACAATCTGTCCGGTCTGATCGGGCTGTGCCGTCATGCCGTGGCCTGCGCTCGAATGGGCTTAGGCCGCGTCTTCGTCCAGGTCGATTTCGTCGGCCTGTGCGACGACTTCGCGATCATCATAGTGGCCGCAGGACGCGCATACGTGATGCGGGCGCTTCAGCTCACCGCAGTTCGCACACTCGTTCGGGTTTGCAGCAACCAGAGCGTCGTGCGCGCGGCGGTTGTTGCGGCGCGACTTGGAAACTTTGTTCTGTTGGACAGCCATTGTCTCAACCTTTGTCTGACTGGGGCCTGCGGATTCGCCGCCGGGCCGGGTTACATTCTTCGTTTTTCTCGTGGCGTGACGCGCGTTTAGGGCACCGCCCACGCTATGTCCAACCTAAAATCCGATGAGCGCGCGAAAATACTGCGATTCTCGACAGGTTCAAGAGATTTTTCTGAACGCGTGCTATGACAGGAAATCTGGCCTCTGTCACTCGTCTTTTTTCAGGGTATCGCGCAATCCCGCCAACCCGGCGAAGGGTTTGGTTTCCTCATCCGTCATCGGCTGTTTGCCGGGTTCGGTATAGATCGCCTGACCCAGATCCGCGCCGTCTTTACGCGGGTATTGCGGCAGAGCCAGGGACAGAGCTTCGGCCATGACCGCACCGGGGTCGATTTCCGGACCCAGGGCTTCGGTTTCCTCATCTTCCGGCATTTCCACCTCGGCCTCGTCCGGCTCGGTCCATTTCGCGAGGTAGACCCTGCGAACCTGTGTGTCGATGCGGGTAGTGACGGGTTCCAGCGTGACGACACAGGGCTGAATCACCGTCGCGCCCAACCTGCCGGTCAGAACCCAGTCCTGTTTACCCTGTCCGGTGATCTCGCCCACAAAGCTGACCTTTCGTAAGCCCAGCAGATCGAGTTCTTGCCTAAGCGTGTTCAATTGATCAGTATTTGGGCGCAAATCAAAGGTGGTCGGCGTGTTTTGGGGCAGATCGGCCACCCGGAACGCGGAACTGAGTGTCATGCGGGGTCTTTCGTGTGTTGAACCAAAGCGGCGGTTTCTATAATCGGATAGAAGCCGATTGGCGGCAACGCAAGAGGATGTAGATGTTGAAGATCGAAGACAAGTTGAAACCGGCGGTCAGAATTATTGCGTTCGGCACATGTCTTGCGGCTGCGGCGGCCTGCACTCCGATCTACAGAAACCACGGATATGTTCCGACATCGGAAGAACTGGCCGAAGTGAAGGTTGGTGTGGATACCCGCGACAGCGTGATCGAAACGATCGGAGCGCCGAGTTCTTCGGGTGTACTGAAGGATTCGGGATATTATTATGTCGCATCCCGGATGCGCCACTATGGCCCGAAAGAACCTCAGGTTGTCTCGCGTGAGCTTGTGGCAATCAGCTTTGACCAGCGCGGAGTGGTCCGCAATGTCGAGCGCTATGGGCTGGAAGACGGAATCGTCGTGCCGCTTGAGCGTCGTGTGACCAGCTCCAGTGTTCAGGACAAGACGTTCCTGCGTCAGCTTCTGGGCAACATCGGTACGTTTAACCCGGCGACGGTCACCGGCAACTGATACCGCATTCTCTCACGGCTCGTCACACGCTGGTCACATCTTGTATGCTAGGCGTGCGGTCACTAGGGTACCGGATGCAATCTGCGGAGGATCAGACCTTGGCAGGAACAGTGTTGCTGAAAAAGGGTCGGTATCGCGCCCGAGTGGCGCATACTGCAAAGGATGTAGAGGCAGCTCAGGCGCTGCGTACATTGGCCTTCGGAACACCTGATACTGATCGGGACAGGTTCGATGATCTGTGCGCACATGTGCTTGTCGAAGACCTGCAGCAGGGGCGGCCGGTGTGCTGTTTCCGGATGCTGACCCTGACGGATGGCGGCGACATTCAGCGCAGCTATTCCGCCCAGTATTATGACCTGTCGGCAATGGCGGATTACCAAGGCCCCATGGTCGAGATGGGGCGTTTCTGCATTCATCCGGAATGGAAGGACCCTGACATCCTGCGTGTCGCCTGGGGGGCAATGACGGCTTATGTGGATCGCAACGGGATCAGGATGCTGTTTGGCTGCTCTTCATTTGCCGGGACCGAGACCGGTGAATATCTGGATGCCTTTGCCGTGCTCAAAGACCGGCATTTGGGGCCAAAGCAGTGGTTGCCGCGGGTGAAGGCGCCGGACGTTTTCCGTTTTGCGGCGCGTCTGCGCCGCCGGCCAGATATGAAAAAGGCGATGTTGCGGATGCCACCATTGCTGCGGACCTATCTGTTGATGGGGGGCTGGGTCAGCGACCATGCGGTTGTGGACCGGCACATGAACACGCTTCATGTGTTCACCGGGCTTGAAATCGGGGCGATCCCCCCGGAACGCAAGCGTTTGCTGCGTTCAGTGGTCGGGTAGAGCCGGTATTTGGAACGAGAAGAAGATCAGGGCGTTGACGCTTCGTCCCAGCCGGTTTAGCTGGCGGGCATGGCTCGAATTCCTTTGCTACAGATGTCCGACATTTCCCTGACTTTCGGGGGTGATCCGGTGTTTTCCGAACTTGAACTTGTGGTCCAGCCCGGTGACCGGGTGGCGCTGGTTGGCCGAAATGGATCGGGAAAATCCACCCTGATGAAGGTTATGGCCGGATTGGTCGAACCTGATAAGGGCGATATTGTCATTCCGCCGGGCAAATCAGTGGGATACATGGAGCAGGACCCCGGTATGGAGGGGTTTGCGACGCTGGGCGACTACGCCTCCAGCGGTCTGGAGCCGGGCGAGCTTTACAAGGTTGAACGCGCTGGAGAAGGATTGAAGTTTGACCCTTCGCGCGCAGTCGGGACAGCCTCGGGTGGAGAGCGGCGCCGCGCGGCATTGGCCAAGCTGATGGCCGAAGCGCCCGATCTGATGCTGCTGGACGAACCCACCAACCACCTTGATATCGAAGCGATTTCTTGGCTGGAAAGGGAATTGGGCGCCACCCGGGCGGCCTTTGTTCTGATCTCACACGACCGGGCCTTTTTGCGGGCGTTGACCCGTGCGACCTTGTGGATCGACCGTGGTGTGGTGCGGCGGCAGGAGAAGGGCTTTGAGGCCTTTGAAGCGTGGCGTGACAAGGTTTGGGAAGACGAGGATATGCAGCGGCACAAGCTGGATCGTCTGATCAAATCCGAGGGGCGATGGGCGGTTGAAGGCATCAGTGCGCGGCGCAAGCGAAATCAGGGGCGGGTTCGGGCGTTGCAGGCGCTTCGGGCAGAGCGGGCCTCGCAGATAAAACGGCAGGGTTCTGCCGCCATGTCATTGGAATCCGGTCCGAAATCCGGCCGAAAGGTGATCGAGGCGAAAGGACTGGCCAAGAGTTTCGATGGCAAACAGATTGTTCGGAACTTTGACCTGTTGGTGCAGCGTGGCGACCGTGTGGCGTTTGTCGGGCCCAACGGAGTGGGTAAGACGACGCTGTTGAAAATGCTTCTGGGTGAGGTGGCGCCGGATGAGGGTTCGGTGGCGCTGGGAACGAACCTCGAGACAGTGGTGTTCGATCAGGCGCGCGCTCAGTTGGACCCCGAGATGAGCCTTTGGGACAGTCTGACCGGTGATCCCACGATGCGGGTGTCAGGCAAGGCCGATCAGGTTATGGTGCGCGGCCAACCCAAGCATGTCGTTGGTTATATTAAAGAATTCCTGTTTGACGAGCGGCAGGCGCGGGCACCGGTGCGGTCTCTTTCAGGGGGTGAAAAGGCGCGTTTGCTGTTGGCAAAACTGATGGCGCGCAGTTCGAACCTGCTGGTTCTGGATGAACCTACGAACGATCTGGATGTCGAGACGCTGGACCTGTTGCAGGAATTGCTGGACGACTATGACGGTAGTGTTCTGCTGGTCAGCCACGACCGGGACTTTCTGGACCGCGTGGCAACGACAACTATCGCCATGGAAGGCAACGGGCGCGCTACGGTTTATGCGGGCGGATGGTCCGACTACATTGCGCAGCGTGGCGACGCGGCCGCTAAAAAGGACGAAAAAACAAAGCAGTCTAAGCCGAAGGTAAAGCAGGAGGCGAAGCCGAAAACCGGTTTGTCCTTTTCGGAAAAGCACCGGCTGGAAAAGCTGCCTGCCGAGATTGCACGACTGGAGGCCGAGATCGGTAAACTCGAAGAGCTGATGTCTGATCCCGAATTGTTCACCCGCGAGCCGGTCAAGTTTCAGAAGGCTACCGACGCGTTGGTAGAACGGCAGGAAAAACTGGCCGCCGCTGAAGAGGAGTGGCTGACGCTGGAAGAGAAGGCTGAGGCCGAAAAGTTATGATTTGTACATCCCGAACGGGGGTGTTCGTCTGGTTTGTACAAAACCTCGGACCCTTCGGGCGCGACATGTAACTGTCCAAAGCGCGGATCGGAGCCACCTCGACCGGCTGCCATCTATAGTCACGATGTCAGCCGGAACCGGTGGAGGAACTACCGCATCCGCAATGCGCCGTCGATGCGGATGACCTCGCCGTTCAGGTATCCCATTTCGACGATGAACCCGGCCAGACGGCCGTATTCGCGCGGATCACCAAGGCGGGCGGGGTTCGGTACGTCGGCTGCCAGTTGTTGTTGAACCTCTTCGGGCAGACCGGCCAGCATCGGCGTCATGAAGATACCGGGCGCAATGGTCATCACCCGGATACCGCTTGAGGCCAGATCGCGGGACATCGGAAGGGTCATGCCGACGACACCGCCTTTGGAGGCAGCATAGGCGGCTTGCCCTTTTTGACCGTCGAAGGCGGCGATCGAAGCGGTGTTGATGATGACCCCACGCGCGCCGTCCGCTTCGGGTTCGTTCTTTGCCATTTCGACGGATGCAAGGCGCGAAACGTTGAAGGTGCCGACCAGATTGATGTCGATTGTGCGCTGGAAGGCATCCAGAGGGTGGGGGCCGTCCTTGCCGACAGTCTTGATGCCATAGGCGATCCCGGCGCAGTTCACGGTTGCAGTGATCTTGCCCATCTTTTCGCTAGCCAGCGCGACTGCGGCAGCAACCGAGGCTTCATCCGTCACGTCGGTTTGCGCGAAATGTCCGCCGATTTCCTTGGCAACCGCGGGGCCGCGTTCGGCATCACGGTCAAGGATTGTGACCTGTGCGCCGTTTTCGGCAAAGTAGCGGGCGGTGGCCTCACCCAGCCCCGAAGCGCCGCCGGTGATGATTGCGGCTGTGGTGGACAATTGCATGGCGGGTTCCTCTCCCATAATATGAACATGTGTTCAAATAATATATTGCCAGTACGTATGTCCAGCCGTGTGAAGACAGGACCATTCTCTGAGTGTTTGCTTTTCACCAACAGTGACGGAAGGTGTGGCCGCGAAAATGCGACTTACCCTGCTAAGAAAGCTGCGCCATTGCCCCTGGCTAGGGTGCTGAAGCCTACACGGGCTGAACTAGCCGTGCCGGATATCCCCCCAAGCCTTGTCCCAACGGCCATTGGCCAAGTCTGCAGGTGAAATGAACACGCCGAGACTTGAAACATCGCCCCACATCCAGCCCACAAGATCACTGCTGGGAACTTCCAACAGAAACACCGGGTCCGTAAGGCTTGAGGAAGAGAATCCGCCATCCAGATTGCCCCCCATCGTGAGATATTCGCTCGTCTGATCTGAGTGCCACACCGCCTCATAGAGTTTGCGAGTGGCCTCGGGAACGCTGCCCGGGTCACTGAACATTGCGTCTTTGACCATCATCTCGAACGCCACCATAGCCTCGGAAGCGAACCAATAATCGTCAAATACCGGACGTGGCGCGCCCAGCTTTTTTTGTCCGCCGCCTTCACCGGTGAATTCGCTGTCCTGGAACCTGATGTTGTCGAGCTCGGCCAAAAGGTCGTCCACGTCGGACGGACCAAAAATCATGTCCGGCTCAGACGCCAGCCGCGCCGCGATTGGTTCAAGCAGGCTTATGGCAGCCAAGCGCGAGTCCTTCACTTTCTGGGCAAGCGCCATGCGTGCAGGGGCTGCCGCTAAGGCCCCGCTGGTTTCGGGTTCCTTCAGCGCGCGTTCGCAATTCGAGATTGTACTTTCCTGAGATTCTATCCCACGCGCCTGCGCTGCAATAAGAGCAGACACAAGAGCCCGTGCGCCAGACCGATTGAAGGGGCGGAATTCTGGCGATCTGGGATCATAGTCGTTATAGATCGCCGCCCGCGGGCGCTCAGCGGGTACACTGGGATACTGAGACTCGTCCGTCCTGTCATTGGGCTGAACTTCCAGAGAAAAACGGGGTGGATGCGGTGCCACTGAAAGACCAGCCCGGGCCAGTACCTTTCTTGCCCCGTCGCCAGTGGTGCCAAAGTAGAATGTGCGATCAACTTCTGGCCAGGGGCGCGTGGCGACAGGGCCGCTGAAATGAAAGACCTGAAAATTATTGTCGATGCCACCTTCGGTCGGAACGAAGAAAGCCAGCCAGCCTTCGCGCGGACCGAGGCCACCCCATATGCCTGCCGGTAGTTCCTCCAACGCAATCTGGGCGATGAACCAACTTGGTGATCCATTGACCTGAGGCCAGCCCATGACCGAGGGCAGCATGGGCGCCCCTCCAATCCAACTGCGTCCGCTGCCGGATTGCCCGGGCAGGAGCGGCACCAACTTAACCTGATCTGCATGGTAGTCTAAGAATCCCGCGCCTTCGAACTCGGGCGTTTGGTCCTGCAGCGCAGGTTCACCGGAGGACGAGATAGGTGTGGACAGGGGATCGTTGCGGCTTGTCCCGGAGCGTGAGGCTGAGCGGCGGCGGTCCATCCCCATCAGCTTTGCCATGGGGTGATCTTTTCGCGGTTTGAAGATGAACGACAGGATCACAAGCGGAATACTCTGCTGAATCAGTGTCCAGTTCACCGGATCCGATTTTGCTCCGATAACGATCATGATGATGCCTGCAATTCCGACAATGGGTGCGAGGTATTGGGCAATGTTAAATAATTGGCGCATAACTCTGGCTGTTCTTCCAGTTGGCGAATATTTTATACGAATGTATCGGCCGTTAGGCCGTTGTTTCTGCAGCAAAACAGACCTTCCAACGAGGTGCAACCAAAGTTCGCAAAGTCCGCTGGGCAGACGATTGCTTTAGCAGAAAAAGATGTTGAAATAGCAGCGACCACAGAGAGGAAGATCACCTGTCCGGCCTTGGACCTACACGTGGTGTGCAGAGCGTTTCAGGATTTGGCGGCCAATGTGTTTTCCGGGGCGGGCGTGTATTCCTCGCCACGCAGCAGGTTGCCGGTTTCTCCCTTAATATAACGTATCCAATCCCCGGAACCGACCCATCGGTTCCATTCAGGGGTATGGTCACGGGGTGTTTGTTCGCGCAGGGCTTCCACGTCAGCGGCCGGACCGCAATACGCGACCAGTGTTTTGTGCTGGTTTCTCCAGACGGCGCAATCCCTGTCGGGCCCGCGTGCATGTTGCAGGAAAACCTCGAGCCCTTGGATGTGGGCAACGTCGAAATACCACATCGAAAACACCAGCCACAATTTGTCGTGCTGCGCGATAGCCGCGGATGCTGATCGGTAATATTGAGGCAGCATACCCGTGTCGTCCTCAACCCGCGCAGGGAGGACCCAGCGCCGGTTGCTGCTTTCATGTGGCAAAAGCCCGTGAATAGGGACCTCGTCACGGTCCATCCAGCCCGGGCGAAGCGTGCGGAGGATCGGTTGCGCCCCGTAATAGGCCCAGACCGGGTCGCCGGATTCTTCGATTTTGTCAGCCAGTCGTGCAACGGCGCTGTCCCCGCGCAGAGAGCCAAAGAACGATAAAAGGACTGCCGTAACCACAAGCCCGGATATGATGGCATTTACTGCCTTTGGAGCCGATAGCTTACTGGCGATCCACAGAATACTGCTTGTAAATCCGATGACCACCACAGGCACGACAAGAGGCGCTGCAAACAAGTGCTGGCGCACACCCGAAAATGGGAAGACCTGGGCGAGATTTAGTGCCAGCGTTAACAGCGGCGCAGCGATGGCGGCGGTGACCCAGAACGGCGATCTTTGCCAAAGGCTGACGATGCCGGTGACATAGAAAATCAGGACAGGGATGGTGAAGGGCAAATAGTCCCTGAGCCAGGGGGACTCGAATTCAATTACATTTATCTCGACGAGTTTGAACAGGTAGGTTGAATACTCCAACGCGTTTCGAACTGATTGCGGGGAGAGCAAGTTGTTTATCTCAATGTATTTTTTAGCGTCCCGCTCCGAATAGGCCGCCAGATCATTCACTGTGACGATACTGGTGTAGCCAAAGTAAAATACGGCGGAAATCAGGATCAAGACCGCGCCCACGGCCAGCGTGCCTGCCACGTGCCTCCATATCTGTTGCGGGGAAGTCCGGTGAGTATTGAACTGAATGGTTTGGGCAGTCAGGGTGGCAATTCCAACCGACGCAATGATGATCGGCGTAACAAAGGCGAACAAGGCCGCGAACGTGCCGGCGGCAATCACGCCCATCCCGCTTTGCAATCCCGGTCGTCGGATATAGTGCAGCGCAGCTGCAATCATCATGATGGTTGCCGCGAACTCGAACGCGTAGTGCTTGGAGTTTACCGCAAAGGTAAGTGCGGTCGGCGAACTGCCGATTACGGCAACAGACAGCATGGCCTCGGGCATGGTCACAAATCGACGAAGCAGAAAATAGAGCCACAACAGCGAGGCCGAGAAGACAAGGATGGTCAGCAGCCGGATCGCATGGACGCGCGCCATGTCTTCGGGACCGAACATCTTTGCAAGCCCATCCATGAGCACGCCGTGGCCAAGTGTTGTGGTCTGTTCGAAATAGGGAAGCGGTCTGAACACATCAGTCGGATGTTCAAGAGGGAAATTGGACAGAAGCATCGACTGGTCGTAGGCCGGATCAAAGCCCGTTGCGAGCAGGGTCAATCGCGCTACTACCATGGCGAGAGTAACGCAAAAAAGGAATACGAGCTCCTTCCTTCTGGAATTTACCTGCCCCATCGTACTTGCTGAACCACCTGGTGATTATGGCTTGTAACTAAAATTCAATCGTCCTGATCCGTCAGGATTAAACATCAGGATGGGCAAGTTACCCCGGTTTCGGCAAAGGTTTGCAGGAGTGAACGGCTAAACGCGCATAAGTTGTGTCTAATTTGTAACTATGTATCGCATTGTTGAGGGTTCGGAAACAAACGTGAGTAAGGGTGGCTTTGGCTGTTTGCCCACTATGGGTTGCATTGCAGCGCAATAGCCAACCATGAAACAACGGATGCCCCATGATTCAATCAGCCTGACTACGCCTGCGCCCACCTGTTCGCAAAGTCAGGCGGATGCAGGCACGCGGCTGGTGGCCGACTGATCGAAAACCCGGGTGCGCTCCGTTAGCCCAGTTGCACCAGCGCGTGGCGCTTTTTGCCTGCGCTCAGCTTGATCGTTGAAGACAGCGCACCCGCGTCAAGCATCAGGCCTGCGTCGGTCAGCGGAGCGTCGTCCAGTCTGGCGCCGTTTTCCGCGATCAGGCGTTTTGCCTCTTTGCCCGATTTGGCGAGGCCGGATTTGACCAGAACCTGAACGATAGAAATCGGCAGATCATCCGCACTGAGTGTCAGGGTGGGCAGGTCGCCACCGATACCGCCTTTTTCGAATACTTCGCGGGCTGTGGCCTCGGCGTTCACCGCAGCTTCGGCCCCGTGCAGCAGGGTGGTGACCTCGTTGGCGAGGCGGATTTTGGCCTCGTTGATCTCGGACCCTTGCAGCGCGCCGAGGCGATCGCATTCGTCTACCGGCAGTTCGGTGTAGAGTTTCAGGAACCGGCCCACATCGGCGTCCGTGGTGTTGCGCCAGAACTGCCAGAATTCATAAGGCGAGCGCATGTCGGCGTTCAGCCAGACCGCGCCGTCCTGCGATTTGCCCATCTTCTTGCCGTCCGATGTGGTCAGCAGGGGGGATGTCAGGCCATAGATTTCGTGATCCAGCACGCGGCGGGTCAGGTCGATACCGTTGACGATATTGCCCCACTGGTCGCTGCCGCCCATCTGCAGGATGCAGCCATAGCGGCGATTCAGTTCGAGAAAGTCATAGGCCTGCAGGATCATGTAGTTGAATTCGAGGAACGACAGCGACTGTTCGCGGTCCAACCGCGATTTCACCGATTCAAAGGCAAGCATCCGGTTGACCGAAAAGTGCCGCCCGATATCGCGCAGAAAATCGAGGTAGTTCAGGCCATCCAGCCATTCGGCATTGTTCAGCATCAGCGCCGCGTTTTCGGCACCGCTGTCATAGTCGATATAGGCGGCGAAGACCTTTTTGATGCCCGCGATGTTGGCGTCGATCTGTTCCGGCCCAAGCAGAGGGCGCTCGTCGGCGCGAAAGGACGGATCGCCCACCTTGGTGGTGCCGCCGCCCATCAGGGTGATCGGTTTGTGACCGGTCTTTTGCAGCCAGCGCAGCATCATGATCTGAATGAGGCTACCGACGTGCAGCGATTTGGCGGTTGCGTCAAAGCCGATATAACCCGGCTGGCACCCTTTGATCAGCGCCTCGTCGAGGCCCTGATAATCGGTGCAGTCGGCGAGAAAGCCGCGCTCCATCATCACTGCGATGAAATCCGATTTGGGATGGTAAGCCATGGTTGATGCTGTCCGTCTGTCAGGTGCCCTTGCCGGAAGGGGAATTGATGTTTTGGGCGTTTCGGGATCTGTAGTTGCAGCCCGGCGCACGGACAGAGGGACTGTCGCAAAACGGGCGGAAAGTCCAGAGGTTCCTTTGACTGCAGGAGCTTTAGCCCGTGGCAGGGCTGGAATTGCCGGATCGGGGCAGCCTGAGGCCTGCCAGAACCGCCAGCCCGTTCAGCGCAACCAGAACGAACAGTGGCGTGACCGGGTCGTGCAGGTGGGCAAGCAGGCTGAGCACTGCGGCAAAGGCCATGCCGACCATCCCGGCGGTGACATCACCCATGGCGACAAGATAGGGGCGTTCGGACTTGTTGGTCATCTCGATCAAATAAAGGTAGCGGCCATAGATGACGCCGTTGCTGCCAAAGGACAGCAGCAGGATGACCAGCGCATAGGACCAGACTTCCTGCGCCATTCCGGTGAACGTGAAGGCAAGCGCCAGAACCGCGGAAGCGGCTGAAACGATGCAGCCCAGAACCATTGACAGGTTCACCGAGTAGCGGCCGCTGATCCAGTTCCAGACGAGCGATCCAAATACGATCCCCGCGCTTGAGGCCATCACGAAATAGCTGAGCGCGTTGTGGGTGCCGATGTGAAACGTCGCGGCGTGAATGGTATAAAATGGCATGGCCAGTTCGACGGATATGAATGCAACCCGGGTCAGCAGGAACTGTCGGAACCAGCCATAGGCCATGCCGGTTTTGAAGCCCCTTGCAAGCGCGTCGAGAGGGCGGGCCGGAGCCTCGGACGCAGGTGAGGACAATCTGCCTTCCAGAAGCTTCACGCCGACAAAACTGAGCCCGGCAACTGTCAGCGCCAGAATACCGCACCACAGGACGACGATATGCTGCTGCATTGGCTTGTCCGAGGCCATCAGGTCCCGGGTCAGCCAGACGACGAGAATTGCCAGTATGCCGGATATCGTGGCTTGGGCGAAAACCATCCTGTTGCGGATGTTTTCGGCCACGGTGGTTCCGTAGACCTGATTGGTTCCGATCGTGTTGACGCCCTGACACAGGCCCATGACGATCGCAGTGATCAGAAACAGCAGGACGATCAGCACCTGCGTCAGGCTGGTTGCGAAGATGGCGACAAGCGCCAGAGCCAGCGCCGTCAGAATGTCCGTTGCATAGACCGCCACTTTGGCGCGGACGATGTTGTTGACGAACGGAGAGACGAAGATTTCTGAGATAAGGCGCGAGCCGGTGACAAAGGGCAGCAGCAGCCCGGCGATGACGGTCGGTGCGCCAAGCGCCAGATAGAGGAACGGCAAAACAATGGTCGGATTGGCCAGTTGCCCCCCGATCGTCGAAAGCGCACCCGACAGAAAGATCAGCCGGTGGTTTCGCCTCTGGTGGGTCTCGGGCGGGGTCTGTGAGTCAGATCGTTCCATAGCGCGTTATTGCATCCTGGCCCGTCGGGTGCGGTGTCACTTTTGGGAAAGATAGGTGAAACTGCTGGCGGATGGCAAAGGCAATTGAGGTCCGGGCCGGCTTGAGTGCTGACAGAACCCGCTGCGCGATTGTCACTTTGGGAAAAATCATGTCACCGGGAAGGATACGGCCTTGCGTCGGGGCGGCAAGTTCGCAAGATTTGGCCACCCAAGAGCGACAAAGACAAACCGAAGGTGCGGGGCATGGCGGCAGGTATCAGAAAAACCGGACCGATCCGGGCCCTTGGGGCCATGTCGGGCACATCTCTGGATGGGGTCGATGCGGCAGTGGTCGTGACCGACGGTGAGCGCATTCAGGAGTTTGGCGAAACCGGGTATCGCGGATATTCGGGTGACGAGAGGGACACGCTGCGCGCAGCACTGGGGCATTGGAACGGCGATGCGGTTGCCGTCGCGGGTGATCTGATCACACAAGCCCATGCCGAGGCTTTGTCCGGGTTCGAAGAGGCCGAGCTGGTCGGCTTTCATGGGCAGACACTGGCACATGAGCCACGCGGTCGAGGGACCTTGCAGGTGGGCGACGGGGCCCGGCTTGCCCGGGAGTTGCGTGTGCCGGTCGTTTGGGATTTCAGATCGGATGACGTGTCGATGGGGGGTGAGGGTGCGCCTTTGGCCCCGTTTTTTCACTTTGCCTGTGCCAAGTGGATCGGCGCGGAAGAGCCTTTGTGTTTTCTGAATCTGGGCGGAGTGGGCAACCTGACCTATGTCGATCCGTCTTTTGCGCGCCCTGAAGACCCAGGTGCGCTGCTGGCGTTTGACACCGGGCCAGCCAATGCGCCGGTGGATGATCTGATGCAGGCGCGCTTGGGTAAGCCCATGGATCGGGATGGAGCGGTCGCCAGGGGAGGTACGGTAGAAAGCGGGGCGCTGGAGCTGTTTCTGGCCGAGCCGTTTTTCAACCGGATGCCGCCCAAATCGCTGGATCGCAACGATTTTGCTGAGATGATCGGTTTGGTGCAGGAATTGAGTGATTCCGATGCTGTTGCCACGCTGACCGGAATGTGCGCCGCCGGGGTTGCGCAGGGGATGGAGCATTGCCCTAAGCCGCCTTCGCGGGTGCTGGTGACCGGAGGGGGACGGCACAATCCGGTGCTGATGGAGATGCTGCGGGTCTCGCTGGATTGTCCGGTGGAGCCTGTTGAAAGTGTCGGTCTGGATGGCGACATGCTGGAGGCGCAGGCCTTTGCATATCTCGCGGTGCGGGTCGCACGGGGATTGCCGACCTCATGCCCCGGCACGACAGGAGTGCGGGCGCTGGTGGGGGGCGGGATCATCAGTGTACCGGCGTCGGATGGCGCGGTGGCCGGGTAGGGGGCTTTGCCCCCTCGGCCTTGCGGCCTCACCCCCAGAGTATTTTGGGCCAGATGAAGAGCGGACCTCAGCGCGTGAGGGAGCGGGCGTAGTCCGCGGTGAATTCCGCGTAGCCGTTTGAGGTGGATTTAAGGTGCTTCTGGGTCCAGTCGTGAAAGGCGGGCAACTGGTGGAAGGGGACGTTCGGAAAGGCGTGGTGTTCTGCGTGGTAGGGCATGTTCCATGCCAGAAAGCGAACGATCCGGTTGGTGAACGTTGTGCGGGAATTTTCCAGCATGTTCGCAACAGGCGGGCAGAGGCCGTGTTCGGCAAGCAGGTAGAGCCTGAGAAACGGTTGGCCGACGACCAAGGGCAGCAGCCAGACCCAGAACATCACTGGTGAGAAGAACAGGCTTATGACAGCGAGAGCATAGAGGGTGAGCAGCACGCGTGCCTCGGTCTTCATGGCACCGTGTTGGCGTTCGGGCAGGTAAGGGGCATCGATGCGGCCCATCGCGTTGTCGACAAGTACCCGCGCCATCCCGGTCCAGTAGAACCAGCCTGTCATGTAAATCGCGACGGAAAGCCAGCTGTCGGGCCGCGGTTTTCCGGCCAGTTCGGGATCGCGCTCGAGATCGTTCGTCCATTTGTGGTGGGCCAGGTGAAAATACCGAAACCACGTGAAGGGAAGCAGGATCAGCAGGCCGACCAGATGTCCGACCCCTTCGTTCAGCCAACTGGTTCGGAAAGGTGTCTTATGCGTGCATTCGTGGCTGAGCGTGAACAGGAACACCAGCAAGAGGCCCTGTGGCAGGATCAACGCCTGCCAGAACGGAACCTGCATCAGGATTCCGGTTGTCGTCAGCGTCAGGGCGGCGAAGTAACCAATCAGGTGCTTCAGGCCAGCCGCGTCCGACCGGGTCAGCAGGCTGGCCTTGGTCTGGGGCGGCAGCGAGGAGATGAGCGCGCGGTGATCCATGCGCTCACCCTACGCAGGAAAGGCCGCCGATCAAGCCCTTGGGATGTCGAAATCCGGTTCAGCGAGTTCAAATCCTTCGAACTGGAACCCCGGCGAAACGGTGCAGCTGACCAGAGTGTAAGCACCGGTAGTTTGCGCGGCCTGCCAATGGCCCTTGGGAACGATCAGTTGCGGTGCGCCTTTGGTCAGGTCCGGCGTCAGCAGGTGATCGGTGGCAGGCCCGGTATCTGAACCGCTGAGCGACAGGATCAGCGGCGCACCCGCGTGATAGTGCCAAATCTCGGTGGCATCTACCCGGTGCCAGTGGCTGCACTCGTCCTCTTGCAACAGGAAGTAGATGCAGGTGCCGGTGGCGCGGCCTTGATTTTCGGCGCGCCAGGTTTCCTTGAACCAGCCGCCTTCGGGGTGCCGTTCCAGTTTCAGGTGGTCGATGATCTGTTGGGGTGTCATGTCTGCCTCATTCGTTTGGCGCGATTATGCACGAGGTGCCGCATTCCGCTATGGCAATCATGGGTTTGGGTTTTATCTTTGTCCCATGACCATGATGATCCCCTTCGACAATTCGTTTGCCCGTCTTCCAAGCGGGTTTTTCGCGCGCCAGAACCCCGAACCGGTGAGTGCACCGCGGATGATTGCCTTTAACTCCGATCTGGCCCGTGTGCTGGGGATTACCGAGGGCGATGTTCAGGATATGGCAAACACCTTTGCCGGTAATGCAGTACCCGACGGGGCCGAGCCGTTGGCGCAGCTGTATTCGGGGCATCAGTTCGGCCACTACAACCCTCAGCTTGGGGACGGGCGCGCAATCCTGCTGGGTGAAACCGTCGGGACGGACGGTGTGCGGCGCGACATACAGCTTAAGGGCTCTGGCCGGACGCCGTTTTCGCGTCAGGGGGATGGCCGGGCCTGGCTGGGGCCGGTGCTGCGGGAATACGTGATTTCCGAGGCGATGCATGCGCTGGGCATTCCGACAACGCGTGCGTTGGCTGCGGTGGAAACCGGCGAGATCGTTCTGCGTGAAGCGCCGATGCCCGGAGCGGTGCTGACACGGGTGGCACAAAGCCATCTGCGGGTCGGTACGTTTCAGGTGTTCGCCGCGCGGGGTGAGATAGCCAACCTGAAACAGCTTACGGATTACGCCATCCAGCGGCACTATCCCGAGGCCGAAGGGCCGATGGGTCTGTTGCGGGCGGTGCGGGATGCGCAGGCCCGGCTGATTGCCCAGTGGATGAGTGTCGGGTTCATCCATGGTGTGATGAACACGGACAATTGCTCGATCGCGGGAGAGACCATCGACTATGGCCCCTGCGCGTTCATGGACACGTATCATCCGAACACGGTCTACAGTTCGATCGACCGGATGGGGCGTTATGCTTATTCCAATCAGCCGGACATCGCGGTCTGGAATGTTGCGCAGCTGGCGACATCTTTGATCCAGCAGATCGAGGACAAAAAGGCCGCCGTCGAGGAGGCGACGGAAATCGTTCACGCGATGCCCGGGCTTTTGCAGGACGAATGGTTGAGGCGGTTCCAAGCCAAGATCGGTCTTAGCCGGGCGGAGGAGGGCGATCTTGAACTGATCACCGACCTTTTGACGCGCATGGCGCAAAATCAGGCGGACTTTACCAATACGTTCCATGCGCTGGGCGCTGGCAAGGCGCGGGATCAGTTCACGGACCCCACTGCCTATGACGCGTGGGAGGAAAAATGGCAGGTGCGCGCCGGGCGTGAGGCGAATGCGGTTGAGACGATGGTGTCTGCAAACCCGGCCTTTATTCCGCGCAATCATCGGGTGGAGCAGATGATTCAGGCTGCCGTAAAAGGGGATTATGCACCCTTCAACAGGCTGAACGCGGTCCTGTCTGCGCCATATGTGTGGGCAGAAGAAAACTCGG
The DNA here is from genome assembly GCF_056537325.1 of Ruegeria sp. CF5. NCBI lineage: Bacteria > Pseudomonadati > Pseudomonadota > Alphaproteobacteria > Rhodobacterales > Roseobacteraceae > Ruegeria > Ruegeria sp. CF5. Next base: position 217,841 of record NZ_JBQFRI010000002.1, on the reverse strand, counting down.
ATCTCGCCCGGCCTCCGACCGAAGGTGAAGTCGTTCATGCCACGTTTTGCGGGACGTGAGTGTGGAGCGTTTCCGGCGAATGGCGGGGTTTAACGGATTGAGCTGAAATGTGGCTGTTGATTGACCGTCAGCTCATTGTTTCACACGCCATTGAAATGCCAGTACCAATTTGCCTGCCGGTTAGATGGAACGGGTAAGATACAAACCGGGCGGACGCGTCATGCGTGCGATGTCGGAAAACCGGAGCATACTCGAAAACCCCTTCTTCCCAACGCCCGCCAGCAATGCTATGCCCCCGGTCAGGCACTCTGGCGATGGCGTCGCCGGGGGTAGTTATTGTACAACACAGATCCTGTACGCCGGGACTTTCAATCGGGAGATTGAGGGCCCTGCCTTGTCTCCCTCGCAACAGGAGACGGCCATGGCCTGGTCACCGGATAAAACCGAAGTCAAAAGCTGGAACGAATGGGACACCCTGCGCCACGTGATCGTGGGCCGCGCGGATGATTGTCATATTCCGCCGGAAGAGCCTGCGCTGGACGCGAAGGTGCCGGAAGACAGCGATATGCGCGGCCAGTGGGGCAGGCGGCCTCAGGAAACCATCGACCGGGCCAATGAATTGCTCGACAATTTCGCCGATCAGCTGCGCAAGCGCGGTATTCGCGTGGATCGTCCGACATCCATTGATCACTCGCAACCGGCCACCACTCCGGATTTTCATACCGAAAGTCAGTTCGGCTGCATGCCGCCGCGGGATGTTCTGTTGACCGTCGGGCACGAGATGCTTGAGGCGACGATGTCGTACCGCTGCCGCTGGTTCGAATACCTGAACTATCGCCCTTTGATGCAGCGGTACTGGGACGAAGACCCCAATTTCCGTCACGAGGCCGCGCCCAAGCCGCGCCTGACCGATGCGGACTATCATCCCGACTATCTCAGCGACAAGATCGGCGTCGAGAAGCGCCTGCAATGGGCGGCAGAGAAGTTCTTTGTCACCACCGAGGAAGAGCCGCTGTTCGATGCGGCCGACGTGCTGCGCTTTGGCCGTGATCTGGTGGTGCAGCATGGGTTCACCACCAACCTCAAGGGGATCGAGTGGCTGCGGCGCCACTTCCCCGATCACCGCGTTCACACAGTGAACTTTCCGGGTGATCCCTATCCGATCCATATCGACGCCACCTTTACACCTCTGCGTCCCGGCCTGATCCTGAACAATCCGCAGCGGCGGTTGCCGCAGGAACAGCGCGGCATGTTCGAGCGGAACGGATGGGAGATCGTGGATGCGGCACAGCCCGCCCACAACACGCCGCCGCCGCTGTGTTATTCGTCGACCTGGCTGTCGATGAACGTGCTGGTGCTGGATCCGAAAACGGTCTGTGTGGAAAAATCCGAAGTCTATCAGGCCGAACAGATGGACAAGCTGGGCATGGAAGTGGTCGAGGTCGAATTGCGCGACGCATATGCCTTTGGCGGCGGGTTGCATTGCTGCACCGCGGATGTCTATCGCGATGGGGACTGCGAGGACTATTTCCCGAACCTCTAAGCGCCGCTTAGTTCTAAGGCCGATCCAATTGGGTCGGCCTTTTTTGACATGTCAAAGTTATCAAGGGTTTGCGCCGAGGGGCTGATGTTTTCCGGGACGTCTGTCTTGCAATTGATACCTCTCGCCCGATCCGGTTCACCCCGAATTGAATATTCGGGCTTGAATGCGGCGTGTGGCGTGGCAATCTAGGGTATTCCTCAGAGAGCCCAGTTGATCCCGGAACCCATGCTTCAGCCTTTGTCCCTGCGCATTGCCAGCTATAACATTCAGAAATGTGTGGGGCTGGATCTACGCAGGCAGCCGCAGCGCATTCTGCAGGTGCTGGACCGGATGGGCGCGGAAATCGTCGTGCTGCAGGAGGCGGACAAGCGTTTGCCGCCACGTCCCGCCGCCTTGCCGCATTTCATGCTGGAAGAGGCCGGGTGGCAGGTTGCGAACCTTGGTGGTGCAGGCAGTCTGGGGTGGCATGGAAATGCCGTGATCTGGCGCGGGGATCATATCTCGGTCCGGCAGACCGAGCATCACGATCTGCCGGGGTTCGAGCCGCGGGGTGCGGTGCGGGTCGAGTTTGACACTCCTATCGGCCCTCTTCGTATTCTTGGCATGCATCTGGGATTGCTGACCCATTCGCGCCACCGGCAGATCAGGCACATGCGGCAGGACAGCCGGGACCTGAACTTGATGCCGACGGTCTGGGCCGGGGATTTCAACGAGTGGTCCCGCCAGCCCGTTCTGGACCGGCTGGCGCCTGACATGCGGTTTCTGCCGCCGATACCCAGTTTTCCGGCTGCCCAGCCGTTGGGGGCACTGGACCGGATCGCGCTGAGCGACGGGCTGGAGGCGCTTGCTCACGGCGTTCACGCGGAACGTCCGGCGCATATCGCCTCGGATCACCTGCCTGTCTGGGCTGATCTTCGCGCTTCTGCCTGAGCAAATTTTGACGCATCCTGAACTTGCCCCGGCGCGATTCACGGTGGCAGGCGATAAAAAGACGTACTAAGACAGAGGTCCTGAAAGGATTTGGGGGTCATCATGTCGGATACCATCATCGCCCGGTGCGAAGCCAAAGGGCTGCGCATGACCGGCCAGCGCCGGACGATTGCCCGTGTGCTGCAGCAGAGCGATGACCATCCGGATGTTGAGGAGCTGTATTCGCGAGCCTCGGCGCTGGACGAAGGTATCTCGATCGCGACAGTGTACCGGACCGTCAAACTGTTCGAAGAGGCCGGGATTCTTGAGCGGCTGGAATTCGGTGACGGGCGCGCGCGCTATGAAGATGCCGAGCGGGACCATCACGACCATCTAATCGACATCAACTCGGGCGAGGTGATCGAATTCGTCGATCCGGATATCGAGGCGCTGCAGGAAAAGATCGCCGCCAAGCTGGGGTATGAACTGCGCGGTCACAAGTTGGAGCTTTACGGGGTTCCGATCCGCAAGCGCTAATCCTTGATCGTCCGATCAAAGCAGAAGGCCTGCGCCTGGGCGGCGCTCATGCCGTTCCCGACGATATCAACTGAAATAGATTGGCTTTCGACAGCACCACTGGACGGCGGGCTGAACGTGAATTGCACCGCTTGCTTGTCGCCCTTCTTCACACTGGGGCCTCGGCCGCGTGTGACGTAAATGCGCTGTGTCGCACCTTTACCAAGATCCGCGAGCGCATATTGCGCTGCGCCGCACCAAAAATCTCCTGAAGCAGGGCCTTGGGTTGCGATCACTTCGAAAGCGCCTCCGTCCAATGGATGAACTTCGTAAAGAACGGCATAACCGGCTGAAACTGGAGCCGGTAAAAACAAGACTGCGGCAAAGATTGCGTGTTTCATTCTCTCCTCCAAACTCATGGAGGGGTACGTCGATCTTGGGGAAAAGGATCAAAGAACTTGCCGAAAATCTTCAGGCTGCACGTCGCGCTTGCGTGGGAAGTATCACGAAACGCGATGGGTGGGGTCACGTCTATTCATCGAAGTTAATGCGAAAGTCCTTGCCGTAGCCGCGATCATGCGATTTTGCTGATCGCATTGGCCGTACCGATGGTGGACGGCAGAGATTGGATACGCGCATGAACAACGTCAACGGCATCCTGATGATCATTGCCTCGATGGCGGCCTTTACGCTTGAGGACATGTTCATCAAACAATTGTCGGTCGATGTTTCGACCGGGCAGATTCTGACGGTGCTGGGCACATTCTGCTCGGCCATCTTTCTGATTCTGGCAGTTGCAACACGTAAACCCATTTTTCTGCCGCAAGCCTGGGCGCCACTGCCGCTGATCCGGGCGGGGCTAGAGGCTGTAGGCGCGCTGACCTTTGTGACCGCGCTGTCGCTGGTTGATCTGTCCACTGTTGCGGCGGTGTTTCAGGCGTTGCCGCTGACGATCACCATGGGCGCGGCGCTGTTCATGGGTGAGCAGGTCGGCTGGCGCCGGTGGAGTGCGATTCTTGTGGGCTTTGCCGGTGTGCTGTTGATCATCCGGCCCGGAACGGATGCGTTCCAGCCGGAATCGCTGTTCGTGGTGGCAACCGTGGTTGCAATTGCGGCACGGGATCTGCTGACGCGGGTCATCGATCACCGTGTGCCGTCGGTCGTTGTTGCGTCGCAGGCATATCTTGCACTGATCCCGACCGGTATTGTGCTGATGTTCATGACCGCTGCGCCGGTTGCCCCGTTGCAGGCACCGCAGCTTGGGATTTATGTGGGGGCCATCGGGTTCGGTGTTCTGGGGTACTATGGCATCGTGACCGCCATGCGTATCGGCGAGGCGTCGGCGATCACGCCGTTCCGCTATACCAGACTGTTATTCTCAATACTGGCAGGCATGCTGGTGTTTGAGGAACGCCCCGATTTGCCGACCCTGATGGGGGCGTCCCTGATCATCGGATCCGGACTGTATACTTTCGTGCGTGAGCGGCGGCTTGCGCGCGAGATGGCTGCCGTCGCGGCCTGAGGCGCGGCCTGCTGTCTCAGGTCTAAGAAAATCCCTGCGAATGTTCGCGCAAACACCGCAATGTTAGCCCTAAAGTCGTAAAAACAGGAACGTTAGCGATAACGGTGCCGGTTTACTTTTCTCCGGGTGCTGCTAAGACGCCTGCAACCGAAAGCATCTTCAGGGACGGGCCTCATGAGCACCATCATCGACATTCACGCGCGCGAAATTCTGGACAGCCGGGGCAATCCCACCGTCGAGGTGGACGTGATTCTGGAAGACGGAACAATGGGCCGCGCCGCCGTTCCTTCGGGTGCGTCAACCGGGGCCTATGAGGCAGTTGAAAAGCGCGATGGCGACAAGGATCGGTATCTGGGCAAAGGCGTGCTGGAGGCCGTGGCCGCCGTGAACGGTGAGATCGCCGAGGAACTGGTGGGCTTTGACGCGACCGAGCAGGTGGCCATCGACGGCGCCATGATCGAACTGGACGGGACCGAGAACAAAGGTCGTCTGGGCGCCAACGCCATTCTGGGTGTTTCGCTGGCAACCGCCAAGGCGGCAGCAGATTTCACCACGCAGCCGCTGTACCGCTATGTGGGCGGCACCTCGGCCCGTGTTCTGCCGGTGCCGATGATGAACATCATCAATGGCGGTGAACACGCGGACAACCCGATCGACATTCAGGAATTCATGATCATGCCCGTCTCGGCCAGCAACATCCGCGAAGCGGTGCGCATGGGGGCCGAGGTGTTTCATACGCTGAAGAAAGAGTTGTCGGCGGCAGGTCTGGCCACCGGGGTGGGTGACGAAGGCGGTTTTGCACCCAACATCGCCTCGACCCGCGAGGCGCTGGATTTCGTTCTGAAGTCGATTGAAAAAGCTGGCTACAAGCCGGGCGACGACATTCATCTGGCGCTCGATTGTGCGGCGACCGAATACTACAAGGACGGAAAGTACGTTCTGTCGGGTGAGGGCACGACCCTGACGTCCGAGGAAAACGCGGCCTATCTGGCGGCGTTGGTTGCCGACTATCCGATCATCTCGATCGAGGATGGCATGTCCGAGGATGACTGGGACGGCTGGAAGGCACTGACCGACGCCATCGGTGACAAGGTGCAACTGGTGGGTGACGATCTGTTCGTGACCAACCCGGCGCGTCTGGCCGAGGGGATCGAGCGGGGCTGCGCCAACTCGATGCTGGTCAAGGTGAACCAGATCGGTTCGCTGACCGAGACGCTGAAGGCCGTCGATATGGCCCACCGTGCGCGTTATACCAACGTCATGTCGCACCGTTCGGGCGAAACCGAAGATGCAACGATTGCCGATCTGGCGGTTGCCACCAACTGTGGTCAGATCAAAACCGGCTCGCTGGCGCGTTCGGACCGGTTGGCCAAGTACAACCAGTTGATCCGCATCGAAGAATCGCTGGGTGAAGTCGCGGAATACGCGGGACGTTCGATCCTGCGCTGATTGGCAACGCCTGACAAATACCGCCCGGTCCTGTTATTCGAATGGGGCCGGGTGCAGAGCATTTACACCGGTTTCCGCTACAATGTCCGGCTCATGAGCATGTAGCGTTCTCGCGCCCTGAATCCGGTGCGCGCATACAGTCGCTGAACGGTTTCGTTGTCGCGGTCCACCTCAAGATGGATGGCGCGGATACCGGCCTGTGCAAGCGCCTTGGGCAGTTCCAGCAGAACCTCGGTGGCGATGCCGCGGCCGCGCACGGCGGGGCGGATGTAGATTTCGTCGGCAAAGGCGTCCATGCCTCCGAACTCGACCGACCAGCCAAAGGTTATGACGATATATCCCAGCGGAGCGCGAGAGGGGCCGATCAGGTAAACGCAACCGTGCGGAATGCCTTCGAGCAGCGGGAGAAGGGCATCGCGGCGCTGATCGTGATCCTGTTCGATACCGGCCTCGGCGTGAAAAGCGGCGACCAGCGCCATCAGCCGGTCCAGATCGTCGGGGCGGGCAAGGCGAAGCGCGGCGGTCATAGCCGGGCCAGCCGTTCGGTGAGCAGGGCAAAAAAGCCGTCCGCATCCAGATCGCCCATGAACATGGCGTTGGGTGGTCGGTCGGTGACGCCCCACCAGTCTGCGACTGTCATGCCAAGGGTCAGATCGGATTGGGTTTCGATCTCTACATTGACATGACGGCCTGAGAACAGCTCGGGCTTGATCAACCAGGCGGTAACGCAGGGGTCATGCAGGGGGGCGCCTTCGCTGCCGTATTTGTTCTTGTCGAATCGTTCGAAGAAATCGGTCATTTCCGCAACGGCCACGCCAACCTTGTTTCCAAGCGCGCGGAAAGCGTCGTTGCGGGGTTTGGTGACAAGTGCCTTGTGGGTCACGTCCAGAGACATGACGACGATGGGTCTGCCGGATTTAAATACGATATCAGCAGCTTCTGGATCGACGTGAATGTTGAACTCTGCCGTTGGCGTGATGTTCCCAACCTCAAAATACGCGCCACCCATCAAAACGATTTCCTGGACACGATCAACGATATCGGGGGCTTTCTGAAAGGCCGTCGCGATGTTGGTCAGCGGGCCAAGTGGGCAGAGGGTGACGGTACCGGCTTCATGCGCGCGCAGGGTGTCGATGATGAAATCGACGGCGTGGCCTTCTGTCAGAGGCATCTGCGGGTCGGGCAGAACAGGCCCGTCCAGACCGGTTTTGCCGTGTACATGTTCGGCAGTGATCAGGGTGCGGTTCAGCGGGCGGTCGCAACCGGCATAGACGGGCACTTCGGTATGGCCTGCCAGCTCACAGACGATGCGCGCATTTTTTGCGGTCAGTTCCAGCGGCACATTTCCGGCAACAGCGGTGATGCCCAGAACCTCGATCTCTTCGGGGCTGGCCAGCGCCAGAAGGATGGCGACGGCGTCATCCTGTCCGGGGTCGGTGTCGATGATGATCTTGCGCGCTGTCATGGACGGCCTCCGAAGTGTTGAAGAGCGGAGACTGGCAAGCGCTGCCTCACTTGTCCAGCGGTTTCAGGCGTCGGTCGGCGCATCCACCGGCGGGAGTTTGCCATTGGCGCGATGCTCCTCGGTTTTGACCTCGTCCCAAAGCGCGTCCATCTCGGCCAGATCGCTTTGCGACGGGGTTTTGCCGCGCGAGGCCAGACGCGCCTCGACCTGTTCAAAGCGGCGGGTGAACTTGGCGTTGGTGCGACGCAGCGCGGCTTCGGGCTCGATTCCCAGATGGCGACCCAGATTGACGATGACAAACAACAGATCGCCGAATTCGTCCTCTAGCGCGTCAGCATCCATGCTGTTGCGTGCCTCTTCCAGCTCGGCGGCTTCCTCGGTGATCTTGGCAAGGACATGGCTGGCGTCGGGCCAGTCGAAGCCTACGCGGGCTGCGCGTTTCTGCAACTTGTGAGCGCGCAGCAGGGCGGGCAGGTTGGCCGCCACGCCGTCCAGCGCGCCTTTCTGTTCCTTGCCTGCGCGTTCGGCGGCCTTGATGGTTTCCCAGTCCAGCGTCTGCTGTTCGGCGGACTTGTCGCGGGATTCATCGCCAAACACATGCGGGTGCCGGTCCACCATCTTGTCCGACATGGTGCGCACCACGTCCTGAAAGGTGAAATGCCCGGCCTCCTGCGCCATCTGCGCGTGGAACACGGATTGGAACAGCAGATCGCCCAGTTCGCCCTTCAGTTCATCATACGCCTCGCGTTCGATGGCGTCGGCGACCTCATAGGCTTCTTCGATCGTGTAGGGGGCGATGGTGGCGAAATCCTGTTCGATATCCCACGGACAGCCCGTCTGCGGGTCGCGCAGGCGGCGCATAATCTCCAACAGGCGCTCAATCCCTGCGTCAGAGTCGTGGATCAGCGGATTTTCAGCCATTGCGAAGCCCCTTGTTCCGGTGTCAGATGCATCCATCCCGCAGCTTGGATCAGGAGTCCACCCCAGATGCCCGTCGTGAACCGAATTGCCGACTTTGCCGCCGATATGACCACATGGCGCCAGCACCTGCATACGATCCCTGAACTTGAGTTCGAATGCCATGAAACGGCGGCGTTTGTGGCCGAGCGTCTGCGCGAGTTTGGTGTGGATGAACTGCACGAAGGGATCGCCACCACGGGCATCGTCGCAATCATCAACGGGCAGGGGGATGGGCCTACGATTGGCCTGCGCGCCGATATGGATGCGCTGCCGATTCCTGAGGAGACCGGTGTGGAGTATGCCTCCACAAACCCCGGAAAGATGCACGCCTGCGGGCATGACGGGCATACAACGATGTTGCTGGGCGCGGCACGCTATCTGGCCGAGACGCGCAATTTCCGGGGGCGGGTAGCGTTGATCTTTCAGCCCGCCGAGGAAGAGGGCGGCGGGGCTGGTGTGATGGTCGAGGAAGGTATCATGGACCGGTTCGATATCTCTCAGGTCTATGCGCTGCACAATGCGCCCGGGTTTTCGGAAGGGTCGTTTTATACCACACCCGGTCCGATCATGGCGGCGGTCGACACCTTCGAGGTGCATATTCAAGGTGTCGGCGGACATGGGGCCATGCCGCACGAAACCCGCGATCCGGTCATGGCGGCCTGCGGCATTGCGCAGGCGATCCAGACCATCGTCAGCCGCAATCACTATGCGCTGGACGATCTGGTTGTCTCGGTCACGCAGATACACACCGGTACGGTGAACAACGTGATCCCCGACACGGCTTATATCAACGGCACTGTGCGTACCTTTGACCCGAATGTGCAGAAGATGGTGATGCAGCGCATGGAGCAGATCGTGCAGGGGCAGGCGGCATCCTACGGGGTTGAGGCGCGTCTGGATTATCACGTCAGTTATCCAGCCACGATCAACGATGCCAACAAAGTGGCCTTTGCGGCAGACGTTGCACGGGAGGTTTCCGGCCCTGAACGCGTGATCGCCAATACGGGGCGCGAGATGGGGGCCGAGGATTTTTCATACATGCTGCAGGAACGGCCCGGTGCCTATCTGTTTCTGGGACAGGGCGAGGGTGCGGGCCTGCACCATCCGAAGTACAACTTTAACGACGACATCGCGCCGGTGGGTGCATCCTTTTTTGCGAGAATCGTGGAAAAGGCGCTGCCTGTGGCTTGACGTTAATGCGCGTCGCCAACCCCCCCCGGGAACTTTGGGAGGAAGATGACCTGAAATGGCGTTGGAAAATGCAAAGACTCAGGTGGACGAGGCGTTCACCAATCCTGACCTCAAGGGGTTGTCCTTTGAGAATACATTTGGCGGGGCGACATCGTTTCTGCGCCGCTTGTACACCAAGGAGCTGAAGGGCGTGGATATTGCCGTGACCGGCGTGCCCTTTGATCAGTCGGTCACCAACCGGCCCGGCACCCGTCTGGGGCCCCGCGCGATCCGTGAGGCCAGCGCCCTGCAATCGCCCGATGCGCCCTATGGCTGGCCTTTCGATGCGCTGAGCGAGTTGGCGATCATCGATTATGGCGACATGGCTTATGACTATGCCAACATCCCGGCTTTTCCTGACACGCTGACCGAGCATATCCGTACCATTCTGGCGGCTGATGTGGCCTCGGTCACGCTGGGTGGGGATCACTACATCAGCTTTCCGATACTGAAAGCCTATGCCGAAAAATTCGGACCGATGTCGCTGCTGCAATTCGATGCGCATACGGATACATGGGCCGACGATGACATGTCCCGCGTGGATCACGGCACCATGTTCTACAAGGCGGTGAAGCTGGGGCTTGTGGACCCGAAGCGATCCGTTCAGGTGGGGATACGCACCAGCAACGAGGATACGCTGGGCGTCAATATCATCGACGCACGTGAAGTGTACGAGGCCGGACCGGCCGCCGTGGCGCAGAAAATCAAGAGTATTCTGGGCGACAGCCCGGTTTATCTGAGCTTTGACATTGATGGTCTTGACCCCGCGTTTGCACCGGGTACCGGGACACCCGTATGGGGAGGTCTAACCTCGATCCAGACGCAGATTATTCTGCGCGACATTGCCGGGATCAACATCAAGGGCGGTGACGTGGTCGAAGTGTCGCCGCCATTTGATACTTCGGGTGCGACGGCCATTGCAGGGGCACATGTGGCGACGCAGATCATTTGTTTGTTGGGGTGGAACAAGCTAGTCCCAGCTTAACGATTGGTTAGCCATATTTTCGATATGTGCTTGGTCAAATGGTGGGACGGGAGACGCGACGGGAATGACAGATTTTAACCAACCGATCAGCGGCAACGATCTGGCTCGGTTTTCCGGGCCGAATACATTCATGCGGCTGCCGCAGGCAGCCTCGCTCGCGGGGCTGGATGTGGCGGTGCTGGGCATTCCGATGGATATCGGCACCTCGTGGCGATCCGGGACGCGGTTCGGGCCGAAACAGATCCGCGCCGAAAGTGCGATGATCCGGCCCTATAACATGGCTACAGGCGCGGCCCCGTTTGACAGCCTTCAGATCGCAGATATCGGTGATCTGGCGATCAATACGTTCTCTCTGGCCGATAGTCTGAAGATCATCAAAGAAAGCTATGACGGTATTTTGGCGCAGGACGTGATCCCGGTGGCGATGGGGGGCGATCATTCAATTACCCTGCCAATTCTGCGGGCGATTGCAGCGAAACACGGGCCTGTCGCGCTAGTCCATGTGGATGCCCACGCCGACGTCAACGACGAGATGTTCGGCGAGCGTGAGACACACGGAACCGTCTTTCGTCGCGCCTATGAAGAAGGGGCGATTATCGCGGACAAGACCTTTCAGATCGGCATTCGCGGCTCGGGCTATGCGGCCACGGATTTTACCGAGGCACAGGGTTGGGGATTTCGTCACTTCCCTGCGTGGGAGTTGTGGCACCAGAACCTGACACCAATCGGAGATGAGATCCGGCGCGTGGTAGGGGATCATCCGGTCTATGTCACCTATGACATCGACAGCCTGGACCCGGCCTATGCGCCGGGCACGGGCACGCCCGAGATCGGGGGGCTGACGACTCCGCAGGCGCTGCAGCTTATTCAGGCGCTGAAGGGGCTGAACATCGTGGGGTGTGACCTGGTCGAGGTTTCCCCGCCATACGATCCGTCCGGGAACACGGCGCTGACGGGGGCGAACCTGCTGTATGAACTGCTGTGCGTTCTGCCGGGTGTGACGTCACGGTAACCGGGCTTTGCGTGGCTTGCGCGGGTGACGGTGCAGGTTAGGGTCGGGATCAGGCTGTTATGGGATGGAAAATGACCCTTCTTCTTGTGCTGATTGTTCTGGTCGCTGGCCTTGCAGGTTATGTTCGGCTGGCCCCATCCGATACGGCGCGCTGGCACATAGCGCCCAGAGGCGATGAAAGTCGGGATTTCAAGGCAGGTGTTCTGCGTGTGATCGACACCGGGCCGGACGGTCTGGCGCGACTGGATGCCATTGCCAGCAACTCCCCGCGCACCACGGTTCTGGCAGGTTCAGTGGACGAGGGGATGATCACTTATGTCACCCGCACCAAGGTGATTGGTTTCCCGGACTACCAACGGTGCAGCAGGATGGTGACACGTTGCGTATCTATGGGCGGTTGCGCTTTGGCCGGTCAGATTTCGGGGTAAACAAGCAGAGGGTTGATGGGTGGATCGCCCTCATGCAGCCTTGAGGACAGGCACCCTTCCTGCACTTCGCGCCACATCGGGACGTTCAGCGACATCTGGCATTGTGCCATGAACATTCGGCCATCGACCTGCAGGCAGATCATTTCCCCCAACTCGACGCGGGTGCCTGATTTATCGGTGCAATAGCAGTCCTGCACCTTGCCGCCGGGACCGGTGACGTCCGAAAATGCGGGCGAGGCGCAGAGGATCAGGACAAGAACAAGCCGTTTCATGGGATCAGCTTAGCACGAGGCGGCCCTTGACCAAAGCCTCGGGATGATAGACACCGCGCGGATGGTCCCTGAAGAACGTCTTGAACAGATCACTCAACGATTCCAATACCTCGAAGCTGCCATGGCAGATGGCGCATCGGGCGGGGATATTGCGGCTTTGGCCAAGGAGTATTCCGAGCTCAAGCCCGTGGTTGAACAAATCCAGCACTGGCGGCAACTGGTGGCCGATCTGTCCGAAGCGCAGGCGATGCTGGACGACCCGGACATGAAGGAACTGGCCGAGGAGGAAATCCCCGAGCTTGAGGCCCGCATTCCCGAGGCCGAGCATGCGCTGCAGCTGTCGCTGCTGCCACGGGACAAGGCGGATGCCCGCCCAGCGATGTTGGAGATCAGGCCGGGGACCGGAGGGGACGAAGCGGCGCTGTTTGCCGGTGATCTGCTGCGGATGTACCAGCGTTATGCCGAAACGCGGGGCTGGCAGTTCGAGATTATCGAGGAGCAGGCCTCGGATCTGGGCGGCATCAAGGAAGTGGTGGCCCATATCAAGGGTGACAACGTGTTTGCCCGGATGAAATACGAATCCGGTGTTCACCGCGTCCAGCGGGTGCCGGAAACGGAAAGCGGCGGACGCATTCACACGTCGGCGGCCACAGTGGCAGTTCTGCCCGAGGCCGAGGATGTGGATATCCAGATAGATGCCAATGACCTGCGTATCGACACGATGCGCAGTTCGGGCGCGGGCGGTCAGCACGTGAATACGACCGATTCGGCGGTACGGATCACCCATGTCCCGAGTGGTATCGTGGTGACCAGTTCCGAAAAGTCGCAGCACCGCAACCGCGAGATCGCCATGCAGGTTCTGAAAACGCGCCTCTACGATCTTGAACGGCAGCGGATCGACAGTGAACGGTCTGCGGATCGGGCCAGTCAGGTGGGTTCGGGTGACCGATCGGAACGCATCCGCACCTACAATTTCCCGCAAGGCCGCATGACGGATCACCGGATCAACCTGACGCTTTATAAGCTGGATCAGGTTATGCAGGGCGATTTGGACGAAGTAATCGATGCGCTGACCGCGGATGATCAGGCCCGGCTGCTGGCCGATATGGCACAATGACCGGGGCTTTGACAGCGGCGCAGGCCATGGTTGCGGCAACCGCGCGGTTGCGGGCGGCAGGGGTTGATGACCCGGCACGTGATGCGCGTCTGCTGCTGGCGCACGCGGCGCGGATCGAGGCCAGCCGCGTCACCCTGATTGCCCCGGACGAGCTGTCGGCGGAAATCGTGGAACGCTATGACCAGTTGATTTCATTGCGCGCAATCCGGGTGCCGGTATCGCACTTGCTGGGGGAGCGAGAGTTTTACGGCCGCCGTTTCCGTGTTAGCCGCGATGTACTGGACCCGCGCCCGGAAACGGAAACGCTGATCGAGGCGGCGCTGAGCCATCCCTTTGATCACGTGCTGGATCTGGGGCTAGGGTCGGGGTGTATCCTGATCACACTGCTGGCAGAACGGACCAGCGCCACCGGGGTCGGCGTGGACCTGAGCGAGGCAGCCTGTCTGCAGGCCAGCGCCAATGCCGTTCAGAATCAGGTGCAGGACCGGCTGGAGATCGTGCAGTCGGACTGGTTTGAAAATGTTGAAGGCCAGTTTGATCTGATCGTGTCGAACCCGCCCTACATATCGGCGGATGAAATGGAAAGCCTGTCGCGGGAAGTGCGCGAGCACGAACCGCGCATGGCATTGACGGATGAGGGCGACGGGCTGGGCGCCTATCGGCGCATTGCCGCCGAGGCCCCGGATTTTCTTATGCCGGGTGGGCGGTTGCTGGTGGAAATCGGCCCGACACAGGCACGAAAGGTCGCGGCGTTGTTTGACGCGTCCGGTTTGTCGGGAATCCGCGTTATCGCCGATCTTGATGGTCGCGACCGGGTTGTCGGCGCCTGTATGCCGGGGTGAGGGGATGGATTGAGGCCGAAAAACGCCAATTCAGGTAAAAAAGCTGCGAAAATTTCGGCAACCCTCTTGTCTGCGTCGTCAGGACGTGCTTACTCAGAGTAGTCGGTGAGGGCGACGCTTTAACAGCGAACCTCCGACGCCAAGCCCAAAAAAGTCGACAACGAGTCACGAAATCGGCCTCGAAATGGCGCAATGTACGGGTTGATCGACAGTGAATTACAAGGCTGACGTTAAATAAGATGAGATCTTCCAAATCCCGCTCGCGGGCAAAGAACAACCGCAATCGTCCTTCTGGCGGCAACGTCGTGAACAGGGTCTTCGACAGCTCGGGACCCGAAGGTAAGGTGCGCGGCACGCCCCAGCAGATCATAGACAAATACAATCAACTGGCGCGCGACGCACAGCTGTCGAACGACCGCGTGGCCGCAGAGAATTTTCAGCAGCATGCTGAGCATTACCTGCGTATGCTAAGCGAAGCTCAGCGCGAGATTGATGCGCGCCGGGAAGAACAGGAACGGCAAAACCGTGAACGGCAGGCCGAGCGTGACCGTGAACGGGCCGAAAAGCAGGAGCGCGAGTCGGCGGCCACGGCTGCACGGCAGGCCGATCCTTCGGAAGCGCCGCAACCTGACGTTCTTGGCTTTGCCGATCAGCCCAGCGGGGCGGATACGGGGCTGGTCGAAACCCCCGAGAGCAAAAGCCCAGAGCCAGAGGCGTCTGAACCCAAGGAGCGCAAGGAAAAACCTGCGCGCCGTCCGCGCACGCGCAAGCCCAAGACCGCGCCGGAACCTTCGGAAAAGGCTGAGGTTTCGGGCGACGGTGATGCACCGGAAGCGGCTGAATAACCGCTAGCTGACTCACTTGCGAAACATGTGAAGTCCCGGTCTTTTGACCGGGATTTTTCGTGCCGATCGCCGGGAATGCGTTTCGGGCGTTATGGCTTTTGAATTTCCCTGGCCAGAGCGCAAAACCCTTCCAGTGGAATTTGCTCGGCCCGGTCTGTAGGGGCAATACCGGCGGCGTGCAGGCGGTCTTCGATATCGGGTGCGATGCCTTTGAGTGAGGCGCGCAGCATTTTTCGCCTTTGGTTAAAGGCGGCCGCCACGACCCGCGAGAGTGTGCCTGCATCCGCCGGAAAGCGGGGTTCAGGCAGGGCAGTCAGGTGTACAACCGCGCTGGACACCTTGGGGGGCGGAGTAAACGCGCCCGGTGGCAATGACATGGCAATGCGCGCCTCACTGCGCCACTGTGCGAGAATGGCAAGGCGGCCATAGGCCTTGGAGCCAGGTCTCGCCACGACACGCTCGGCCACCTCACGCTGGAACATCAGGGTCAGGCTTTGCCAGAACGGCGGCCATTGCGGCGGCGTGAGCCAGCGCACCAAAAGTTCGGTCCCCACGTTGTAGGGCAGGTTTGCGGCGATACGGACAGGTGGAGTCAGATGTTGTGACGGGTCGATTTCGAGGGCGTCGCCGTTGATGACCTCAAGCCGTCCGGGGTAAGCGGCGGCGATATCTTCGAGAGCGGCAATGCAGCGTGTGTCTTTTTCGACCGCAACCACCTTGCGCGCGCCTTCGGCCAGAAGGCCGCGGGTCAGACCACCGGGGCCGGGACCGATCTCCAGCACGTCGCAGTCAGTCAGGTCACCAGCCTGTCTGGCGATCTTGGCGGTCAGGTTGAGATCCAACAGGAAATTCTGCCCAAGTGACTTGCGCGCGGAAAGCTGGTGGGTCGCGATCACTTCGCGAAGGGGGGGAAGGTTGTCTATTGCGCTCATGGTCTGATCATCGTGGCGTGGAACGGCAGGGGGGCGCCATAGATTTTTTTGCCTCCGGCGGGGATATTTCCGGCAAGAGGAAGGATCAAGCCCTTTGCGCCATCTGTTCGGCCAGTTTCAGCGCCTCGATCAGACTGGTAGGGTTGGCGATGTTCTGTCCGGCAATATCGAGGGCTGTGCCGTGATCAGGCGAGGTACGGATGAAGGGCAATCCCAGTGTCACGTTTACCCCCCGGTCGAAATCCAGCGTTTTGATCGGGATCAGTGCCTGATCGTGGTACATCGCAATCGCTGCGTCGTATCGCGCCCGGGCTGCTGCGTGAAACATGGTGTCGGCGGGATGAGGGCCGGTCACTGACAGTCCTTCGGCCCGCATGCTTTCAAGCAGGGGGGCGATCCAGTCAATTTCCTCGCTCCCCATCTTGCCGCCTTCACCCGCATGAGGGTTGAGACCGGCAACGGCAATTCGGGGCGTTGGAATGCCGAATTGATCCTGAAGTCCGCGTATCGTGATTTCTGTGGTTTCACGCAGCAGTTCCGGTGTCAGGACTGATGGGACGTCGGACAAGGCGATGTGGATGGTGGCGGGGACGACGCGCAGCTGGTCACTTGCGAGCATCATGACCACGCGCTTTTTCCCGGCCAGAAAGGCAAGGAATTCGGTGTGCCCCGGGTGCGGAAAGCCTGCACCGTCGATCAGCGCCTTCTTGTGAATTGGCGCGGTGCAGACGGCCGAGGCCTTGCCGGACTGAACCAGCGCCACCGCTTTTTCGATGACCTCTATGACAAAGGGTGCGTTTGCCGGGTCCGGTTGACCGGGTTGCGCCGGAGCTGAGAAGGTCAATGGCAGTACGGGCATCGCGTCGGCACAGCACGCGGCGACCTCGGCAGTGTCGTTCACAATTGCGATCGGCGTCGCTGCTGGCAGATGCCGCGGATCGCCAATCCAGACGAAGGGGCAGGTGTCCCGCAACTGCCCCCACGCTTTTGCCGCGATTTCCGGGCCGACGCCTGAGGGCTCCCCGCAGCTCAGTGCGATAGGCGGGGTCATTGTTCGACGATGTGGGCATCCGCGCGCAGCTGTTCCAGCTGGCTTTCGGCGAAGGCTTGCAGGCGCTGCTGAGTCAGGGCGTTGGCGATATCCTGGCGCGATGTTTCCTCGCCCAGATCGCGGGTTCGGTTGCACAGCATCAGGAGAACCAGTGTCTGACCGTTGTTGCGGGTCAGAGTGGTCGAGATTTCGCCCGGATCGAGCTTGCCCAGTTCCAGCGCGATATCGCGGGGAATTTCCGACGGGCTGGCTGAGACCCGGTCGAGAACCTCGGCGGGCTGTTCCTTGGCTATGCCGTAAAGGTCGTCGCAAGTATCAACGGTCGCTATAATCTCGGCGGCTTGCTTGAGCGTTTCCGGGCTGCGACCGCCTGCCATATAGTAGGTTGCGTAGTCGATTTTCGAAAAATTTGGAGCCCCGGTCGAGACTTCGCGCAGGCCACGCATTTGAAACAGCGCCACGGCATTGGGCAGGGTCAGCGGCGACGTGATCTCACCTTTGTTGAGACCAAGGATCACAGGCTGAAGGGCCGGGGGCAAATTGCTGAGCGGCAACCAGTCCAGCCGACCGCCATTGGCCCGGGTGTCGGCCGCGGAATATTGCGCGGCGGCGGCAGAAAACGAGTCGTAATCGGGCAAAAGCGCGATCTCTTCCGCCAGCGCCTCGGCCTGACCCAGCGTTTGTGGGGTTACCGGAATGATGATTTCAGACAGCAGAACCTGCAGGCCGCCACCGCCCGCCTGACCCATAGCGCGGTCGACTTCGGCCTCGGTCGGTCGGGCTTGGGAAATGAAGCGCGCGCTTACGTAGTCGCGCCAGGCCATCTGAATTTTAACAAAATCCCGAACGGTTTCCGTTGCAATGCCTTCGTTGTTCAGAAGCCTCAGGAAGTCCTCGGTCGACAGCTGACCACGGGCGGCAAAGTCGTCGATTCCGACCTGAACGTCTTCGGGCGGGATTTCGATACCGGCATCGCGGATTGCCTGCTGCCGCAGGCGGTCGTCGATCAACGCCTGACGCACCTCGGCCTCGGTCCCGCCCGGTATGCGCAGTATCTGCATAAACTGCAGACGCTGGTCCAGTTCATACCATGTCACGATATCCTGATTGACCCGGATTGCCGGTGAAAACAGGCTTTGAGCGGTGGCAGGCAATGATGTGCACGCAAAAAGAGCTGCGGTCAGCACAGGCATTGCCGGTTTCAGCCAGCGGGAAAGAGTGATCTTTGAGAGTCCTGAGATTAGCTGCATGATTTTTTATACTTCTTGCCACCACCGTTAACGGCATATCCAGTCAGGGCAATGGTAAAGCCGAATTCTGTTGTCGGCTCAATACTCGAGTTGGACGTATAGCGCCGATTCACGTTCATGTTTACTGCTACGCATTCATTTTGATAGGTCAAACCGAATCCGAGCCTGATCGGTTCGGATTCGCTAAGATCGTAGCGTGCACTTGCTCTGGTAAGCCAGTTTTGATTGATCTGATACCGCCCGGCCACGCGGACTTCGGAAATCTCATCCGTCAGCGCCTCATCCGGGTCTTCCTCGAGCCAGACATAGCTGCCTGACAGGCGCACCACTTCGTTCCCCCACGTACTGCGCACTTCTGCCTTGGTAAAATTCATATCACCGTTGAGGATGCCACGGGCGGCCAACGAGAATTTTCTGTTCAGTTTGAGCTGACCGGCCAGCAACAGGTCAGAGGATGTGCTCTGAAGGCCGGATGTCAGGGTGAATTCAGGGTCTGCCTTGTTTCGAAAAACCTGACCGATAGTGGCGAATGCCTCCCAGCCATCGGGATTGTAGCGCGCCCAGTTCAGGCCCACGACGGCGGTTGAGCCGTCTTCGCGATGGTCCTCGGCCGGAAAACGCGAAAGGGACAGTAGGTTGCCCTGATCGAATTCCTGAAAGTTGCTTTCGTCATTGGGCACATCCGTGTTTGTCACGTGTGTCCAGCCGATTTGCGCAATAGGTTCGAGGTGCTGCGTGGCCCCGGACTTTTCGCGTTTCACCATCGGGTATCGGAGCGTAAAGGCCGTTCTTGGAGTGGATCGGGTAATGCGATCCGGAAACTGGCTGTCGTCGCGAATATTGAATGTGTCGACCGAGGCGCCGATCCGCCAGTCTGCACGCAGGCCCGAGTTCCAGATCCAGCTTTTCAGCCATTCCGCGTCAAAGGTTGCCCGCGCGACGTCGCGCCCGATGATGTCCTGATCGCTGGTGCGTTCATGATTGTGCGCGATAAAGCCCAGCCGAACTTCTCCGCCTAACTGAGTGGGAAAATAGCGTTTCCGATAGTCCAGATCGAATACCCGGGATGGGATCAGATCCTGCGGTTCGCGATCGCGCAGGGATTTGTAGTGGATGAATCTGGTGCGGAATGCGGTATCACGTTTGATCCGCTCCAGAGAGATTTCGCTGCGCAGGCGGTCCAGGTCGGGAAGCCCGTAGTCAGCCAGATACGAGTCGTCGGACGTGGCTCGCAGATCGAACCGCAGTTTGAAGTCATTCTTTAGGTTGAACCGTCCACGCGCGAACAGGTAACCGCGATCCTGACCGGGCAGCAGATCATCCTGGGTATAGGCGCCTTCGACGTCGATCCGGCCGTTTCGAAAGGCCTGCCTGTATCGAAAGCCCAATGTCGTTGTTTTGTCCGAGACATAGGGCGTCAGCGTCAGGTCCTTGTGATCGCCAATCTTGAAGAAGTAGGGCACCTGAACGCCGGTTCCCAGCTGCGATGTGGTTCGGATCGACGGAACCAGAAATCCGGTGGCGCGGTCCAGTGTCGGGTCCGGCAAACGCAAAACCGGAAAGTAAAACAGCGGTACGTCCAGAACGCGAAACTGAGCGCCTTCGAAATAAAGCTGCTGTTTGACCTGATCATGCGTAACCTTGCGGGCGCGGATCTGCCAAAGGGGCGGCTTGCCGTTTTCGCAGACATGGCAGGACGTGGCCGTCACTTTGCTGAATTGCGTATAGCGCCCGCCGGCCCGCGTGGCTTGTACGGATGCGATCTGAACCTGCTGTTCAAAAACCAACCGTGCGCTTTTCAGGATGCCGTTCTGAAACCCTGAATCCAGTTCTGCGGAATCCGCGAGCAGGGTCGACGTACCACGTTCGTCAATGCGGATCGGCCCTTCGATCGTCAGTTGGCCGGTTTCTCTGTCATAGGTGATTTTACGGGCCGTTAGTTTTGTTTCGCCCTGATAGGCCTCGACGTTGCCTTCGGCGATCAGCTTGCGCTCTCTGGTGATGAAAACCTTGTCGGCCACCAGCAGGGCCGGCGGGTCTGCTGGTTGTTCGGTTTCGTCACCTGCCGCGCTGCGCGGATTGGCATTCTGCGCGAGGGCAGAAGAGATCGGGGTTACAAACACGACCCCCGACAGCAATAGGGATACCAGCCGCCGCATCATCCATCCTCCGCATGAAGCAGCAGGCCCAGTGACAGCAGGATGGCCGCAACCGGAGGCGCCCAAGCGGCAACCAGAACAGGAAGCTGTCCGTTTTCCCCCAGTATTTGCGCGAAATTGCGGACAAAATAGATCGCGAAACCCAAAAGAACGGCGGTCAGAACGGCAATGCCGGTGCCCCCGAATCTGACGTGGCGCATGGTAAATACCGCTCCGATCAGAACCATTGAAACCAGAAAGAGCGGTCTGGCCAGCTGTACCTGCAGCCATACCTCATATTGCTTGGTGGTGAACCCGGCCTGCCGCAGATCCTTGATGAGTTGGGGCAGGTCGTAGACTGACACCGCGTCTTGCTGCCCCAGTGAATCCAAAATTCTTTCACGCGTCAGCGACGTGGGCAGTTCCAGTTGTTTGTATCGCGTGGCGTTGGCCTCGGGGTTGAGACCATCCTGTAGCGGCCAGGACTTGGCATTCGACAAAATCCACACGCCATCACCAAGGCGTGCCCGGCTCGCGGCGATCTGTCGGGTCGGTTTGCCGTCTGGCGAGAAGGCGGTGATGGTTACACCGTGCAGTTCGAATTCACCCTGATCGCCGGTTCCGGTTGCATGAATCACCGACTGGCCGGATTCGGTTCCCTGCCGCAGCCACAAACCTTCGCGGCTGATGGACAGCGTGGAGCCGCCGCCGTTCAGGTACCCTTCGGAAAGCTTTCGGAATTCTTCCGAGGTGGCCGCCACGATCGGGTTCAAAAGCGCGACGGACAGCGCCCCGATGATCAGAGATACAACAACAGGTGCAATCAGGGCGCGGATACCAGAGCGCCCAATGGCACGGGTCACCACCAGTTCCGAGCTGCGGGCCAATCCGATGAACAGGGCGATGGTGGACAGGATCATTAGCAGCGGCAGCATTTCGCTGACTGCTGCTGGCGTATTCAGGAGGGTCAGCTGGACCAGCTGTCCAAAGCCGAGGTCGGCCTCGTTGAATCGGCGCACCTGTTCGATCAGGTCGATCAGCATGATGAGAGTTAGGAAAACGCCGCCGATCATCAGAAAACTCTGTATGAATCTGCGGGCAAAGTAGCGGTCGAGGATCACCGGGCGACCTCCGCCACATTGCAGTTCGCGGGAATCACAAAACAATCGCTACAGCGGCAAATACTGCGCGACGGCATATGCCTGCCGTATGGTGCCAATGCGATCTCCCCGGAGCCTGCCAGTTATTTTGCGGCGACCATAATCGAATTGTCTGGCGGGGAAAACTGCTATCTGGTCAAGTCGGGCGGGGCAGGCTACCTCTGGTGCAAACAACATTTCTGGAGCAAGCGATGAGCAGTTCGATCCCGATCCGTTTTCAACCGACAGACCTTGATCAGATGGCCACTGCCGAGGGGCGCGTTGCCATTGTGATACCACCCGAGGGCAAGATGGACCCCGGTGCGCGCAGGGCCAACCGGTTGACACGGGGTGCCGTTGCCAGGCTGCTGGAGAGCGAGCGGTTCGAAAAGGCCAAGGCGGGGCAGGTGATCTCGTTGGCGTGGCCGGGCGGAATGGCGGCCGAGGCGCTGGACGTTTTGGTTCTACCGCGTCGTGCCGATAGCGAAGAATGCCGCAAGGCCGGTGCGGCGCTTGCCAAGGCTGCGGGAGCCAAGCCACTTTTGGTCATGGCCGGCAATCAGCCCCGGATCGAAGACCTGGCTGCCGGTATCGCGCTGCGTACCTATGACTTTGATGCGCACAAGACCAAAGAACCGGAAGACCGTGGTGCGGTGACAATCTGTCATAGCAAGCCGGAGGACGCCGAGGCGGCCTTTGCCCCGCTGCAGGCGGTGGCCGAAGGTGTCCACATGACGCGCGATCTGGTCAACGAGCCTGCAAATGTTCTGACCACGACCGAATTCGCCGACCGCCTGAAAGAGATGGAGGCGCTTGGACTGAGGGTCGAGGTGCTGGAAGAGGATAAGCTGGCCGAGCTGGGCATGCGCACATTGCTGAGCGTCGGGCAGGGGTCCGAGAGCCCCTCGAAGGTTGTGGTGATGCACTGGAACGGTGGCGACAAGGATGATGCACCGCTGGCGCTGGTCGGCAAGGGTGTGGTGTTCGATACCGGTGGCATTTCCTTGAAACCGTCGGCCGGCATGGAAGACATGACCATGGATATGGGCGGCGCGGGTGTTGTGGCCGGTACAATGCGGGCGCTGGCGCTGCGTAAGGCCAAGGCAAATGTCGTTGGCCTTGTTGGGCTGGTGGAAAACATGCCGTCGGGAACCGCAACCCGTCCCGGGGATGTGGTTAAGTCGATGAAGGGTGACACCGTTGAGATCATCAACACCGACGCCGAAGGCCGTTTGGTTCTTTGCGACGTCATGTGGTACGCGCAGGAGCGGTTCAACCCCGTCGGCATGATCGATCTGGCAACCCTGACCGGCGCGGTCATCATTGGGCTGGGACACGAGAATGCTGGCGTATTCTCGAACAATGACACCTTTTGCGATGCGTTCCTCAGTGCGGCAAAGACCGAAGGGGAAGGTGCGTGGCGGATGCCGTTGGGCAAGGCCTATGATGATATGCTGAAGTCGCGGATTGCCGACATGAAAAATGTGGGTGGGCGACCGGCCGGGTCGATCACTGCCGCGCAGTTTCTGCAGCGCTTCGTCAAGGAAGAAACGCCGTGGATTCATCTGGACATCGCCGGTGTCGCCTCGGTCTCGTCCGAAACCGCCTATGCGCCCAAGGGGGCAACGGGCTGGGGCGTTCGCGCGCTCAGCCGCATGGTGCAGGATAACTTCGAGCAATAACCATGGGGGCCGTCTATTTCTACCATCTGACCCAACGACCGCTGGAGCAGACCCTGCCGGTCCTGCTGGACAAGGCGCGGCAGGCCGGGTGGCGGATTGCAGTCCGGGGCGTCGATCCCGGGCGGCTGGACTGGCTGGACGAAAAGCTATGGCTGGGACCCGAAGAAGGGTTCCTGCCGCACGGCCGGGCGGGTGGGCCGCATGACCAAATGCAGCCCGTCTTGCTGACGACCGACAAGCAGTCGGCCAATGCGCCTTCGTGCGTGATGGCCATTGATGGTGCCGAGGTCGATCCGGAAGAAGTCACCGCGTTGGAGCGGGTCTGTATTCTGTTCGATGGCACCGACGCGCAGGCCGTCCAACATGCGCGAGGCCAGTGGAAGGCGCTGACGGGTGCGGGATGCGCGGCGCAATACTGGTCCGAGGAATCGGGGCGATGGGAGAAGAAGGCTGAGGCCTGAAAATCGAAACCCGGCAAAGACTTGCAGGAGAAACCTGATATGAAGATGAAGCCTTTGGGCCGCAGCGACATGATGGTGTCCGATTTGTGTCTGGGCACGATGACATTCGGCACGCAGACATCAGAGCCGGTGGCCCATGCGCAGATGGATCTGGCGCTGTCCGCCGGTATCAACTTTGTCGATGCGGCCGAAATGTATCCGGTAAATCCGATTTCGAAAGAGACGATTGGCCGGACCGAAGAAATTCTGGGCAACTGGAATGCGGCAAACCCTTCCCGCCGAGGTGACTATGTTCTGGCGACCAAGCATTCGGGTGCCGGGTTCATGCATGCGCGCGATGGGGCGCCGATTTCAGCAGAGACAATTCCGCAGGCGATTGAGGGCTCTCTGCAGCGGTTAAAAACAGATTACATCGATCTGTACCAGTTCCACTGGCCCAATCGCGGCAGCTATATGTTCAGGCAGAACTGGACCTATGATCCGTCCCGGCAAGATCGGGCGGATACGCTGGCCAATATGGAGGAGTGCCTGGAGGCCCTTCAGCATCAGGTGGACAAGGGCAACATCCGCGCGTTCGGATTGTCGAACGAAAGCGCATGGGGAACGGCGCAATGGTTGCGGTTGGCGGAAGCAAACGGATGGCCGCGCGTCGCGTCGGTGCAGAACGAATACTCGCTTCTGTGCCGGTTCTTTGACACCGACATGGCCGAACTGAGCGTGCACGAGGATGTGGGCCTGATGGCCTTTTCACCTTTGGCGGCGGGATTTCTGACGGGGAAATACCAGAATGATGCGGTGCCTGACGGATCGCGAATGTCATTGGTGCCTGAAATGGGCGGTCGTAAATCTTCTCGTGTTTTCAGCGCTGTCTCGGCTTATCTTGAAGTTGCTGAGCGTCACGGGCTGGACCCGGTTCACATGGCATTGGCGTGGTGCCGAACACGGCCCTTTATGATGTCGGCCATCTTTGGTGCGACAACGCTTGCGCAGTTGGAGCACGTTCTGGAGGGAGCCGGAATGGAGCTGTCCCAGGACGTGCTGGCCGAGATCACTGCAGCCCACCGGGCGCATCCGATGCCCTTTTGAGGGCATCGCGGCAGGCCGCGATTCCCCCAAGTATTTGCAAACCGAAAAAGTGTCAGTGGTGCGTGGGTTGCCGGCGATCCTGTCGCAGGTCGCGAGCTGACAGACCATGGGTGGTGCGGAAAGCGCGGGCAAAACTTGATTGTGAAGTGAAGCCCGTGGCCAGCGCGACCTCCATCAGCGGCATGTCGGTGTCGGCAACAAGGCGGCGGGCCTCGG
Source organism: Ruegeria sp. CF5 (assembly GCF_056537325.1). Taxonomy (NCBI): domain Bacteria; kingdom Pseudomonadati; phylum Pseudomonadota; class Alphaproteobacteria; order Rhodobacterales; family Roseobacteraceae; genus Ruegeria; species Ruegeria sp. CF5. The sequence goes on along the minus strand of NZ_JBQFRI010000002.1, from coordinate 192,791 downwards.
CCAGACGCAGTTGCAGATAGTGGTCCTGTGGTGTGGTGTCGAGGCGCAGGCGGAATTGCTGTTGCAGGGTCCGGGGACTGGTGCCCAAAGTGTTGGCAATTTCCGCAAGCGGCATAGGATCGTCCAGCGCCGCCTCCATCAGTTTGTTTGCCTTTGCTGTCAGTGCGTTGTGACGGTGCGGCGCGCCGGTGCGGCTTTGCGGTTTTGTAGGCTCGGGTGCGCCGTCGTAAAGAAAAAGGCCGGATACACGGGCGGCAAAGCCTGCTCCGTGGCGGGCGGCAATGATGTGCAGCATCATTTCAATCGCCGGTATCGCACCTCCGGAGGTCAGCCGGTTTTCAGAGACGGTGAAACGATCGGGCAGGACGGTGACATCGGGAAAGCGGCCGGCGAAATTGTCCAGATCCTCCCAGTGGGTGGTTGCGGTATGACCGTTCAGCAGCCCTGCCTCAGCCAGCAGCCAGGGGCCGCCGTCTATTCCAGCCATCGTGGCGCCTGTGGCGGCGATGCGGCGCAGTCCGGCAAGCAGGCTGGGGGTGGCGTGGCGAGCCAGGTGAAACCCTGCCACAACGATCATGAGTTCACAGGAGTCTACCCGAGCCAGCGGAATGCCCGGAACGGTCAGGGCGCTGGTCAGTTGCGCGGGCTCCGCGGTGGCGGTCACATAGTCCCAATCAAAGGCGGGACGGTCGGCCAGCCGGTTCGCCGCACGCATAGGGTCAACGGCGGACGCGAAACTGAGCGTGTTGCAATCGTCCAGCACCAGCACCGCCGTTTTAAGGGCGCGGTGTTCCGGCTGGAGTATGTTTTTTGCGGATTTCATCAAGTTCGATTCGCATTCTGACAAGTTGTTTCCCTAAGGCTGCGCCAGAGTCGATCGCGAAGCAAATCGGAATCCGGGGAGAAGCCTGGGGAAAACTCTGGGCGAATCCGGGTATAACTTGGGGAAAACGTCATGCCTCTGGAAATGAACCGCGAAGTCTTTATCACCTGCGCCGTCACCGGCTCGGGCGGAACGCAGGATCGCAGCCCGCATGTGCCGCGCTCGCCCCAGCAGATCGCCGATAGCGCGATTGCTGCCGCCAAAGCCGGCGCGGCGGTGGTGCATTGCCATGTGCGCGACCCGGAAACCGGTGCGCCCAGCCGTCGGCTGGACCTCTATCGCGAGGTGACCGACCGTATCCGCGATGCGGAGGTCGATGTGGTGTTGAACCTGACCGCGGGCATGGGCGGCGACATTGTATTTGGCGGGGTCGAGAGCCCGTTCCCGGTGAATGAAGCGGCTACCGACATGATCGGTGCCTCCGAGCGCGTCGCGCATATCGCGGAGTGCCTGCCCGAGATTTGTACGCTGGATTGCGGCACCATGAACTTTGCCGAGGCCGACTATGTGATGACCAACACGCCCGGCGCGTTGCGGGCGATGGGGCAGATGATGACCGATCTTGGCGTGAAGCCCGAGATCGAGGCGTTCGACACCGGCCATCTGTGGTTTGCAAAGCAACTGGTGAAAGAGGGTATTCTGGAGCCCAACGCACTGGTGCAGCTTTGCATGGGTGTGCCGTGGGGCGCGCCGGATGATCTGAACACCTTCATGGCAATGGTGAACAACGTGCCCGATGACTGGACCTTCAGCGCGTTTGCCCTCGGGCGCAACCAGATGGCATTTGCCGCAGCATCAGTTCTGGCCGGTGGCAACGTACGTGTAGGGCTGGAAGACAATCTGTGGCTGGACAAGGGCGTTCTGGCCGAGAACTGGCAACTGGTCGAGCGGGCGAACACCGTGGTTTCGAACATGGGCGCGCGGGTGATCGGCCCGCAGGAAGTTCGCGAAAAGCTGGGTCTGACCAAGCGGGCGCCGGTGGCGAAATAAACCAATCCCACGGGGGAAATTGGGGGCCAGCCCCCAAACCCCCGGGATATTTTGGGCAAGAGGAAGAACCGGGCGGTTCTCAGAGGAATTCGGATGCAAACAGCAGCAATCATCGGTGGTGGTGTGATCGGCGGCGGATGGGCCGCGCGGTTTTTGCTTAGTGGCTGGGATGTACGGGTTTTTGACCCGGACCCAGAGGCCGAGCGCAAGATTGGCGAGGTGCTGGATAATGCACGCCGGTCGCTGCCGGGGCTGAGCGACGTCCCGCTGCCACCGGAAGGCACGCTGAGCTTTCATGACGATATGGCGGATGCGGTTCGGGGCGCTGTCTGGATTCAGGAGAGCGTGCCGGAGCGGCTGGATCTGAAGCTGAAGGTTTACAAGGGCTTGCAGGAAGCTTGTGAACCGGATGCGATCATTGGTTCCTCCACCAGCGGGTTCAAGCCGTCGGAGTTGCAGGAAGGCGCGCTTCGCCCGGAACAGATTGTGGTGACGCACCCGTTCAACCCGGTTTACCTGTTGCCACTGATCGAACTGGTGCCAACCGACAGGAATGCACCCGAGTTGGTTGAACGCGCCAAGGAACTGCTAACCTCGGTCGGGTTCTTCCCGCTGCATATCAAGAAAGAAATCGACGCACATATTGCTGACCGGTTCCTCGAGGCGGTCTGGCGCGAGGCGCTGTGGCTGGTAAGTGACGGCATTGCCACGACCGAAGAGGTGGACGAGGCAATCCGCATGGGATTCGGCATCCGTTGGGCGCAGATGGGTCTGTTTGAAACCTATCGCGTCGCCGGGGGCGAGGCCGGGATGCGGCACTTCATGGCGCAGTTTGGCCCGGCGCTGAAATGGCCCTGGACCAAGCTGATGGATGTGCCCGAGTTCACCGACGAACTGGTGGATCTGATTGCGGACCAGTCGGACGCGCAATCCGGGATGCATTCGATCCGCGAGTTGGAGCGTATTCGGGACAACAACCTGGTCGGAATGATGCGCGCGCTCAAGAAGCAGGATTATGGCGCGGGTGCGGTTCTGAACCAGCATGACACGCGGTTGCGCGCCGGTGCATTGCCCACACTTGACGAGGCTGATCTGAGCCAGCCGATCCTGACGCTTGCACGCGCAGTTCCGCTGGATTGGACCGATTACAACGGGCATATGAACGAGGCCAAGTATCTGGAAGCCTTTTCGCTGGCCACGGACCGGTTCATGGAAATCATCGGATGTGATGCGGAGTATATCGCGTCGGGTGGCAGTTACTTTACCGCCGAAAACCATATCCGCTATCTGGATGAGGCCCATGCCGGGTCGAAAATCGAAGTGCGGACCCAGATGCTGTTGGGTGAAGGTAAAAAACTGCACCTTTTCCACAGCATGTTTGAGGGCGACAAGCTGCTGGCCACGACCGAGAGCTTTTTGCTGCATGTCAGTCTGGAAACCCGTCAGTCCAGCCCACCTTCGGCAGACATCCTGACTGCGCTTGCGCGGATCACCGAAGCACAGGCCGCGTTGCCTTATCCAGAAGGGGCGGGCCGCGCGATCCGGAGGCCGGCGTGAACCAACGCGTACTGATCACCGCCGGTGCTTCGGGTGTCGGTCGGGCGATGGCCGAAGCCTTTGATGCGTCAGGGGCTTCGGTATGGGTCGCGGACGTGGACAACGAGGCTCTGAAAGCGTGCCCCGGACACTGGCAGCAGTCTGTTGCCGATGTCTCGGACGAAACACAGGTTGCCGCGCTGTTTGCCGAGGTTGAGGCGACATGGGGTGGATTGGATGCACTCTGCGCCAATGCCGGGGTCGCGGGGCCCACGGCTCAGGTTGAGGATGTGGAACTGGACGATTGGCGGTCCTGCCTGTCGGTCAATCTGGAAGGTGCATTTCTGTGCTCGAAATACGCGGCCCGGATATTGAAGCGTCAGGGCAGTGGAAGCGTGATCATCACATCCTCTACCGCCGGTCAGTACGGGTATCCCAATCGGTCGCCCTATGCGGCGGCTAAATGGGGGATGGTCGGGCTGGGAAAAACTCTGGCCATGGAATTGGGGCCGCATGGCGTCCGGTGCAACGTGATTTGTCCCGGAGCTGTGGAAGGCCCCCGCATGGAGGGTGTTCTGCAGCGGGAAGCGGCAGCGAAGGGTATGACCCGTGATCAGGTCTATGACGGCTATGCATCCGGCACGTCGATGGGGCGTTTCGTCGAGGGGCGGGACATTGCCAATATGGCCGTGTTCCTTGCATCTGACGCGGCGCGTCTGGTGTCAGGGCAGGTGATCGCGGTGGACGGGCATACGGTGAACCCGGATCCGAAAGTTTAGATTGAGTGACCCGGCCCGTTCAGGGGCCGGGTGCACGGATCATCCCTGATTGGGGCCGCGAATCTGGCGGATTGCGCGGCGCACCGCTTCCCAATCCTGTGCTTCGCTCGCGTTTCCGGCAGCCTCGCATTCGCGCATTTTCTGGGCCGCTTCAGCCTCGGCCTTGTCGCCGTGTGCGGTATAGAGCGCCCGCGCATACTCTGCGGTCTTGAGTGCGTCCATTCCTTTGATCCTCCGTTTCTGTTCCGAGTGGATGGATGTGGCAAGGGTTCGCGCCCGAGGACTATACTACAAGACCGTTCACTCTGCACGTCAGACGGTATCAGGGTTGGGTTATGGCTGCCCGAAGCTGTGTCAGGTGGGCGGGTAAATGTCTGGCCGTCAGATCAGCTTCGCGTACTAACGTATCGAAATGACGGGTAAAAACCTCGACCCGATCCCTGTCCCTAAACGCCATGTAGTGGCTGCCTGCGTAAAAGACGCACAGCAACGGCCCAAAGATCGTGACCGGAGCCGAATACAGGCGTTTGGCGTCGAACAGATAGATGCGCAGGCGGGGATAAAGCTGTTCGCACAGGGCCAGCAGGTGATCGATCTGTTCCAGCCGTACATCCAGCGGAAGGCCATTGTAATAGCCGGTCGCGTTGGCAAAACTGTCGAGTTCGAACAAGGGCATGGCAATCTCGTAATCAGATTGTGCGCTGCGCATCCATGCAAGCCGGTCTTCTGACGCCCTGATTGCCTGATCGGCGGTTCTGCCCAGATGCGGAGTGTATTCCCATTCCAGAACCGCACGTGTCTTGAGCATGTCGGGCAGGGTGGCCGGGACATAACGGATCTTGTAGCCCGCGGCCTGTTGATGCCATTCGAATATCTTTTCATCGACCAGCGCGCGTGGCGCTTCGGTCATGGTTAGCGAACTGGCCAAGAGTTCCGCCGCACTTTCCGGACGATCCGAGATGCTGAGCAGCCAGTCGGCGGATACGCCAAGCGTTTCTGCACAACTGCCGATCACATGCGCATTCGGCAGGCGCGCACCGTCGTCTGTCAGCAATTGGGAGACCGTTGATCGGTCAACTCCGATACTGCGGGCAAGGGCGCTTTGGCTGACATGCCGTTCTTCCATTGCGCGCGCCAGTCGCAGGCGAAATTGTGCCGCGCGGACACGTTTGTCGATTCTGTCCAACATGTGGTGATAAATATCACCTTTGCTGAGTTTTGTTAATCATATTCAGAATTCTCAACGCCCCGGTTGGCGCGTAACACTTGTTTTACAACAAGAAAAAAATAGGGGTCCGGAATGGAAACGCGGCAAAGATCAGTCGTGAAAGCAATCGTTTGGAATGTGATGGGTTTGGCAATGATGACCCTTGTGGGTCTGATTGCCACCGGTTCTGCCGCAGTTGGCGGAACGCTGGCCCTTGTAAATACAGCCATCGGCCTGACCATGTACATCGTGTACGAGCGTGTCTGGGCAAGCATCAGCTGGGGGCGCAATGTCTGAGCGCCCTGTGCATAACACCCCAGAGTGGGGCACCTTTCTGCTGATCATTGCCTGCTATGCCGCGTGGTTGCTGGTGGCCTTCTGGCTGCCGGCCATCGGTTTGTGGCTGGCCATTCCCGTCATGGGGTTGGTTGCGGCCCTGCATTCGTCGCTGACGCATGAGGCGCTGCATGGGCATCCGTTTCGGACGAAATGGATCAACGAAGCGTTGATGGCTTTGCCCCTGACACTTTGCATTCCCTACAACCGGTTTCGCGACCTGCATCTGGCCCACCACCGGGATTCCAACCTGACCGATCCTTATGACGATCCCGAGTCAAACTATCTTGATCCGGTGGTCTGGAATTCTCTGCCAGGGTGGAAAAAAGCGCTGTATGCCGCCAACAACACTCTGCTGGGGCGCATGGTTCTTGGGCCTGCCATAGGGCAAGTGGCGTTTTTCAGGGACGAATGGCGCGGTGCGATCCGCGGGGATCGTGACATCCTGCTTGCCTGGGCATTGCACATGCCGGGCGTGGTGGTGGTGCTGTGGATCGTCGCACAAACAGCCATGCCGATCTGGGCGTTTGTCGTATCCGCGTATATCGGTCTTGGTCTGGTCAAGATCCGCACCTTCCTTGAACATCGCGCGCATGAAAAGGTGCGCGGTCGCACGGTCGTTGTTGAAGATCGAGGTCTGCTGGCTTTTCTGTTTTTGAACAACAACCTGCACGTCGTTCATCACATGAATCCCAACGCCCCTTGGTACCGTTTGCCTGCACTTTATCGCGAAGGCAAGGAACGTTACCTGACCTGCAACGAGGCCTATGTCTATCGCTCGTATGGCGAGATTTTCCGCCGCTATTTCTGGCGGGCCAAGGACCCGGTTGCACATCCTCTCTGGCCAAAGGGTTGATTTGACGACAAAAGGGAAGCCATGAGTTTATGGATTCCCGTCACCATCGCAGCCGCACTGTTTCAAACGGTGCGGTTTATGCTTCAGAAATCGCTAAGTACCGTCAAACTGTCCGCCGCCGGTGCAACCTTTGCGCGGTTTGCCTATTCAGCACCGCTGGCGATGCTGGGGCTAATAGTGGTTCTGAGCACAGGTGATATGGATTTGCCGCCGCTGTCTGCGCGGTTCTGGCTGTTTGCGGCGATCGGCGGTACAGCACAGATCCTTGCCACCATCTGTGTGGTTGCCCTGTTCAAACAGCGAAACTTCGCGGTCGGTATCACCTTTAAGAAAACCGAAGTCATCCAGACCGCCATAGTCGGCTTTCTGATTTTGGGCGACAGCATTTCACTGGGGGCATTTGCCGCCATTCTTCTTGGGCTGCTGGCCGTTCTGCTTTTGTCGAAAACGCCGGGAGGCGACGGCGTTTGGTGGCGGCACCTGACCAATCGCGCTTCGCAATTGGGGCTTGGTTCGGGCGTCCTGTTCGCTTTCTCTGCGGTCAGCTATCGTGGGGCGTCCCTCCAACTGGGTGATATCGATGCTTGGTTTCGGGCATTGGTGACCCTAGCGGCGGTGACCTCTTTCCAGCTGCTCAGCATGGGGCTGTGGTTGCTATGGCGGGATCGCGCCGAACTGCGCGCGGTCTGGGACACGCGCCGCACCGGGGTCTTTGTCGGCCTGACCAGTCTTGGCGGGTCCTTCTGCTGGTTTCTGGCGTTCACCTTGCAGAATGCAGCTTATGTCAAGGCGGTGGGGCAAGTGGAGCTGATCTTTAGCCTCATGGCCTCAACCCTGGTGTTCAGGGAATCCATCACCAGGCGCGAGATCGCAGGGATCGCGCTGCTGGGCCTGTCTATTCTGGTGCTTGTTCTGGCGATTTAACCCGCGCGGCGCTCATCAAAGCTGAGGGCGATAAAGCTGGGCAGATGATCACCCATGCCAACCACACCGCCACCACCGTTATCGTTTCGATCCCGGTTGCGGCCTCTGGGTTCTTTGCCTTTGGTGCCTTCGGCGGTCTTTCGGGTCCTCGGTGCTTTTTCCGGCTTGGCGGCTTTGTCAGACTTGGACGTGCCGGATTTGGGCGCGTCGGCCTTCTTTTCTTCTTCCTTCACCGGGTTTTCCAGACGGGGGATGACCTTCTGGATCAGCTTTTCAATCGCGTCCAGCGCCTTTTCATCCCGCGGCGAGCAGATGGTGATGGCCTTGCCCTCACGTCCGGCCCGACCTGTGCGGCCAATGCGATGCACGTAATCCTCGGCGTGGCCGGGAACGTCGAAGTTAAAGACGTGGCTGACAGACGGAATGTCCAGACCGCGCGCGGCCACGTCCGAAGCGACCAGCAGGCGCAATGTTCCGTCGCGGAATCCGTCCAGTGTTTTCATGCGCTGCGACTGATCGAGGTCGCCGTGGATCGCAGCGGCGTTATAGCCATATTTCTTAAGCGATTTCATGCAGATATCGACATCGCTTTTGCGATTGCAAAAGATGATGGCGTTGGTGCATTTGTCGCCTTCGGCATCAATCAACGCCCGCAAAGCCTTGCGCTTGAGGCTGGCCTCACGATCACGGCGTCCGGCCTTGAACATCACGACACCCTGTTCGATGGTTTCCGAGGCAGTCGCCTGTCGCGCAACCTCGATCCGTTCCGGGGCGGACAGGAATGTGTCGGTGATCCTTTCGATCTCGGGCGCCATGGTGGCCGAGAAGAACAGGGTTTGACGTGTAAACGGCGTCAGCGAGAAGATGCGTTCGATATCCGGGATAAAACCCATGTCGAGCATGCGGTCGGCTTCGTCCACCACCATGATCTGAACACCTGTCAGCAGCAGCTTACCGCGTTCGAAATGATCCAGCAGGCGACCCGGCGTGGCGATCAGGACATCAACGCCCCGGTCGATCAGCGCGTCCTGTTCCTTGAAACTGACGCCACCGATCAGCAGCGCCTTTGTCAGTTTCAGATGCTTGGCGTAGGTGTCGAAGTTTTCCGCCACCTGTGCCGCCAGTTCCCGCGTCGGGCACAGTACCAGCGAGCGCGGCATGCGTGCTCGCGCGCGTCCCCGTGCCAGCAGGGTAATCATCGGTAGCGTAAAGCTTGCAGTCTTGCCCGTTCCGGTCTGAGCGATCCCCAGAACATCGCGCCCTTCAAGGGCCGGAGGGATTGCGCCTTCCTGAATTGGGGTGGGTGTTTCGTAGCCGGATTCCTCAATGGCTTTGAGGACCTTCGGGTTCAGGTTCAGTTCGTTAAATTTTGTCATGTATGTCCGGTTCATGCGGACACTGACCTGGCCCGCGCGTCTGAAAAGTGCCGGGCCCGGATGGCCATGCGCCCCATGCGCGTTTCGGCTTGGGCGGGACATAACAAAAACGTGGAGCAGGGTCAAATGAAGACCACTTAACCTGATTGGCATCGCCTCTGTTTACGATTTTTCGCAACAATTCAGACGCTTTCGGGAAAGTGTTTCGCCACTTTCCGGTCCAGATTCAGCGGCCTGTGCCGGATCATGCCGAGGTCCTCAAGCCGGGTGCGGACGTCTGGATTGGCACCGCTGATCTCATCGTAGAATTTGCGCAAACCCGCCTCACCGCCGTCTTCTTCGATCCCGGTGAGAAGTTCGTGCATGTTCAGCCCACCGGATTCGCGCGGGACATTGGGGGCCATATCAGCCTGATAGGATCCGAGCGTCAGACGGAACCGGTAATGCGCCAGCCAATGATCCCAGTCAGGAGCGTGCCGATGGCACAGGTCTACCTGCGGCAATTCGGTGTCGCAGGGCAAGGGCTGTCTGAACTGGTACAGATTGTGGATGCGAAAGCTCAGCTTCGGCAATCCGGTTCGGGCGATCAGTTTGCCCTGAAGGTGGCTGAAAAAGCCGCCCCGAACAAACTCACCGTAATTTGGATAGATCGACTGAACCAGCGCCGCACGTTCGGGTCCGGCTGGAATGAAGGCTTTGTACAGATCCTCACCGCCCGCCAGGGCCTCTACCGGGCGAGTCCGAACGGCTGGGACTTCGGGAGGCACGGCGGCCAGAAGGTCGGTTATGGGGGTCAGGGGCCACAGAAATTCGTCGATGTCGATATGGGTCAGCCAGTCCAGATCGGTGTTCCGATAGGTGAACGTGGCGTTATCGGTCTGGCGAACCTGATGTTTTTCCGGACGTTTGCGTCGTCGGCTGTCCCAATAGGCATCGTCGCAGATGCGCACGTGGATTTTGGGATGGGCGCGCAGCGCATCGAACGCCTGTTGGTTGGGCTCGTCCAAGTACAGGTACATCCGGTCTACGCCCATTTCCAGGTGATAGGCCGCGAATTTCAGGATGTCTGGGGCCTGTCCGCGGATTGTCGACACGATGCCCCATGTCGGGGTGGTCACGCGGTCCTGGGGGGCTGATGGGGCTTGGGTCATCGTGACGGGGTCTGTTTTGGGGCTGTGCCGAATTGTGATACAATCGCGCCACTTTAATCAGTTCATACCTTTGTTTTTAAGGAGATTACAATGACACGTATCGTACCTGCCTCGTGGATGCCGGACGTTGAGATGGATCGTATTCACCTGCATTGGACCGCCGGAGCGCATCGTGCCAACAGTGTCGACAAGAAAGCCTATCATATTCTGGTGGAAGGCGATGGAGAGCTTGTGCGCGGAACCCGTTCAATTTCCGACAACGCACGCCCCATGAGCTCCAACTATGCCCGCCACACCAAGGGTGCAAATACCGCGGCGATCGGGGTGTCGCTGTGCTGCATGGCAGGTGCCAGGCGGTCTCCGTTCGATGCGGGTTCGCATCCCATGACACAGGTCCAATGGGATCGGGCCATGTTGGTTGTGGCGGATCTAGCCGAGAAATACGGGATCATTGTGACGCCAACGAAGATTTTGACTCATGCCGAAGTCGAGCCGAACCTGAATGTTCCTCAGAACAACAAGTGGGATATCATCCGACTGGCTTTTGACCCTTCGGTTGTCGGGCATCGTGAAGTGGGCGAATTGCTGCGCTCCAGCGTGGCGGCCGAGATGGACGATGGCCCCAACCACTCCGTTGACGACATGCCGGCCGAGATGAAGGCGCCTCGCTACCGCGTGTCGGGTGTAGCGCCCGCACATCTGAATTTCCGCAGGTCGCCCGGCGGTGAAAAGGTCGGCGCATTGCCCGAGCGTACAATCGTGGAGCGTCTGGGTGTTGACGGCGCGTGGTGGCGCGTCCGCACCCGGCAGGGGTTTGTAGGCTACGTTTATTCTACGTTTCTGAAGGCAATTGATCCTTAAACGGGTCTGACTAGGTCATCATCTCTTTGGTCGCGGTCAGGCTCAGGTCCGGATAGTCACGGACGACCCGGTCGATGTCCCATTGAAGGCGGGTCAGATAGACGATGTCGCCGTCATGGTCATGGGCGATGTGCTGCTTGTTGGCGTTGACGAACTTTTCGACCTCGGCCTTTTCTCCGCTGACCCAGCGGGCCGAGGTGAATTGCGAGGCTTCAAACCGCACGGGCAGGCCGTATTCCATCTCAATCCTGCTGGCGAGCACTTCGAATTGCAGCGCGCCGACGACGCCGACGATAAAGCCCGAACCGATTGAGGGCTTGAACACTTTGGCAGCACCTTCTTCGGCAAATTGCATCAGGGCCTTTTCCAGATGCTTGGCCTTCATCGGATCGCCCGCGCGAACACCCTGCAGCAGTTCAGGTGCAAAGGACGGGATGCCCGAGACGCGCAGTGCCTCGCCCTCGGTCAGGGTATCGCCAATGCGCAACTGGCCGTGGTTGGGGATGCCGATGATGTCACCGGCCCATGCCTCATCCGCCAGTTCCCTGTCGGAGGCGAGGAACAGCACCGGGTTCGAAATCGCCATCGGCTTTTTCGACCGCACATGGGTCAGCTTCATGCCGCGCTTGAAATGGCCGCTTGCCATACGCACGAAAGCCACGCGGTCGCGGTGCTTGGGGTCCATGTTGGCCTGCACCTTGAAAACAAAGCCCGCAACTTTCTTTTCGTCAGGTGAAATCTGACGCGGTTCAGCGGACTGAACTTGTGGTTGCGGGCCATAGGCGCCGATACCCTCCATCAGTTCCTTGACACCGAACGAGTTGATGGCCGATCCGAACCAGATCGGGGTCATGTGCCCCTCGAGCACCGCCTGCGGGTCGAGTTTGGGCAGCAATTCGCGTGCCATCTCGACCTCTTCCAGCAGTTTTTCCAACAGATGCTCGGGTACGTGTTCGGCCAGTTTCGGATCGTCCAACCCGTTGATTTCGATGCTTTCCGCCACTTTGTTGCGGTCGGCGCGGTCCATCAGCTCCAACCGGTCGCGCAGCATGTCATAGCAGCCGATGAAATCGCGACCCACGCCGATGGGCCACGCGGCTGGTGTGACGTCGATGGCGAGCATTTCCTGAATTTCGTCGATGATTTCGAACGTATCGCGGCTTTCGCGGTCCATCTTGTTACAGAAGGTCAGGATCGGCAAATCGCGCAGGCGGCAGACTTCGAACAGTTTCTGCGTCTGGCTTTCGACACCTTTCGCGCCATCGATCACCATCACCGCCGCGTCCACCGCCGTCAGCGTGCGATAGGTATCCTCGGAAAAGTCCGAGTGACCGGGCGTATCCACCAGATTGAACCGGAAGTTGTCATAGTCGAACGACATGGCTGATGCCGAGACCGAGATACCGCGATCTTTTTCCATTTGCATGAAGTCCGAACGCGTGCGCCGAGCCTCGCCCTTGGCGCGCACTTGGCCGGCCATCTGGATGGCGCCGCCGTACAGCAGGAACTTTTCGGTCAGCGTCGTTTTGCCCGCATCCGGGTGCGAGATGATGGCGAATGTTCTGCGCCGCGCAATCTCGGGCGGCAATACGGGTTGGTTCGTGGCGGTATCAAGCATGATCGCGCGTATAGGCGTGGAATCCTGCCGAGGCAAGACAAAGGGGGGTGGTTCGAATCATGTGGCTATGGCAATGAGAACATATTGTGAACAAATAATGGAGTGGACCAATGAATTTGAAAGAAATCGCTGACGAGCTGGTGGCCGGTTGCCGCGAAAACCGGGCCAAGGAGAATCTGGAAAAGCTTTATGCGCCGGATGCGGTCTCGGTCGAGGCGATGGAGATGGAAGGCATGGGGCGCGAAACCCATGGTCGCGACGCTATTCGTGGCAAGCACGAGTGGTGGGAAAGCGCGCATGAGGTGTCGGGCGCGTCGGTCAGCGATCCGTTTCCCCATGGCGATGACCGCTTTGCGGTGATCTTTGAAGTGCAGGGAAAGGTTAAGGAAACCGGCGAGGCATTCGATATGCGTGAAGTGGGCGTTTACCACGTCGCCGATGGCAAGATCGTCCGGGAAGAGTTCTTTTATTGAGAGCTGACTGCAATTCTGGCCTTCTTTGACGGGGCGGTGCTAGACATGCGGGCAACGACTGTCAGGGAGGGTCAGATGGACCTAGGAATTCAAGGAAAACGTGCGCTGGTCAGTGCCAGCAGCAAGGGGTTGGGTCTTGGCTGCGCCGAAGCACTGGCGGGTGCTGGAGCCAACCTTGTGATGAACGCGCGCGGCGCCGAGGCGCTGGAGGCCGAAGCGGCGCGGTTGCGGTCCGAGCACGGGGTTGAGGTGCAGACCGTCGCTTGCGACGTAACCTCGGCCGAAGGTCAGGCGCAGGTGATCGAAGCTGCGCAGGGTGTTGATATTCTGGTCACAAATGCCGGTGGCCCACCGCCCGGACTGTGGTCGGACTGGGATCGCGACGATTTCATCAAGGCGCTGGATGCCAACATGCTGACACCAATTGCATTCATGAAGGCATTGTTGCCGGGGATGATGGACAAGGGTTGGGGCAGGGTGGTGAATATCACCTCGCAATCCGTGCGCGCACCGATTGCCGCGCTTGGCCTTTCCAATGCGGCACGCACCGGGCTGACCGGGTATGTTGCGGGTACCTCGCGGCAGGTGGCGCCGCATGGAGTGACGATCAACAATCTGCTGCCGGGCATTCACGCCACGGACCGGGCGGATTCGCTGGACGGCGGCGTGGCGGCGCAAAAGGGGATTTCCATGGATGAGGCGCGCGCGGAACGTGCCGCGACAATCCCTGCGCGCCGCTATGGCACGCGGCAGGAATTTGGTGCGGCCTGCGCGTTCCTTTGTTCGCAACATGCCGGTTTCATCGTTGGGCAGAACATTCTGTTGGATGGTGGCGGAACCAACTTGACGATGTGACGATGGCGCAAAATTTCTCACTTAAAGATCAATTGTTTAATGCCGAAAAGACCCGCTATCTGGCGGGGCTTTTCGCCGAGGCTGAGCCTGGGTTTGATGCCGCGGTGTTTCAGGCGCAGGTCATGGATCGCCTGCCGGAGCTTGAGTTGAAGGAACGGATGGCGTGGATCGCCACCTGCCTACAGGCGGCAGTTCCGGGTGAATTGCCAGAGGTTGCCCCGGTGATCCTGCGCGCCCTGCCGCCGCCGCTGGACCCAAACAAGACGGATGACGATTTCGGTGACTTTATCTTTGCGCCGCTAGGGGATTGGGTTGCAGCGGTTGGTCTTGAGCATCCTGCGCTGGCGCTGGATGTGATCGAAGAGTTGACCCAGAGATTTTCGATGGAGTGGACGATCCGTCCGTTTCTGAACCAATGGCCGGATGTAGTGATGGCGCGGATGCAGGAGTGGTGCCTGCATTCCAGTTATCACGTGCGCAGGCTGGTCAGCGAAGGTACTCGGCCGCGCCTTCCCTGGGGAATGGCCGTTGGATTGGAGCTGAGCGATCCGCTGCCGTTGCTGGACCAGTTGCATGGAGATGGGACGCGGTATGTCACGCGGTCCATTGCAAACCACTTGAACGACATCGCAAAGAAAGACCCAGATCTTGTTCTGGATCGTCTGAAGGGATGGCGCGACGGAAATCGCCAGCGCCGGGACGAGTTGCAATGGATGACCTCTCATGCATTGCGCGGGTTGGTGAAGGCTGGCCACCCCGAAGCGATGAAACTGCTTGGTTTTGACCCTGATGCTGAACTAACAGTTTCGATCAGTCTGGACGGAGAGGCCAGGATCGGTGATGCGCTGGAGTTTTCGGTCGACATCAAGGGGCAGGGTGAACAGCCAGTTTTGGTCGATTATATCATTCATTTTCAGCGCCCTGGCGGCAAAACCTCAGCCAAGGTTCACAAACTGAAACAAGCCAAGGTAAAGGGCGGCGGCCTGAGGCTGGAAAAACGGCACAAGCTGAAGGGTGATGCGACGACGTTCAGGCTGGTGCCGGGGGCGCACAGGCTTGAGATACAGGTGAACGGACGGGTACGTGCAGGCCTGGATTTCGAACTTTTGGAATGATCCGGTCCGAAATTGCACGATGGGTGTTTCCGTGAAGGCAACAAGTTTCTACTCGGGTGAGACTAACGCGCCCGTCGTTGCACATCCGCGATCTGGTGGCGCACCGTGGTTCGGTTGCTGCTGACGCCTTGCGCCTGAGGGGATGGGTTGTTATCCCCGCGCAAGCCCGATGGATTTGATCGGGAAAGGCAATGGGGTCCATCGGTGACGGATAAGGCAATTCCTCCGCGTCTGGAAATCCGCAATCTTGTGTGCCGTTTTGGCGGGCGCACAGTCGTTGACGACGTTTCGCTGAGCATTCAGGCCGGTCAGGTAACCTGTCTTTTGGGGCCGTCCGGGTGCGGCAAATCTACGACGCTGCGGATGATCGCCGGGGTCGAGATGCAGGATTCCGGCGAAATCTATGTGGACGGCAAGCTTGTCTGCGACACGGTGTTTCGTGTGCCGCCCGAGCGGCGTGAAATTGGCCTAATGTTTCAGGACTTTGCCTTGTTTCCCCATTTGAGTGTTGCCGACAACGTGGCCTTTGGCCTCAAAGGCACCAAGGACGAAAAACGCGCGCGGGTCGAAGAGCTGTTGGCTAAGGTCGACCTGATGCGCTTTGTCGACGGATTTCCACATCAGTTGTCAGGAGGGGAACAACAACGGGTTGCCCTTGCGCGTGCTCTGGCGCCACGTCCGCGGATCATGTTGATGGACGAGCCGTTTTCGGGCCTAGACAATCGCTTGCGTGATGGCATTCGGGATGAAACGCTGGCCATTCTTAAAGAAGAGGATGCCGCTGTTCTACTGGTCACGCATGAACCGGAAGAGGCCATGCGCATGGCCGACGAGGTCGCGTTGATGCGGCGTGGCAAGATCGTTCAGCAGGGCGCGCCGTACAACGTCTATACTCGCCCTGTGGACAAAGAAGCGGTCGCATTCTTCAGTGATCTTAATGTCTTGCAGGCGCAAGTTAACGGAGCCCTGGCGGACACGCCGTTTGGACAGTTTCTAGCGCCGGGCGTTCCGGACGCTACGGATGTCGAGATCGTCTTTCGACCTCAGCACGTGAAGCTGGATTTCGACCGCAACGGTAAGGGCCCGATGCCGACGCCGAGCGATGGTGTGCCTGCACGGGGTGTTGTCGAGCGCGCCCGGTTTCTGGGCAACGAAAGCCTTGTGGAATTCCGTATGGATTTCGACGGCTCGATCCTGAAAGCTACTGTGCCGAACGTCTTTGTGCCGCAGCCGGGGCGGGTGATGTGGCTGACGGTGCGGCGCAACCGTTGTTTCGTGTTTCCGGCATGAGACAGAGCATTATGTAGTTTACCGGCAAGTGGTGCGCGAATGCCGCATATTGCGGGCAGGGTCAGCTTGCCGCGACGCGGGGGCGGGTCTATCAAGGGCCAAACCGCGGGTGGAGCAGGCTTTATGCGAATTCTTCTGACAAATGATGATGGAATCAACGCACCGGGGCTGGCTGCGCTGGAAGGTATTGCGCATGATCTGGCTGGTCCGGACGGCGAAGTCTGGATCGTTGCGCCTGCGTTCGAACAATCCGGTGTGGGGCATTGCATCAGCTATACCCATCCGATGATGATCGCCAAGCTGGGTGAACGCCGCTATGCCGCCGAAGGGTCTCCGGCCGATTGCGTTTTGGCGGGGCTGCATGACGTAATGAAAGACAATCCGCCGGATCTGGTTCTTTCGGGTGTCAACCGCGGCAATAACTCGGCCGAGAACACGCTGTATTCCGGTACGATCGGCGGCGCGATGGAGGCAGCGTTGCAAGGTTTGCCCGCGATCGCGCTTTCGCAATATTTCGGCCCACGTAATCTGGGTTTGGAAGATCCGTTCGAAACCGCGACGAGGTATGCGGCGGATCTGATCCGGCGCATTTTGGACGCGACACCCGAGGAGCAATCGGATTACCGGTTGTTTTATAACGTCAATTTCCCGCCGGTTCCTGCTGGTGAGGTTCTGGGAACGCGCGTTGTTCCGCAGGGCTTCCGGCGGGACACGCATTTCGGGGTTGAACCACACAGCTCGCCATCGGGCCGTCGTTTCCTGTGGATCAAGGGCGGTTATCAGCACAACCCGACTGCGCCGGGAACAGACGCCGCAGTCAACCTTGAAGGCTATATCTCGGTGACGCCGATGCGGGCGGATCTGACCGCGTATGACGCGCTGGAGACACTGAAGACAATCGAATGAGCGGACCAAGCCCTGAAACAAAAATGCAGTTTCTGTTCGCCCTGCGGTCGCGTGGGGTGACTGACGCGCGCGTGTTGGCCGCGATGGAGCAGGTCGACCGTGGTCAGTTCGTCAAAGGGCTGTTTTCCGAACGCGCCTATGAGGACACACCTTTGCCCATCGCCTGCGGGCAGACGATCAGCCAGCCGTCTGTGGTGGGACTGATGACGCAGGCACTGGAAGTTCGCCCAAGGGATACGGTTCTGGAGATCGGTACGGGCTCGGGCTATCAGGCAGCAATCCTGTCGAAGCTGGCGCGCCGGGTCTACACGGTCGAGCGTCACAAGCGGCTGGTGCGCGAAACCGGTCAGCTGTTCCGGGACCTTGGGATGACGAATATTACGGCAATGCTGTCCGACGGCTCACATGGTTTGCCTGAACAGGCGCCGTTTGACCGTATCATCGTGACTGCGGCGGCCGAAGATCCGCCCGGGCCGCTCTTGGCGCAGCTGAAAATCGGCGGTATCATGGTCTTGCCCGTGGGCCAGTCGGATGCGGTGCAGACCCTGATCAGGGTCAGACGCACTGAAACCGGTCTGGACTATGACGAATTGTTGCCCGTCCGCTTTGTTCCCCTGATCGAGGGGCTGGGTAAGGACGAGGTCTAGAAAGTTTCTGCTTTATGTGCCGAAACCCCGGCCAACAGGGGCGGCCTTTGAGGATAGAGAGATGAGAGCAGTTTCAAAATCAGGTATTTTTCGCCCTGCGACCGCGGTCGCGGGCTTGATGGCTCTGGCTGCTTGCGAAGGGCCGCTGGACTACGACCTGCGCGGTCAGCTGGGTGGTTTTTCCACCACCAACGCTGCGCAGACCGCCAGCACATCCAGCCGACCGGCACCGGATGCGCGTGGTGTGATCACGTATCCGAACTATCAGGTTGCGGTCGCAAAAAGCGGTGACACCGTCAGAGATGTCGCGGCGCGCGTTGGTCTGCCCGAAGGGGAACTGGCGCGATTCAACGGGTTGTCCACAGACGATGCGTTGCGAGAGGGCGAAGTGCTTGCCTTGCCGCGCTCGGTCGGCGGAGCGGCAGGCACTGTCGATATTGAGACTATCGCTACTACAGCCATCGATTCCGCTCCGGGCACGGAAGCGGTGCAGACGACAACGCTGGAACCGGCCAAACCCGCGCCTGCGCCGGTTGCGTCCGGCCCGGAACCCGTTCGACACAAGGTCAAACGCGGAGAGACGGCCTATACCATTGCGCGCCTCTATCAGGTGCCGGTCGAATCCCTGGCGGAATGGAACGGGCTGGGCTCGGATTTCATGGTACGCGAAGGGCAGTTCCTTCTGATCCCGGTCAAGAATCAGGCCGCGCCGCAAGCAACCGTGGCCCCGACGGTGGTCGAACCGACGTCGCAGCCGGGGCAGGGGTCGCAGACGCCGACGCCACCCAGTGCGACGCAACCATTGCCCGATGAAAATATCGCGCCGCTTACACCTGCGCCCGATGTGACCGCAGAGGCGCCCAGTGGCGCGGCAAATTCGGCGCTGGCTCTGCCGGTGTCCGGCAAGATCGTTCGGCCATACAGCAAGGGTAAGAATGAAGGCATCGACATCGCGGCAGCGCCGGGTACCGCAGTGACCGCAGCCGAAGCGGGAACCGTGGCGGCAATCACTGCTGATGCGGATCAGGTGCCGATCGTCGTGGTGCGGCACAAGAACGACCTGCTGACGGTTTATGCCAACGTCGATGCGATCTCGGTTAAAAAGGGCGATCGGGTCAAGCGCGGGCAAAAGATCGCGTCGCTGCGCGGCGGTGACAACGCCTATGTGCATTTCGAAGTGCGTCAGGGGTTCGAGTCAGTCGACCCCGAGCCCTATCTGAAGTAGCAAATTGGGGGCAATTCCTCCTGCGAGGGCATGCCGGGTCTTATGCCCGTCAGGCGTCTGGATCATAGTCGGCCAGACGTTTGCCGGGCTCATCGGCAAAGACCTCTGGCAATGGTGCGACGGCTTCGATCAGATCAATCCGGAACACACGGAACGCGTCACGCAACTCGCACCACGCGGTCAGTGTCCAGACGCGGCCCCAATATTCCATGTGCAGCGGGCGGATGATCCGGTCTGTGGAAACCCCGTCGATCCGGCGGTAGGACAGACGCAATTTCTGGCGTGACTTGATTGCGGCCCGAATCGGGGCCATGTGGGCCAGTCCACGCGCGGCATCGGCAAAGGGGTAGACCGCGAATTTCCAGGCATCAGCTTCGGCGACAACCTGTGTCGGCAGGACGGTATCAATCTTGTCGGCCAGAGATTCGGCTGCAGCTTTGAGGTCCGGGTCGGCGGCCTCGGCCACAATGGCCATCCCGAGGTTCAGCGCCTCCAACTCGGCCGGTGTCAGGTTGAGCGGGGGCAGGGTGATCTGTTCACGCACCATGTAGCCCACACCGCGTTCGCCCTCGACCGGGACGCCCGAAGCGACCAATGTGTCCATGTCGCGATAGATCGTGCGGACCGACACCTCAAGCCGGTCCGCGATGTCCTGCGCGCGGTGAAGTTTGCCATCGCGCAGAATCTGGATGATATCGAACAGACGGTCAGTGCGGCGCATGAAACGCCGTCCGGACCGGCTTTAGGCGGTCATGTTCCATAGCACGTTCTCATGACGCATCTGGACGCTGTCGGGGTTGATTACTGCCATCAGGGCCGGGGCAAAGTCCTGCTGCGGGAATTGCGCGGCAGCATCTTGCGCGGCCTTCATGTCTTTCCAGATGACATAATCGGTCCAGCGGCCATCCTCACCCTGACTCAATTGCCGATGGGCAAAACCGGGGGCAGCGCGGACAAAGGCCTCGGACGCCTGGCTGAGTTTAACGAACTCTTCCGGGGTGGTCCCATTGGCGAGGGTAAAGGTGACGATTTCTGCGACGTGGGTCATTTGAGTCTCCGTTGACCAGGTTTCGATGCCTCTTCCTAGCCACCCTCAACTGACATAAACCTGTCAGTTGAGGAAAGCGAGTCCCCAAAAATCGCGCGATCACATCAATTTTGAACGCCAATTTGATCTGCTTCCCTTTTGTGGGCGGCCATGGGGGCGTAAACACAGGTCGAAATCGAATTCACGGCGCGAACAGCGCCGACGCAAAAGGAGAAAAGACATGCTCAACAATATCGGTCTTCCCGGTCTTCTGCTGATCGCCGTTGTGGTGCTGGTTCTGTTTGGCCGTGGCAAAATCAGTTCGCTGATGGGCGAAGTGGGCAAGGGCATCACCTCGTTCAAGAAAGGCGTCAAAGAAGGCGCGGACGAACTGGAGCAGGATGCTTCGGAGCTGGCCAAGGACGTTACGCCCGAGACCGACAAGGACAAGGTCTGATCCGGCATGTTTGATCTGGGCTGGACCGAACTTCTGGTCATTGGCGTCGTCGCCCTGATTGTGGTGGGGCCAAAGGACTTGCCGGTGCTGTTCCGCAACGTCGGCCGCTGGGTGGGCAAAGCCCGGGGTATGGCGCGCGAGTTCAGCAACGCGATGAACGAAGCGGCGGACGAGGCTGGCGTGAACGAGATCCGCAAGGGTCTGAACGCGGCGACGAATCCGGTCGGTACCGCAATGGACAGCGTCAAGGAAGCGGCGCAGGACATGGCGAAAAGCATTGATCCAACCAAGTTCGACTCGGAAAGCGAGACCGGCAAGCTGGCCGCTGAACGGGCCGAGCAAGCCAAGAAAATTCAGGCCACCACTGCCCGCGCCGCTGCGGAACGGAAGGCCCAGGAAGCCGCTGATGCCCTGGCCAAGGCCGAAGAAGCCGAAGCCGCGCTGAACACTGAAAGCAAGACATGACCAACACCGACGAGATCGAGGATTCCTCGGCCCCATTGATTGAGCATCTGGCCGAGTTACGCACGCGGCTGATCCGCGCGGTCATTGCGTTTATTGTCGGCATCGTTGTGGCGTTCACAGTTGCGGAGCCGATCCTGCAGTTTTTGGTGCAACCGATCGAGGCAACGTTGCGCGAACTGGGTGATCCATCACCGACACTGCAATACACCTCACCGCAGGAATACCTGTTTACGCTGTTCCGGATTTCCATGGTTTTCGGGTTTGCATTGGCGTTTCCGGTGATTTCGTATCAGCTGTGGCGTTTTGTGGCGCCGGGGCTGTATCGATCTGAAAAGGGCGCGTTCCTGCCGTTTCTGATCGCGTCACCGTTCATGTTCCTGCTGGGTGCTGCCTTTGCTCAGTTTGTGGTCACGCCGTTGGCGATGCAGTTCTTTCTGGGCTTTGCGGACGTCAGTTCGATTTTTGCCAACCTTCTGTCGGCGACGACCGGTGATGTTCCGGAAGAGATCGTGGTCGTTCCGGAAACCACTGAAGGTGTGAAGATCACGTTCTTCGGCAAGGTTAACGAGTCGCTCGATATTACGCTGAAGTTCATCCTTGCCTTTGGTTTGTGTTTTCAGTTGCCTGTTCTGCTGACGCTTATGGGCAAGGCCGGGCTGGTCAGCGCAGAGGGGCTGGGCAGTGTTCGAAAATATGCGATGGTGGGCATTCTGGTCTTGGCCGCGCTTGTCACGCCGCCGGATGTGATCACTCAAATCATCCTGTTTGTTGTCGTCTATGGCCTTTACGAAGTGTCGATCTTCCTTGTCGCGCGGGTCGAAAAGAAGCGTGAGGCGCAATTGCGGGCCGACGGCTACTATGACGATGAAGAGGCCGAGGATGAGGCCATGATGGCAGAGTCCGAATCTGACAAGTAATCAATTCGGACAATCAGAAAGCAGGCGCACCGTTCCCGGTGCGCCTTTTTCTTTTGAACCCTTGTTGTGAGCGGCGGAACGTGGTTTGAAACCCGCCAGTCAGACCGGAGGAGCGCATGGACGACCAATCCCTGAACCGTATCGCAGAAGCACTGGAACGGATGGTCCCGGCGCCTCTGGCCGCGCCTGATTTCAATTCCGCCCCGGCATTCGTGTGGCATGTTGAACCGGATCGACTGGAACCGGTGGTGCAGGTCAACCGGGTCGATCTGGACCTGCTGGTGGGCATCAACCGGTCCCGCGATACTCTGCTGGATAACACGCGGCGGTTTGCAGCCGGGTTCAAGGCCAACAATGCGCTGCTCTGGGGTGCGCGCGGTATGGGGAAATCCAGTCTGGTCAAATCCGTGCACGGAACACTTCAGACCGAACACCCCAATCTGAAGCTGGTCGAGCTTCAGCGCGAGGATATGGGCTCGGTCGCGCGTCTGCTGAACCATCTGCGCGCCGCGCCCTACCGCTTTATCCTGTTCTGCGATGACCTGTCATTCAGTCACGATGATCAGCATTACAAGTCACTAAAGGCCGTGCTGGACGGGGGCATCGAAGGGCGGCCCGAAAACGTGGTGTTTTATGCCACCTCAAACCGCCGCCACCTGATGCCGCGCGACATGATCGAAAACGAGCGCTCCAGCGCCATCAACCCCTCTGAGGCAGTCGAAGAGAAGGTGTCGCTATCGGACAGGTTTGGCCTGTGGTTGGGTTTTCACCCCTGCGATCAGGATGAATATCTGGCAATGATCGACCGGTATTGCGCGGCGTATGGTGTGCAAGTCGAACCAGAAGCCCTCCGCGCCGAAGCCATCGAATGGCAGGCAACGCGCGGCGCCCGTTCAGGACGTGTTGCCTGGCAGTTCTTTGTCGATCTGGCAGGGCGCAACGGCGTTCATATCCAATAGTAACAGTCCAACAGGCAGCGCGACCCGCAACGTCTTCTCGTTCCAGTTACGGCTGCCAGAGGCATGGCCCGGAACGGGCCATCCTACAACAGCGCGAGAATGCGCTGTGCCTCGTCAGCCGGTTTAGCGAGAACCGATCGGTCTTCACCAGGATGGAAACGGGCCCGCAAAGCGGTCGCCATGGGCTCTGGTTCGATGATCTTCACGCGCGGGCCAGTGCGTACCGTTTCAGCGGCCCAGCTGCGTGCCAGCGCCATCTGCGACGCCTTGGTTGCGCCATAGGTGCTGAAGAATTTCTCGCCCGCCTTCGGGTCGTCAAAAAACACAGCCTGTCCCGTTTCGCCCAAAAGCGGGGCGACATAGGGGATCAGAACCGACGTGGCCGTCGCGTTCACGTCCACCGACTTTTTCCAGTCCTTGGGGTCGATAAACGGCGCAGGGGTCAGGGGGGCTGTGTGGATAGCCGTGTGCAACCACAGATCCAGTTTGCCCCACCGATCATGAATACCACGGCACAGCGTGGCCATCGCGTTGGGGTCGGTAATATCCATCGGTGCCAGTGTCGCGGACCCGCCTTTCGCCTGAATGCGATCGTCCAGTTCCTCCAGCCCGCCGGTGGTTCGGGCAACGGCGATGATATGGTATTGGGGTGCCAGCGCCTCGGCCAGGGCTGCGCCCAATCCGCGTGAGGCCCCGGTGATGAGGGCAAGTTTGGTCTGATCGGTCATAGGCGGGGTTTGAACCGATGCGCACGGAGCGTCAAGTCAGGATCAGCGTCCGGGGATGGCGATCCGCTTTGTCTGGCCGCTTTGTCGCAGCATGACGCCGTGTTCGTCGATCGCAACGACTGTGCCCGAAGCCACGCGGCTGCCCGGTTTAACTTCTTTGACACGGCCAGATGACAGGCGCATCAGCGCCCGCATGTTGGTTTTTGAGCCAAAGACTCCCAAAACGGAAACCGAGCTCTTCTTGAGCGCGCCCTTTTGCGTGGCCGCGCTTTTGACGGTGGCGTTTGACATGGTTCGTGGCCCGAACGGCATTCGGACCCCTTGTTTTATGAGTGGTGTTAGCCGCCGGTTATCAAATCGGGCAGGGGAACAAAAGTCTTGTCGGGGGCGGTAAGACACCACGCGGAGAGCGCGTAGGGAAGCCTTTGCAAATGCACTCTGTTCATCGAAGAGTTGTAGGCGGAAATGTACCGAAAGGTACTAAACAGGTATTACAGAAAACGGGCGTCAGAGTGTTCCAACGCCCGTTCGGGATGTCGATTCGCCGTCTTTGAATCAGGTCCTAACCATTGGAATTTCCGGCAGACGCCTCGAAGTCCGGTTATTGGTAGACCGCTTCAGCCAGAGGCCAGTTTTGCAGCGTTCCACGACCCGCCGACGACCTGCATGTCCTGTTTCTTTTTGCTTGCGCGGCTGCTGTTTTCCAGACTGTCCAGATACTCGCCGTCGACGCCGGTTACGTAATTGCCGTCAAAGCACGAGCAGTCGAAAGCCTCGATCTCGGGGTTGCCTTCCTTGGCGGCCCAGATCAGATCGTCAAGGTTCTGATAGAACAGCGCATCCGCGCCTAGTTCCTGCCGGATATCCTCGATCTCTTTGCCATTGGCGATCAGTTCATGCCGTGTGGGCATGTCGATGCCATAGACATTGGGATATTTCACGGGGGGAGAGGCGCTGGCGATATAGACCTTCTTTGCACCGGCCTCGCGGCACATCTGCACAATCTTCTTGATCGTGTTGCCGCGTACGATGGAATCGTCGATCAGCAGCACATTATGCCCGGCAAATTCCAGCGGCACGGCGTTCAGCTTGCGGCGCACGGATTTCTGCCGCTCCTCCTGACCGGGCATGATGAAGGTACGGCCAACGTAACGGTTCTTTACCAGACCCTCGCGGTAGGGGATGCCGGTGATCTTGGCGGCCTCCAGTGCGACTGGGCGGGCGCTGTCGGGGACAGGGATGATCCGGTCGATCTCAAGCCCCGAATCCTGAATTTGCTTCGCCAGCGTCTGCCCCATGCGCATCTGGGTCTTGTAGACCGACACGCCATCCAGCAGCGAATCCGGGCGGGCCAGATAGACATATTCGAAAATGCAGGGGGTCAGCTTGCCTTCGACCGCCTGGAATTCATGCATATTGCCGTCGAGGTCGATCAGGATCGCCTCGCCCGGGTTCAGGTCGCGCAGCTTGTCGAATCCGTTGATGCCAAAAGCCACGTCCTCGGACGCAAAGGCATAATCGTCACCGTCCCCCGGAGCCTCGCGCCGGGCCACCGACAGCGGGCGGATGCCGTTGGGGTCGCGGAAGGCCAACATGCCGACGCCAGCGACCAGACAGATCACCGAATAGGCCCCCTGCACCCGCTCCATCGTCATCTTGACGCCCGCAAACAGGTTGCGGATCGGGTCGGCATTGCCGTTCACCTTGATCGCATCGGCCACCTTGTCGGCCAGCACGTTCAGCAGAACCTCGGAATCCGAGGTGGTGCGCAGGTGGCGGCTGTATTTTGCAGTGACCTTCTCGCGCTGTTCTTCGGTGTTGGTGATATTGCCGTTATGAACCAGGTAGATGCCGTAGGGCGCGTTGACGAAGAACGGCTGTGCCTCGGACGCGCTGAGCGACCCGGCGGTGGGATATCGCACATGCCCGATCCCGACCTTGCCCAATAGCGTTTCGGCGTCGCTGGCACCAAACACGTCCTTGACCAGACCGTTGGCCTTGCGTTCCCGGAAAAACTCGCCCGTATAGGTGACGATACCCGAGGCGTCCTGACCCCGGTGCTGCAGCATCAGCAGCCCGTCATAGATTTCCGCAAAGACATCATCTGTCCTGTTTGCGATCCCCAAAATCCCACACATATACGGGCTCCAATTTCTATGACGTTGTTGCGCTGAGTTTGACCGGCTTTTCGGATCGGTTTGTCCACCCGTCAGGAACCTTGCCTGCAAGTGGGGCTGTTTCACATGCCCAGACAACTGATATCACTGCGACGAGCGCACATGAAAACAGAAAGAACAAGACCGGCAGCTCCGATTCCGTGGCGGGTTTGGCACTCACATAATGCCTCAGACGGCCCATGTCACCAAAGGATCACATTTGTTGCAGCCGCAACATGCGCGAAACCCGATAATGCACAGGCTTTGCCAATAAATAATGACAAAACAAGCGGTATGTGCTGTCATATTGTAGAAGTGGTCTTGAACGGGTGATCAGCGGGCAGGCAGGACGTACCGATGTGGGAACACAAGCCGCAAGGACGTAAGGACGAGCCGGTAAAAAGGCGGTGCCATCGGTGTCGCGGGTCGGGACGCGCTCCTTGTCAGATTTGCAATGGAACCGGGCAGGTGTTCAAGGGCACGGATATCTATGGCAACAGGCAATACAATCAATGCAGCGGTTGTTTTGGCCTGAAGAGCACCCGGTGTTCGATTTGTGGTGGTGAAGGATTCATCAACAGTTGAACGACAGGACGGCTGGGCAAAACGTCTTGGGTCCAAATGGGAATGCCCGGCGAAATGCCGGGCATTTGTGAAACAACAAAGAACCTGCGATGGCGTGTTTGTCGGTTCCGACTGTGATTACTGTTCCTGAAGGCCTTCGTTGCAGCTGCCGACCAGTTCTTCGTACTGGCGGGTGACCCAGCCAAGGGCGGCTTCGGGGTTCTGCTCTTCGATCTTGTCGCTCATCTGTTGAAAGACCTGAGCCGAACGGCTGTCATCAACGATCGTGTAATTCTGACCGGTCATTACGGTGTCGTAGACAAAGAACGCGATAGCCACCAACAAAATGCCGCGTGCGATGCCAAAGAAGAACCCGAGCGCCTGATCCAAGCCGCCAAGCGCGGAACGTTGCACCAACGAAGAAAACAGGGGCGTGAAGATGCTGACAACGATCAGGGCAACAGCAAACACCGCCGCGAACGAGGTGATGACGGCCAGTTCACAACTGTCGCGCAGGAACTCTCCGACAACCGGTATTTCCTTGACCAGAGGCATTGCCTGAGGCGCAAAGATAAACGCAAGAACGGCTGCCGCCACCCATCCGGCGATCGCGAGAACTTCACGAACGAGGCCGCGGGAATAGGCCAGCAGGCCTGATACGACGACGATCAGGGCAACGACCCCGTCAATTATTGTAAAACCTTCCATGGCCCTCGCCTGTTCTTTTTCTGCCCCTCGGACGGGATACTACCCCGCTCCGAAGGTTTCGCCAACAAACCCCACCAAATCGCTGGGCCGGGTAAGTGACAGACCTGCCACAGTACCGGTCTTGCCGCCTGCCGGAGCGATTGCCGCTGTGAAACCAAGTTTTTGCGCTTCTTTCAACCTGTTTTCGGTCTGAGGGGCGGGTCTGAGGGCACCTGAGAGTGAAATTTCACCAAAAACCACGGTATCGGCGGGCAAGGCGGTGTCTTCTCGTGCACTCAACAGGGCGGCGGCAACTGCCAGATCGGCGGCAGGTTCGGAAATTTTCAAACCACCAGCGACATTTAGATATACATCCAGCCCCGCAAAAGGGATGCCGCAGCGGGCTTCGAGCACGGCGAGAATCATGGCCAGTCGACCGCTGTCCCAGCCTACGACGGTGCGTCGTGCCTGTGAATGAGGAGAGGGTGCGACGAGCGCCTGCAATTCGACCAGAACCGGGCGCGTGCCCTCGATCCCTGCAAAAACGGCCGAGCCGGGGCTGGGCGCACCGCGTTCGGACAGAAAAAGGGCCGAAGGGTTGCGAACCTCGGTCAGCCCGCCGCCGGTCATTTCGAAGACGCCGATCTCGTCAGCGGGACCAAAGCGGTTCTTGACCGCGCGCAAGATGCGGAACTGATGCCCGCGCTCGCCTTCAAAGTACAGGACGGTGTCCACCATGTGTTCCACCACGCGCGGACCGGCGATCTGGCCTTCTTTGGTGACATGACCGACCATGACGATCGAAACGCCGTGTCGTTTGGCAAACGTAGTCAGCTCATGCGCCGCCGCGCGAACCTGACTGACCGAGCCGGGGGCGCTATCTACATTGTCGGCCCACATCGTCTGGATCGAGTCGATGATCGCCAGACCCGGCTTTTCCGCCTCGAGCGTCGTGAGGATGTTGCGCAGGTTGGTTTCGGCGGCCAGTTGCACCGGCGCATCGGTCAGACCCAGTCGCCGCGCCCGCATACGGACCTGAGCGCTGGCTTCTTCCCCGGACACATATATCGTTTTGAGGCCGGACCGCGCGAACCGCGCCGCAGCCTGCAGCAAAAGGGTGGATTTGCCGATACCCGGATCACCCCCCACCAATATTGCCGAGGCAGGAACCAGGCCACCGCCCAGCACCCGGTCCAACTCGTCCACGCCGCAGATTGTGCGCGGAGGTGGGGCCTCTTCGGTGGACAGATCGCCAAGCGGCACGGGCTGGCCGCGCCTGGCGCCAAGGGTTTTGGACGCGGGGCCGGAGGACAGGGGAACATCCTGAGAAATGGTATTCCACTCGCCGCATGCGTCGCATCGTCCGGACCATCGGGAATGCGCCGCACCACAGGCAGAGCAGGAGAAGGATTTTGTCTTAGCCATGCGGCCCTTGGTGCACGAGGAAGGGCTGTTCTTCAAGCCCTTGCGGGCGTTGTGGCGCGCTGCGTCCTCAGCGCCGTTAACAGGGCCGCGCGTGACCTATTCAGCCGCGCGGGGGGATGGCATTGCAATGATGCTGGCGGCTGTGGGATCAGTGCCGTCCGGCGGGGGCTGAAGCTGAGCCGACAGTTCCGGAAGAAGCTCGAACAACTCATCCCTGAGACGGCCAAGTTGCGATTTCGCGATCGATTCCTCGATCTCGACATCCCGTGTCCACTGGCGCAATTCGTGCATGATGATCTGCGCTTCTTCAATGCGCTCCTTGAAAAGTTCGATTTCTTCCTGCCGTTGCTTCAGGAACGTGCGTGCCCGGTTCACCTTGGTTTCACCATAGACGTCGGCCAGTTCGTGGCTGATCTGGCTCATCTGTGCCGCCAGTTCCAGCACCTCGGGTTCCAGTCCCTGCAGGTCGGGGTGATCGCGCATAAAGGCCATTCTCTCTTTCACCGCGTCGAATTCGGATGCCAATGAGAACACGCCACTGCGGTCAGCCGCATGAGCCACCTGATAGGCATTCACGACGTCCTGCATTTGCAGGGCAAACTTTCGGTGCGCATTTTCCAGCGCCATCATTCGCCCGTTGGCAGGCAGATAAAAGGCCAGCATCAGGACCAGGCAGGTCACGCCGATCTGAATATAAGCCCCCGCATTGGGTATTGCGGTCTCTCCGATCCCGGCCTGCATCGAAAGCCATGGCCAGATGCCAATTGCCGAGAGAAGCGTGGCCGTCACGGAAAACAGAGCGGCGGCGCAGATGAGGAAAAAAGTTATGCGTAGGAAGATGCTTTGAAGCTGCAGTGTCATTGTGTGGAAGGCGGCCATAGCTGTCCTTCTCCTTTCGAAACCGGCTTTGAACCGGACCCGGGAGCGGAGAGTGCATGTGCCTAACAATACGATCCGCGACGGATCCATAACTAATAATAAACAGCTGCTCGAATAGGGATGATCGTACTCAAATTATTGAATTCGATCAATCAGGCCTGATCATTTCGTGATTTGAGTTGCATTTCCGTAACGTGACCCAACGCGATAGAGGCCAGAATGCATCCTGTAAACAGATAAAGGCCCCATGCGGTTTCGATGGTCGCGTAGGAAATGCCCTTGGCCAGGGTGATGTAAAGCGCGATCAGAAAAATGTCGGCCATGGCGAGTTTACCGAGGATGTGCAGGGCGGGTTGAACCCGTGCGTCCAGCAGATCCCATTGGATCAGCGCGGTGCCGATGGTTTTTATATAGGGCGCAAAAAGGGCAAAGGCAGTAACGACCAACGCAAGGAAGACATCCGAGCGCCAGAGGGACTGCAAGCCAGTGATCACGCTGATCTCGCTGAGGCCAAAGATCGGCAGTAAACCTGCGCGCATCAACGGGGCGAACCACGCGATGGGGTAGAGGATCAGGAGCGAGAGTGTGGCGATGCGAAGCATGTGATTTGCGTTGATGCTGTCAAATATTGCTCAGCAATAAAACCACAAAGAAAACTATCCAGATAGCCGAAATGGCTAAGTTCCATTTCTTAGGTGACTGAACTCTTTCAAGGAGCTTTTTGTGCATCTGTGCCGCGCCGATAGATACGCCCAATGCCGCAACACCTTCCGCTGCAAATTTTGCGTTCGGAAATGCAAAGAGAACGAGATGTGCAAGCGCCACTCCAACTAAGCCGAAGAGTGCAAAAACGTACACTGGCTTCTGAAAAAGTATCCCAGCTTGTAAGCGGTTTACTGTGATCCAAGAAAAAAATACAACTATCCCGTACGAACCAGAGGCAGAGCTGAGTAGATTGCCGCCAACACTACTCACCGCACCGCCTCAATCGGCCCTTCCGCACTCCCGCTGATGAACTGCTCCAGATACGGATCGCCCGAGGCATCCATCTGTCCCACAGGACCGGTCCATTGAATCACACCATCATGCAGCATCGCCACATTGTCGGCAATTGCGCGGACGGAGCTCATGTCGTGAGTGATGGTCATCGCGGTGGCGCCCATCTCGGTCACGATTTCGCGGATCAGGTCGTTGATGACGCCGGACATGATCGGATCGAGGCCGGTGGTTGGCTCGTCGAAAAAGATAATCTCGGGCTCAGCGGCGATGGCGCGGGCAAGGCCCACACGTTTCTGCATGCCGCCGGACAGTTCCGACGGATACAGGTCGGCCACCTTGGCGCGCAGGCCCACGCGGCGCAGCTTGTCGATGGCGATCTCGCGTGCTTCGTCCACCGGGCGCTTCAGCGACCCGCGCAGCAGTCGGAAGGCGACGTTCTGCCAGACGGGCAGCGAGTCGAACAAGGCGCCGCCCTGAAACAGCATTCCAAAGCGCGCCAGAAAGGCGTCGCGGTCGCCTTTGGATGCGTCTTTGCCGTCGACATAGATATTGCCGCTGTCCGGTGTAATCAGCCCCAGAATACACTTGAGCGCAACAGACTTGCCCGTGCCCGACCCGCCGATGATGACCATCGAGGTGCCCTTGGGAATCTCAAGGTTCATACCCTGCAGGACAAGGTTATCGCCAAAGGCTTTATGTACGTTCTCCATCCGGATCATAGCGAGAAGAACACCCCCGTAAGCACGAAGTTGGCGGCAAGGATCAGAACGGCGGCGGCCTCGACCGAGCCCTTGGTGGCCCGGCCCACGCCCTGTGCACCGCGGCCTGAGGTCATGCCGTAATAGCAGCCCATGATGGCGGCGATCATGCCGAATACAGCGCCCTTGACCAATGACGAGACGATATCGCGGGTTTCAAGGAAATCCACGGTGTTCTGCAGATAGGCCGACGGGTTGAAGCCAAGGTTCTGGGTCGCCACGACATACCCTCCGGCGATGCCGATGATGTCGCCAACGCCGACAAGCACCGGTACCGTGATCAGCGCGGCCAGAACGCGGGGCGCGGTCAGGTATTTCATCGGATGCGTGGACAGGGTGACCAGCGCGTCGATCTGTTCGGTCACTTTCATCGTCGCGATTTCCGCCGCGATCGACGACGTGACCCGGGCGGCGATCATGAGGCCGACCAGAACGGGGCCAAGTTCACGCACCATGCCGATGGCGACGATCTGAGGCACCACCGCCTCGGCGTTGAAACGTGCGCCGCCGGCGTAGATCTGCAGGGCCAATGCGCCACCGGTAAAAATTGCGGTCAGCCCGACCACCGGTAGCGACAGCCAGCCGATGTTCAGCAGGGCCATGCCGAATTCACGCGGGTAAAACGGCGGGCGAAAGATGTGCGACACCGCATCCAGGGCAAACAGGGCAACCCGACCAAAGGCGGCCAGAACGGTCAGTACCGTCCGGCCCAGCCCGGCGAGCGCGGCAAGAGGGTTCATTCCACGTAGCCCCGTGAATACCTGGCACCCATCGACGTCAGGATTTCATAGCCGATCGTGCCCGCCGCTTCGGCCAGATCGTCGACGGTCTGGTGTCCGTTGAGAATGCGGAGCCGGTCCGGTTCATAGTCGAGGTCGGTTACGTCAACGGTGATCAGGTCCATCGAGATGCGGCCGACGACCGGGCAGGGGTGATCACCCGCAAAGGTGTCAATCCCGCCGCCGATTGCGCGATGCAGGCCGTCTGCGTAACCGGCTGAAACCGTTGCGATCTTGGACGGGCGGCGCGCAGTCCATGTGTTGCCATAGCCAACGGTCTCGCCCACAGCAACGTCGCGGATTTGAATGACTGGCAGGTCCACTGTCACGACGGTCTTGGCCTCGGCAAATGGCAAGCCGCCGTACAGGCCGATACCGGGGCGGCAGAAATCAAAATGGAATTCGGGGCTAAGCAATGTGCCACCCGTCGCCGCCAGAGAGCGCGGCGCCTGAATACCGTGTGTCATTTCCCGGAACGCATGCAATTGCTGCTGGTTCATCGGATGGTTTGGTTCGTCAGAGCAGGCCAAATGAGACATGACGACCTTGGGATTCAGCGGCAGGGCCTTGTGGCGCAACTCGGCCCAGTCGGCGCGCTCCAGCCCCAGCCGGTTCATTCCGCTGTCCAGCTGTATACCGAACGGATGATCCGGCAAAGCTTCGAGGTGTCGCTGAAACTGCGCCGGAGAGTTGATCAGCGGCGTCAGGTCATGCTGACGCAAAAGATCGGCGTCGCCCTCCATATGACCCGAGAAAACGGCAATCAAAGGGCCGGGACCCAGCGCGTCGCGCACGGCAACGCCTTCTTCGGCTGCGGCTACAAAAAACTTGCGTGCGCCAGCTTCGGCAAGGGCGCTGGAAACCGGTCCGGCGCCCAGACCGTAGGCATCGGCCTTGACCACGGCGCCGGTTTCGACACCCGTCTTCGCGTCAAGCGCCCGCCAGTTCTGGGCGAGCGCCATAAGATTGATCGTCAAACGTGCAGTACTCATGCCCCGTTCATGACATCGCAACGCGGCAGGTCAAGAGGGAAAGCCTCAATTTCCAGAGGGTTTGTGCGCGTCATAAGCTGCTTCCAGCTCACCCCTTAGAAAATCCGCAAACAATAAGGGCTCAAAGCGGGGTTCCCCGGTTCCGGGCAAGGGTTCGATCATTGTATTCACATGAGGATCAAAGAAGAACGGAACGCTATATCGTTCACGACCGGAACGGTTGATGACGCGGTGCGGGGTGGACAGAAGCCGCCCGTTGCTCATCCGGTGCAGCATATCGCCGACATTGACGACAAACGCACCGGGACGGGTGGGCACGTCGACCCAGTTACCTGCAGGCGTTTTGACCTGTAAACCGCCCACATTGTCCTGCGACAGCAATGTCAGGCAGCCGAAGTCTGTATGCGGGGCCGAGCCGAAAAGATCGTCGGGGCTGGCATCCGGCTGGGGTGGATAGTGAAGCAGTCGCAGCCAGATCGTCGGTTCGTCGAAGGCGTCAAGCGTGGAAGTGTCGGCAACATCAGCAGCTTGCAGGGCGATCCTCATCAATCTGCGGCCCAGATTCGACATCTCGTCTGTATAGGCCTGCAACGTTTCGCGAAACCCGGGCAGATCGGGCCAGCGGTTCGGGCCTGACAGATAGACGTCCGGGTCGGCCTTTTCGTCCTCGCGCATCATCATGAAGCTTGCGGACTGGTTTGGTTTGGTAACGTCCGCCAAGGTTGAGTTGACGTCCGTAGAGGTGTTGATCGGGATGTAACCGCGATGGCTGCGGTCAACGGTGATCGCCATCTTGTTTTCCAATGGCAGCGCATGGAACCGCTGGGATGCGTCATAGACGGCCTCGACCAGAGCCGGATCTATGCCGTGGTCTTCGATATAGCCGAAACCGGTGGTGCCATAGGCCGCGCGAAACTCGGCGGCGATTTCGGAATCGGTACGGTTACCCAACCGAATGACGGGGATTTCTGTGAATTCAGTCATATCTTTCTCGCTTTGAATTGGATTGTCGCAGGGGCGGTTTGCGCCCCCGGGCTATCCGGCAAAGCGTTTCCGGCGGTGGCCGAAATGCCGCGCGAGAATTTCACGACGCGGCAGAGGGGAAAGATACATCATCATGGGGTGATCTGTGCCGCAGCGTTCAAATCAGGTCAAGGGGATTGCGCGTACTTGGGTAACGAAGTGAGATGCCGGGATGGAAACGATGGACATCGCCACTGCTTTGATCCTGCTGCCAGTTGGCATTCTGGCCGGTGCCCTGAACGCTGTGGCCGGAGGGGCAACGTTTTTCACCTTTCCCGCGCTGATGGCCGTTGGCTTGCCGCCAATGACCGCCAACGCCACAAATTTTGTTGCTTTGGTACCGGGAAATCTTGCCGCCTTACCTGCGTTTCGGGTCGAGTTGAAAGCCATGCGCACTGCCATCCTGCCTTTGCTGTTTGTCTGCGGTGGAGGGGGAGTTGTCGGGGCAATTGCTCTTTTGTGGTTTGGGAACAGTGTGTTCGAAGACCTTGTTCCTTGGTTGATGGGTTTTGCGACCCTTCTATTTGCAGTGGCGCCTGCCTTGCGTCGCCGAATCTCGGGTCAGGCGGCCGGAAAGGCCGTAATCTGGCCCACACTGTTTCTTTTTTCGGTCTACGGAGGGTACTTCGGGGCAGGGCTGGGGCAAGTCATGCTGGCGGCCCTTATCCTCGCGGGCTACGACGATTTTCATCGCGCCAACGCGCTGAAAAATGCTGTGGTTGGATGGGTCAGCATTTTGGCGGTCGGAATCTACGGGCTTGGTGCGGCCATTGCATGGCCGCACGCGCTGATCATGATGGTTGGTGCCACGATAGGTGGATATGGCGGCGGAGTGGTGTCCAGACACGTACCGCAACAGGCCTTGAGGCTGATCGTGATTGCGTTTGGCGCGCTACTGACCGGGTATTATTTTATGACCGGTTAATAGCCTTCGATCTGACCGCCTTGCTGCCACGGTTTCACCAGATTGCCAAAACGGGTGAACTGGGCCTCGAAGGAGAGTTCGACCGTGCCGATGGGGCCGTGGCGCTGCTTTCCGACGATAACTTCGGCTTTGGCGTGCAGGCGTTCCATGGCCTGCTTCCACTCTTCCATCTTTTCCAGCTCGTGATCACCGGGCTTTTCCCGCTCTTTGTAGTACTCCTCGCGGAACACAAACATCACAACGTCGGCGTCCTGTTCGATTGAGCCCGATTCCCGCAGGTCAGACAGCTGCGGGCGTTTGTCGTCGCGGTTTTCGACCTGACGGCTGAGCTGGGACAAAGCAATCACCGGGATGTTCAGTTCCTTGGCGATGGCCTTCATACCCATTGAAATCTCGGCAATCTCGTTGACGCGGTTGTCTGCCATGCCACGGCAGAGCTGCAGATAGTCGATCACGAGAAGGTCCAGCCCATGCGTCCGCTTCAACCGGCGCGCGCGGGCGGCCAGCTGCGAGATCGGCAGGGCCGGGGTGTCGTCAATAAACAAGGGGCAGGCCTCGAGTTCTTTGGCGGCATCGACGAAGCGGCGGAACTCGGCCTCGGTCATGTCACCCTGACGGATCTTGTGGCTGGAAATCTCGGACGCTTCGGCCAGAACACGACCCGCCAACTGCTCGGCGCTCATTTCGAGAGAAAAGAAGCCAACCACGCCGCCGTCAATCGCACCCTCGGTGCCGTCCGGTTTCAGGCCACGCTTGTAGGCTTTGGCGACGTTGAACGCCACGTTGGTCGCCAACGAGGTCTTCCCCATAGACGGGCGCCCCGCAAGGATGATCAGGTCCGAAGGATGCAGGCCACCCAATTGCTTGTCGAGGTCGGCCAGACCGGTGGAAATCCCCGCCATGCCGCCACCGCGCTGGTACGCTTCGTTGGTGACGTTGACGGCTTCTGTGACCGCCTTGAGGAAGGATTGAAAACCCTGTTCGGTCTGGCCCTGCTCGGATAACTGATAAAGTTGCTGCTCGGCCTCGACGATTTGTTCTTTTGGTTCGCTGGAAACTTCAACCCGCGCCGCCTTGTCCGAGATGTCGCGGCCCAGCCGGATCAGCTCGCGCCGGATGGCAAGGT
The DNA here is from genome assembly GCF_056537325.1 of Ruegeria sp. CF5. NCBI lineage: Bacteria > Pseudomonadati > Pseudomonadota > Alphaproteobacteria > Rhodobacterales > Roseobacteraceae > Ruegeria > Ruegeria sp. CF5. The sequence goes on along the minus strand of NZ_JBQFRI010000002.1, from coordinate 156,897 downwards.
CATAGATCATCTGGGCGTAGTCATGCACGGCAAAGGCACTGATCGACGCGCCCGCCAGTTTGACAAGATAGGCGGGCCCGCCCAGTTCCTTCAGACCCTCATCTTCGGCCATGAAGGATTTCAGCGTCACAGGCGAGGCCAGCGCATTCTTGGCGATGCGAGCGGCGGCAACCTCATAGATGCGGGCGTGAACCGGATCGTAAAAATGATCGGCCCCGATGACTGACGCGACCCGGTCATATAGGTCGTTGTTTGTAAGGATCGCACCCAGAAGCTGCTGCTCGGCCTCAATGGAATGCGGCATGGTTTCGGCATTTTGAATCCGAGCTGCCGCCTGCTCGATACTGCTTATCTCGTTCATTGCTGCTCTCACCGTCCCTTGGACAGAGGCCATAACGCGGCGCCGTGAGTCGGCGCAAATTGTATGTTTTCTGGGGATATGCTGTGCATATCTCTAACTTCCCTCATATTGAAGGATCGAGGGGCACTACGTCAACATATTGTGTGGGAAACGCCAGCCGAGGGCGAAGCGTTTCCGTTTCGGCAACAGTTTTCGTCACGTCAGGATTTGCGGGCTTCCTGCCATGCACGAGGATCGTTCAGAAACGCCTGGACCCCATCCAGGGTTTCCTGATCGAATGATCCTTGTGCCTTGGCCTCGGCCAGAACATCCCACCAGGTGCAGAGGTGATGCAACTGAACACCATGATCTCCCAGCGTTTTTTCTGTCTCCGGGAAGATGCCGTAATAGAAGATCACGGCGGTGTGGGCACAGGTCGCACCGGTATCGCGGATCGCATCGACAAAGCTGAGTTTCGAACCGCCGTCGGTGGTCAGATCCTCGACCAGCAGCACCCGCTCACCTTCGCTCATCGCGCCTTCGATGCGGGCGTTGCGGCCATAGCCTTTGGGTTTCTTGCGCACATAGGTCATGGGCAGGGCCATGCGCTCGGCCACCATCGCAGCGAAAGGAATGCCTGCGGTTTCCCCCCCGGCGATGTTGTCGAACGCTTCGAAACCCGCATTGCGCATCACGGTGACGGTCAGGAAGTCCATCAGGGTCGAACGGATACGCGGGTACGAGATCAGCTTGCGGCAGTCGATATAGGTCGGGCTGGGCAGGCCGCTTGCCAGAGTGAATGGCTCGCGCGCGTTGAAATGCACGGCCTTAATTTCCAAAAGCATCCGCGCCGTGAGGCGGGCGATTTCCGTGGCGTCAGGGTAAGAACTGGGGATCATCGGTGTCATCCTTGAAAGAAAGCGGTCTTCTTCTCGGTTCAAATTCGGCCGCCGGAGGCCCAAAACCCGGGCGCTTTCGCTAGAGGCTGGTTAACGCCGTCCGTATTTGAAAACGAAAAGAAGTCAGAGAGTTACACTCCAGTGCAGAGGGAAGCCGGGGTCGAAGACGGTCACGGGTCCATCATCGGTGTTGATCTTGTCGGGATAGGTCACAGGCTGGCCTTTGGTCAGCGTGATCGTTTCCTCGTTCACCGGCAAACGATAGAAGGCGGGGCCGTTAAGCGACGCAAACCCTTCAAGCTTGTCGAGCGCATCTACCCGCTCAAACATCTCGGCCAATAGTGACATGGTGTTGGTGGCGGTGAAACAACCGGCGCAACCGCATGCCATTTCCTTGTTGGCGTCGGTATGTGGTGCGCTGTCCGTACCAAGGAAAAACCGGGTATCGCCCGATGTTGCCGCAGTCAGCAGGGCCAGCCGGTGTTCTTCGCGTTTGGCAACGGGCAGGCAGTAATAGTGCGGCTTGATCCCGCCAACGAGGATGTGGTTGCGATTGATGATCAGGTGATGGGTCGTGATCGTTGCACCCAAATCGGATTCGTTGGACTTGACATAGTCGACGCCATTTGAGGTGGTAATGTGCTCCATCACAACCCGCAGCCCCGGAGTGGCCTTGCGGATCGGATCAAGGACCCGGTCGATGAATACCGCCTCGCGGTCGAAAATGTCGATTTCGGCGTCGGTCACTTCGCCGTGTACGCACAATGGCAGACCAATCTCGGCCATCTTCTCGAGCACACCGCGCACCTTGTCGAAATCGCGCACACCTGAGGCCGAATTTGTTGTCGCCCCGGCAGGATACAGCTTTACTGCCTTGATCAACCCGGTGGCGTGGGCGGCGGCCATATCTTCGGGGTCCGTGTCCTCGGTCAGGTACAGGGTCATCAGCGGCTCGAACGTCATGCCGTCGGGCAGCGCGGCCAGAATGCGTTCACGATAGTCGGAAGCCTGTGCGCCAGTCACCACAGGCGGCACCAGATTGGGCATGATGATCGCGCGCGCGAAATGGCGTGCGGTTTCGGGCAGAACGGCCTGCAGCATGGCGCCATCGCGCAGATGCAGATGCCAATCGTCGGGGCGGCGGATCGTAAGGCTGTGGGTCATGGCGCATCCGCTAGCACAGCCTGTGCGGGCGGGAAAGTCCCGTCAGTGAAACGCGGTCGATTTGTCCAACTGATTAAAGAAAGGTGCGCGACAGGGTTGCCAACTGATCAGTCCGGCGTAAATCCCCGAAAGATCACGGACTTGACGTCCGCCCGCCACCGTGAACTGTTGTGCCAAGGGAGAAACCATCACATGACGCAACCACAAACCATCGACGCCGTGCAGGAATTGCTTGGTTCACAAGGCTATGTATGCGGCAGGGCGCTGGCCACGGTTGTGTTCCTTTCGCTCAAGCTTGGCAGGCCGTTGTTTCTGGAGGGTGAGGCAGGGGTAGGCAAAACCGAAATCGCCAAGGCATTGGCCGCTGGTCTTGAACGCCGGCTGATCCGGTTGCAGTGCTATGAGGGGCTGGATGCGTCTTCGGCCGTTTATGAATGGAATTTTCCGGCTCAGATGGTAGCGATCCGAACCGCTGAGGCTGCGGGAGGTGCTGATCGCGCCGCGCTGCAAACCGAATTGTTCTCGGACGAGTTTCTGGTGGAACGTCCGCTTTTGCAGGCCATGCGCCCGGATGAGAATGGCGCACCGGTTCTGCTGATTGACGAGTTGGACCGCACCGACGAACCGTTTGAGGCATTCCTGCTGGAGGCGCTCAGCGATTTTCAGGTGACGATTCCCGAACTGGGAACCGTCCACGCCCCTGAGCCGCCAATCGTGATTGTGACGTCCAACCGCACACGTGAAGTGCATGACGCGCTTAAGCGGCGGTGCCTTTATCACTGGGTCGACTATCCGGATTTCGACCGTGAAATCGAGATATTGCACGCCCGCGCGCCAGAGGCAGCCGAGACGCTCAGCCGCGAGGTGGTGGCATTTGTCCAGCGACTGCGTACCGAGGATCTGTTCAAAAAGCCGGGTGTTGCCGAAACCATCGACTGGGCAAAATGCCTATTGGCGCTGGATGTCATCAACCTTAGCCCCGAGGTGATCGGGGACACGCTTGGCGCGATTTTGAAATATCAGGACGACATTCAGAAACTACAGGGGTCCGAGGCAAAGCGTATTCTGGATCAGGCGAAAGCCTCGCTTGAACCGGCATGAGGCTTTTTCTGTTGGGCAATACCTCGGGGGTATGGGGGCGGCGCCCTCATGATGGATAATGGCAGAGCAACTTCCGCTGGATATCCCCGACGACCCCAAACTGGCGCAGAACATCACCCATTTCGCACGTGCCTTGCGCAAAGCGGGTCTGCCCATCGGCACGGGCCGGGTGGTGGATGCAATCCGGGCAGTGGAGGCGGCGGGATTTACCGAGAAAGAGGATTTCTTCTGGACGCTCCATGCCTGTTTCGTCAGCCGTCCGGAACATCGCACCGTATTTGCTCAGGTTTTTCGGCTGTACTGGCGCGATCCGCGTTATCTTGAACATATGATGTCCATGATGCTGCCTGCCATTCGCGGCGTGCAGGAAGAACGCAAGGCGGATGCCGGGGAAAAGCGCGCAGCCGAGGCTTTGCTGGATGGAGTCGAACGGGATCTTCCTGACATCCCCGAACAGGAGAATGATGAAACCGAGCTGGATATCGACGCCTCTCTGACCGCCTCGACCGAAGAGCGGTTGCGAAAGCTGGATTTCGAACAGATGAGCACCGAAGAAGTTGCGCAGGCAAAACGCTTGCTGGCGCGGTTATCGCTTCCGGTAAAGCCCATCGAATCCCGCCGCGGTCAGGCCAGCCATCTGGGGCACCGGATCGACCGCGCCCGGACTTTGCGCGCGGCCATGCGTCAGGGAGGGGAGTTGCGGAACATTGCGCGGATGCAGCCCAGACCGCGCTGGCCCAATCTGGTGGTGCTGTGCGATATCTCTGGTTCGATGAGCCAATACAGCCGCATCATCCTGCATTTTCTGCACACCGTTTCAAACAACAAGGGGGCAGGATGGGCCCGGGTCCATGCGTTCACCTTTGGCACGCGGTTGACCAATATCACCCGCCATCTGAACCAGCGCGACGTTGACGCGGCGCTGGCTGCCGCCGGATCAGAAGCGCAGGACTGGGAAGGTGGAACTCGGATCGGAGAGTGCCTGCATGACTTTAACCGTGACTGGTCGCGGCGAGTCATGGGGCAGGGGGCCGTCGTGCTGCTGATCTCGGATGGTTTGGAGCGTGGCGATACACAGAGCCTGGAACGTGAGATGGAGCGCCTGCATCTTTCCGCGCGCAGGTTGATCTGGCTAAATCCGTTGCTTCGGTGGGATGGTTTCGCACCAAAAGCCAAAGGCGTCGCGGCCATGTTGCCGCATGTTGACAGTTTTCGCGCGGGACATTCGATCGCTTCGCTGGAAGATCTGGCGACTGCTATTTCGACCCCGGATGATGTGGGTGAGAAAGCCCGGCTGATAGCCGCGCTTTCCCGGTAGAGATTAAGACAACTGCTTTTCGTTACACTCGCGGGCCATTTCGATGGCCTTGTAGGTGCCGGTCAGATCGACGGTAAAGCCGAACTCTTTTTCAGGAAAAACAGCCATGACTTTTTCCTTGGCTACAGCATCGACAAAGCTGGGGTCGTCGGTCAGGACATATCCACCAGAATATCCTTTGGTGATATTGCCGCGCATCCCGGTTGCCTCACCAACATAAAGCTGGTCGCCCAGCAGGATCGCCACGCCTTCCTTCTCGCCTTTTTTGATGTCTGTCTTGGCCTTTGTGAAGACGCCGACATAAGCTACGGCGCGATCTTTGGTCAGGCCCATCTGTACAACGTTTTCAGCGTCGTCGACGGCCTCGATCAGGCAGGATTTCTTTTCATTATCTATGAAGACCTTCCAACCTTCGACCTCTCCGTAGCGCTCGAAAGTGTCGGCCCAGGCCGAAGTGGATGCCAGAAGGCCAAGTGCTGTGCCAATCGCAAGAAAACGTTTCAAGTCATAGTCTCCGTTTTAAAATTTTCCAACCATGCAAGCGCTTAGCGCCTTTGGTCATCGGCAAGCTAGGGTCGAAACCCCTTACAATCAATCCTTTGTGTTTTTTGAATGTGACTTTGATCTATGTCATGCGAGATTTGGAATATGTAATGTATTCAGGAATCAGAATGTAATTACGCCGAAAGGACACCTCATGCCTCTGAACTGGAAAATCGGAGGGCTGTTACTGGGATTGGTCTTCTTTGCTGCGGTCCTGCTGGTCAAGCCGATCGGCGTATCGACGCAGTTCGTGATTCTGGATGGCCTCCTTGCTGATACAGTTAACCCAGAATTCGTAACGACAACCGACGAGGGTGGATACACATCGAGCAATGCATATCTGGCCAAGTCGAATGGAAAATATGCCAAGTCTGTCTCGAACCCTCTGAATTATTCGTTTGTTTTTGTGATTGCGATGATGATCGGCGGCTTGGTCTCTGCCAAGGTGCGCGGCGGAATTTCAAGCGCCGAACGCCAGATACCGGCCCTGTGGCGCGCCAATTTCGGGGACAGCCCGGCTAAACGATATGCGGCGGCATTTCTGGGTGGGTTTGTAGTGCTCTACGGCGCCCGTCTGGCGGGGGGCTGCACCTCGGGACATATGATGTCGGGGATGATGCAGACTGCGCTCAGCGGATACATCTTCGCAGCTGGAGCATTCGCCGCAGCCATCCCGGTTTCTCTTTTGATGTTCAGAAAGGAGGCGTGATCCATGACCTCGATCCTTCTTGCACTGGTGATCGGAGCGGCCTTTGGCGCGGTTCTGGATCGCGTTGGTGCCTCTAACCCATCCTACATTAACTCGATGTTGAACCTTACTAACCTCAATCTTGCCAAATCGATATTGTTGGCAATTGGCGTGGGTTCGGTCCTGATGTTTGGCGGCCAGATGCTGGGCCTGGTTGATGTGGGGCATATGTCGGTCAAGACAGCCTATGCGGGCGTCTTTTTGGGAGGACTTTTGCTGGGGGCCGGTTGGGCTTTTTCCGGCTATTGTCCCGGCACCGGTTTGGTTGCCGCCAGTTCGGGCCGCAAGGATGCGCTGTTTTTCATAGCAGGCGGACTGTTGGGTGCGGCGGCTTACATGATTTCTTATCCCTTTTGGAAATCAACCGGGCTTCTCAACAAAATCGCTGGCGGCAAAGTCACGCTGGGAACCGTTCCGGGCGCAGATTATGACGGTCTGACGGCAATTCCCGGTGATGTTTTGGGCATTGTCCTTGGCCTGGCCCTGATCGCAGTTGCATTTGCCTTGCCAGAGCGCCTTGCAGGGCAGCCAACGCAGCCGCAGCCAGCCGAATAGGCACAGGAATGCGCGCGGCAACTCGCGCTATCATGTGCCGCGCGTTGCGGCCCGGCGATCCGTGTTCCCGCCGGGCCGCTTTTCATTGCGCCAAACCTCCCTATGTTGATCCCAGACATTCCCGGAGGGTTCCATGGATCGATTCGACAGCAGCCCCGAAACCGCGCTGGACTGGTACCGCGACGGAACCGGTGCAGCACTTGCGACCGTTGTCGAAACCTGGGGCAGCGCGCCCCGGCGGGTGGGAGCGCAACTTGTTGTAGGTGGTGATGGGCGGATCGAAGGTTCCGTTTCAGGCGGCTGTGTCGAAGGCGCGGTCATCGTCGAAGCGATCGAAGCTATAGAGGAGGGCGACGCCCGGCTGCTTGAATTCGGTGTCAGTGACGAAGACGCCTTTGCCGTTGGGCTGGCCTGTGGTGGAACGATCCGGGTGCTGGTTGAGCCTGTGGGATCCGTCCTGCCGGAGGCTATGCTGGCAGAACTGGTCGCAGCCCGAGCCAACCGTGAGCCATTGGCCTATGAGGTCAACATCGAGACCGGGAAACGAGCCCTGCGTCGCAATGCTTATTCGGACCGTTTGAGGGCCGATCGATCCGGTTTTGAAGAGGACGGGCAGACATTTGTCGCCGTGCATAACCCTCCGCTACGTTTGATCGTTGTCGGCGCGGTTCATATTGCGCAGGCGCTGGTTCCGATGGCACGGATCGCGGGTTATGATCCGGCGATCATCGATCCGCGCGAGACCTTCGCGTCGAATGCGCGCTTCCCCGGGGAACGGATTCTGACGGATTGGCCTGACGAGGCTGTGGCGCGTTTGGGGTTGGATTCGCGGACCGCGCTGGTGTTGCTGACCCACGATCCCAAGCTGGATGATCCCGCCTTGCAGGCTGCTCTGAGTGCCGGTGTATTCTATATTGGAGCGCTGGGGTCTAAGCGAACGCACGCCAAGCGCGTGGACCGGATGAAGCAGTCCGGATTCTCGGATGAGCAAATAGCGCGCATTCACGGTCCGGTTGGTCTGGATATAGGTGCTGCCGGACCATCGGAAATTGCTGTTGCCATTCTGGCCGAGATGACTGCCGTTTTGCGGGGTAAAGCATGAAATTCGGGCCTGTTCCGGTTGATGAAGCCGAAGGGGCAATTCTGGCTCACTCCATCACGGTTGGTGAACAAAAGATCCGAAAGGGCGTAATGCTGGACGCCCGGCATATCACGAAGTTGATGGCCGGGGGCGTTGCCGAAGTCATAGTGGCACGAATGGAGTCCGGCGACTGCCACGAAGACGAAGCAGCCGGGATGCTGGCCAAAGCACTTGTGCCCGACCCCGAGCACGTCAACCTACACGTGACCGAAGCGTTTACGGGCCGGGTGAATATTCTGGCAGACGGGCCGGGTGTTGTGGTTCTGGATATCCCGGCGATCCAGCAATTCAATCAGGTGCACCCCATGATAACGGTGGCCACGGTTCCGCAATACCAGCAGATGGGGCCGCGGGGCATGGTGGCGACGATCAAGATCATTTCCTATGCCGTACCTCGGGAGGACGTATTACGGGCCGCGAATCTGGCACGGGATGCTGTCCGGCTGATACCGCCGGTTCACAAAACGGCGGGCCTCGTGGTCACTGATATCCCGGGCGGGCCGCCCAATGAAAAGGGCATCGCAGCGATCCGGACCCGGGTTGAGGCATTGGGCATGGATTTGCGCGACGTTCAGGTCGTACCTCACCGAATTCCTGATCTGGCAAGGGCAATTTCTGATCTGAAAGGCGAGGTTGCAATGATCCTGACCGGTTCAGCCACGTCTGACCCGGCCGATATTGCGCCAACTGCCGTGCGTGCTGCGGGCGGCAGTGTCGACCGGTTCGGAATGCCGGTTGACCCGGGAAACCTTTTGTTTCTTGGCGCTCTTGGCGAGCGACCGGTCATTGGTCTGCCCGGTTGCGCACGCTCGCCCGCGCTTAACGGGGCTGACTGGGTTTTGTCCCGGGTGGCCTGCGGCATTGAAACAACTGGCGCAGATATCGCCGGCATGGGCGTCGGGGGGTTGCTCAAGGAAATTCCCACCAGACCGCAACCGCGCGCGGGCAGGGTAAAGTGACGCAACGGCATTTTTGTCCGTCAGACCCAGTGCCATAGGTTTAAAAAGTCGGGCGCTGTGGTCGAAGGAAAATTCGGTAAATATTTTTGTTCTCAAACGAATTTTCCCATGTTTAACTCAGGGCCAAGGGAGAAAATCAAAAGGGAGGATCTCATGACACAGGTCTCAATGACCGTGAACGGGAAGGCCGTGACCGGGGATGTCGAAGGCCGGACCCTGCTGTCCAGTTTTCTGCGCGAACATCTGTCGCTGACCGGAACTCATGTCGGTTGCGATACGGCACAGTGCGGTGCCTGCGTTGTTCACGTTGATGGCGAGGCGGTCAAATCCTGCAACATGCTTGCGCTCGAGGCTGATGGGGCTGATGTCGGGACGATCGAAGGACAGGCCGACGAGGATGGTTCGCTGAACGTGATCCAGCAGGCGTTTCAGGACCACCATGGCCTGCAATGCGGATTCTGCACGCCGGGCATGGTGATGAGCGCGGCAGCGCTGCTGAAAGAAAACCCGCGCCCGACCGAGGCGGAAATTCGCAAGTATCTTGAGGGCAACCTGTGCCGTTGCACCGGGTATCACAACATCGTCAAGGCGATCATGGCCGCATCCGGTCAGGACGTGAGTCACATCGCTGCCGCGTGAAGCGGCCACAGAGAATTTTCTACGAAAATTCTTTTCCAGGGAGGAGAACAAGCAATGCCCAAAGACAGTGGCATCGGAGCCAGTTCCAAGCGCCGCGAGGACGTGCGCTTTCTGACCGGAGCAGGCAACTATACAGACGACATTAACGTTCATGGTCAGGCGTATGTCCATTTTTTGAGATCGGATATGGCGCATGGCCGTATCAAGAGCATTGACACTTCGGCGGCCGAGGCCATGCCGGGGGTTGTGCGGGTGTTTACCGGTAAGGACTTTGAAGGCGTAGGCGGGATGCCCTGTGGCTGGGAAGTTGCCGACCGTCACGGCGCGCCGATGCAGGAACCGCCGCACCCTATTCTGGCGCAGGGCAAGGTTCGTCATGTGGGCGATCCGATTGCAGCAGTGATTGCGGATTCGTTGGAGCAGGCGCGCGACGCTGCCGAGGCGATTGACGTGGACCTCGAGGAACTGCCCGCCGTGATGGATATGAAGGCGGCAGCTCAGGAAGGTTCCACCCTTGTCCATGACGACCTCAAGAACAACATCTGTTATGACTGGATGCTGGGCGAGGCGGACAATGCCAAGGTGGACGAAGTGTTCGCCAACGCGGCGCATGTCACCACGCTGGAGCTGGTCAATAACCGTCTTGTTGCCAACCCGATGGAGCCCCGCGTGGCGGTGGCCGAATACAACAGGGGCACTCAGGATTATACGCTTTACACCACGTCGCAGAATCCGCATGTGATCCGACTGCTGATGTGCGCCTTTGTTTTGGGTTTGCCTGAACACAAGGTCCGCGTGGTGGCACCGGATGTTGGCGGCGGCTTTGGAACAAAGATCTTCCATTACGCCGAAGAGGCGTTTTGTACCTTTGCGGCAAAAGCCTGTAACCGGCCGGTGAAGTGGACATCCAGCCGCAGCGAAGCGTTCATGTCGGATGCGCAGGGCCGTGATCATGTGACCAAGATTGAACTGGCGCTGGATGCGGATAACAATTTTGTCGGCCTGCGTACGGATACCTATGCCAACCTTGGTGCGTATCTGTCGACCTTTTCAAGCTCGGTTCCCACCTGGCTGCACGGGACACTGATGGCGGGCAACTACAAGACGCCGGTTATTCAGGTGAACGTAAAAGCGATGTTCACCAATACTGTCGCTGTCGATGCCTATCGCGGCGCCGGACGGCCCGAGGCGACCTATCAGATCGAACGTGTGATCGACAAAGCCGCGCGCGAACTGGGCGTAGATCCAATAGCTTTGCGTCGGCAAAACTTTATCACTCAGTTCCCGTATGACACTCCGGTGGCGTTGACCTATGACACCGGCGATTACAACGGAACGATGGATAAGCTGGAGCAGGCTGCGGATCTAGCTGGTTTTGCTGGGCGTCGTGCGCAAAGCGAGGCCAATGGCAAGCTGCGTGGTCTGGGCGTCAACTGCTATATCGAGGCTTGCGGTATCGCGCCATCGAACATCGTCGGCATGCTGGGCGCGCGCGCGGGTCTTTATGATGCGGCGACCGTTCGGGTGAATGCGACCGGTTCAATCAGCGTGATGGTAGGGGCGCACAGCCACGGACAGGGACACGAAACATCGTTCCCGCAGATTGTCGCGGACATGATCGGTATTGACGAGTCGATGGTCGAGATTGTGCATGGCGACACGTCCAAGATTCCCTTTGGCATGGGTACCTACGGGTCCCGGTCGCTGGCGGTCTGTGGATCGGCCATGGTCAAGGCGACCGAAAAGGTCATCGACAAGGCCAAGACGATTGCCGCGCACCTGTTGGAAGCTTCAGAAGCTGATATTGAGTTGAAGGATGGCCAGTTCACTGTGGCGGGCACCGACAAGTCCGTGGCCTGGGGGGACGTTACCCTGACTGCTTATGTTCCGCATAACTATCCGCTGGAATTCACCGAGCCGGGGCTTGAAGAGACGGCATTCTATGATCCGGCGAACTTTACTTACCCAGCCGGTGCCTATGCCTGCGAAGTCGAGGTTGACCCGGAAACCGGGCAGGTCTCGATCGAAAAGTTCACGGCGGCGGATGATTTTGGAAACATTATCAATCCGATGATTGTTGATGGTCAGGTCCATGGTGGCATCGGTCAGGGCATCGGTCAGGCACTGCTGGAGAACTGTGCCTATGACGAGAATGGTCAGCTGCTGAGTGCTTCGTTCATGGACTACGCGATGCCGCGTGCGGATGACGTGCCATTCTATGGTGTCGATCATTCCAGCCAGACGCCATGCACCCACAATCCGCTGGGCGTGAAAGGCTGTGGTGAGGCCGGGGCAATCGGGTCACCGCCGGCGGTGGTCAATGCGGTGGTCGACGCGCTGCAATCGGGCGGCAAGGCTGTCGATCATATCGACATGCCGGTTAGCCCGTCGCGTGTTTGGGCGGCAATGAACAGCTGAATGAATGCTGAGAGGCTGGGGGCTATGCCCCCAGACCCCCAGAGTATTTATAGCCAGATGAAGAACGGATCGGTGTTCTTCGGAAAGGAAGTACGAAATGTACAATTTCGAGTTTGAAAAACCGGCGACGATTGCGGATGCAGCCGCGGCGTTAGCAGGGGAGGACGTGCAGGTGCTGGGAGGTGGTCAAACCCTGATCCCGACGCTGAAGCAGCGTCTGGCGGCGCCGTCCAAACTGGTATCGTTGAGCGGGATCGCGGAGATGCAGGGCGTCTGCGTAGAAGATGACGGTTCGCTGGCCGTTGGCGGGGCAACAACCCATGCGACGGTTTCCGCTGAAGCCGCCGACAAGTACCCGGCGCTATCGGAATTGGCGGGGCACATTGGTGATCCTGCCGTGCGTAACCGGGGAACACTGGGTGGTTCGCTGGCCAACAACGACCCTGCGGCGTGCTATCCCGCTGCGACTTTGGGGTCCGGGGCGACAATCATCACCAATACACGTCAGATTGCTGCGGATGACTATTTTCAGGGAATGTTCACGACGGCTCTGAAAGAGGGTGAAATCATCACCTCTGTTCGGTTCCCTGTGCCGCAGGCGGCAAGCTATCAGAAGTTTTTGCAACCGGCCTCACGCTTTGCTCTGGTTGGGGTATTTGTGGCGCGGTTCGCGGATGGTGTTCGGGTTGCGGTAACCGGTGCCAGTGAAGATGGCGTATTTCGCTGGTCCGAGGCCGAACAGGCCTTGGCTAAGGAATTCCGGCCTGATGCACTGATGGGGCTGCAGATCAATCCGATGAACATGATCGGGGATTTGCATGGCAGCAAAGAATACCGTGCGCATCTTGTCGGTGTCATGACGCGCCGTGCAGTCGAAGCTATCGGCTGAAGAACAGCTTTGTTTCTTGCGAACCCCGGCTTAAGGCCGGGGTTTTTCGTATGCCAAAAAGAACAGATGTTCTTGACTGTATGAATTGAAAACGCCCTCTTGCCGCTGCAAGTGTCCCGGATGAACTTTGAACGGGGCTTACATATGTTTGATGCCGCAGGAAATTCAGCGCTGAAGGATCAAGAGAACGGTAGGGTAAGGCAGCCTTTCATTCTGGTTGCACCCAATGGTGCGAGGCGGGGACACACCGATCACGCAGCGTTGCCGGTTGGGACGGAAGAAATCGTCCGAGCTGCAAAATCCTGTTTTCTGGCTGGCGCGCAGGGGCTTCATCTGCATGTTCGAGATGAAGATGGCGGACACAGTCTGGATTCTGGACTGTATCAGGAAGTTATCCGGGAACTGGAGGGTGCAGTTCCAGATTTACAGATTCAGATAACGACCGAGGCGGCAGGGATTTATGACGTGCAGGCACAGCTCGATTGCCTGAAAGGCGTTCGGCCTGCTTGGGCATCGATATCTGTGCGGGAAGTAGCGCGGTCACCGGAACTGGCGGATCGTATCTATGGCCTTTGTGAAGATCAGGGTACCCGGCTGCAGCATATTCTGTATGACGCGGATGATGCGATGCAACTAAAAGACTGGCAGAAACAGGGCATAGTTCGGGCGCATCAGTCCGAACGACTTTTGGTTCTTGGGCGCTATTCCAAGGGGATGGCGTCGTCGCCCGGTGATCTGGACCGGTTTCCGATAAGCCCGGACAGCTGGATGGTGTGCGCCTTTGGGGCGCAGGAACATGCCTGTTTGCTGGAGGCGGCCAAACGGGGCGGAGATTTGCGGGTTGGATTCGAGAACAGCCTGACCGATGCTGACGGAAATCCCTGGCCGGACAATGCCTCTTCGGTCGCGGCACTGACAAGCGCGCTTGAAAGGAATTTGAAATGAGTCACGTATTTCCACGCCATACCAAATCGGTTCTTCCCGTCGCCGCAGGCGGGGATGGATGTTATCTGATTGATGCCGAAGGCAAGCAGTATCTGGACTGTGGTGATGCTGCGGTGTCCTGTCTCGGCCACTCGAACCCGGCGGTGATCAAGGCGGTTCAGGAACAGGTAGAGAAGATCGCATTTGCACATACCGGATTTATGACGTCAGAGCCGGCGGAAGAACTGGCGGACCTGTTGATCAAACATGCGCCGGGGGATCTGGACCGGGTATATTTCGTGTCCGGTGGGTCCGAGGCGACAGAGGCTGCGATCAAGCTGGCGCGGCAGTACTTTCTTGAGACCGGCCAGCCAGAACGGCGCCGCGTGATCGCGCGTCGGCAAAGCTATCACGGCAATACCTTGGGGGCGCTTTCTGCTGGAGGGAATGAGTGGCGCCGGGCACAGTTTGCTCCGCTTCTGATCGAAATGAGCCATGTCGCACCCTGCTATGAGTATGCAGAAAAGCCCGATGGTGAGAGCAGTTTTGACTATGGCCAGCGCGTCGCCAACGAGTTGGAGGCCGAAATTCTGCGTCTTGGTGCAGACACCGTAATGGCGTTCATGGCTGAACCGGTGGTCGGCGCGACTCTGGGTGCCGTTCCGGCGGTTGAAGGGTATTTCAAGCGCATCCGTGAGATTTGCGATCAATACGGCGTGCTGCTGATATTGGACGAAGTTATGTGTGGCATGGGGCGCACGGGGCATCTGTTTGCTTGTGACCATGATGGTGTGGCGCCGGACATTCTATGTATCGCCAAGGGGTTGGGCGCCGGATATCAGCCGATTGGTGCGATGTTGTGTACTGGTAAGATTTATGACGCGATCCGGGATGGATCGGGGTTCTTTCAGCATGGCCACACCTATATCGGTCACCCTGTAGCAACGGCGGCTGCCTTGGCGGTTGTCCGGGAATTGACAGGCCGCGATCTGCCGGCACGCGCAGGTGTCATGGGGGAAAAGCTGCAATCAGCGTTGGTAGCGGCCTTTGGCCAGCATCCGAATGTGGGTGATATCAGGGGCAGGGGGCTGTTTCGTGGTGTGGAACTGGTAGCTGATCGCGAGACGCGGATGCCGTTTGACCCGTCATTGGGTGTTGCAGCAAAGGTCAAGAAGGCGGCAGTAGCTGCGGGGCTAATTTGTTACCCGATGTCCGGCACGCGGGACGGCAGAAACGGCGACCACATCCTTTTGGCGCCGCCGTTCATCATCGAAGATGCTCAGATTGATGAACTGGTCACCAAGTTGTCCGGCGCAATATCCGAGGCTCTGCCTGAGTAGCTCGCTTAAGTGCCAGGAAGACTCTCGGAGACGCGGGATTCTCAGGTTTCGGCGCGGGAAAGATCCAGCAGGAATATCGTGTTCGGGTATGCCTGATCCTGGATGCGGAAATGCGTTGTTCCCGCGTCGGTGAACCCCTGCGAATGGTAAAAGGCTATTGCGGGGGTGTTTTCTGAGTTGGTGGTAAGCCAGATGGATGGGACAGAAACGGTATCGCAATAGGCAACCGCAGACAGAAGTAGTTTTTTGCCTATTCCTTTTCCGTGTTGGTTGGGCCGGACATACAGTGTCTGAATTTCGGTCTCCGACGGTACACCTGCAGGTGCCGGGCAGTTGCGCGAGACATGTATAAAGCCTTTGATCCCATCGTGGCCTTCGGACACGGCGAGATAATCGTTGCCCGAAGCGATAAGGTTTTCGAACCGGAATGCAGTGAATTCGGACAGAACGTAGTCCGCGAAGAAACCGCTGATGCCCTGGCGAAGGTATGTCCCCAACCAAACCTCGATACTGAGTGCCGCCAAACTGCTGGCGTCGCCTTTGTTCGCATCCCGGATTGTCAATTGAGGCTACCTGTCAATTAGTACTGGAAACTGGCGAAACCGTTCATGAACGGATGAAACGAACTCTGATAAAAAAAAGCCCCGCCTTTTTGGTGCTGGCAGGGCTTCGTCTGTTTATCAAGGGATAGGCTATTTCTGCGGCAGCGGGCCGATCATCATGATCATCTGACGGCCTTCCATCTTCGGCATGTTTTCGACCTTGCCGATTTCCTTAATGTCTTCGGCCACACGTTCCAGCAGTTCGCGCCCGAGGTTCTGGTGTGCCATCTCGCGGCCACGGAACCGAAGTGTGACCTTAACCTTGTCGCCGTTTTCCAGAAACTTGACCACGTTGCGCATCTTGACGTCATAGTCGTGGGTGTCGGTGTTGGGTCGGAATTTGACCTCTTTCACCTCGATGATCTTTTGCTTCTTGCGCGCTTCGGCTTCGCGTTTCTGCGTTTCGTATTTGAATTTGCCGAAATCCATGATCTTGCAGACGGGAGGATTGGCATTTGGCGAGATCTCGACAAGGTCCAGACCAGCCTCATCGGCAAGTTGCATAGCTTTGGCGGGATGAACCACCCCGACATTTTCGCCTTCTGCGCCGATCAGGCGGATTTCGGGGGCACGGATCTTGTCATTGACGCGCGGGCCAGTATCTCGTTGCGGCGGCGCGTTGTGAGGTCTGCGGGCTATGGGTTCATTCCTTTGATAATTGCAGAAATTCGAGGCTGGAATTTAGACTGGCGCTCAAAGCGTTTCAAGCGCCATCCGCATTGGGGCGCCTGAAAATCTTGGGAATCGCATCGGTTTTTGCCGGTTGAGCACCATCGCCCCCAACCGGCAAGGCAGTTCAGCCGACAAAAGCCTTTTCAATCACGAATTCCTTCGGGTCCGAGTTTGCGCCTTCACGCAGGCCGAACTCTTCCAGAATTGCTTTGATATCGTGGTTGAAAGCGAGCGAACCACACACCATTGCGCGATCAGTTTCGGCCTGAATGCCGTTTTCGATGCCAAGGTCGGCAAAGACGGTGCCGTCTTTCAGCAATTCGGTGATACGGCCCATCTTCGGGCTCTCTTCGCGGGTTGTTGTCGGGTAGTAGCGAATCTTGTCAGCGAAGCCTTCACCGATCAGTTCGGCCAGCAGTTCGTCCTGACGGATGCTGTCAATCAACTGACGACCATATTCCAGTTCAGCAACTTCGCGGCAGGTATGGGTGATGATGACTTCGTCATAATCCTCATAGGTCTGCGGCTCGCGCAGCAGAGAAGCGAAGGGTGCAAAGCCGGTTCCGGTGGCAAAGAACCACAGACGTTTCCCGGGCAGCAGCGCGTCATGCACCAGCGTGCCGACGGGCTTTGGCCGCAGGATGATCTGATCGCCCGGCTTGATGTGCTGCAGTTTCGAGGTCAGCGGACCGTCCTGCACTTTGATCGAATAGAATTCAAGTTCCTCGTCCCAGCTGGGGGAAGCGATGGAATAGGCACGCAGCAGCGGTTTGCCGTTATCGCCCAGCAGGCCGATCATCACGAACTCGCCCGAGCGGAAACGCAGGCTGGCGGGGCGCGACACCTTGAACGAGAACAGGCTGTCGGTCCAGTGTTTCACGTCCAATACTGTTTGAGCGTCCGGCAGGACGGGGGCTTTGACGGCGGTTGCTTCGGTCACGGATTTCATCTCTGTCATCGTTTCACTGCCGATCAACTAAACCGGCATCTCCGTTTAATCTTTGATTCAAGTCAGGAAAAGGGGGCAGATTGCCCCCATCCCGTCACAAACTGGCGATTGGCGGAATTATCCGCGCAGGCGGGCCTGATAGTTGTGACCCTGCCAATTGGCGCGGGCCAGCCATTGGTCTTCGGGCTGGCGGGCTGCCAGAGCATGATCGATTTCAACTTCGTCGAAGCCGCTGCGACGCGCCATGGCGTATTGATCCGCCAGAACGTGGCCTTTGGCCCGCAGACGACCGGTGAACCCCTTGAGCCGCAGCGTGCGCGCGATCGTAAAGCCGCGTCCATCGGCGAACGAAGGGAAATCCACCCGCACCATTTTCACGCCGCCCAGACGATCCACCAGATCATCCGGGTCAGTATCCGAGGTCACGTCCAGCGCAACCACGTCATTGGCGGCATCGTCAAGCGTGACATAGCCGTCGGTCCAGTCATCAGGGGCGAACCCCTCATCCGTTACGATTACGTTCATGTTTTCTCTCCGGCGCGCACCATCTTGCCATCGACAAAATGAATGCCGCATTCTTCCTTGTTCTGGTCGCGCCAACGTCCGGCGCGGGGGTCTTCGCCCTCTTTGACCGGCGAGGTGCAGGGCGCACAGCCGATCGAAGGGTATCCTTTGGCCACCAGCGGATGCCGGGGCAGGCGGTTTTCGTCCATGTAGGCGCGCACATCCTCGGGCGCCCAGTGGGCCAGCGGGTTGACCTTGATCCGGCCTGTACCGTCCTCGACTTCAAAGAAATCAAGCGCGGCGCGTGTGCCCGCCTGAAACCTTTTGCGACCGGTGATCCAGCCGCAATACCCTGCCAGCGCCCTTTGCAACGGAAAGGTCTTGCGCAAATTACAGCAGGCGTCGGTATCGCGCAGCCGCAGGGCTCCGTAGGGATCGTCACGCTGCACATCCTCGTCATCCGCGCGGATGATCTGGACATTCGTCAGCCCCAGCCGTTCGCTGACCTCCTGCTGGTAAGTCAGCGTTTCGGTAAACAGCATCTGCGTGTCGATGAACAGGACCGGCGTTGCCTTGTCGACCACCGCTGCCATGTGCAGCAACACAACCGATTCCGCCCCAAAGCTTGAGACAAGCGCCAGGTTATCCACCGCCTCCAGCGCGCCATGCATGACATCATGGGCGCTGTGGTGGCGGAACCGGGCATTGAGCGCCTCGACCTTTTCGGTCAGTTCACGGCGGTCCTTGCCCAGTTCGGTCTGGATCAGGTCAAGCGGCATTGGCCTGTGCCTCGGGGTAGAGAGCCGCCTTGAATGGCGCCATACCCAGACGACGATAGGTTTGCAGGAATGTCTCTTCGGGTCCTTCGCGGTGTTCGAGGTAGGCTTCGACCAGACGCTCAACCGCCGGGACGATTTCATCATACGAAAAGCCGGGGCCAGCACGTTCGCCAATGGCCGCGGTTTCGGTTCCGTCACCACCCAGCGTGATCTGATAATTTTCGACGCCTGCGCGATCCAGACCCAGGATGCCGATGTGACCGACATGGTGGTGGCCACAGGCGTTGATGCAGCCCGAGATCTTGATCTTCAACTCGCCGATATCATGCTCCAGCTTGAGGTCCTCAAAGCGGGTCGCGATTTGCTGCGCAACCGGGATCGAGCGGGCCGTCGCCAGCGCGCAGTAATCCATGCCGGGGCAGGCGATGATATCGCTGATCAGGCCGATATTTGCAGTGGCCAGCTCATGCTCTTTCAGCTTCGCATGGATCGCGGGCAGGTCCGATTTGTGGACATGCGGCAGGATCACGTTCTGCTCGTGGCTGATGCGCAGCTCGTCATAGGCGAACTCTTCGGCCAGATCAGCCATTACGCGCATCTGCTCGGCAGTCGCATCACCCGGCGTCTGGCCGTGCTTCTTGATCGAGATTGTGACGATCGCATGATCCGCGTTCTTATGGGGTGCAATGTTGGTGTCGACCCACGAGCGGAAGACCGGATCGTTGGTGTAGGCGCTCTCGAACGTGGCAACCGAACCTTGACGGAAGGCCGGAGGCGCAAAGTGACCTTTGATTTCTTCCAACAGGTTCATGTCCGCGCCTTTGAACTGCGGGCGGACCTTCAGGAAGCGCTCGTTCACTTTGGCGCGGATCGCGTCGATACCATGCTCATGCACCGTGATCTTGATGCGCGCCTTGTACTTGTTGTCGCGGCGGCCGATCTGGTTCCACACGGAAACTGTGGCTTCGAGGTAAGCCAGCAGATCGTCAAAGGCGACGAATTCGGACAGCTCTTTGCCGATCATCGGGGTACGGCCCAGACCGCCGCCCACGATGACGCGGGCGCCCAGAACACCGTCACGCTCGACCAGTTGCAGGCCGATGTCATGCGCCTTGATCACGGCACGGTCGTTTTCCGAGCCGGTTATCGCGATCTTGAACTTACGCGGCATGAACTGGAATTCCGGGTGGTCGGTCGACCACTGGCGCAGCAGTTCGGCATAAGGACGCGGATCGGCGACTTCATCCGCGGCGGCGCCGGCAAAGTGGTCGGCGGTCACGTTGCGGATGGTGTTGCCCGAGGTCTGGATGGCGTGCATGCCAACCTCGGCCAGCGCGTCCAGCATGTCCGGCACGTCGTTCAGTTTCGGCCAGTTGTACTGGATGTTCTGACGCGTGGTGAAGTGGCCATAGCCCTTGTCCCACTTTTCAGCCAGCAGGGCCAGTTGGCGCATCTGCGCGCTGTTGAGCGTTCCATAAGGAATGGCAACCCGCAGCATGTAGGCGTGCAGCTGCAGATAAAGGCCATTCATCAGGCGCAGGGGCTTGAATTCATCCTCGGTCAGCGAGCCGTCAATACGGCGCTCGACCTGCGCGCGGAACTGCGCGTTACGTTCTGCCAAAAATGCTGTGTCGAACTCGGAGTAGCGATACATGATTAGCTGTCCTTAGTTGCAGCCCCGAACCTTGGGGCCTTGAAGGGGAGAGAGAGGGCCAGAGGTCAGGCCCGGGGCTGCGGGGAAGTTTCCTGTTTGCCGTGGGCATAGTTGGACGGACCAGTCCGGCGGAAGTCTTCCCGGAAATGGGTGGGCTCGGGGCCATTGTCGCCGGCAACCGCGTCGGCCAGATAGGCACCGACGATCTTGCTTGCCTGACGTTCGGCATCCAGCAGGCGGACCTGCGCGTGGGCTTCGTCGGTGATCAACTCGGCCTCGGACAGCTCGCGCGACCAGCGGTCGTCTGCGGTCAAATAGACAACGTCACCTTCCAACAGGTCGTTGGCGGTTACCACTTTGGGGGTAAAAGCGCGGGCCATCAGGCGTGCTCCTTCTTGAATTCGGTCAGGGCCTGAGCCGCTTGGCGCGGGGCGAGGCCATAAAAGGTCAGGGTGGGGCCGTCCATTTCGGAGGCGTTCAAATCGCTGGGCAACTGGTCCAGCGTGGTGGTCACAATGCGTTGATCGGGGCGCGTGGCGTTTTCCGCCAGCGTCACCGGCGTATCCCGGTCGGCGCCGTGCATGATCAGGCGGCCCTGAATAAAGCGGGCAGATTTCTTGCCCATATAGATCGCGGCTACCGAACCGGGCCGCGCCAGTGCGGTCCAGTCGTGATCGGCAAAACCTTTCATGTCGTGGCCGGTCAGAAAACGAACCGAGGAGTTGCGACCGCGCCGTGTCAGGCTTTGGCCAATTCCCGCAACAGCCGCCGAAGCCGCCGTGATGCCGGGAACGATCTGCCATGGAATGCCTGCGGCTTCGACCGCCTCAATCTCTTCATCCAGACGCCCGAACACGGTCGGGTCACCGGATTTCAGACGCACGACGCGCTGGCCTTTCAAGGCGTACTTAACCAGTAGTGCGTCTATGTCTTCCTGTTTCCAGGATGGGCCGAAACCGGCTTTTCCAACATCGACCAGAACTGCAGACTTGCCAGCCAGTTCCAGAACCTCGGCGCTGATGAGGCGGTCATGCAGCACGACATCAGCGCGCCCAAAGGCGTTCAGCGCCTTGAGCGTCAGCAATTCCGGATCGCCGGGACCCGCGCCGACAAAGTCGACGTGCCCAATGCCATCATGTGAATGCGTAAGCTGCATGTTTCGTCTCGGGTTGGTTTGACTTGACCTGCAATATAGGAAATATTCCCTACCAACCGCCATACTGGCGCTTAAATAAGAACATACGTTCCAACGTTGCCCTGCAAGGGGACGCTGGTTTCAAATGAGAGGTAAAAAGGGAATGTCGGTTCGGATAGATGACACAGATCGGAAAATTCTGGCCGAGCTGCAGAGGGATGCCAGCCAGTCTCTGGATGAAATTGCCTCGCGTGTGAGCAGTTCGAAAACCCCTGTCTGGAATCGAATCCGCAAGTTGAAAAGCGCTGGCGTTATTGGTCAGCAGACTGTTCTTCTGGATGCCGAAGCGCTAGGTTTCGAAGCGACGTTCTTTGTCCTTATTCGTACCTCAGAACACGAGGCCGAATGGCAGCAACGCTTCCTAAAGGCGCTGCGTGATCGACCCGAAGTGCAGGAGGCTCATCGGCTGGCCGGTGACATCGATTATATTCTTAAAGTGCGGGTCAAAAATGCCCGTGCCTATGATGCCTTTTATCAGGCTCTGATTTCCGAAGTCAGGGTGCATAACGTGACCGCACTGTTGTCGATGGAAGAGATCAAATCGACTACGATGTTGCCTCTGAACGCGCTGGCTGAGGCATGACGTCTGCATAAGAGGGCGCTGCCCCCGTCGCCATTGGCGACTCCCCGGATTTGATGATCAGAGTGAAACCTGCAATCTGGTCAATCCGTGGAAGTGATAGCTTTCTGCGTATTCCGGTTCTGATACAAGCCGAAGCGATGGGCAGCGTTCGAACAGGATTGGCAGAGCTATGCGCATTTCCAATCTGGCGAGTGGTGCGCCGACACAGAAATGCAGGCCTCCTCCAAAACTCGTATTGGTTTGAATGTCCCGAGCCGGGTTGAAGACACTCGGATCAGTCCAGATTTCAGGATCACGGTTCGCGGCGCCCAACAGCAAGGCAACCTGGTTTCCGCGTTGAAATTTGTGGCCGAAAAGTTCAGCATCTTCATAGGCGTAGCGGGTGAACATGTGAAGCGGTGGATCAAACCTCAATATCTCTTCAACCGTTCTGTCTATGCAATCAGGCCTGAAAACCCGTGCATCGGTACCTGTTTCCAGAAGAGATTTGACGCCGTTCCCAATGGCATGAACCGTCGCTTCGTGCCCGGCATTCAGCAGCAATATGCAGGTGGAGATCAGTTCCTCGCCAGAGAGTTTTTCACCTTCCTCCTCGGCGGCAATCAGTCGGGTTATCAAATCGGGGCGCGGGTCATTTCTGCGGCGATCAACGTAGTTGCGCAGAAATTCTGCGAATTCTCTCGACGCTTGGGCCGCATCGTCCTCGGTTTGTCGCGTTCGGCTCGCCTGATACATCGCGACCATTGCGTGCGACCAGCGAAGCAATTGTGGCGCCTTGTCTTCGGGAACGCCCAACAGGCGGCAGATGGTGATTACCGGAACTTTCGTGCAATAGGCCTGCAACAAATCAAATTCCGTATCCGGAAAAGCGTCGATTAACTGATGGCAGAGTTTTTCGATATCGGACGCAAGTGCCGAGATAGAGCGTGACGTGAACGCCCGAAGCACCAGACCGCGCAGACGGGTATGGCGCGGTGGTTCCGCCTCCAACAAAGAATGCGCTTCGATCTCCAGCCATGGGGCGAGATGTTTGGGCCCCTCGGATGCGAGTTCCTGCGGAACTTCGCGCCCAAAGCGTTTGTCCCGAAATAGCGCCTGTACCGCCGCGTGCGAGGCCGCCGCAGGCATGTTGTATTCGGGCCAGAAGAATAGTGGGCCCGCGTCCCGGGCCTTGTCGTAGAATTCGTAGGGATTCTGAACAAATGACGGGTCTGTCGGGTCTTGGCTCAATCTCTTCATGCGCGCAGACTTGCCATGAGGCGCCGTGAATGCAAGACCCTTAGTCATGCGTCGCGTTTGGACAATTGCTGGATTCCTGCTGGCTGTCGGCCTGCTGTCGTCTGCTGTCTGGTCTTATGGCTATCGGCAGGCGCTTAATCAGCTGAGCGAGCAGGCCGAGGCCGATCTGGAACTGGCCTCAGACGGGTTGAGCCTGCAGTTGCAGGTTTATCAGGAACTTGCCGTATTGATGGCTGATCACCCCGGTTTGCGTGGACTGATCGATCCGGAAAGACGGAACGACGCGCAGGCGCTTTTGCTGGAAGTTGCAGACAAGACTGCCGCAATCGATGTTCTGTTCGCTGACAACAACGGGCAGGTGCTGGCCTCGGCGCAGGGTGTGAGGGTCGGAACGGTTGATGACGATCCAGCCTTCAGGCGTGCCATGCAGGGCGCGCTTGGAAGTTCGCACGGGATTCTGCAATCCGAAGGCAACCGGATATTCTCATATGCCGCGCCCGCATTTGGACCGGATGGCCAAATATTTGGCGCTTTGATGATGATTGCCGATATCGAGGATGTCGAGCGCACTTGGCGCAGCAGTACCGAAGCTGTCTTTTTTGTAGACAGGCCGGGCCATGTATTTATCACCAATCGATCCGAGCTCTTGTTCTGGAAACGACCGGAGAATGGCATTGGATTGGCGCCGTTGGGCCGAGACGCGCCAGAATTTGCATCCGGCTATGTTGGTCAGCATGAAATCTGGCGGCTGGGTTGGGGGCCATATCTGCCAGAGCGGGCGTTGCATCTGACCCGCGACCTGCCCGTAATCGGAATGACGGGCGAAGTGTTGATGGATGTGGCACCGGCACGTCGGCTTGCGGCGTTACAGGCGGCGGCGGTCGCCGCGATCTGCCTTGCCTTTGGCGCTTTTTTGTTTCTTGCGATGGAGAGACGACGCTCGTTGGCTGATGCGAACGCGGTTTTGGAAAGCAGGGTAGCCCAGCGAACCCGCGCTCTGACGGCCGCGAATACCGCATTGCGACACGAGGTTGCGGAACGGCAAGAGGCTGAGGCAGCGCTGAAGCGGGCGCAGGCTGATCTGGTGCAGGCTGGCAAGCTAAGCGCTTTGGGGCAGATGTCGGCAGGCATCAGTCACGAGCTAAACCAACCGCTGATGGCGATCCGCCAGTTCGCGGATAACGGTGCGGCCTTTCTGGCACGTGGAAAAGAACAGAAGGCTGGTGAGAACCTAGGCAGAATTTCTGAAATGGCGGCCCGTATGGCACGGATCATCAAGAATTTGCGTGCTTTTGCCAGAAATGAAAGCGAACCCATGGGCAAGGTCGATCTTGTGCAGGTTCTGAACGCTGCGGTTGAGCTGACCGAGGCGAAGCTTCGCGCAGACAGCGTGGCACTGGATTGGACACCTCCGGAAGGTCCGGTTTTTGCATGGGGAGGAGAAGTGCGACTGGTTCAGGTTTTCGTCAACCTGATCAATAATGCTGCCGATGCGATGGAAGGGCAGGTCGGCAAACGCATTTCCATAGAGCTCCGAAATGGTGCCCGGTTGACGGTTTCAGTGCGCGATACCGGACCGGGGATCAAGGACCCCGAGCGGATGTTCGAACCGTTTTATACCACCAAATCTGTCGGTGCCGATGAAGGCATGGGGCTTGGTTTGTCGATTTCATACGGGCTGGTGCAGAGTTTTGGGGGTGAGATTCGGGGCGCAAACACTACGGAAGGTGCGGAATTCACCGTTGAACTTGACCCGTACAGAGAGGACGAGGCCGCATGATCCGTAAGGTTTTACTGGTCGATGACGATGCAGCTGTGCGAGAGGCGTTGAGCCAGACGTTGGAACTGGCTGATTGCAACCCGGTTGCTGTCGGTTCATTCGTAGCGGCCAAGGATTACATCAAACCTGATTTTCCCGGCGTAATTTTGTCTGACATGCGAATGCCGGGCCGCGACGGGTTTCATCTTTTGTCCTATGCGACGGATGTGGATTCAGAACTTCCCGTTATTCTGCTGACGGGTGAGGGCGATATTCCGATGGCCGTACAGGCGATGGGGCAGGGTGCGTTCGACTTTCTGGAAAAGCCGTGTGCAGCTTCCGATTTGCTTGCCGTGCTCAATCGTGCATTTGCCGCCCGGGCGCATGTACTTGAACAAAGGGCGTTGAAACATGAGCTGGAACGCGGAGACCCCGCAGCGCGGTTGCTTTTCGGCTTATCGCCTCAGGCAGAGGATTTGCGCGAGAGGGTGCGCAATGTGGCCCCAACGCAGGCCGAGGTTCTGGTGACTGGCCCCCCGGGTAGTGGTATTTCGAAAGTGGCCGAGGTGGTACACCTGATGTCGCCCGTCGGACAGGGGCCGTTCGTGAAGCGATCGACGGCTGGACTTGAGGCGGCGGAACTGGCTGAAATTTGTGAGGATGCCTCTGGCGGTTCCCTGTTTCTGGACGAAGTGTCTTCGATGCCGGAAGCGACGCAGTACGCGGCGCTGGATCTGATCGAAAAGGGAGCGGATGCCCGCATCATCGCGGGTACAACGGCGGATCTTGGACGTCTGGTGGCGGAGGGCTCTTTCAATGCCGAGTTGTTCTATCGCCTTGATGTCATGCGGGTGCGAATTCCGTCTCTGGCTGAACGTCCCGAAGATATTCCTGTTATTTTTCGCCAGTATGTCTCACAGGCGGCCGAGCAGGCTGGAATTGCTGCACCAGAGGTTACGCCCGATCATCTGGCAGAGTTGATGGCCCAGGAATGGCCGGGAAATGCGCGATCACTGATGTCCGCAGCGATGCGTTTTGTGCTGGGTATGCCCGAAGACGTTGCACAGGCAACCGATCTTGGTTTGGCCGAACAAATGGCGAGGGTAGAGCGATCTTTGTTGATTGCTGCGCTTGGTCGTCACAATGGGAAAGCGTCGGCAGCGGCCAGCGCGCTGAAATTGCCGCGGAAAACGTTCTACGACAAGTTGGCGCGATACGGAATTCGCCCCGAAGATTACAAGCGTTGATGTATCGAGATACTCCGGCTGCAGGGGTGCTTGAACCCAGAGGTCAGCGGTATTCGGCCTGATACTCTTCTGCCGCGACCTGTAATCGGCTGATTCGGTTTCGCGATTCGAAACCGTGCGAAAATCCGCACAAAGTAACTTGGGACTGTGCGGAATTTCGCACACCTAAAATTCCATGTTTGAAATGCAGATTAAATAAATTCAATATAGCGCTGATATATAAAGGAATTTTTACACCCTAAGCTTCCGAAAGCAAAGTGTTGAGCGAGAAGTTGTGATTCGCTTCACTCCGCTCATCGCGACGCCGCAACTGGCGATTTGCAGTAAGTCTCAAAATTTGGGGAGGAAAGAAATGAAACTTTTGACAACCGCAGCCACCGCTCTGGCCCTGTCTGTTACCGCTACTGCCGGTATGGCGGCATGTGACGACGGTGAGATCGTGGTCAAGTTCGCGCATGTGACGAACACCGACAAGCATCCCAAAGGCATCGCAGCATCTCTACTGGAACAGCGCGTCAACGACGAGATGAATGGCGTGATGTGCATGGAGGTGTATCCGAACTCGACGCTGTACAACGATGACAAAGTGCTGGAGGCGATGCTGCAAGGCGACGTGCAATTGGCCGCGCCGTCTCTGTCCAAATTCGAAAAGTTCACCAAGCAATTCCGTCTGTTCGACCTGCCGTTCATGTTCAAGAACATCGAGGCTGTTGACGCATTCCAGGCGTCGGACGACGGGCAGGCAATGAAGGACAGCATGCAGCGTCGTGGCCTTCAGGGGCTGGCATTCTGGCACAATGGCATGAAGCAAATGTCGGCCAACAAGCCGCTTATCGAGCCGACGGACGCAAATGGCCTGAAATTCCGGGTTCAGTCCTCGGACGTTCTGGTGGCTCAGATGGAAGCCATTGGTGGCAGCCCTCAGAAAATGGCATTCTCGGAAGTATATGGCGCACTTCAGCAGGGTGTTGTCGACGGGCAGGAGAACACCTGGTCGAACATCTATGGCAAGAAGTTCTTTGAAGTTCAGGATGGTGTGACTGAAACCAATCACGGCATCATCGACTATCTGGTGGTGACCTCGGTGGACTGGCTGGACAGCCTGGACCCCGAAGTGCGTGAGCAGTTCCTGACCATTCTGACCGAGGTGTCCGAGACACGGAACAAGGAAGCCTTTGCCGTGAACGAAGCGGCCAAAGCCTCGATCACTGATGCGGGCGGTATCATTCGCGAGCTGAACCCCGAACAGCGTCAGGCCTGGGTTGATGCGATGAAGCCCGTCTGGGACAAGTTCGCTGGTGACGTGGGTCAGGACAAGATCGACGCCGCACAGGCAATCAACGCCGGGTACTAAGCCCCGTAACAGGCGTAGCAGTCCGGGGACTGGGGAGTAACACGGACGAGCACGCCGGGCGGGCCGCTACAGGCCCGCCGCCTTTAATAACTCATAACATTGCGGGGATATTCAGATGTCTGGTGCGAAATCCGGCCCGTCAGGGCTGGGCGACCAAATCGAAGAAACTCTGATCGCGTTGCTTCTTGGCCTGATGACGGTCGTCACTTTTGCCAACGTGATCGCGCGGTTTGTGTTTAATTCCAACATCCTGTGGGCGCTGGAACTGACCGTTTTCACCTTTGGCTGGCTGGTTTTGCTTGGGGCGTCTTACGCGGTCAAGAAACATGCGCATCTGGGTGTCGATGCCATTCTGAACTTGCTTGCACCGGGTCCTCGCAAGGTTATGGCGCTGGTTGCCGTCGCCTGTTGTCTTGTGTTTTCGTTGCTGATGCTCAAGGGCACCTATGATTATTGGGCTGTCTTCGCAGATTTACCGCCGACTTCGGGGCGTTGGTTCCCGACGGGGTTTGATACCAGCGCGCGCAGTCAGAGCTTTTACGAGGTAGACGATATTCCGATGGTCGCACCGCTGCGCTTTCTGGAAGACCTGATCAACTACGGCGAAACCTACGAAAAGCTCCCCAAGGTGGTTCCGTACTTTGTGCTGCCTCTTTCGATGTTGTTGCTTGTCATTCGATTTGCGCAGGTCGGTCTGCAGATTTTGCGGGGAGAAACCGACCGGATCGTCGCCAGCCACGAAGTCGAGGACGAACTGGAACAGGTTCGCGCCCAGCAGGGAGAGCATGACTGATGGACGTTGTCATCCTGTTTGCAATGGTCATCGGCCTGCTGATGATCGGTGTGCCGATCGCGGTTGCGCTTGGCCTGAGTTCCACCCTGTTCCTTCTGGTCTATTCGGACAGTTCGCTTGCCTCGGTCGCAGGTACCCTGTTTGAAGCGTTCGAAGGCCATTTCACACTGCTTGCCATTCCATTCTTCATCCTCGCGTCGTCCTTCATGACGACAGGCGGGGTTGCGCGACGCATCATCCGCTTTTCGATTGCCTGCGTCGGTCACCTGCCGGGCGGACTTGCAATTGCGGGCGTGTTTGCCTGTATGCTGTTCGCCGCGCTTTCGGGGTCTTCCCCTGCGACTGTGGTGGCCATTGGCTCAATCGTCATCGCCGGGATGCGTCAGGTGGGATATTCCAAGGAATTCGCCGCAGGCGTGATCTGTAACGCCGGTACGCTGGGCATTCTGATCCCGCCCTCTATCGTGATGGTCGTCTATGCCGCAGCTGTCGAGGTTTCGGTCGGCAGGATGTTCCTAGCAGGCGTCATCCCCGGCCTGCTGGCGGGGCTGATGCTGATGGTCACCATTTATGTCATGGCCAAGGTCAAGGACCTGCCCAAAGGGGACTGGAAAGGCTGGAGCGAGATCTTTGCTTCAGCGCGTGAGGCTGGTTGGGGTCTGTTCCTGATTGTCATCATTCTTGGCGGCATCTATGGCGGCATCTTTACACCGACCGAGGCCGCAGCCGTGGCTGCCGTCTATGCCTTCCTGATCGCCAGCTTTGTCTACAAGGATATGGGACCGCTGTGTTCAGAAGGTGATGCGCCGAACATTCCGCTGGTCAAAAAGCCTTATGCACTGGTCACGGCATTTTTCCACCCCGATACCAAGCACACGCTGTTCGAAGCGGGCAAACTGACTGTAACGCTGCTGTTTGTCATCGCGAATGCGCTGATCCTCAAGCATGTGCTAACGGATGAGCAGGTGCCACAGCATATCGCCTCGGCGATGCTGTCGGCTGGTTTCGGTCCCGTCATGTTTCTGGTGGTGGTTAATGTGATCCTGCTGATCGGCGGCCAGTTCATGGAGCCCTCGGGCCTGCTGGTCATCGTCGCACCGCTTGTATTCCCGATTGCCATCGAGCTGGGTATCGATCCCATCCATCTGGGGATCATCATGGTGGTGAACATGGAGATCGGGATGATCACACCTCCGGTCGGACTGAACCTGTTTGTCACGTCCGGCGTAGCGGGAATGCCAATGATGAGGGTCGTTCGCGCCGCGCTGCCATTCCTTGCGGTTCTGTTTGTCTTCCTGATTATGGTGACCTACATCCCGTGGCTTTCGACGGTGCTGCCCAACGCAATCATGGGGCCGGAAATCATCACCAATTGATCTCTGAGAATTAATGAGACTGCCGGGCTGTTCATGCCCGGCAGTTTCTTTTTTTTAGGCTGGTCCCCCAACCCCAAAATATTCCGCGCTTTTTCATGTCAAAACAAAGGGCTGGGCAGGGGCCGTGTGCGGGGCTAACCTGCTGCCAGAACATGCAGAACGTTGGTGAACCTTTATGCTGAATGAAATCGACGAATTAATGTTGCGGGTCGCGTATGACGAGGCAAAGACCGGATTTGACGAAGGCGGATGCCCAATCGGATCAGTATTGGCGCGCAATGGTCAGGTGGTGGCACAAGGCCGGAACCGACGTGTTCAGGATGGAGATCCCATTGCTCATGGTGAGATGGATGCATTGCGAAAGGCGGGGCGGCAAAAGACCTATCGCGATACGGTTCTGTATACCTCTTTGTCCCCCTGCATGATGTGTGCCGGAACAATTGTTCAGTTCGGGATACCGCGCGTCGTCATTGGAGATACCCAAAATTTCGGCGGCAATGAGGATTTCCTGCGTTCGAACGGGGTCGAGGTTGTTGTTGCCGACGACCCCGAGTGTATCGCGTTGATGAAACGGTTTATCGAAGAAAAACCCGAACTGTGGGCCGAGGATATTGCCGAATAGGCGCGTCAGACGGATTCCAGGGCGTTCACAATCTCTGAAAAGTCAGCAGCCTTGAGGCTTGCGCCGCCGACCAGTGCGCCATCGACATTGTGTACGGCAAAAATTTCGGCAGCGTTGTCCGGCTTGACCGAACCCCCATAAAGCAATCGAACGGAGCGCCCAACACCTTCGCCAAAGCGGCGTTCCAGCCGGGCGCGGATAAAGTCATGAACCTCGCCTATCTGGTCAAGTGTCGGCACTTTGCCAGTGCCGATGGCCCACACAGGTTCATAGGCGATCACAAGGTTCTCTCCGGTCGATTGGTCGGGGATCGAGCCCGACATTTGCCCGCCGATGATATCCAGCGTGTTGGCCGCTTCGCGCTGTTCCAGGCTTTCACCAACACAGATGATCGCGGTCATGCCTGCGTTCATGACAGCCTTGGCCTTGGCTCGGACGTCCTCGTCCCGTTCTCCATGATCTTCGCGCCGCTCGGAATGGCCGACAATAACTGCGTTTGCACCGGCATCGCTGAGCATGTCGGCGCTGATATCGCCGGTATGCGCCCCCGAAGCAGCGGCATGGCAATCCTGACCGCCAACAGAAACTGCGGTTTCAGTCAGGCTTTTTGCTGCCCGATCCAAAAGGGTCGCTGGAGGACAGATCAGTATGTCGATGGATGGGGAAGGGTGGTTGCGGGCCAGCGCATCCAGCTCTCCGAGGGCTGCGCTTACACCGTTCATTTTCCAGTTACCTGCCGCCAACTTGCGCCGCATTCGACCGTCCCTTTTTGAGTTTCGTGTTTTGTAACCCGATAACATCCGACAGGGTCAGAGACAATCGCGGCGCGCCTTAATACAGCCCAACTGATGCGATGTCCGGTCGGCCTATGCAACCTGGAGGATTACGTCAGAAACCATCGGGAGTGTTACTGAATGCCCGTGCTTTGATCAGCTTCCTTGAACTTGATCGACTCGCCGCAGCCGCAGGCGTCCACCACGTTGGGGTTTTTGAATTTGAACCCGGATTCGAGCAACGAAACCTCGTAATCGATCTCGGTTCCGAACAGGAACATCTGTGCCATCGGTGCGATCATGACGCGCGCGCCGTCCTGCTCGACCACTTCATCATGCGGGTCGGATTGGTCGACATATTCCATGGTGTATTCCATTCCGGCACAACCGCCTTTTTTCACACCGATACGCAAGCCAGCATGGCCGCCCTTGTTCATCAGGCGGATAATCTGCTCTGCGGCCTTGGGCGTAATGGTCACGGCCTGTTTGCCGGGAATGCCGAACATCGTGTTCTCCGTTTTCGCGCGTTGCCAACAATTTAAGGCCGACTTGCGGCGGGCTCAAGGGAAGTTGGTCAATCAAATGCACCTTTTGTTGGGTTCAGGTACCGAACTGCACTGATGTTTCGAAGGTGCAAGTTCTTGCATCCCGATCCTTTCACCCGATAGGCTGCCGGTTGTTGACCATTCATTTAATTCAAATCACCGGATTATTTGGTGAAAAAGGGGAACATCGTCATGAGGCTGAAGCCTGTTTGGAACTTTACGGGAAAAGCGATCCCGGCCATTTCCTTTTTACTTGTTCTGGGGCTGCAAAG
Organism: Ruegeria sp. CF5; assembly: GCF_056537325.1. Lineage (NCBI taxonomy): Bacteria > Pseudomonadati > Pseudomonadota > Alphaproteobacteria > Rhodobacterales > Roseobacteraceae > Ruegeria > Ruegeria sp. CF5. Next base: position 125,001 of record NZ_JBQFRI010000002.1, on the reverse strand, counting down.
TCCCGCGCTGTCGGAAACAGGTCAGAAGACACATCCCGTCAACTGCGCCACGGCTGAGGGGGATTTGAGGGCACTGAACGCAGAAAAAGAACATGCTGAACAGCAACAGCTGCTGGATGTCACCGCGATAACCCCCGCCGGAGCACTCCTGGGCCTGATCAAGGGTGACGAACAACAAAAGCTACAGATGCTGTCTGGTGACTACGTCAAGTCATTGGACGCGAGGATCGCGGAAACAAAGGAACAATGTGGAATTTCCTGACGGCCGGTGTTTCGTCACTCGCTACTTAACGAAAGTGGGCCGCCCTCGGGCAAGAGCGGCCCCAATTCTGGGCCTGAAGTATTTGGGGACGACAGAAGGTCAATAGCCCATACATACAAGTCATTTCACGGAGATGATTAAACTGCCGCAGCTATCGCGTGCTGCTTGGCATTTCCAGATCCCGTAAATGTTGATGTGGCGCATTTGTTGCGTGCCAATGTGTCAGGCTGTTAACCGATAGGTAACAGTAAGACGAATGATTTGTGACAAGTAATTGGTTTCAGGGGGAAACCCGGGCCTTACATAAAGCCCAGTTCAAGGCGCGCCTCGTCCGACATCATCTCCATACCCCAGGGCGGTTCCCAGGTCAGTTCGACGTCGACTTCTTTGACACCGGCAACGGGCTCGATTGCCTCCATGATCCAGCCGGGCATATCGCCTGCGACCGGACATCCGGGGGCCGTCAGGGTCATGATCACTTTAACGGCGCTGTCGTCACTGATTTCGATCGTGTAGATCAGACCGAGGTCGTAAATATTGACCGGAATTTCAGGATCAAACACTGATCTGCAAGCTTCGACCACTTGTTCGTACAAGGGGTGTTCAACGGTCGAAGGCGCGATGAGTGGTGTGCCTTCAAGCTGTTCACTGGGATGGGTCATTCAAGCCTCGGATCAGTTACCTGAGCGATTATATAGGGAACCCCTGCGTCAGCGTCCAGAGGGGCAATGGCGCGCAGCAACGCGCGCCACGCCAATTTCTTCAGTCGTTGATATCGTGATTAAAGGTCTTCACCTGCCCATGAGGCAGAGCAAACATCCGCCGCAGGATCAGCCAGGCGACAAGCGACAATGCCGCAAAGATCAGCAACAATACCGGCAGCGAGGGCGTTATTCCGGGGATCGCCAACAAAATCCCTGTAATTGCAGCCCCGATAGCAAATCCCAAAAAGATAAAGCCCGGCAGAACAACCTCGAGTATGGCCAGAACAAGTGCACCAGCCAGCCAGAGCCACCATGTTAACCAGAACGGGTCTGCCATTACTTGCCTCCCTTCAGCATCTTGAACGCATCTCCAAAGGCCTCCAGCGCGTTGGCAGGAACGACAATGGTCTGTTTGCCCGTACCGTTGCCAAGGGCGTTCAGCGATTCGACCTGCTTCAGCGCAACCTGATACTGCGCCGCTTCTATACCATTGTCCTGAATGGCTTTGGCGACAACACCTGTTGCATAGGCTTCGGCCTCGGCCTGAATACGCCGGGCTTTGGCAGTCTGTTCCGCGGCATAGAGTTCGGCATCGGCCTGCAATTCGACTGATCGTTTCTGACCTTCGGCTTCGGTCACCTGTGCGCGACGCGCGCGTTCGGCGTTCAACTGCTGCAGCATCGCGTCACGGGTGGCCTGATCTAGATTCACATCCAGAATCTCGGCGCGTGTAACTTGTATGCCCCAGTCATCCACAGCCGTTTCAACGCTTTCCTGAATGCGTGAGATCAACTGAGCCCGGTTTGACTGAACTTCATCAAGATCCATTTTACCGATCTCTGCCCGGACGATACCTGCCACGGTGGTTGCAATCGCGCCGTCGACGTCTCGGATGCGATAGACAGTCTTTTCCGGTTCCAGAATACGATAAAAGACAGAGGTGTCGATCTGGACGAGAACGTTGTCTTTGGTAATCGCGTCCTGTGTGGCGTTGGGCAGCTGGCGCTCGAGAATCGAGATTTGGTGGCGCGCAACATCCAGAAACGGCACGATAAAGTTGATGCCGGGGCCAAGCACCGAATGCAGACGCCCGAACCGTTCGACCACAAATTTCTCGGATTGCGGCACGATCTTGATGCCTTTCAGAATGATGACAACGATAAATACCGCCGCCAACAGGAATATGATGTTCGATGAAATCAATCCGATGATCTGGTCTTCGGTCATGTCTGTCCTCATTATTGTGTACGACGGTATACATTTGGGGGTTGAGTCGTCGATTTTCAACTCTGGTATGAATGGAACGTGTGTGGCGCAAGTCTGTCCGTGTAGGCAGGTGGCATGCAATACCCGGCGTGTGACTGCTTTGCATCCTTGCCCGATTGCGCTATCGGGCGCGCATGAAACTAGTTATCGACACCGATCCCGGCATCGACGATGCCATGGCTATAGCTTACGCTGTTGCGGCACCTGAAATCGAGTTGCTGGGTCTTACTACCGTATTTGGGAACACCCATGTTCATCAGTCCAGCCGCAATGCCCGTTATCTGCTACACAGGCTGAGTCTTAACGTGCCAGTTGCGCAAGGCGCGGCTGTCGCACACGGTGCGGACAACCATCAACCCTCGGATCACGTTCACGGCCCGGAAGGTTTCGGGGACATGATCGATATCCCGGACATCGGCGAAAACGACCAGCTGAACGCAGCCGAGTTTCTTGTAGACATGGCGCGCAAGCATAAGGGGGAACTGGTGGTTTGCGCGGTCGGTCCGTTGACCAACATTGCTGATGCAATGCGACTGGACCCTGAATTCGCGTCGAACCTTGGCCGTCTTGTCATTATGGGAGGGGCCGTTTTCTGCCCCGGCAACATCACCGAACATGCCGAGGCGAATATCTATCACGACGTGCATGCAGCCGATGTGGTCTTTGCCGCGCCACCGGAAACCGTTCTGGTCGGGTTGGATGTGACGCTCAAGACGCTTTACGAGACTGCTGACTTTCAGGCGCTGGCAGAACGCTCACCCGACATGGGTGCGTTTCTGCGTGACATTTCGCGTTTCTATCTGAGGTTCTACAAGGATGTTGGCGGGTTGGAGGGGTGTGGTTTGCACGATTCAACGGCCGTCATCGCCTGCACACACGAGCAGATGTTCGAAACTGAAACGACAGGGCTGCGCGTTGAGGTTGACGGACCGGAAAAAGGTGCAACCCGTCCGGATGTATCTCGTCCACCGGTACAGGTTTGCCGCAATGTGGACGGGGCAGGGGTTGTACGCCTGTTTACCGACCGGGTAGCGTCGCTGCCTTGACGGGTTGCAATGACCGGGCAGATCGGGCAAATCCTGCGCGGTTCAGCGACCCGAGGCGATGACATGACCGAGCGTTTTTCCTTTGATCTGAAAGCCACTGACGGCAAAGCCCGCACCGGGGTTATTCACACCCCGCGCGGAGAGGTGCGAACGCCTGCTTTTATGCCGGTCGGCACTGCCGCAACGGTCAAAGCAATGATGCCAGAAAGCGTGCGCGCCACCGGCGCCGATATCCTGCTGGGCAACACCTACCACCTGATGTTGCGCCCGACTGCTGAACGGATTGATCGGCTGGGCGGATTGCACAAGTTCATGAACTGGGATCGCCCCATTCTGACGGATTCGGGCGGGTTTCAGGTCATGTCGCTAGCCGGGCTGCGGAAGTTGACCGAAAAGGGTGTGACGTTCAAATCGCACATCGACGGCTCCAAACATGAGCTGACTCCCGAGAGGTCGATGGAGATTCAGCGATTGCTGGGATCCGATATCGTAATGTGTTTTGACGAATGCCCGGCTTTGCCCGCTGACCGAAAGCGTATCGCCGAGTCGATGCGCCTGTCGATGCGTTGGGCTGCTCGGTCGCGTGATGCCTTCGGAGACCGCCCGGGTCATGCGCTGTTTGGAATCCAGCAAGGTGGTCTGGAGCAGGATTTCCGTGAGGAATCCGCTGAGGCGCTGAAAGAGATCGGTTTTGAAGGCTATGCAGTGGGGGGGCTGGCCGTGGGCGAAGGGCAGGAGGCAATGTTCGGAGTTCTGGATTTTGCCCCTGACATGCTGCCAACAGACAAGCCGCGCTATCTGATGGGCGTTGGAAAGCCCGATGACATCGTTGGGGCGGTCGCACGCGGGATTGATATGATGGATTGTGTGCTGCCGTCGCGTTCTGGCCGCACCGGGCAGGTCTTTACCCGTTTTGGGGTGGTCAACATCAAGAATGCTCGCCACGCCGACGATCCGCGCCCGCTGGACGAGCAATGCACCTGTCCGGCCTGTTCCAACTATTCCCGCGCCTATCTGCACCACGTATTTCGCGCCAACGAGATGATCTCGGGCATGCTGCTGACCTGGCATAACCTGCACTATTTTCAGGAAATCATGCAGGGAATGCGCGAAGCGATTGCCGCCGGGACGTTTAAGGCGTGGCAGGCGGAATTTCATGCGCAGCGGGATCAGGGGGATATCGAACCGCTGTGAGCCTTCGGTGCTTCAGTGACAAATTTCGCGAAACAATGTAGGCTAAAGCCGATTTTAGTCCGCAGTTTTCGAAATTTGCATTTGGAGTACGAGTATGTCGCGCTCAGCTTGGTTCATTGCCCTTTTGGTTACCGCATCGCCAACTTATTCGGACGTCTGGACGTTCGAAACACCGTCAGAGAATATCCAGTGTTCGGTCGGGCAAGAGGCCAATTTCTCGGATATCTACTGCACCATCATTGAACGACACGGCCAGCCAGCCGCGCCTCGTCCTGCCGATTGTATTTCGGATTGGGGGCACAGTTTTTTCATGCGTGATACCGGTCCGGCCACAATGCTGTGCGAACCATTGAACCGTAACCGGGATGGTTTCGACCGCGCGGAATATGGCGTGACCGGAAGGTTCGGCGGGTTTGTTTGCCAGTCGTCACGCAAAGGGCTGGATTGTCGAAACCGGGATGGACACGGTTTCTTTCTGTCCCGCGCTGTTCAGATGATCTTTTGACGCCGAGCGTGATTGGCCACCGTGCCCGCATCGGTGCTGAGATCGCCCAGCCTGCTGTCCTGTTTGAAATTCTGAGGCCAAAAGACAGGAATCTGACGTGCCATGGCTTGCAGTCCCCGAGTACTCAAGCCATGCTGCCGCACACAAAGCCGATGGTGAGGTTGAAAAGGCCGTGTTTGCGCCCCACCTTTACCGTCCAAGACAGGAGATGGCCGAGGGTTGCCTTGATAAGGGACCGGTGTCGTCTTGCCAACGATAAGGATAGAGCATGCAAGAGCCTCTGAATTCCTCATACCCCGTACTGCCGCTTCGCGATATCGTGGTGTTCCCGCACATGATCGTGCCGCTTTTTGTGGGCCGCGACAAATCGGTTCGCGCGCTGGAAGAGGTGATGCAGGACGATAAGCAGATCCTGCTATCAAGCCAGATCGACCCCAGCGTGGACGATCCCGATACAGACGGCATCTACAAAGCGGGTGTGCTGGCCAATGTGCTGCAGTTGCTGAAACTGCCCGACGGCACGGTCAAGGTGCTGGTCGAAGGTCAGGCGCGCGTAAAAATCACTGAATTCCTTGAAAATGAAGATTTTTTCGAGGCCCGCGCGGAATACCTCACGGAAATCCCCGGCGATGTCACCACCACCGAGGCGCTGCTGCGAACCGTCACGGACGAGTTCGAGCGATATGCCAAGGTTCGCAAGAACATTCCCGAAGAGGCGCTGGCCGCGGTTGGTGAAACAACCGAATCCGCAAAGCTGGCCGATCTGGTTGCTGGCCATCTGGGGATTGAGGTCGAGCAGAAGCAGGACCTGCTGGAAACCCTCAGCGTCAGCGAGCGGTTGGAGAAGGTCTATGGCCTGATGCAGGGCGAAATGTCTGTTCTGCAGGTCGAGAAAAAGATCAAGACGCGTGTCAAATCCCAGATGGAGAAGACCCAGCGCGAATACTACCTGAATGAGCAGATGAAGGCCATTCAGCAGGAACTGGGTGATGGCGAGGACGGCAAGAACGAAGTTGCCGAACTGGAAGAGAAAATCGCCGAAACTAAGCTGTCGAAAGAGGCGCGCGAAAAGGCCGAGGGCGAGCTGAAAAAGCTCAGGAACATGTCGCCCATGTCTGCCGAGGCCACGGTGGTGCGCAACTACCTCGATTGGATTCTGGCGCTGCCATGGGGCACCAAATCCCGCGTGAAAAAGGACCTGGGTAAGGCGCAGGACATTCTGGATGACGACCATTATGGCCTTGAAAAGGTTAAAGAGCGGATTGTCGAATATCTGGCTGTGCAACAACGTTCGAAAAAGCTGAAGGGGCCGATCCTGTGCCTTGTCGGACCGCCGGGCGTGGGTAAGACATCGCTGGGTAAGTCAGTTGCCCGTGCAACCGGACGCGAATTCATTCGCATTTCGTTGGGTGGTGTGCGCGACGAATCCGAAATTCGTGGCCACCGCCGGACCTATATCGGGTCAATGCCCGGCAAGATCATTCAGGCGCTGAAAAAGGCGAAAACCACGAACCCGCTCATCCTGCTCGACGAGATCGACAAGATGGGGCAGGATTTCCGTGGTGATCCGGCGTCGGCGATGCTTGAAGTGTTGGATCCCGAACAGAACAGCACATTCATGGATCACTATCTTGAGGTTGAATACGACCTGTCGAACGTGATGTTCCTGACCACCTCGAACAGCTACAACATGCCTGGACCGCTGCTGGACCGGATGGAGATCATCCCGCTGGCCGGTTATACCGAGGATGAAAAGCGTGAGATTGCCAAGCAGCACCTGATCAGCAAGCAGGTCAAGAACCATGGCCTGAAGGCCAAGGAATTCGAGCTGACCGACGAAGCTTTGACATCGATCATCCGTACCTACACCCGCGAGGCGGGCGTACGTAATCTGGAGCGTGAGATTGCCAAGGTGGCGCGGAAATCGCTGACCAAGATCATCAAGAAAGAGGCTGAATCCGTTACTGTGACGCCTGAAAATCTGGATGAGTTTCTTGGTGTGCCCAAGTTCCGCTTTGGTCTGGCAGAGCTTGAGGATCAAGTCGGTGTGGTAACCGGTCTGGCCTATACCTCGGTCGGTGGCGAACTGTTGTCCATCGAAGCGCTGCGCCTGCCGGGCAAGGGGCGGATGAAGACCACAGGTAAACTGGGTGATGTGATGAAGGAATCGATCGAGGCTGCGTCCTCGTATGTGCGGTCGATTTCGCCCAGCCTGGGTATCAAACCGCCGCAGTTCGACAAATGGGACATCCACGTGCACGTGCCCGAAGGGGCGACGCCTAAGGATGGTCCGTCGGCTGGTCTGGCAATGGTGACATCAATTGTATCGGTGCTGACCGGAATCCCGGTGCGCAAAGATATTGCCATGACAGGCGAAGTTACCCTGCGCGGGAATGCGCTGGCGATTGGCGGGCTCAAAGAGAAGCTGCTTGCGGCGCTGCGCGGTGGTATCAAAACCGTGTTGATCCCGCAGGAAAATGAAAAAGATCTGCCCGAGATTCCCGACAATGTGAAAGAGGGGCTTAAGATCATCCCGGTCAGCCATGTTTCCGAAGTCCTGAAACTTGCGTTGGTTCACGAGCCCGAGCCGATTGAATGGGATGAGGCTGCGGAAGAAGCCGCAGCCGCAGCCGCCAAATCTACAGAAGGCAGCGGGCGGTCGGCAACGGCGCATTGACCGCGAAGTTCAGTTTTTAAAGGCGGGCCTTAGGGCCCGTTTTTTTTGTCGATTAAAAGCCGACGACCGGTTTGGTCGGATCAAGGATTTCCTCTTCAACGATGTATTCCTGAAACTTGTCCTGCGGCAGTGCAGAACGCACGGCCAGAACAAAGATGACGACCGAAAAGACTGCGCAGACGACAATGTCCCAACCGAACGGGATTTGCTTTTGCGCGCCCTCACCGAATTGACCGAGATAGGATATTAGGCCGATGCCAATAAAATATGGTATCAGCCACAGCGCTTCGGTGATGTCCATTTCCCCTAGCTTGCCGGAAAACCGAGCCAGTAAAAGCAACAACCCAACGATCAGCGCTAAACCAAGCCGCCAAACAGTGTCCCAGCCGCTCCAATACACGATTAATGTCGCTATGGCGAAGGCCAGAACCCCGACCAGGCGAACTGCCGGTAAACGAACCGAGCGCGGGTGATCAGGCAGCAAGTCCCGTAAGCACACAACTGCTATCGGGCCGACTGCGAATGACAGAACAATTGCCGCCCCGTTCAGTGCAATGACCTCGTTGAACGGGATGGTCAGCAAAAACAAAACCCCGACCAGAAAATTGAGGCCTAAAGCCCATAGTGGAACGCCGAAGGACGATAATTTCTGCAACATACCGGGCAGGAAACCGTTTTTAGACAACGCAAGTGCAATTCGGGCGTTGGAGCCGGTGGCGACCAGCCCGTTTCCAAATGGCCCTATGACAGAGCCAACATTGAGCAGACTTAGAAACCAAACCAGACCAACGGACATGATGACACCGTCCAGAGGACCTTCGCCGCCGAAATTCAGACTGGCCCACCCGTTTTTCAGGGCGTCGCTGTCCAACGCGCCGATGAAAGCGATCTGCAGGCCAAGATAAATGAGTGCGCAGAGCAAAATGGACAGAACAAGGGCGGCAGGAATGGTAAATTTGGGATTGCGCGCTTCGCCGGCCATATCCACTACATGCCGGAATCCGATGAAAGAAAAAATCACACCTCCGGTCGACACAGCGGCCATGATGCCATGCAGTCCATACGGGGCAAATCCACCGGTATTGGTAAAGTTAGCCCCATTAAACCGCGTTGAGATCAAAAGGATCGAAAGCAGGATCGGAATGCCTATCTTTGCCCAGGTTAATGTCGCATTTACTTGGGCAAAGAATTTGACTCCAAGTGCATTAATAGCGACGAAAATCAACATGAGCAGCAATGCGATGGCAATTCCGGCCCCAGTCAGATCTCCAGTACCCGCGACGTGAAGCCATGGGGCATAGGGGGCCAGATACTTTAGCATAGCCTCAACTTCGATCGGGGCCGTGGTATTGTAGCCGATCCAGGCGCTCCAACCCATTGCCATGGACACTATATTCCCATGCGAAAACTGGGGCACACGGGCAATTCCACCGGGGATTGGAAGCATGGCCGATATCTCGGCGAATGTAATGGCCAGAATAAACATGGCCGCCGCGCCCAAAAGCCATGACAGGATTGCCGCCGGGCCTGCTTGTTGAACGGCAAGCAATGGTCCAAACAGCCAGCCTGATCCGATAATGCCGCCGACAGAAATGAAGGTAAGTCCAATCAGGCCGATTTCCCGCTTCATCTTTGCCATTCTGCGACCCGTTTATGGATTTAAGAAAATACTGATCAGAATGAGCAGCCTACACGGGTTGCAAGGCTAAACAAGCCTTTCGGTCGCAGAGAACCGGTTACAGAAATCGTCGGATGCAGAAAGAAAATGGTGGGTGATAAGAGATTTGAACTCCTGACATCTTCGATGTGAACGAAGCGCTCTACCACTGAGCTAATCACCCATGATCGGGGGTCTTACAGCGAGTTGTAGAGTGCTGCAAGGGGGGCGTAGACGAATGTTGAAGGGCAGCAATAGGAAATAAGAAGTGAATTGCTGCCCTGAAACTTCGCAGGAAACAGGAGCATGAAACCGGTTGATCAGCTGCCCCAATTATTAAGTTGGGGCAGCTATCCGATGCGGATGTTGTGTTTGGTGCCTGCCGAATTGGCAATATGGCTCCATTCAGCCGGTTAGAGGATGAAGTCATCCGCTGTAAGGTTGTGTAAACCGATAAGTCTGATGACCATCTCAACGTCAGTATCGTTGTCGTTGTCGATGTAGACCAGCGTGTGATTGTCGGCGACGGATTTTCTAAAGTAGATTTCACCTTCGTCGTCGGTTCCAGTCTTTCGTTGGCCATCAAAGGTAAATGAATTGTCACCGGACAAGACTGTGCTGGCATCGATTTGACGCAGGTTGATTTTGTCCACACCGGACTTAAAGTCACGGATCACGTCAGCCTGAACGCTGTTGCTGGCGCTGTCGCCGATGTCTTTAAAGACAAAATGATCCGCACCTTGTCCACCAAACAACTTGTCCCGGCCTTGTTCACCAACCAGAAAATCCTGACCATCCTGACCGTACAGAGTGTCATTGTTGGCGCCACCGTTAACGATGTCATCGCCCAAACCGCCAATCAAATGGTCTTCACCAGCCTTTCCGAACAGGTGATCTTTTCCTTTGGCCCCTTTGAGGATGTTGGCTGCTCCGGTGCCGATGAAGACATCCGAGGCTGTTCCCCCCTGCAGGTTTTCAATACCCTGGATGGTGTCGTTTCCTAGCCCGGTATTCTGCGCTGTGGAAATGTTGAGGTTCACGGAGGATCGTGTGCCGGTGTTGTTTATGTACCAGTCCAGCCCGGCGCCACCTTGCAGGAAATCATTGCCAGTGGAGGCGTAGAGTTTGTCGTGCCCGCTATCACCATAGACTCTATCCGACCCTGTGCCGCCCAACAGATTGTCATGACCGCTGCCGCCACGCAGAGTATCATTGCCGCCGTTGCCACGAAGCGTATCGTTACCGCCGTTGCCGCTAATTTGGTTGCCAAGCTCGTTGCCGCCGATCACGTCACTTCTGTTTCCGCCGATCGCATTTTCGATTTTGACCCCGTTGGCAATTGTAAAACCACCAATGATGCCATTTGCGTATGAGGGGATGCCTCCGGCATCGCTTCCTGTCAGGTCAGCATCGTTAAGGTTGATATAAACGCCCCGATTCGCGTTCTGAGCAGAAATTGTATCTGTACCGCCGGTGTCCCAGATGCAGGACCACGAGGTCCCGGCCTTGTTAATGTCGTCAAGCGTATAGACGTTGTTTCCTGTGTTGTGTGCCTTTGTCCCGTAAATGGCTTGCAGCGCGGCTATGTCCAACGCCATCGGAGTTGAGGAGTGTCCGTACGCGGTTGAAATGGTTTGAATATGTGTCGGGTGGCCCGCGTTGTATGACATGATGGTGTAAACACCCTGGTTTTGCCCATCTGTGCCATAGTCACCAAAAGACGACGAAACGCCGGGAAACACAGATGATGTGCCACCGTTGTCATGCGGATGGGCGATCCCGAGCCCATGAAGCATCTCGTGCATGATGGTTTCAAAACCTTGACCACCTTTTTGCAGAGAGGCGGGTGTCCACACAAACGAGTCGTAGGAAAACAATCCATACAACGTATCTTTGCCGCCGATCGTGAGAAGCTTGCTTCCCGGCGCACCATGAGCGCCAGCTACACCCGGGACGGGAAAAAAGTTGGAGGGTACGAGCGCGTACCTAAAATTCTCGGCGTAGATTGAACCGGGATTTCCGGAAGGAACCTCGACATAGTCGACGGGGATGATCGTCTCGATCGTTGCAATGGCTTCCCGAAAGGCGTTCTTTTCCCAAGTTTGAAAAGTATGCAGCCCCGGATCAAACGAATACGTTAGTGTTCCAGCTGCACCGCCGAAATTTGTGTTCATGTTCCAGGATGATCCCCAGATCAATCCATCAACATATGCTTTACCAGTAAGATTTGAACCAAAATCATTTACCGTACTTGACATCTATGTGCACCTCAAAAGTCCATAGTTTTCTGCGGCTTGGCCGCCTGCAATCTATTTCTCAGGCGACCTGCAGAAAGTCTGTTAGTTCCAGAGTGATACGCCCCCAAATGGGTCTAAACCTTCTATTTTCTTTCGATGCAAGAACATAGTGCCAGATGCGGCAAAAGTGAGGGAATGGGCTGGCGTTTGTGTCACAATGTATTTTTTTGATACTTTCGACAGTTCCGACACGTCCATTGCCGCTGCAAACAGCGAGGTTGTGACATTCTCTAAACGTAACAAATGTCTGACGGTTTGACGGGCTGACTCATGCCATGGTTGTTTGGTGCTTTTGCTGCAATCGTTCAAAATTTGCCTGAACCAGCGACATCATCATCTTATCTGTTTGCCGGCCAGAGTTGATTTTTTCCGCCATTGGCATGCCGGGGACACTGGGATGGAAAGAACCGGCGATCAGGAAAAAAGCGGAACACGCGAAAAAAGTTGGAAACGCCGCTTGACGATGCCGGGGTGTAGCCATAATACACCCAAACGTTCAGCGATGAACGGACAGTGAGCGGTTGTAGCTCAGTTGGTTAGAGTACCGGCCTGTCACGCCGGGGGTCGCGGGTTCGAGCCCCGTCAACCGCGCCACACTGTCAGCCTTTGATCCGGGCAAATGGATCAGGAAAAGACCCTAATGCGCGGTTGTAGCTCAGTTGGTTAGAGTACCGGCCTGTCACGCCGGGGGTCGCGGGTTCGAGCCCCGTCAACCGCGCCACTTTCCTCAGAGAAGCGAAAAATATTGCCCATACCGGGCGCTTCGTGGTGATTTTGCCAACAAGCGGCCCCAATCTGGCGTGAATCGTTTCGGAAAATCTTGAATCACCAGTATTCTGCTGCATTCCATCCTCTGGAAAACGTCTGACCACCACGTGGCGGCTATTTCCGGAAACGCAAAATGTCAGGGGTGAGTTTTGGCCAGTTTGAATCGCGTCGTGATGGCGCGGCGCAGTAAAAGAATGATCCGTTCCCTAGGGCCGCAGAATCTGGAGGTTGCTGAAATCTCGGGAAAGTGGGGTAAGCAATTCGGATTTCAAAGCTATCGACAGTTCCGCTTGCCGCAACATGATATCTGCGCGGGCCCATTTCTGGATGAACGGGGGGCGGTGCTGAAGTTTGATCTGATTGTCGCCAATCAGGTCTGGGAACATCTGGACCGACCGTATGAGGCCACGTTGAACGTTCTTGAGATGCTGCGCCCCGGTGGATACTTTTGGCTGGCTGTCCCATTTTTTGTGCCATTTCATGCGGCTCCACAGGATTGCTCGCGCTGGTCGGCGCGAGGATTGAAGAACCTTCTGCTTGAAGCAGGGTTTGATCCATCCGCAATCAAGGCCGAGCAATGGGGGAATCGTCAGGCGGCCATTCGAAACTTGGAACCTGAATGGCCACCTGTCTTCAAACCGGACACGGACGTTCTGGACAATGACCCGAACTTTCCGATCGTCGCCTGGGCGCTGGCCCGGAAAAGCCACGAATGAGGCAAACCGGGTGAAATCTTGCTTGTTCACTATTCGTTCGCATTTTTCGGTTGGAGTCTCGGCTCAGCTCGCCTATCTCTAGGACACTTGTTTGTTGGGGGCCGAAATGGCTGAGCTGAAGAATATTGAGGTGCGCGGCGCGCGCGAGCACAATCTCAAAAATATCGACGTGGATATCCCGCGCGATCAGCTGGTGGTGATCACTGGCCTGTCCGGTTCCGGCAAGTCGTCACTTGCGTTTGACACCATCTATGCCGAAGGGCAGCGCCGCTATGTCGAAAGCCTTTCGGCCTATGCGCGCCAGTTCCTGGATATGATGGAAAAGCCGGATGTGGATCACATAAGCGGCCTTTCCCCGGCAATCTCGATTGAACAAAAGACCACATCGAAAAACCCACGCTCGACCGTTGGCACGGTGACCGAGATTTATGACTATCTGCGCCTGCTTTTTGCGCGCGCGGGAACACCTTTCAGCCCTGCAACCGGATTGCCGATCGAGGCACAGCAGGTTCAGGACATGGTCGACAGAATCATGGCAATGGAGGAGGGGACGCGGGGTTACCTTCTGGCTCCAATCGTGCGCGACCGTAAAGGCGAATACAAAAAGGAATTCCTTGAGCTCCGCAAACAGGGGTTCCAGCGGGTCAAGGTTGATGGCGAGTTTTATGAACTGGACGAGCCGCCTGTGCTGGATAAGAAATTCCGGCATGACATTGACGTTGTTGTTGATCGTCTTGTCGTGCGCGAAGGCATGGAAACCCGGCTGGCCGACAGTTTGCGTACCGCACTGGATCTGGCGGATGGCATTGCGATTCTGGAGACCGCACCACGTGAAGGCGAAGCAGAGCGGCTTACATTCTCAGAGAACTTTGCCTGTCCGGTCAGTGGGTTCACGATTCCAGAGATCGAACCGCGTCTGTTTTCGTTCAATGCTCCGTTTGGGGCATGCCCGGATTGCGACGGGCTGGGCGTTGAGTTGTTTTTTGACGAACGCCTCGTGGTGCCGGACCAGACCCTAAAAGTATATGATGGCGCTTTGGCCCCTTGGCGCAAAGGCAAGTCGCCGTACTTCCTTCAGACCATCGAAGCGATTGCCCGGCACTATGAGTTCGACAAGAACACGGCGTGGAAAAACCTGCCGGAGAAAGTGCAGCAGGTGTTCCTGTACGGGTCCGGGGATGAGGAAATCCAGTTCCGGTATGACGAGGGCGGCAGGGTTTATCAGGTGACCCGTACGTTTGAAGGCGTCATCCCGAATATGGAACGTCGTTACCGTGAGACGGACAGCGCCTGGATTCGTGAAGAGTTCGAAAGGTATCAGAATAACCGCCCCTGCGGCACATGCCGGGGTCACCGCCTGAGAGAAGAGGCGCTGGCCGTCAAGATTGCAGGGATGCACGCCGGTAACGTGGTGCAAATGTCCATTCGTGAGGCGTTGAGCTGGATCGAAGATGCGCCAAACCACCTGAGCGCGCAAAAGAACGAGATCGCGCGTGCCATCCTCAAGGAGATACGCGAACGACTGGGATTCCTGAATAACGTTGGATTGGAATACCTTACGCTGTCCCGGTCCAGCGGGACCCTTTCAGGTGGCGAAAGCCAGCGTATTCGTCTGGCAAGTCAGATCGGTTCAGGTCTGACCGGCGTTCTTTATGTGTTGGACGAGCCTTCGATCGGATTGCACCAGCGCGACAATGACCGACTGCTGGGAACGCTTAAGAACCTGCGTGATCAGGGCAATACCGTGATCGTGGTCGAGCATGACGAGGAAGCCATCCGCGAGGCGGATTATGTGTTCGACATCGGGCCGGGGGCAGGGGTGCACGGTGGCGAGGTCGTCAGTCACGGAACGCCCGATCATATTGCATCGGACACCTCGTCGATCACCGGGCAATACTTGTCCGGAACACGTGAGATTGCAGTGCCCGCAACCCGGCGAAAGGGGAATGGCAAGAAGGTGTCGGTGGTCAAAGCCACGGGCAACAACCTCAAGAATGTCACGGCAGACTTCCCTCTGGGCAAGTTCGTATGTGTTACTGGCGTGTCCGGTGGTGGAAAATCCACGCTGACCATCGAGACGTTGTTCAAGACTGCTTCGATGCGCCTGAATGGAGCGCGTCAGACGCCTGCACCCTGTGAGACGATCAAGGGGCTGGAGCATCTGGATAAGGTCATTGATATCGACCAACGACCGATTGGACGAACACCCCGATCGAACCCAGCCACATATACCGGGGCGTTTACCCCGATCCGGGACTGGTTTGCAGGACTGCCAGAGGCCAAGGCGCGCGGCTATAAGCCGGGCCGATTCAGTTTCAACGTCAAAGGCGGACGATGCGAAGCCTGTCAGGGGGACGGTGTCATCAAGATCGAGATGCACTTTTTGCCCGATGTCTATGTGACCTGCGAAACCTGCAAGGGTGCGCGTTACAACCGCGAGACCCTCGAGATCAAGTTCAAGGGAAAATCCATCGCCGATGTTTTGGATATGACAGTCGAGGATGCGCAGGAGTTCTTTAAGGCGGTGCCGTCCATCAGGGACAAAATGGATGCGCTGGCACGCGTCGGACTTGGGTATATCAAGGTGGGCCAACAGGCGACGACGCTGTCGGGCGGTGAAGCGCAAAGGGTGAAGCTGTCAAAGGAACTCAGCAAGCGGTCTACGGGGCGCACGCTGTATATTCTGGACGAGCCGACCACGGGGCTGCATTTTGAAGATGTGCGCAAGCTGTTGGAAGTGTTGCACGAACTGGTCGAGCAAGGGAACACGGTTGTCGTGATCGAACACAATCTGGATGTTGTCAAAACGGCGGATCATATCATTGATATCGGCCCCGAAGGTGGCGACGGAGGAGGGCAGATTGTAGCTGAAGGCACGCCTGAGGATGTCGCCGAGTGTACACACAGCCATACCGGTCACTATCTAAAGTCGATGTTGAATCCGGAGCGCGTAGCTGCGGAATAGTGACAGCTTTCCAGTTCGTGACATATCGGAAATTCACGCTATGGCACGGTCTGGATTTCAGCTTCCTCAGTTGAGGATATCCGCCACTGCGCCTATGAGGTTCAGAACCTTGTGCGTGTCGCTGTCAACACTGTAGACGTAGTCCCCGGCCCGCACGTAATACCCGTCGCGGCGCAACCCGTACCGATAGGGATCATTGATCCAGACATAATCCCGCGTGATATAGTCACCAACCCGGTAGCGCTGTTTCACCTGTCCGGGCGGAACACATGGAACAGCCTTTTTCGCGAGGCCCGGCGGGCAATGATAGGCTTGCTTGCCGACGGTACTATAGCCCGGTGAGACGCGCTCCACTTTCAGGCTGTTCTTGTTTTTGCCTTTTCCCTTACCATTCCCGTTACCTGCCCAACTGGCAGCCGGACCAAGGGCAAGAACAACAACCATCAAAGTACGGACCAACGTCTTCATATTCCCGTGCTCCTTTGCATCGAAGGATTACGCAGGTTTAGTGCGTATCCACAAAGGAAAGATAGGGCGCCGGGCAGCGGTTTTCGACCAGCAGGCAAGAAACCGCCAGAGCGACCGCGTTAGCTGCGACCGCGTTTTTCGAACCTTGGCAGCATGGCGCTGAAATCCATACCTTGTCCGTCTTCCTGCTCGACGAAAGTTTCGTACAGCGTGGTTGCTGCTTGACCCATCGGTGTGTCCGCATCGGCGCTTTCGGCTGCCTGTTGGCTGAGGCGCAAATCCTTGAGCATCAGTTCTGCGGCAAATCCCGGCAAATATTCATTGTCGGCCGGGCTTTGTGGTCCGACGCCCGGAGCGGGGCAATATGCATTCATGGTCCAGCTGTAGCCGGAAGAGGTTGAGACGACATCGAACATTTTCTGCCGGTCAAGGCCCAGTTTGTCAGCCAGCGCGAATGCTTCGCATGTGGCGATCATGGTTACGCCAAGGATCATGTTGTTGCAGATTTTGGCAGCCTGACCCGCACCCGACTCGCCGCAATGAACTGCCTTTTGACCCATGATGTCGAAAAGCGGTGTGGCCTTGGCGAATGCGTCGTCTGAGCCACCGGCCATAAAGGTCAGTGTACCCGCCGCGGCGCCTCCGATGCCGCCGGAAACCGGGGCATCCACGGCAAGTAATCCGGCGGAAGTGGCCTGGTCGGCGACAGCTCGCGCGCTTTCAACGTCCACCGTAGAACAATCGACAAATGCGGCGCCCTGAATCATTGCGGGGATGATTTCGTTGGCGACTGAGCGGAGGATGCGGCCATTAGGTAGCATCGTAACTACAACGTCAGCGCCCGTCGCTGCGCCTGCCGCAGTTTCAGCCATCGCGACGCCGTCGACCGAGATATCCGCCATGTCAAAACCGATGACTTCGTGGCCCGCTTTCGCGAGGTTGGCCGCCATTGGCGCACCCATGTTGCCAAGGCCAATGAAACCTATCTTCATCTCTCAATCCTCCTCGAATGTCAGGGCATCTTTGCCAAGAGGTTGCAGCATTTTGGAAACGGCCACGCCGGGCACGTCCATATCGGCGTATTGCCAATCAGGGTTGCGGTCTTTGTCAATGATCTGAGCGCGGATTCCTTCCAGAAAATCCCCGTGTTCCATCGCACGGTGCGTAAACCGGTACTCAAGTTCCAGAGATTTGCGGATGGTCAGCGATGGCGTGCGCAGGCGATGAAGCATTTCGGCGGTGCAGGCCATGGATATAGGTGAGTTTCGGTTTAGCGCTTTAAGCGCGTTCTGAGCGAATTCACTTTGATCGTTTTGCAGAGAATTCAGAATATCGCCAAGTGTTTCACCAGAGAAATGTTTGTCTATCATCGCCTGTTCGTCCCGGAGTTTGCCCGGGTCGGCTTTTTGCGCGTGGGATTCGATATGGCTCGCGTCACCCGATGCCTCAAGCATTGCAATCAGGGAGCCCCAATTCTCCTGCGGGATGTAGTGATCTGCGAAGCCCGCAAAAATGGCGTCATCGGGACCCATTCGGCCTGCCGTCATTCCAAGATATTCGCCGCTGCGTCCGGGCGCGAGCGCCAGCATAAGTGTTCCGCCAACATCCGGGATAAGACCAATTCCGCATTCGGGCATCGCGATTTTTGAGCTTTCCCCGACGACCCGGTGCGTCCCATGGCAGCCGATACCGACGCCGCCGCCCATCGTGAAGCCTTGAAGAAAACTGACCACTGGCTTGGGATACTCAAAGATCATCGCATTCATACGATATTCATCGCGCCAGAAAGTGCGGCCGTACTCAAAGTCGCCGTTGGTGCCTGTCTCGTACAATTCGGCAATATCGCCGCCCGCACAGAACGCCTTTTCGCCTTCGGCGTCCAGCACGATCAGATCGATGTCGTCATCCTCGCGCCAATTGCGCATTGCGGTGTCGATCGCCATGCACATGTCATAGCTCATCGCGTTCAGAGCATGTGGCCGGGTCAGCGTGATGCGACCGGCGCGACCGGCAACGCGGATATCAATGTCAGCCATGATGTCCTCAGCGGTTGGCAAGCATGTTGCGCGAAACGATCACTCGCATGATCTCGTTGGTGCCTTCAAGGATTTGATGCACGCGCAGATCGCGGACCAGCTTTTCAATCCCGTAATCGGCGAGATAGCCGTATCCGCCATGAAGTTGAAGGCACTGATCGACAACCTTCGATCCGGTTTCCGTCACAAATTTCTTGGCCATGGCGCAGAATTTTGTCGCGTCTGGCGTACCCTGATCCAGTTTCCAGGCGGCTTGGCGCAGGAATGTGCGCGCCGCCTGCATTTCGATTTCCATATCGGCAAGACGGAACTGAAGGGCCTGAAACTGGTCGATGGATTTTCCGAAAGCCTTACGCTCGGACATGTATTGCAGTGTCATGTCCAGCCCGGCCTGCGCAGCACCCAATGAACATGAAGCGATGTTCAGACGCCCACCATCGAGGCCCATCATGGCGTACTTAAACCCGTCTCCTTCTACACCGACAAGATTTCCGGATGGAATCTTGCAGTCGTCGAACTGAACCTGAGCGGTGGGTTGGCTTTTCCATCCCATTTTCTGCTCAAGCCCTCCAAAGCTGAGGCCGGGCGTGCCGTCCTCGACATAGACCGTCGAAATGCCTTTGGGGCCATCTTCGCCCGTGCGCACCATACAGACATAGGCATCGGAATATCCACCGCCAGAGATAAACGCCTTGGTTCCGTTCAGCGTGTATCCTTCATTGGTGCGTTCTGCACGGGTTTTCAGGGCCGCTGCATCGGAACCAGATCCGGGTTCGGTCAGGCAATAGCTGAGAACCGTATTCAGGCTCAGCACATCCGCCATGATGCGGGATTTCAGGTCATTATCGGCGAAATTGTCCAGCATTTTCGCGCACATGTTGTGGATGGATAGAAACGCCGCGACTGAGGGGCAGGCCATCGAAAGGGCCTCGAACACCAGAGTTGCGTCCAGCCGGGACAGACCGGACCCACCGCCTTCTTCGGACACATACAGACCGCCAAACCCAAGTTCCCCCACCTTCGGCCACAGATCCTTGGGGATTGTTCCTTCGGCTTCCCACTGACGGGCGAAAGGCGCGATGTTTTCCTGCCCAAATGCATAGGCCATGTCGAATATGGCTGTCTGTTCCTCGGTCAGCGCGAAATCCATGGCCTCTCTCCCTTGCAGCGTATGAATTGAACGATTGTTTATTTCCCAATCCTTACAGAAATTTTGCAGCGGCAGCAATCGGACAGCCTCTTACCAAAGGGGTGTTTTGGTGTTTGCCGAGGTCTGACGTATATTTTTGAGGAATTTTGTTGAGGAGAATTGGTATGTCGCATTTCAAAATGGCAGTTGTGATTATTCATGGCATGGGCAGTCAATTTACAGGAACGCCCCTGCCATCGTCTGCCGTGACATTTTCCCGCGATCTTCACAAACAGGTCGGGCGGTTTGTTGGGCCGGATCTGAACCGTGTTGCGTGGCGTGAAATCGTCTGGGCTCATGTTCTGCAACCGCGTCAGAACCGTTATCTGCGGAAAATAAAACGGCGAACCGGTTATGATGACGTTCGGGAGTTCGTGGTTCACAATTTGTCGGACGCGGCTTCGTATCGCAAAACACAGGATGGAAGCGACAAAACCTACGAGGCCATTCATGCCGAGATCGACCGAGTGATGGAGGATGTTAAAACGCAGGTAGGCGATCGTGCGCCGGTGCTGTTGCTGGCCCATTCCCTTGGTGGGCATATCATGTCGAATTACATCTACGATCTGCAAAGCCACCTTCGGCACACTGGGCAAACCCTGCACAATACGCCCGTCCGAAATATGCAGACAGTTGCGGGGATCATGACCTTTGGCTGCAATATTCCGATTTTTCTTTTTGCCTACCCGCAAAACCAGATCAAACCGATTGACCCGCCGAATTCCGAACTGCCGCATGCGCTAAAGTCCAGGACGTGGTGGTACAACTTTTTCGACAAGCACGACGTGCTGGGTTATCCGCTGCGTGATTGCGCACCGGCCTATGATCAACTGGAAGCAAATAACGAACTTCGTGACGTATCGATAAATTCCGGAAACATCTTTACGTCGTGGAATCCGCTTTCGCACAATGGGTACTGGAAGGATCCGGATTTTTATGAACCGGTCGGCCGCAAGATCAAAAACATGTTGCGTGTGATCTGAGCCCGATCACAGATCCATATGAAATTCCTCGATAAGATGTTTCACCACGGCTTTGCCGGGGTCTTCACCATTTGCGACGGCTTCGGCGTGTACGCGGCGCTGGCGGGTGGCCGAAGTGCCGTTATTTGCGATCTGCCGCAGGCGCGCAAGCTCTGTCATAGTGCCCAGCGCCTCGGCATCTTCAGCCAGCATTCCCATGAGTTCGTCCATCAGTTCCGACATCGGTTTGATCGAACGGTCTCCGAAATCAATCAGACCCTCGCCGACACCATAGCGCTGCGCACGCCACCGGTTTTCACCAATCAGGAAGCGGTCATAAGAACGCCAGCGCAGATTGCGGGCCTTCAGGCGGCAGAGCATCCGCGTAAGCGCCTGAACCATCGCGGCAAGCGACAGGGTGTGTTCCAGCCGGGGCTGGACATCCATGATCCGTGTCTCAAGCGTGGGAAATTGGTGCGACGGGCGCAGATCCCACCAGATTTTGGTCGTGTCTTCGATTACGCCCAATTCGACAAGTATGCCCGTTGTGCGTTCGTATTCGGCCCAACTTGTGAATACCGGTGGCAGGCCGGTTCGCGGAAGATTGTCGAAAACCGTCAGCCTGTACGAAGAAAGCCCCGTATCCTCGCCATTCCAGTAAGGCGAGGAGGTAGACAAGGCCAGAAGGTGCGGCAGGAAATAGCACAATTGGGGCACTAGATCAGCGCGCAGGGATTTGTCCTCGACACCTACGTGAACGTGCATCCCGCAAATCAGCATCCGACGTGCGACGCCGCCCAATGCGTGCTGCAGTGCGTCATACCGTTCCTTGCGGGTGTGATGCTGATCTTTCCAGTTGGCAAAAGGATGACAGGACACAGCAATCGGGGCCAGATTGTATTCGGAGGCGCGTCTTGAGACGCAGGAACGCAATCGCTTCAGGTCTTCGCGAGCGCCTTTTATCGTGGAATGTGGGCGGGTTCCCACCTCGATCTGGCATTGCAGGAACTCCGGGCTGACCTGACCTTCAAAGTCATTCTGACATGCTTGCATCAGGCCCTCGGGCGCCTCGGACAATTGAAGGGAAACCTTGTCGACAAGCAGGTATTCCTCTTCGATTCCCAGGGTGAAGTCCTTTTGCATCTTCCGCCTCCCGTCTGGAATTTGAACCAGTGAATACGGAATTTTTCTTTTTGCCAAGGGTTTGCGGTACAGATGCTTGCAGTTGCGGGGCAAGCGGCGGTAAGGACCAGATGCAATCGTCGCAATGGAGCCGTCGCGTGAAACCCAGGAAATTTCCACGTACAAATGCCTTTCTCGATCGGTTTGGCGTCAAGTTGATCGACCGAGTTACAGAGCGGGATGAGCACCAACGGTTGAGCGCCTTTGAGCGGGCAGGGGGATTGACCCGCCCGGCCTATGCTTTGTCGCCCGGGATGGACGGTTTCGATCTTGGTCAACTGGTCGAGGAATATCAGGTTCACGCCGGGGCGCTCTCGGCCCTCAAGGATCCTCAACGAAATCAGACCGGGTACCGCGTAAACAATGGCTACTACGACAGCCCCGATGCTGATGCGCTGTATCTGGTGATCCGGCGGTTCAGGCCGCAACGTGTGATCGAGGTCGGTTGCGGGAACTCTACACGGGTCACGCGGCAGGCGGTGATTGATGGCGGTCTTGAAACCCGCATCACCGCAGTAGACCCGTTTCCGCGCGCAGACATCGCGCACGTTGTCGATCAGTTTGAACAGAAGCGGCTGGAAGAGGTTGATCCCGCCCTTTTTGATCAGCTGGAGGCGGGGGATGTTCTGTTTATCGACTCCAGCCACGTTGTGCGGATGAGCAACGATGTGGCGCACCTGTTCTGCCGCATCATTCCTTCACTCAAGCCCGGCGTTGTCATCCACGTCCACGATGTGTTTCTGCCTTACGAATATCCCAAGCGTTTCTTCTATGATTGCCCGGGATGGGGGGAACAGTATGTGCTTCACGCGATGCTGCAATCGGGTGATTATGAAATGTTGTGGCCCGGGTACTATTTGCAGCAAGACCGCCCCGACGCGATGGAAGCGCTGCCGTTCCTGAAAGAAGGGCGGGCGCAGAGTATCTGGGTTCAGAGAAAGTAAAATCGCACCCAAAGTGATCCGGATATCCGGTCATGCCGTACCTCTCTGCATAACAAGCACCAGAGGAGATCACTGAAATGTTTCGTCGTACGTTTATCGGGGCCGCCGCTGCAATGGCCCTTGCACTGCCACTGAAGGCTCAGGCAAATCAGGATATTGTTGATACAGCCGTTTCAGCAGGCTCGTTCAATACACTTGTCGCAGCGGTTCAGGCGGCCGGACTGGTCGACACCCTGAAGGGTAAGGGGCCGTACACGGTTTTCGCTCCTACGGACGAGGCTTTTGCTGCATTGCCGGAAGGCACTGTTGAGACATTGTTGCTGCCCGAGAACAAGGATCAACTGGTATCCATTTTGACTTACCATGTGGTGCCGGCAAAAATCATGTCCGGGGATATTGCTGGCAAGCGCGCCAAGGTTTTGACTGTTCAGGGCGAACGGCTCAGCGTTAATGCGCGTAACGGCGTCAAGGTGGACAATGCCGATGTCGTGCAAGCAGACATCGTCGCAAGCAACGGTGTAATTCACGTTGTCGACAAAGTGCTGTTGCCTGAATAATTCAAAGTAACCAATGAAAAGCCCCGGTCCTGTGTCAGGCCGGGGCTTTTGCGTTCAGACCAGTCGGACCTGAGTTCCGATCTGTACCAGATCGTACAGTTCCTCGACATGTTGATTATAAAGACCGATGCAGCCGGATGAGCTCTGGCGGCCAATCTTGCGCGTATCATGAGTTCCGTGAACCAGATAGGCAGGCCAGGTCAGATACATTGCGCGTGTGCCAAGCGGATTGTTGGTCTCTCCGCCTTCGACACGGACCGGAAGCGACGGATCGCGTTCCCGCATTGCCGCTGTTGGCGTCCAGCTGGGGTTTTCACGTTTGCGAACAACTTCGGTGTAGCCGCGCTTGGTCAACTCTTCGCTCTGGGGTACCGAGCTTGGATACAGCCTATAGGTTCCGTCAGCGCCCCAATAATGCACTGCACGGCTGGTTATATCGGCGAGCAAACATCCGACCCCCAACTTGTCAAAGTGATCCTGCCAGTTTTGTTGCGAAAAGGACGAAACGTTCCTCCGCACCGGTAGTTGAGTGCCGATTGCATCCTCGCTTTCGGGAAAGGCATCCAGACTTTGCGCGCGGACAAGCGCGGGTGTTGCCAGTGTTGATGCGACGCCCAGCAATGCGGCGCGACGGGTCATGCGGGACTGGGACAAGGGTGCCTCCGGTAATTCTGCTCAATTTGCAATTTTGGCAGCATAACTAAGCACGTTGCCCGGTTTTTTCCAGCCCTCACTGACTGAACTTATTGTGAGGCGGCTTTTGCAGTCTTCTATTCGGCAAAAGCCCGCTTAAAAAAAATCCCGGCCGCTAGGCCGGGATTTGATCGAATTGTTTGAACCGTTGGAACTACGGTCAGTCCATGGCCTTGAAGTTAAACTCGCCACCTTCTTTGATGCCCGAGGGCCAACGCGAGGTGACTGTTTTGGTGCGAGTGTAGAACTTGAACGAATCCGGGCCGTGCTGGTTCAGGTCACCAAACATGGATTTCTTCCAGCCGCCAAAGGTGTGATAGGCCAGCGGAACCGGGATCGGTACGTTGATGCCGACCATGCCGATGTTCACACGGCTGGCGAAATCGCGGGCTGTGTCGCCGTCACGGGTGAAAATCGCGGTGCCGTTGCCATATTCATGGTCCATGGCCAGTTTCAGCGCCTCTTCGTACGAACCGGCGCGAACAGTCGACAGGACGGGGCCAAAGATCTCCTGTTTGTAGATATCCATCTCTGGCGTCACATTGTCGAACAGGTGCGGGCCGACAAAAAAGCCGTCCTCATAGCCCTGAAGCGAGAAGTCACGGTTATCCACGACCAGCTTCGCGCCTTGTTCCACACCGGAATTGATCAGACCCAGAATGCGCTCTTTGGCGGCGGCGGTAACTACGGGGCCCATGTCCACATCGTCGCCTGCTGTGTAGGGGCCGACCTTCAGCTTTTCGACGCGGGGGATCAGTTTCTCGATCAGTGCATCTGCGGTTTCCTCGCCCACCGGAACGGCGACGGAAATCGCCATGCAGCGTTCGCCTGCCGCGCCAAAGCCAGCGCCGACCAGCGCGTCGGCAGCCTGATCCAAATCGGCATCCGGCATCACGATCATGTGGTTTTTTGCGCCGCCAAAGCACTGTGCACGCTTTCCGTTCGCAGTGGCGCGGGCGTAAATGTACTGCGCAATCGGGGTCGAACCCACGAAAGACACGCCCTGAATGATGTCGCTGTCGAGCAGAGTGTCCACAGCTTCTTTATCGCCGTTCACGACTTGGAACACACCCTTGGGCAGACCTGCCTCAACAAACAGTTCCGCCAGCATCAGCGGGACAGAGGGGTCACGTTCGGACGGTTTCAGAACCACTGCGTTACCGCAAGCCAGGGCAGGCCCGACATGCCAAAGCGGCATCATGGCGGGGAAGTTGAACGGCATGATCGACGCGACAACGCCCAGCGGCTGGCGCATCGAATACATGTCGATACCTGGGCCTGCGCTGTCGGTGAACTCACCTTTCAGCATCTGCGGTGCGCCGATGCAGTATTCAACCACTTCCAGACCGCGCTGCAGATCGCCCTTGGCATCAGGCAGGGTCTTGCCGTGCTCGCGGCTGAGTGCTTCGGCCAGCTTGTCCATGTCGCGGTTCATCAGGCCAACCATTGCCATCATGACGCGCGCGCGTTTCTGGGGGTTTGTTGCGCCCCACGCCAGTTGCGCCGCAGCGGCCTGTTCGATCGCGGCCGTGGTTTCGGCAGCGCTGGCCATCGGGCATTTGTACTGCACCTCGCCAGTCGCAGGGTTAAAGACATCGGCGACACGGCCGGACGTACCGGCGACATTCTCGCCATTGATGAAGTGGGACAGTTCCTGCATCTCAATCTCCTCCGGTAAATTTGTGCGCACCATAGGCTTGCAGAAATCCCCTGAACAGAGGCAATGTTCCAAAAGTGTTTTGCAAAAATGCAAGGATGCAAGAGTGGAACCCAACTGGGATGATATGCGGGTGTTTCTGGCTGTCGCGCGTGAAGAGAGCCTTTCTGCAGCGGGTCGGTTGCTGAAGATGGACCCCGCAACCGTCGGTCGGCGGATCGGGCGCCTTGAGTCAGCCCTGGATGCGCCGCTTTTTGTCAAATCACAGCAAGGATATGTACTGACCCCGGCCGGTGAACGTTTGCTGGAACACGGAATGCAGGCCGAAGAGGCCATGCGTGCCGCCGCCGGAGCGATGGAGGGGCCGACAAAGTCTCTTAGCGGCCAGATCCGGATCGGAGCACCGGACGGAAGTGCAAATTATTTGCTGCCGCAGGTGTGTGCAAAAATCAGCGAGGCAAACCCTGATCTGGATATTCAGATTCTGGCGCTGCCCCGCATTATCAACCTGTCCCGGCGCGAGGCGGACATGGCCGTGACAGTCAGCGCCCCGACAGCCGGGAAATTGCTGGTTCAGAAAATAAGCGATTACAAACTGCATATGGTGGCGACGCAGGACTATCTGGACCGTCATTCTGAAATAACATCCCTTGCGGACCTCAAGGGTCACTGCATGATTGGATACATTCCGGATATGATCTTTGATCGCGAGCTTGATTATCTCAATGACATTGGAATTGACCGTGTCGCTCTTGCATCGAATTCGGTCTCCGTTCAGTTGCGGCAGGTGTCACATGGATCAGGGGTATGCGTGGCCCACGACTTTACCCTGCCGTTCCATCCGAAACTGCGGAAAATACTGACGGATCAAGTCAGTCTGACGCGTAGTTTTTATCTGGTGCGCCATCAGGGGGACCAGCGCAACGAACGGTTGAACCGTTTCGCGAATGCGCTGACAAGAGGTATCCGCGATGAAGTGGCGCGGCTTGAGGCCGAGGCTTCACCTTGACAGGCTGCCACAATCGGGCAACGCTTTGGAAAACGTAAAATAATTTCGGAGGTGTTGTATATGCTTGTTCAGGCCATTCTGAAGTCCAAGGGGGCTGTGGGCGTGGTATCGGTAAGCCCGTCGGCAAGCGTTTCCGAAGCAGCTAAAATACTGGCAGAGAAACGGATCGGTACGGTTGTTGTCTCAGAAGATGGGGGTGAGACGGCAGTTGGAATTTTGTCCGAGCGTGACATCGTTCGAGAGCTGGCGGCAAGTGGCGGAGATTGCCTGTCACAGCCTGTCAGCGCCTATATGACGAAAGAACTGGTTACGACGACCCGTCAGGCTACGGTTCAGGACATTATGGCGCAAATGACCCAGGGGCGGTTTCGCCACATGCCGATTGTAGAAGAAGGCAAGCTTGTCGGCATCGTGACGCTGGGGGACGTCGTTAAGGCGCAACTCACTGAACTTGCAATGGAAAAGGATGCCTTGCAGGGCATGATCATGGGCCACTGATTTCGGTCTGGCCTTTCCCGCCTCTTGCACCTGCGGCAAAGATGTGTTTGCTTGCGCAGAAATATTGTTGCGCAGGAGTGCACCATGCGGGTTGGATTGTATCCGGGAACCTTCGATCCAATTACATTGGGTCACATCGACATCATCCGTCGTGCTACCGCCTTGGTGGACAAGTTGGTGATCGGGGTGGCCATCAATCGCGACAAGGGGCCACTTTTCCGGCTGGAAGAGCGAGTGGCAATGATCGAGGCGGAATGCGCCCGGCTGACGGAACAAACCGGTACCGAGATTGTGGCCCATCCGTTCGAAAATCTGCTGATTGACTGTGCTCATGACGTGGGTGCGCAGCTTATCGTGCGCGGTTTGCGCGCGGTTGCCGATTTCGAGTACGAATTCCAGATGGTCGGCATGAACCGCGCGCTGGATGATACCGTGGAAACGGTGTTCCTGATGGCCGAGGCGCGGCATCAGGCCATCGCCTCGAAACTGGTCAAGGAAATCGCCCGTCTAGGCGGGGACGTGTCCAAATTCGTCACGCCGCGCGTGAACACTGCTTTGCTGGAAAGACTGGGATAAACCTCCCATCGCTGCGGCGGTGTCCAGCATCCGGTTGGAAAACCCCCATTCGTTGTCGTACCAGGCAAGGACGCGCACCAGCGTCCCATCTGTCACGGTGGTTTCCGGCAGCGAAACGGTTGAACTGTGCGGGTCGTGGTTGAAATCCACCGAGACCAAAGGCCGACTTTCCGCGGCAAGAACGCCCGGTATCTTATCGGCTGCACTGGAAAGCAGAGCATTCACCTCATCGACGCTTGTCTTCCGGGACACTTCGACAACAAGGTCCACAACTGAAACGTTGGGCGTCGGTACCCGTATTGCCTGGCCGTTCAATTTTCCGGCCAATTGAGGCAGCACAAGGCCAACTGCGGCAGCCGCGCCCGTGGTGCTGGGGATCATCGAAAGGGCTGCGGCCCTCGAACGGTAGGGGTCTTTGGTTGCGGTGTCGTGAACAGGTTGACTGACGGTATAGGCATGGACGGTCGTCATCGAGCCGTGTCTGATCCCAAGGGCTGCATCAAGCGCCGCAGCAACCGGTGCCAGGCAATTTGTGGTGCAGGACGCGTTTGAAACGATCTTATGATCTGAGGTCAACTCGTGATCGTTAACGCCGAATACGACCGTTTTTACGTGTGTTGTCCCGCGGGCGGGGGCGGATATCAGAACCTTGCCCGAGCCATTTTTTAGGTGCCGGGCAGCGTCTTCGTAGGTGCGGAACGCGCCGGTACATTCCAGCACGACATCGACATCCGACCAGTCCAGGTCTTCGGGGTTTCGATGGCTGCTCAGCCGGATGGGCCCGGCACCAACATCAATCTGGCTTTGTGTAAATGTCACCGGTGCGCGATAGCGGCCATGCACACTGTCGAACTCGAACAGATGGGCGTTCATCTCAGGCGGGGACAGGTCGTTAATGGCGACGACTTCGATATCCTTGCGACCGCGTTCCATAGCCGCACGCAGCACACCGCGCCCGATCCGTCCAAAGCCGTTGATTGCCAGCCTGAGTGTCATTAGCGCAGCCTTTCTTTTGCAGTTCAGTGAAAAGTTAGCGCTAACATCGCGATTGCTGAAAAAATGTCAACAGGCATTGTTTGTCAGCGCCAAAAAGCGAGCCAATCCAAAAATTCGTAGAATTTTTTTCCAAGGAAAAGCAGATGCTCTGTGCCGTAAAGTGCGTAGTCGAGCATCACGGCCCCCAGAATCAGAACAGCAAGCCAGATTGCGAGTTGATTGGTCATGTCTATCCCGAAGCACAAAAAAGCCCGCCCAGATAACCTGAGCGGGCTTTGTCTCTCAAGGGGTTAGGCAGAATTCAGCCTAGTTTTCCCATGGCGACCGCGACGTCTGCCATGCGGACGGAGAAACCCCATTCGTTGTCATACCAGGCCAGAACCCGTACCATACGGTCCTCGACGACGCGGGTCTGATCCGGTGCAAAAATCGAGCTTTCATTGGTGTGGTTGAAATCGGTCGACACCAGGGGGGCGGGCTCGTATCCCAGAACACCCTTCATCTTTCCTTCGGCTGCGTTTTTCACAGCTGCATTTACTTCCTCTGCGCTGACGTCACGGCCCGCGCGGAAGGTCAGGTCAACGGCCGAAACATTCGGGGTAGGGACCCGGATCGCAGATCCGTCGAGGCGGCCCTTGAGGCGCGGCAGCACTTCTCCCAGCGCTTTGGCAGCACCGGTGCTTGTGGGAATCATCGACATCGCTGCAGCGCGGGCGCGGTACAGATCCTTGTGGCGGCGGTCCAGAGTTGGCTGGTCGCCGGTATAGGCATGGATCGTGGTCATGATGCCATGTTCGATTCCAAACGCGTCGTCCAGAACTTTGGCCAAAGGCGCAAGGCAGTTGGTGGTGCAGGAACCGTTCGAGATCATCTTGTCGCCCGCTTCAAGCTGATCGTCGTTCACGCCGAAGACAATCGTCTTGTCCACGTTCTTGCCCGGAGCAGACAGCAGAACCTTCTTTGCGCCGCGATCCAGATGGGCCTTGGCCTTTTCACCATCATTGAACTTGCCGGTGCATTCCAGAACGACATCACAGCCGTCCCAATCCAGTTCGCCCATGTCATAGGTCGAGAACATCTGCATATCGCCACGACCCAGGTTCATGGTTCCGTCGCCGATGGTCACTTCACCTGGGAAGCGGCCATGAACACTGTCGTATTTGATCAGGTGGGCAGCAGTATCCAGAGGACCGGTGGCGTTAACCTTGATCACTTCGATATCGTCGCGCCCCGAGGCTGCGATGTGGGACAGGGTACAGCGGCCGATACGGCCAAATCCGTTGATGCCAACCTTGATGGTCATTATGCGACTCCAAAAGACGTGAAACTTGCAGGCCGTATAGACCCGGCCTGATGGCTCAGAAAGGGGAAAATCGTCCTAAAATGAATATGGTAGCGCAAACTTTCGACGATTGCGCTAACGCTTGCGCTAAGCGTCGGATCGTTTAGGTTCCTGTTGCGGCAGGATGAGCGAAAAGGAACGCGGATGAGTGGTCTTCTGGCTTTGTTGGATGATGTAGCGGGCATCGCAAAGGTTGCGGCATCCTCGATCGATGATGTGGCAGCGGCAGCTGGCAAAGCCGGGGCAAAGACCGCAGGTGTGATCATCGACGATGCAGCCGTCACGCCGAAATACGTTCAGGGATTCGCCCCCGCGCGGGAGTTGCCGATTATCTGGCGCATCGCGCGCGGTTCGTTTTTCAACAAGCTGGTTCTGCTTTTGCCCGTCGCGATGCTGCTTGCGAACTTTGCGCCGTGGCTGATCACCCCGTTACTGATGATCGGCGGGGCGTATCTGTGTTTCGAGGGAGCCGAGAAGATTTTTCACGTTCTGTTTCCCCACGGCAGTCATGTGATCGAAGAGGACATGACCATCCGTGATCCCGGTCATCTAGAAGAACAAAAGGTCAGGGGGGCGATCAAGACAGATTTCATTCTTTCGGCCGAGATTATGACGATTGCCCTGGCGGCCATCGAAGCACCCAATGTCTGGATGCAGGCTGCAACACTGGCTGTTGTTGGGATCGGGGTCACCGTCGCCGTTTACGGATCAGTCGGAATTATCGTGAAAATGGACGATGTGGGTTTGTTTTTGGCCAAGAATGGAAAACTCGGCATTACGCAATCGCTGGGACGCGGGCTGGTCAAAGGAATGCCATATCTGCTGAAGCTGCTGTCCGTGGTCGGTACGGCAGCGATGCTTTGGGTTGGCGGATCGATCATCGTTCATGGGTTGGAGGTGTTAGGCTTTGGCTGGCTGGGCCACCACATTCACGACTGGGCTTACGCAGCTGGGCATGCCGTGTCTGAACAGTGGACCGGCGTTGTCGAGTGGATTGCCAAAGCAACGATGGACGGGATATTTGGCCTTGCGCTGGGGCTAATTTTGATACCGCTCGTGATCAATGTCATCGCGCCTGTTTGGAATAGCTTGGCCGGGACGAAAAAAGAGCACTGAGGCAAAAAACATTCGTGACGTGGGGTCGCAGTAGTTCGCGCTGAGCGGCAGGATATGATCGCCTGCGAAGTAAGTGGCGGAATGATCATGTCAGAACCAAATTTGTCCGATGTACTGGATGCAGTGGAGGCTCGTGAAGACGGCTTGGGCTATCCTGTTCCTGCGAACTGGATGCAAGGCCGGACAACCTATGGCGGGTTTTCATCAGCTTTGTTGCTTTCTGCTGCACGCGCGCAGGTGGACGACTTGCCACCATTGCGATCAGCATTGATCAACTTTACTGCGCCAATCGGCACGTCCCCTACGATCAAATCGGAAATCTTGCGGCAGGGTCGCAATGTCACGATCATCAGCGCGCGGGCCGAGATCGATGGGAATGCCGCAGCAGTTGGGACTTTTTCCTTTGGTGCGCCGCAAGACAGTCACGTGGCCTTCTCTTGCCCGCCAAAACCGGCCGAAGACCCGGAGCAGACTGAACACTATTTTCCGCCCGGATTGCCCCGGCCGCCTGTCGCTTTTTTGGGCAACTTCGACGTCAGGCTGATCGAAGGCGCGCGTCCATTCGAAGGTGCTGAGCGGGGTTACGTTCGTCTCTGGGCACGCCACCGGGATGAGAGGATGCACGGTACACTTGAAGGGTTGATTTCCATAGCCGATCTGCCGCCCCCGGCAATTTATCCAACTCTGAAAAAGCCCGGCGTGAACTCGTCAATGAATTGGATTTTCAACGTGTTGTCCGAGGATGTTCACACACGGGACGGCTGGTGGATGCTGGAACATGAACTGACCGCAGGCCACAACGGATACAGTTCTCAGGTCATGCGGGTTTGGAATACCCAAGGCGATCTTGTCGTTGATGGGATGCAATCGGTCATAATATTCGTATGACAAAAAAAGCCCCGGCGATGCCGGGGCTTTTTGATTCCGTAAAGCCGATATTAACCGAGCAGTTCCTTGACTTTGGCAACGGTCGCTTCGGCGGTGATGCCGAAATGCTTGTACAACTCATTTGCAGGGGCTGATGCGCCAAAGCTGGACATGCCGATGAAGCCTGCTTTGGCCTCCCGGCCACGCTCGCCCAGCAGCCAACGGTCCCAACCGCCAGCGCGAACTGCGGCTTCGATACCAACGCGAACTGCACCTGCGGGCAGGACGCGCTTGCGATAGGCTTCGTCTTGCTCGGCGAACAGTTCCATGCAGGGCATGGACACAACTCGGGTGCCGATTCCTTCGGCCTCAAGCATGGCTTTGGCTTCCATTGCTAGCGAGACCTCGGAGCCGGTGGCGATCAGGATGGCCTGACGTTTGCCTTCGGCCTCGGCCAGAACATAAGCGCCCTGAGCAGTCAGGTTTTTGGTCTTGTGCTGGGTCCGTACGGTCGGCACACCCTGGCGGGTCAGCGACAGGACCGAAGGGCTGTCCTTGAATGTCAGCGCCAGTTCCCACGATTCCGCAGTCTCAACGGAGTCTGCAGGGCGGAACACATAGGTGTTCGGCGTCGCGCGCGAGATGGCCAGATGCTCGACCGGCTGGTGGGTCGGGCCGTCTTCGCCCAGCCCGATCGAGTCGTGGGTCATGACGAACACCGAAGGCACCTTCATAAGCGCCGCCAGACGCATGGACGGACGGGCATAATCGGTGAAGGCCATGAAGGTCCCGCCATAGGGGCGGATGCCACCATGCAGCGCCATACCGTTCATTGCAGCAGCCATGCCGTGCTCGCGAATACCGTAGTGGATGTAGCGACCTTTGCGGTTTTCCGGCAGGAACACACCCATATCGGCGGATTTTGTGTTGTTCGACCCGGTCAGGTCAGCCGAACCGCCAACGGTCTCGGTCATGATCGGGTTCACGACGTTCAGAACCTTTTCGGACGACGCCCGGGTGGCCAGTTTTGGCTGATCTTCCGACATCTGCTTTTTGAATGCACGAATGGCACCGGCCAACTTCTTGGGCGCCTCAAACGCATAGGCGCGGTTGAACTCGGCCTGCTTGCGTTCGGACAGTTGCGCGAAACGCTCTTCCCATGCAGCGCGCTCGGCCGCGCCGCGGGAACCGATGGATTCCCATGCGTTTTTCACGTTTGTGGGAACTTCGAAAGCATCATGCGGCCAGCCATAGCCGTCTTTGGCATCCTTCAACTGCCCCTGATCGGTCAGCGCGCCATGGCCCTTCGAGGTGTCCTGAGCGGCGTGGCCCAGAGCAATGTGGCTTTCACAAGCGATCATGGTCGGCTTGTTCGACTTTTTCGCCTGAACGATGGCGGCGTCGATAGCCTTGGGATCATGTCCGTCAATCTCGATCACATGCCAGCCCGAGGCAGCAAAGCGGCGCACCTGATCGGTGCGGTCGGCGATATCAACGGTGCCGTCGATGGTGATGTTGTTGTTATCCCAGAATACGATCAGCTTGCTCAGCTCGTGACGACCTGCAAGCGTAATCGCCTCTTGGCTGACGCCTTCCATCAGACAGCCGTCGCCCGCGATCACGTAGGTGTAGTGATCGACGACTTTCTTGCCGTAGTGGGCGCGCTGGATTTCCTCGGCCATGGCGAAACCAACGGCGTTCGAGATACCTTGACCCAGCGGGCCAGTGGTGGTCTCGATCCCGTCGATCAGAAAGTTTTCGGGGTGGCCTGCGGTTTTTGCACCCAGTTGGCGGAAGTTCTTAATCTCTTCCAGTGTCACATCCGCGTGGCCGGTCAGATACAGCAGCGAGTATACCAGCATCGAGCCATGACCCGCAGACAGGATGAACCGGTCGCGGTCCGGCCAGTTCGGGGCCGAGGCGTCGAATTTCAGGTGTTTTTCAAACAACACGGTCGCAACATCGGCCATGCCCATCGGCATACCAGAATGGCCGGAATTGGCGGCAGCGACAGCATCAAGGGTCAGGGTGCGGATAGCCGCAGCCTTGTCCCAGTGTTCAGGGTTGGCATTGCGCAGCGCAGTCAGGTCCACGGGCGTTATTCCTTTGGATTACAGGCAGATTGCGCGCTCAATACCATCCACCCTCCAAAGTGCAAGTGGAACCCGGCGTGACAGGTCATGTGTGCTTCAAGAGTTGTGGCCAAGTGGTTGAAAGCAAAGAGGGGGGTATTTCCCGCAGCATTCCGCTAAACTACTGCTGATCGCAGCCAATTCCGATTCGGGGCGGCTGCGCAACAGAATGAACCTTGGTAAACAGGTGACAGGGGCATGAGTCAGATCGAGGAATTGCAGCGCCGGATTACTGCCGCGATGGAGCGGATCAGCGTCGGCGTGGATGTACTAAGCGAAAAATCCCCGGCTTCTGGTGGTGAAGATTCGGCATTGCGCGAAGCCTTGGACGAGGAAAAGCTTGCCAACGCGCAACTGGAAGAAAGGCTCAGGGCGCTGAAAGAGCGTCATGAAGCGGAAATCGACACGCTGCGCCAAGAGAACGCTACTAACGGGGACAGCGCAGCCTTGCGATCTGAGATCGAAGAGCTTCGCGCAAGTTCGGTTGACGCCAGTGTAGCGGAAGATTTGCGGTCGCAACTTGCGGAAGCGTCGTCAAAATTGGCAACGGTTGAAGCCGCGCGAGCGGAATTGGCGGCCGCCAAGACGGCGCTGGAAGACCAAAATGAGGCGTCCGCACTAAAGGTCGAAATCGAGGCGCTGCGCGATCAACTGGATGCGGTTGAGGATGTCGAACCCCTGAAGGCCGAACTGGAAACACTGCGGCAACAGGCAGGGAACACCGAAGAACTGGATCGGTTGCGTGCTGAAAACAACCGGCTGACATCGGAACTTGCAGACAGTGAACGTATTGAAGAACTGAGCGCAGAGCTGGAAATGCTGCGCGCGGAACGGGCCAGCCATGGAACGGCCATGTCTCGACTGGACGGGGATTTGCAGCGTTTGCGCAAGGCCAACGAACAATTGCGCACGTCTGTCGAAGAACTGCGTGCGGCAGCCGCCGACGGATTGTCCGATGCCAATTTGCTGAACCGGGCCACCGCTGCGGAACTGGAGGCCACCCGCGCGGCGCGCGCGACCGACGCGGCAGAAGCGCATGCTGTTCTGGCGCGGCTGGAGCCGTTGCTTGCCCGTGCCAACCTGACGGAAGGAGAGGTGGAGTGATGCCCGAAGTTACCATTCATATCGGCGGTCGTGGGTTCGAAGTCTCATGTCAGGAAGGCGAAGAAAGCTATCTGCATGCCGCAGCAAAATTGCTGGATGATGAGGCTCAGGTTCTGTCGGATCAGATCGGGCGCATGCCCGAAGCGCGCATGTTGCTGATGGCGGGGTTGATGCTTGCCGATAAATCCGCAGCGGCGGACGATCGGGTCAAGTCGGTTGAGGCAAAGCTGGCAGATATGGAGGCGGAACTGAACCGTCTTCGTAATGCGCCGCCGCCGGAACCGGAGCGAGTAGAAGTCGCCGTGGTTCCGCCTTCGGTGACAGACACGCTGGCGGAACTTGCCGCTCGGGCCGAGGCTCTGGCTTCGGTTGTTGAGGAGAAGTCAGGGAAATGAAGGCTTTGCGTAGTTTTGTCTGCGGCGTGTTGGTGATCGTTCCAGCGTCGGCGGCAATGGCGGAAATCGATATTCTGTCGGTGACATTCACCTGTGAAAACAACATTCCTCTGCCGGTGACTTATTTCAACTCATCCGACGGGTCCGGAGCGGCAGCGATGCTGGTGGATAATTCGCTTGTGCCCATGCGTCAGGAGGCGAGTGGGTCTGGTATCCGCTATGAGTCCATCGGCTCGAGCGGAAAATACATCCTGCGCTCCAAGGGCTGGAACGCGACCGTCAGCTATCTGGCGACAGGGGATGCCGCCAGCGAGCAGGTTATTCTTAAGGATTGTGTCAGCCGGTAACAGCTGATCAGGCGTTCGCTTCGCGGATTTTGTCGGCGGCTTCCTTGTTGTAGCCGACGCCGTTTTCGTCAAACAGAGTGTCCAATTCGCCTGACAGTGTCATCTCGGTGATGATGTCGCATCCACCGACAAATTCGCCTTTGACAAACAGTTGCGGTACGGTCGGCCAGTCAGAATAGTCTTTGATGCCCTGACGAACATCCTCATCAGCAAGAACGTTCACGTCCGTATAGTCGACCCCCATGTAGTTCAGTACACCGGCCACGCGCGAGGAGAATCCACATTGCGGCATCTCCTTGGTGCCTTTCATGTACAGCACCACGTCATTGGCTTTGACGGTCTCGTCGATCTGGGTCTTAACGTCGGTCATTTTGCTCTTCCTTTTCGCCATTCTCTGCGGCGGATGTTCCATTTTCAGATGAGCCTGGTACCCATCCTTCTTCTTCCAGCCTGCGGTGTTCGGCTTGTGCCAAAGTCACCGGATCAAGCCCGTGTCTGTCTATGCCCGCAATCTTGCTGATGTCGTCCGGATCGGGGCGCATGTCCGCAAGATTCCGTTTTCTGTTTCGCTTCACATAGGCCTCGATCAGCGCAGCGGCAACTATCAATCCCGCTATTCCGCCAATCCAGATCAGGCCGTTGTTCATTTTCCTGGCACCATTGCTTTGGAGTATTGGTGTGGATCGCCCTGTACGAAAATAGCCGAAGCTCGGTCGCTATCTCTGGCTAAGTGGTTTGTTGAGACAACGATGGCATTTTGATCAGGTATGGCTCCGCGCCCAGTTCGAGGCCGAAAAATGCCAAATGATGAACGGATAGTCAGTGCGCTTCCGACAGATATCAACAGCGCGAAACCGGTGTATGCCCAAGTGGCAAACGTCATTCAGGCACTTTTGTGGTCAATGCCAGCGCGTGAAGTTCACCATCGGGGCCGTCCATCTTGCCCTTCAGCGCGGCATATACGGCACGCTGCTGCTGAACGCGATTTTTCCCGCGAAAGCTCTCGTCCACCACCATTGCAGACATGTGAACGCCATCGTTGCCACCCACCTGAATTTCCGCGTCAGGAAAGGCTTCGCGCAGCAGGTGTTCGATTTCATAGGCGCTCATCGGCATGTAGGTAACTCCTGAAGGTCTTTATCAAGATGTAGAGCGATGCGCAGGGCCGCGCAAGGTGTGGCGGAGGGTCCGATCCGGTAAAACCTGCGCTTGCGGACAAGCGCAGGAATTTCCGTATTTGGAACGAGAAGAAGGGGCCGTGATCAGGCCACAGCCGCTGCAAAGCTGCTGCGGAAGGTCTCGGTCAACTCGGACAGGGGGGCCTCGGAACCGCCGATTTTCACGGTGTCGCCGGTGAACCGGCCAACCGAGGTCAGGGGCACACCGGCCTGGCTGGCGGCGATCATCAATGCCTCGGCCTGATCGAAGTTGCAGGCGACAAGATAGCGTGCCTGATCTTCGCCAAACAGGAAATCGGTCGAAGCGCCGTCGAGATTGATGCCAACACCTGCCGCCTCGGCAAGCTCGAAAGCGGCAAGCGCCAGCCCACCGTCGCCCAGATCAGTGCAGGCCTTGATCATTTCGCGGTTGGAACGGATGAAGTCGCCGTTGCGTTTTTCCGCCTCCAGATCAACGTGAGGTGCATCACCGTCTTCGCGGTTGAAAACCTCGGCCAACAGGGCGGATTGCCCGAGATGACCGTTGGTTTCACCGATGACCAGTGCAACATGACCCTCGCGGACCTCGTTGCCGATGATCTCATCCGTATGGGCCAACAGGCCAACCGCGCCAATGGTCGGGGTGGGCAGGATGGCCTGACCGTCGGTCTCGTTATAAAGCGAGACGTTGCCGGACACGATCGGCATGTCCAGAGTGGCCACTGCGGCACCGATCCCTTTGATTGCGCCAACGAACTGACCCATGATTTCGGGCTTTTCTGGGTTTCCGAAGTTCAGGTTATCAGTCGTGGCCAGCGGTTTGGCCCCGACAGCCGTCAGGTTACGATAGGCCTCGGCCACCGCTTGTTTGCCGCCTTCTTCGGGATTGGCCCGGACATAGCGCGGGGTAACGTCCGAGGTAAAGGCCAGCACCTTGTCTGTACCGTGGACACGGACCATGCCCGCGCCCAAGCCGGGTGTGCGGGCGCTGTCGGCCATGACCATCGTGTCATATTGTTCATAGACCCATTGCTTGCCCGCATAGTTGGGCGAGGAGAGCAGGGCGCGCAGACCGTCGATGGGATCGATCTGGGGAACCTCCGATAGCTCTTCTGCAGGCGGAGTAGCTTCCCACGGGCGGTCATATTCGGGGGCCGTCGACGACAGTTTGGACAGAACGAGGTCTGCTTTTACTTCGCCGTTGTGCATGATTAGAAAGCGGTCTTCGGCGATGGTTTCGCCGACGATGGCAAAGTCCAGATCCCATTTCTCGAACACGGCACGTGCCTCGGCCTCGAGCTCGGGCTTGAGAACCATCAGCATGCGTTCCTGAGATTCCGACAGCATCATTTCATAGGCTGTCATGTCCTCTTCGCGCTGAGGTACGTTTTCCAGATCCAGACGAACGCCGAGGCCGCCCTTGTCGCCCATTTCAACCGCCGAACAGGTAAGGCCGGCGGCGCCCATGTCCTGAATCGAGATTACGGCGCCGGTTTTCATCAGTTCCAGCGTCGCCTCCATCAGTCGCTTTTCTGTGAAGGGGTCGCCAACCTGAACGGTGGGGCGCTTTTCCTCGATGGTGTCGTCAAATTCGGCAGAGGCCATGGTAGCACCGCCCACACCGTCACGGCCGGTTTTGGCGCCTAGATAGACGACGGGCATGCCAACACCAGAGGCAGCGGAGTAGAAAATCTTGTCGCTGTCAGCGAGACCGGCTGCAAAGGCATTCACGAGGCAGTTGCCATTGTAGGCGGGGTGAAAGCGAACTTCACCGCCCACACAGGGCACGCCAAAGCAGTTGCCATAACCACCGATACCTTCAACCACGCCGTTTACCAGTTGGCGGGTCTTGTGGTGGCCCGGTTCGCCAAACGACAGCGCGTTCATTGAGGCGATCGGACGCGCGCCCATGGTAAAGACATCGCGCAGGATACCACCCACGCCGGTCGCCGCACCCTGATAGGGTTCGATGTACGAAGGGTGGTTGTGGCTTTCCATCTTGAACACGACGGCCTGTCCGTCACCGATATCCACGACACCTGCGTTTTCACCGGGGCCGCAGATGACCTGCGGTCCGGACGTGGGCAGGGTGCGCAGCCACTTTTTCGACGACTTGTACGAGCAATGCTCGTTCCACATGGCCGAGAAAATACCAAGCTCGGTAAATGTCGGCTCGCGCCCGATGATGTCTAGGATCATGTCGTATTCTTCGGGTTTCAACCCGTGCGCAGCAATCAGATCCGGTGTTATTGCGGGCTCTTGCATCGTCTGTCCTGTCCCCAAGCTGGCCGATATTGCGCGCCTTTTAGGGCAATGGCGCGCCGGGGGGAAGTGTCAAGAACGCGCAGCGGTCCTAGAACCGTTGTCCGACGTAGATATACAGGTTGTTTTCCTGCTCATCATTGCGGCTGACATCTACTGAGAAATCCAGTGGAAACTTCTTGGACACACGATACCGCGCACCCAGGCCAACCGCGCTGTGGGTGCCGCCGTCGCCCAGTTCGCCGAAACTTGGGCCAGTCAATCCGGAGCCGCCGAATACAACAACGCCAAGCCGTTTTGTTAATCGCTGCCGGGCTTCAACCTGCACAGAGGTAGAATAAAAGTCCAGATACTGGGTCGCCGAAAAGCCGCGGAAAGCATCGACCGTCCCAAGGCTGCACTGGTCAAAGAACGGAGTTTGCGATGAGGATCCGCAAACCGAAAAACGGGCAGCGATTACGGTTTTTGAGCCAGGGCTGAAATAATGTGTGTAATTCGCGTAGGCTTTGGAATAGTCGTCCACCAACCCCTGAAGCGCAAAACCCTGGAATGCCTCGACGTGCAGGCTTTGCCCCTTGGTGGGGTAAATCGTGTCGTCTCTGGTGTCCCAGTCTGACAACAGCCCGACATTGCCAATTCTTGTGTCCAGAAATTGATCAAAAGGTGGCGGAATAGGTGGAAGATTGGCAAATCCCGGAGAAACAGTCGTGTCCAGATAACGGAATGATGCCCCAAACGAGAGATCGGGCGTGACACCATAGGCAAGGCTGAACCTGCCTAGAACACCATCCTGTTGGATCGGCAAAATGCCGACGTCAGTGTACAGATCGTAGTGAACGTCCGCTTCGGCATACAGCGCTTTGATAAGCCATCGGTTGTCATTGAAGTTAATATTGACGGATGCGCCGCCGACCCTGCTGCCATTGTCTGACTTCAGGGCCGCAACGCCGATAACGGACGGTTTCGAGCCCTCATCAAGGTTGAACAGATACCCGGCGCCAAGGATAAGACCCGAGCCGATTGTGGGGTTGGAAAAGGGAATAGGGGCCAGAACAAACGATCCGCGCCGAAAACCGATAGTGTTTTCCTTGCCGGTATTTCCCAACCCACCAGTATGAGTATCGACAACACCCCTTGAGCTTTGCGGTAAGGCCTGAGTAGCAAAAAGACTGGCCAGGCAGAACAAGGTGATTTGTGACACATGTCGAAGCATCTCAACCCTTCTGGTGGCCAGTCTTTATCATATCTGCGCCTCTATTTTTTTCCCTGTTCCTGCTGCTGTTGCGCCTGCTGGGCAGCGGCATCGCTTGCCGCACCTGCAATCGCCGTTTTCTGTTCCTCGGTCAGGTTTTCAGACTCGTCCAGACCAGGGATCGCGACCCGCACCTCACGACGTGCAAAGTCGATCCCGTTTTCCTTGAACGCAGCTTTGACCCTGTTGAAGATTTCCTTGCGCAGGGTGAATTGCTTACCCGGCTTGGCCATGAATTTTCCGCGGATAATCATGCCTACATCGTCGAAATCGAAAACGCCCTGCGACTTGAATGGTTGCAGGAAGCCATCCTTATGCACTTCGTCCGCCATCATCTCGGCACCGATCTTTTTAAAGATTTTCTTGACCTTATTGGGGTCAGTGTCGAAGGGCACCGTGAACTTGAGCTTCATGATCACCCAGTCACGGCTATAGTTCGTCAGCTTTTGAATTTCACCGTAGGGAATGGTGTGAACCGGGCCACGGTGGTGACGCAATTGCATCGAACGGATCGAGATCTTTTCGACCGTTCCGGTGGTGCCTCCAACGTCGACATATTCGCCAACGCGGAAGGCGTCATCGACAAGGAAGAAGATACCCCCCACGATGTCCGAAACCAGCTTTTGCGCACCAAAACCGATGGCCAGACCCAGGATACCTGCACCAGCCAGCAGTGGCGTGATATCAAGCCCCAGGGCTCCCAGTGCCAGAAGGCTAAAGATCACGGCGATGGCCACCTGTGCTGTGACACGAAGCAAAGGCAGAACTGTTGCCAGGCGTGAACCGCCAGACCCGCCGCCTTCACCGGCCTCTTCGTCCGGGCTTTGCTCGGCTTCAGTTTGTTCTTTCGCAAGCCGACGGTTGATCCAGAGCGAAACAACTTCGTTAAGGATGTATCCGATCGCTGCAATGATAAAGAACTGAATGACCTTGCCACCAGCATCTGAGCCAGCACCCGCAATTTCCTGTAAATCCAGATCCCATGCATTTGCGATCATCAGGACAACGAAAATACCCGCAAGTACCCGACCGATCCGTATATAGCTGCGCTTGGTTGATTTGTATGCGCGTTCGGCAATTGGACCACCGCCGATCATTGGCGGTTGCAAATGGCGAACCAGACCGC
The DNA here is from genome assembly GCF_056537325.1 of Ruegeria sp. CF5. Lineage (NCBI taxonomy): Bacteria > Pseudomonadati > Pseudomonadota > Alphaproteobacteria > Rhodobacterales > Roseobacteraceae > Ruegeria > Ruegeria sp. CF5. The sequence continues at coordinate 83,077 of NZ_JBQFRI010000002.1, read as the reverse complement.
GGATTGCTGTATCCAATGCCGGAGCGATCAGCAGCCAGAACATCGTTACAAAGTGGGCCCCTTCGGCAGCGGCAGCGGCCAGTTGCGGAGCATTCGTTGCCGCAAGGTATTCCACGATCAGCCACATGACTGCTGACACGCCGATTGCGAAATAGGGATAGAAAAAGGCCACTCTCTCGTCGAACTCGGTCCGATCGGGGTCCGTGCCGCGCATCATGTCACTCAGCCCTTCGCGGGCTGTCCAGGCGATGAGTGCGATATAGATATGTATCGAAGTGTTAAGCCAGAAACCCAGTCGCGTTTCACTCATCTGCACGCCGTTAAGAGCGTTGAAAGTGATGATGAACATCGTGAAGCCAATCAACAAGAACAGGCCGATCAGGTTTCGATGCAGGTATTTTGCCCAGTGGTCGCTGATATTTACAAGCCGCAATGCGGATTGGTTGGGGGCAATAATAAAACGCGAAATGGCCGCACCAAGACGTGGAATCCAGATCAGATAGAACACGAACGGAGCCGCTTGCGCGATCTGCTGTACGTCCAGCAACTGCCGCCCGACAAAGACCAGCGTGTAGTAAAACACGAGAAGGCCCAGAAACTCGCAGAGAAAACGCTTAACCAAAAACGTCACGGCGCCGCGCAAATCGGTCGAGGCGTCGCCGTCCACAACCTTGACCCAGCGGCGGGTCCAAAGGCCCACCGCCTTTTCCGCAGCGAAACCGATGGCGAGCGCCAGGAATGTATAGCCGAACAACGTGGCCAACCCGCTTGGGCCAAATGTCGAGGCAAAGGTTGAAAATGCCTCGTATTGTTTGCTGACAAGAGTCGGCAGCTTTCGGACTACATCCACCCACGAGGCCGCCATGGCGCTACCGGTATCGGCGATTGTCTTGACGACGCCCTTCTTGGACTTGGCTACTTCTGTCTGCTGTGCTGCGACAGCGTCAAGACGTTCAAGCAACAGGGATCGAACCTGATCATCCGACATGCGGGCGACAAGATCGTCGACCTGTTCTGGCGTCAGGTCCTCGGGGACGGCCACTGATGACGAAGTGTTTGAGCTGCCCGATGCCCCGGGTACCTGAGCAAAAGTGGGAAACGCCAAGAAGAATACGGAAGCCAGCGTCAAAAATAGCCGGAATGGATGGAACATTGAATTTGCCCTCGAACGCGGAATTTTGTTTGTTTCCCATATCATACGCTAATGCGTCGAAAATCCTAGAGAATTTGGGAGGGCTGATCGCGTTATTGGGTGTCGTAAGCAAAAAAAAGGCCGAGCACTAAGCTCGGCCGTAGTCCAACAGGGAGGTATGAAGATGATGAGCGTTTCAGCATCACCGCCTTCGAGAGCTCATTTAGGGGGCGTTTTGTGAACGTTCAAGGATTATCAGGCTGCAATCGTAGCAACTCCGTTATGTTCGGTGTGCATAGCTAGAGTTTTCCCATCTGCCTCAGGTGCTTACGGTGCGCTATGATTTCGTCCTGAACGAAATCCCGAAAGGCTGCGACCCGCTTGGAGTGCCGTAATTCTTCGGGATAAGCGAGATAGACCGGTACATCTGCGCTTTCGATATCCGACAGCACCGGAACCAGGTCCGGGAAATCCTCAGTCACATAGTCGGGCAGGACGCCGATACCCAGATTGTGCAGAACTCCCTGAAGGACGCCAAAGTAGTTGTTCACTGTCAGCAGCGAACCGGGGTTATAGGTCATCAGATGTTTGACCATCGTCGCACTCGCTCCGACCTGTGGTGCCGAGGGGTTCTGGCAAATCAGGCGATGGGCGGTCATTTCCTCCAGTGTTTTTGGCGGACCGTCGTGCTGGTCCAGATAGCTGCGAGTTGCATACAGCAGCATCTGCACGGTCATAAGGCGCTTTCGCACCAGATCAGCCTGGCTTGGCTCTTTCATCCTGATGGCGACGTCAGCTTCGCGCATGGGCAGGTCCAAAACACGCTCTTCCAGCATCAGATCGATGTTCAGCTCGGGGTACTTCTCATAGAGTTTCGGAAGTCGGGGGGCCAGCCACAAGGTACCGAACCCGAATGTCGTGGTTACGCGCAGAACGCCAAAAACCTCTTCTTCGCTGTCACGAATCCGGGCGGCGGCCGAGTCGAGCCGTTTCGACATTGCCGATGTTGCATCGAACAACAACTCACCCTGTTCGGTCAGGATTAGACCGCGTGCGTGACGATGAAACAGGGTGGCATTCAGTGATTCTTCTAGGGCGCGAATTTGTCGGCTAACCGCAGATTGGGATAGATTTAGCTTGTCTCCGGCATGAGTCAGGCTGCCCGCGTCGGCTACCGCGTGAAATATTCTGAGCTTGTCCCAATCCATCTTCGAAACTTTCGATATCCTTTTGCAGCCCTATATGAAACACGTAACAATTTCTACATTCAAAAGGCGAAATCGTTACGGAATATAGGGATATTACTATACAGGTCAGAAATTATGACCTAATATGAGGGAAGTTGGAGCACACTAATCAGGCGAGGGGAGACGTCAGATGAGTCAGCCGAAAATAACTCTGAATGACCGGTTTGACCTGTCAAAAAGTCCCGTTTTGTTAAACGGAACGCAGGCGCTTGTGCGTCTCATGATGATGCAGAAGGTCAGGGACCAGTCGCTGGGGCTGAATACAGCAGGTCTTGTTACGGGATATCGAGGATCGCCCTTGGGGGCGGTCGATCTGCAAATGACCCGAGCGCAGAAACAACTCGTCGAAAATGACATAACCTTTCAATACGGATTGAATGAAGATCTGGCGGCAACTGCCTTGTGGGGCAGTCAGCAGGCCGGGTTGCGTGGCGACGGCAAGTTCGATGGCGTCTTTGGCCTTTGGTACGGAAAGGGGCCAGGGGTTGACCGGTCCGGTGACGTGATGCGGCACGCGAATATGGCCGGAACGTCTGCGCATGGCGGCGTTTTGATGGCGATGGGCGATGACCATACCGGGGAAAGCTCGACCGTATTGCATCAGTCCGAATGGTCGCTGGTCGATATGTATATGCCAGTGGTCAGTCCGGCGGGTGTGCAGGAAATCCTAGACTATGGCATCTACGGCTTCGCACTCAGCCGGTTTGCCGGCGTTTGGGTTGGCCTCAAAACGATGAAGGATACCATTGAGGTCACGTCGGTGGTAGACGGTCGCCCGGACCGCATGCAGCTTGTGATGCCGGAATTTGATATGCCCGACGGTGGATTGAATATCCGGCTGGGCGATACACCGCATCTGCAGGAATCGCGGATCATCGATTACAAGCGTTTCGCGGCAGAGACATTTTCGCATGCCAATAAACTGGACAAGCGGGTCTGGGGCAAACCGGGCGCCAAGATTGGTTTTGTGGCCGCTGGCAAGAACTGGCTGGACCTGACGCACGCCATGTCCCTGTTGAATGTCAACGAGCATGAATCCGAACGTTTAGGCATAACCACGTACAAGATCGGTCAGACCTTCCCGTTGGACATGAAGGGGTTCCACGACTGGGCCGAAGGGCTGGATCTGATCGTCATTGTCGAGGAAAAGCGCAAGCTAATTGAGGTACAAGTCAAGGAGGCCATCTTTGACGACCGTCGCGGCCGGAGGGTTTACGGGTGGTACAAGGGCGGCGCAGGAACCATGCACCGAGAGGAGCTGTTCCCGACACGGGGTGCCCTGGACCCGGTGATGATTGCCGAGAAACTTGGGCAAATCCTGATCGAAGAAGGCCACGATACAGATGGAATCCGGGCCGGTTTGGCGAAACTTTCCGATGCGCGCCGGGCTGATAACGCTCAGGAAATCGCGACGCGTCTGCCTTATTTCTGTTCTGGGTGTCCGCACAACAGTTCGACAAGACTTCCAGATGGAAGCCGAGCTTATGCGGGGATCGGCTGCCACTACATGGTGCAGTGGATGGACCGGGAAACGACAGGTTTCACCCAAATGGGCGGTGAAGGCGCAAACTGGATCGGCGAGGCACCGTTCTCCACGACCAACCACGTTTTTCAGAACCTTGGGGACGGTACCTACAACCACTCGGGCGTTCAGGCAATTCGGGCCGCATTGGCGGCTGGGACAAATATCACCTTCAAAATCCTGTTCAACGACGCGGTTGCCATGACCGGGGGGCAGGAAAATGAAGGGGGTTTGAGTTCGGAACGGATCGTCAATGAACTGACGGCCATGGGCGTTAAACACATAGCGGTCGTGTACGACGAGAAAGAGGATGTGAATTTCAAGGCATTGCCGGCCGGTGTTGAAACTTCTGAACGGTCGGAACTGATGAACGTGCAAAAGCGGTTCCGGGATATCGAAGGTGTATCTGCCATCGTCTACATTCAGACCTGCGCCGCCGAGAAACGTCGCCGCCGCAAGCGTGGAACGTTTCCCGATCCGGACAAGCGGGTTTTCATCAATTCGGACATTTGTGAGGGCTGCGGCGACTGCGGTGTTCAATCAAACTGTGTTTCGATCGTTCCCAAGGAAACTGAACTGGGGCGCAAGCGGGCCATTGATCAGTCAAGCTGCAACAAGGATTTTTCGTGTCTGAACGGGTTCTGCCCGTCCTTCATCACACTCGAAGGCGCAAAAATCCGCAAAGAGGCGACGACGCACATTGAACTGCCGGACCTGCCCATGCCGGAACTGCCGCAAATCAATGGCACCCACAACGTGGTAATCACTGGTGTCGGCGGAACCGGGGTTGTGACCATCGGCGCCGTGCTGGCGCAAGCCGCCCAGATCGATGGCAAGGGCGCGGGCATGATGGAAATGGCTGGCCTTGCCCAGAAAGGCGGAGCTGTGCACATCCACTGCCGTCTTGCCAACTCTCCTGATGATATCAGCGCCATTCGGGTGGCGACGGGAGAAGCGCACGCGCTGATCGGTGGTGATCTGGTTGTGTCGGCGGGATCCAAAACTCTGGGTTTGACGAAAACCGGGGTGACCGGTGCCGTTGTGAACAATCATGAGATCATAACCGGGGATTTCACCCGTGATACCGAGTTCAACATCCCGAGCGATCAGCTGGAGCTGGCACTTGAGGCGCGGTTGAAAGATGGGGTCGCTCTGTTCGACGCGACCGAATTGGCGCGAGCTGTGATGGGCGATTCGATCTATTCGAACATGATGGTCTTTGGTGCGGCGTGGCAGCGCGGGCTGCTTCCGGTCAGCCATGATGCGATATCGCAGGCGATTGAGCTGAACGGAACGGCAATCGAACGTAACAAGCGGGCTTTCGAAGTCGGACGCTGGGCCGTGCTGCATCCTGACGAGGTAGGCAAAATCCTGAAGCCTGGCGTTGTCGAACTTCCAAAATCACTTGATGAGAAAATTGAGTTCCGTGCCGATCATCTGATCGCCTATCAGGGTGAGCGATTGGCCAGACGGTATCGCAAGCTGCTTGAGGGTATCGACGACGCAGCTGTGAAAGAGGCGGTCGCCAAGGGATATCATAAACTGCTGTCCTATAAGGACGAATACGAGGTAGCGCGATTGCTGATGAGCAGCCGCGAAAAGGCTGAGGCTGAGTTTGACGGTGATTTGAAGATGACCCTGCATCTCGCGCCGCCGTTTCTAGGAGGCAAAGGTGCGGACGGTCGCCCCAAAAAACGGGAATACAAAGAGTGGATGCTTGGTCCGCTTAAACTGTTGTCGCGGATGCGGTGGGTGCGAGGCACACCGCTGGATGTCTTTGGCTATAGTGCCGAGCGCAAATTGGAGCGGGCTTTGATCCGTCAATACGAGAAGGACATGAAGGGCGTCCTTCCGAAATTGTCAGCCGACACGCGCGATGCGATCGTGGCCTTGGGCCAACTGCCGCTGGAAATCCGGGGATTTGGTCCGGTGAAAATAGCAAATGAGGCCAAAGCGGCGAAAAGACGGGAAGAGTTGCTTGCAACCATCCGCCAGGGAGGGCCAGAGCTGAAGGCTGCAGCCGAGTAAATCGTCACACGCCTGTCACGAAGTCTGGGCAAAATCGCTGTCTGCGCATATTTTGCCGACAAACCATCGGAGTTGCCCATGCCTTCGCACCGTCATGTCGCTCGTGACATTTCATACGCCTTTTCCGCCGAAACTAAGGGTGGGCAGGCGATGATCAAGCTGATGGAAAATACAACTGGCCGTTTGCGCCTGATCAAGCGCGCGGATGGGTATGAAAAAGAAGTCGCCAGCGGGCGGGACTTCTGGGCGGTCATGGTCGAGCGCTATGGCCTATCACTGGATGTGGTCGGCGGAGCGCTGTCGAATATCCCCAAAGACGGTCCATTGATCCTGATCGCCAATCATCCGTACGGCATTCTGGATGGTCTGATGATGGGGCACATCCTGTCGCAGACGCGCGGTGATTTTCGTATCCTGGCCAATCAGGTGTTTCGCAAAGCCGAAGACCTAAACAGAATCATTCTGCCGATTTCGTTCGACGATACGAAAGAGGCGATGAAGCTGAATTTGCAGACCCGCAAGACCTCTTTGGATTATTTGGGGCAGGGTGGAGCAATCGGTATTTTTCCCGGCGGTACCGTCAGTACCGCCGCAACGCCGTTTTCTCATCCGATGGATCCGGGTTGGCGCGGGTTTACTGCGCGGATGGTTGCCAAATCAAATGCAACAGTTGTTCCCCTTTTCTTTGATGGACATACCTCGCGTCTGTTCCAGATCGCCAGCCATTTGCATTACACGCTGCGCATGGGACTGCTGATCAAAGAGTTCAAGAAAAGGGTCGATGCGCCGGTCAGAGTGGTTGTGGGTGACCCCATTGGGCGCGATGTTTTGGACCCTTTGGCCACCGACACGCGCAAGATGATGGATTTTCTGCGCAAAGCCACGTATGAGCTGTCCCCGAAGCCGCTGAAGTCTTATGACTATGGCTATGAATTTGAGGAACGGCATCGCGCCTGAAGGGGCTAATGGCAGTAGGCATCTTTGATTCCGGATTGGGCGGGCTGACCGTCCTTGGCGCCGCGCAGGAACACCTGTCCGGCGTGGATTTCCTGTATTATGCAGACAGCGCACACGCGCCTTACGGCGTTCGTGACGCCGAGGATATTTATTCTCTGACCCGCAACGCTGTGCATGCACTGTGGGACCGGGGGTGCAAACTGGTGATCCTCGCCTGCAATACTGCAAGTGCTGCAGCGCTTCGTCGGATGCAGGAAGAAGGTGTGCCGGACGGAAAGCGCGTGCTGGGCGTATTCGTTCCGCTTATCGAGGCCCTGACCGAGCGGCAGTGGGGCGACAACTCGCCCCCGCGCGAGGTTGAGGTAAAGCATGTTGCGCTTTTTGCGACCCCTGCAACCGTGGCAAGCCGCGCATTTCAGCGCGAACTGGCGTTCCGCGCGATTGGCGTTGATGTTGAGGCACAAAGTTGCGGTGGCGTTGTAGACGCCATCGAAGATGGCGACATGATTCTGGCTGAGGCGCTGGTGCGCTCTCATGTGGATGCGCTGAAACGCAAAATGCCGCATCCGCAAGCTGCCATACTTGGGTGCACGCATTACCCGCTGATGGCCGAAACGTTTCAGGCCGCACTTGGACCGGACGTGAAGGTTTTCAGTCAGGGTGATCTGGTAGCCGCAAGTCTTGCGGACTACCTGCGGCGGCATCCGAACATGTTGGGCGAAGGCACAGGCGGCTTTCTGACCACAGGCAAACCAGGCTTTGTTAGTGACCGGGCGACGCAGTTCCTCCGACGACCTATCACCTTTGAAGCCGCCTGACTTCGGTCAAGGACCGCGCTTAACCCATCCCGTATTCCCAAGGCCGTCGCATCGGCGGTCGTGACATGTGACACATCAAGACAAGAGGTCTGACATGACCCATAAAATCGCAATTCTTGGCGCTTCCGGTTATACCGGCGCAGAACTGGTGCGGCTGATCGCCGAGCACCCCAACATGGACATCACCGCACTGGCTGCCGAGCGTAAGGCCGGACAAAGCATGGCTCAGGTCTTTCCGCATCTGCGGCACCTCGACCTGCCGGATTTGTGCAAGATATCCGAGATCGATTTCTCACAGATCGACCTGTGCTTTTGCGCGTTGCCGCACAAGACGAGTCAGGAAGTTATTCGTGAGTTGCCCAAAAACCTGAAAATCGTGGACCTGTCCGCAGATTTTCGCCTGAGTGACCCGGCTGAATATGAAAAGTGGTACGGCAATCCTCATGTTGCGCTGACGCAGCAGCAAGAGGCGGTTTATGGCCTGACTGAATTTTATCGCGAGGAAATCCGGCAGGCACGTCTTGTGGCTGGCACAGGATGCAACGCGGCAACTGGTCAGTATGTCCTGCGTCCGCTGATTGGGGCTGGGGTGATTGATCTGGATGATATCATTCTGGACCTGAAATGCGCCGTGTCCGGGGCAGGCCGGTCGCTGAAGGAAAACCTTCTGCACGCAGAGCTAAGCGAAGGTTACAACGCTTATGCGGTTGGCGGGACTCACCGGCATCTGGGTGAGTTCGATCAGGAGTTCTCGAAGCTTGCGGGTCGCACGGTCCATGTGCAGTTCACGCCCCATCTGGTTCCCGCGAACCGGGGAATTCTTGCGACGACCTACGTAAAGGGTGACCCGCAGAGTGTTTATGAGGCGTTGTGTAACGCCTATGAAAACGAACCCTTTATACAGATGTTGCCATTTGGCGAGGCTCCGTCGACGCACCACGTGCGGGGATCGAACTTTTGCCATATCGGCGTGGCTGCAGATCGGATCGAACGCCGTGCGATCGTGATCGGCGCCTTGGATAACCTGACAAAAGGTAGCAGCGGGCAAGCCTTGCAGAACGCGAACCTGATGTTAGGTGAAAACGAAACCAGGGGCCTGATGATGGCCCCATTGTTCCCGTGAGGACGAGATGAAATCGCTCAAGAAACGTCGCCGTATTCAGGTAATCGTGCTGGCAGCTTTGGCTCTTGCGATTGCGACGGGACTGATTGGGTATGCGATGCGCGATGGCATCAACTTTTTCCGCTCACCCAGTCAGATCATAGCTGAGCCGCCGGAACCGACTGAAGTGTTCCGCATCGGTGGACTTGTCGAAGAGGGGACTTTGGTTCGCGGTCAAGGAGAGGTCGTGAGGTTTTCAGTGACGGATGGAGGTGAAACTGTACCGGTGGTTTTCACCGGAGTTCTGCCGGATCTGTTCGCCGAAAATCAGGGAATGATCGGCACCGGAAAATATGTAAACGGTGTGTTCGAAGCTACTGAAATTCTTGCGAAACACGACGAAACATACATGCCGAAGGAAGTCATGGACGCCCTTAAAGAGCAGGGTGTTTACCAAGAGGCCGGCGAAAGCTGATCCGCCCCCAAGTCCGGTCGAAATTCGAACACCGATAACCAAGAGCGTTGCGTGGAAGGACCACGCAGCGCTCGTTTTGTATCGTCAATCTTAACCTCTTTTCGGGACCGTCCCTGCATTTACCGGAGGTGGTTAGATGCAGACTGTACGGCAGATTGCCGAGGAAATCGTGGCGCGCGAAGGGGGATTTGTTAACGACCCAGACGATCCCGGCGGCGCCACGAAATACGGGGTTACAATCCACACCCTTCGCAGGCTTGGGCTGGACCTGACCGGCGATGGGCGGATCGGATTGGCGGATGTTCACGCGCTCGGCCGGGATGATGCGGTGGAAATCTTCTTGCGTCATTACTATCAACAACCCTGCTTGGAGCGTATGCCCGAAGCGCTGCAACCGTCGCTGTTCGATATGTATGTCAATGCCGGGGCGAAGGCCGTTAAAATTCTGCAACGGCTGCTAAGAGACATGGGATTTGGTGTTACCGTAGATGGCGTAATTGGCCCTCAGACCCAGGCTGCGGCACAGAACGCGGCCGAGCCCGACCCGATCCTTTTGAGGGATGCCTACGGCATAGCGCGACGGAACTATTATTTTCGACTTGCTGACGGCAGACCTGCATCCAGAAAATACGCGCGCAACAGGTCAGGGGGCAAAGGCGGGTGGATACGCCGGGCGGAAGAGTTCCTTTCGCCAAAATACCACATGAGCGACGCAGAGTTTCAGCGCAGGGTGGCGGCATGGGCCTGATATCGGGTTTCTTGAGCTTGTTGTTCGGTAACGGGCGAAATGTAGTGCGCGAGACAGCCGAAGTTTTTCGCGAGAACGCAGAGGCAGGGGCCGAAAGGGCGGTTTCTGTGCACGGGCAGGCGATGGCTCAGTTCGCGGCCGAGTTTCAGGTGCCGCGAAAGGGCGGTTTTGATCGCTTTATGGATGGGATCAACCGTATTCCGCGTCCGGCGCTGGCCTTGGGGGCCATCGGGCTTTTTGTGTCTGCGATGGTCGATCCGCTGTGGTTTGCTGCGCGGATGCAGGGGATTGCGCTGGTGCCAGAACCGCTTTGGTGGCTGTTCGGAGTGGTTGTTTCGTTCTATTTCGGTGCGCGTCATCAGTCCAAAGCGCAGGATTTGCAGCGTGAAATCGCAGCGACGATGATACGAGCGCCTGAAATTGCAGCGAATGCCCGAGCGTTGCAAAGGCTGCGGCATGACAACCCTGGAAATGCTGAAACCAATGGCGATGCGGAACTTGCGATGAAGTCGATTGAACCTGATGACAATCCGGCTCTGACTGTATGGCTGAAGCAGAAAAACAGCTAAACCGCGACACTATGTGCGCCTGAAACCGGCGAAAGTGATTGGCGCCTGTCTGACCGTGGGATTATACCCACACCATGATTACAGAGCTTGGTCACTTCGCCCTCATCCTCGCGTTCTTCGTCGCGATTGTTCAGACCGTTGTCCCTCTGGTTGGCGCCGGTAAACGCTGGTCCGGATGGATGGCATTTGCCGAGCCCGCTGCCACAGCGCAGTTCCTGTTGACGGCCTTTGCATTCGGTGCGCTGGTCTGGGCGTTCGTGACGTCGGATTTCTCGTTGCGTGTGGTGGTCGAGAACAGCCACTCTGCCAAACCGATGCTGTACAAGATCAGCGGTACATGGGGGAACCACGAGGGCTCTATGCTGTTGTGGGTGCTGATCGTCACGCTGTTCGGCGCCTTGGCCGCATGGTTCGGGGGTGGGCTTCCGCCTACTCTGAAGGCACGCGTGTTGGCCGTTCAGGCGGCGATTGGCGTGGCGTTTTTTGCGTTCATACTGTTTACGTCAAACCCGTTTGTCCGATTGGCTGTGCCGCCGTTTGACGGGCAGGACCTGAACCCGCTGTTGCAGGACCCGGGTCTCGCATTCCATCCGCCGTTTCTGTACCTTGGATACGTGGGCCTGAGCATGGCGTTCAGCTTTGCCGTCGCCGCCCTGATCGAGGGGCGCGTGGACGCCGCATGGGGACGCTGGGTTCGCCCATGGACGCTAACGGCTTGGATATTTCTGACCATCGGTATCGCACTGGGTTCATGGTGGGCCTACTACGAGCTTGGTTGGGGCGGGTACTGGTTCTGGGACCCTGTTGAAAACGCATCATTCATGCCGTGGTTGTTGGCTGCTGCGTTGCTGCATTCGGCCATTGTGGTCGAAAAGCGCGAAGCGTTGAAAAGCTGGACGATCCTCCTGGCGATCATTGCGTTTGGTTTTTCGCTGATCGGCACGTTTATCGTGCGCTCGGGCTTGCTGACTTCGGTTCATGCGTTTGCCAATGATCCCGAAAGGGGTGTCTTCATCCTGTTCATCCTGATCGTTTTCATCGGTGGCGCGCTGACTCTTTTCGCCGCGCGGGCTCAGGCCATGCAGGCCAAGGGTGTATTCGGCATGATCAGCCGTGAAAGCGCCCTGGTGGTGAACAACATTCTGCTGGCCGTAAGCTGCTTTGTGGTGTTCTTCGGAACACTTTGGCCGATTGTGGCCGAGATGCTGTTTGATCGGAAGCTGTCAGTTGGGGCGCCGTTCTTCGACGCGGCATTCACGCCATTCATGGTCGTTCTGGGGCTGGTTCTGCCTCTGGGCTCGATGCTGCCGTGGAAGCGGGGCAAGCTGGGGCGTGTCGCTTGGTCGCTGCGTTACGCGTTTGGACTGGCGTTGGCGCTGGCGCTGCTGGTTTGGGCGATGCAAAGCGGGCGCAGTGCACTGGGGCCAGTCGGGCTGTTCCTTGGCGCATGGATCACCTTCGGTGCAGCCGTTGATTTATGGAGCCGCACTGGACGAAAGGGGAATCTGGCACGCCTGATGCGCCTTCCACGCGCTGATTGGGGCAAGGCCGTTGCACACACCGGTTTGGGGGTCACGATCTTTGCCATTGCTGGTCTGACGTCGTGGGAGGTCGAGGATATTCGCGTCACGAACCTTGGCGCACCCTTCGAGGTTGGTGGGTTTACCCTGACACTTCAGGATGTTCAGGGTGTTCAGGGGCCAAACTACAATTCGACGATGGCGTCAGTTTTGGTGGAAAAGAACGGCCGTTTCGTAACCACTTTGCACCCCGAAAAAAGAGAATATCCGGTGGCGCGTATGCCGACGACCGAGGCCGCTATCGACTATCGCTTCTTGCGTGACGTCTATGTCGTGATTGGCGACCGCCAGAACGACGGAAGCTGGATCATGCGGACCTATATCAAACCGCTGGCCAACTGGCTTTGGGGGGGCTGCATTCTGATGGCTCTTGGCGGCTTGCTCAGCCTGTCGGATCGGCGCTTTCGTGTCGCTGCTGGTGCGCGCAAGACCCCGGTTAAGGGAGTGCCTGCAGAATGAAACGGTTTATCCTGATCCTTTTGCTTGCGGCATCACCGCTGTTCGCGGTCGAGCCTGACGAAGTTCTGGATGATCCGGCACTGGAGGCGCGCGCGCGTGATCTCAGCACCGGGTTGCGGTGTCTGGTGTGCCGCAATGAGAGCATCGACGAAAGCAACGCCGATCTGGCCCGCGACCTGCGTATCCTGCTGCGTGAACGATTAGTGGCAGGTGATACTGATGAAGAAGCTGTGGCATTCATCGTTGACCGGTATGGCGAATATGTTCTGCTCAAGCCGACCAATACAGGCGCCAACATGCTGTTGTGGCTTTCTGGGCCGATCATGATGTTGATTGCGGCCGGGCTAGGCTGGAATTTCCTCAGAGGGCGCTCGCGGTCGTCCTCAAACCCTGAAAGCGCCGGGTTGAGTGACGAGGAAAAGGAACGACTGCGTCAAATTCTGGACGAGTGACGCGCGGTTCCGCTTTCCCTTCACGTTAGCTTACGTCAGTTTGCAGGCAGCCAAAACGCACGCGAGGGTCTTTCATGGAATACGAATCCGTTCTTCTCGATATTACTGACGATCTTGCGGTTCTGACTTTGAACCGGCCGGACAAAATGAACGCGCTGACAGCCCAGATGCGGGCCGAGATCACCCATGCGATGAAACATGCGGCGCGCCATGCCCGCGCAATCGTATTGACAGGGGCAGGAGGGGCGTTTTGTTCCGGGCAGGATCTGGGCGACGCGTCGAGTACGGGTAACATCGACCTCGAACGCTCCCTGCGGGACGAATACGAACCCATGCTTGAGGCGGTGTACGACTGCCCCGTTCCAACTGTTGCTGCGGTGAATGGCCCTGCCGCAGGAGCGGGGGCGAATTTGGCGTTGTGCGCCGACGTCGTCATTGCAACTGAAAGTGCGTATTTCTTACAGGCTTTCGCCCGGATCGGCCTGATGCCGGATGCAGGCGGTACATGGTTCATGCCGCGCCAGATGGGCTTTGCCAAGGCCATGGGGGCCGCACTTTTTGCAGACAAGATCAGCGCCCGTCAGGCCGATGACTGGGGGTTGATCTGGGAAGCAGTAGCGGATGACGAATTCGATGCTCATTGGCGCAAACGGGCTGATTATCTTGCAAAAGGCCCCACAGCAGGTTTCGGTGCGATCAAAAAGGCGATCCGCGGAACGTATGACAAGAACCTGTCCGAGCAGTTGACGATCGAGGCGCATCTGCAGGGCGATTGCGGGCGCACGCGTGATTTCACTGAAGGTGTCGTCGCCTTTCTTGAAAAGCGTCCCGCGAGGTTTGAAGGACGCTAAGACATTGACAAAGCTCTGGCGCAGGGGCGTGATACTCGGGCGATGACAGTCCCGACACCAAGCCCCTGTGCCGCAGTTCTGGAACATCTCACCGGTCGAAACCGGGGCCATTACTCGTGGATCACAACAGACGCCATGGACATCTGGCTGGATCCGGATGGTGGCCTGCGCGTTCTGTTGCCGGGTGCAAGACTGCCAGAGGGACTGCACGTTGCGCGTATGTTGCGCGATGGTGAGGTTTTTTCGGTCGAGGCCGTTGACGGCGCGGAAATCTGGGTCAATCGAAACCCGGTATTACAAACGCCGCTTTCACAGGGCGACACGATCGAATTCGGGGACATCGGTCCATTATCCAGGTTCAGGGTTTACGACGACGATAGTTGTCCCAAACCTACCTTTGGCGAAGTCCTAGACGATGCCGTATCCTATCTGCGCAGCAGTCGAAAACCGGTAGCCAGCCGGATTGTTCATTCAGTATCCGGGGTATTTTCACGCATAGTTGGCGACAGGACGCTGTTGTTTCGTACCGGCGTTCTGATCTCGCTGCTTTTGTTGGCGATGGCGGTCTTTGCCCAGTTTCAGGCAGACCGAAACCTGAAGGCCCAAATCGAAAGTGGTCAGTTTCAGGTGGAAGCTGTCGCCGCCGCACTGTCCGAAACACAGCGGCAGGTTATCCGGCCCGGTGATCTGGCGGCTTTGCAGGAAGAGTTGCGTGCGCGGGTTTCGGTGCATGCCGAACGGCTGCAGTCGCTGGAGGCGCGATCGGGGGCAGCCACCCGTGTTGTTGGTCAGGCGACTGAAGCAATTGCGTTTATTCAGGGCGGGTACGGATTGGTGCACGTGGAATCGGAACGCATGTTGCGGCAGGTTCTCGACCCAGGCGGGGTGCCGATGCGGTTACCCAATGGCAAACCAATGCTGTCACTGGACGGGAACGGACCTGTTGCCGAAGTGCAGTTTAACGGAACAGGGTTTGTTCTGCGCGATACCGGCCTGATCGTCACCAACAGGCACGTCGCCGTTCCGTGGGAAGGGGAGCCGGGGGTCAGCGTGGCTGGTGAATCGATGGAGCCTCGGATGATCCGCTTTGTGGCCTATTTTCCGGATCAGACCGGCCCCGTCGATCTATCCCGGGTTGCGGTCAGTGACTCAGCGGATCTGGCGCTGATCAGGCCTGTGCAGGACATGAAGTTGCCTGACGGTTTACCTTTGGCCGATCAGGTTCCCGAGCCGGGACAGGAAGTTCTTGTGATGGGGTATCCCACAGGTCTCATGTCGCTATTGGCGCAATCGGGTGAGGCGTTCGTGGAACAGCTTCGGGAGAAGGGTGAAACAGGGTTCTGGCAGGTTGCTGCGCGTCTGTCAGAGGCCGGATTGATGTCGCCGCTTTCCAGCAGGGGGATTGTTGGGCAGGCCACCGACGCTGCAATCGTCTATGATGCCGAAACAACGCATGGCGGCAGCGGCGGTCCGGTTCTAAACCTTTCAGGAGAGGTCGTGGCGGTGAATGCCGCCATCATTCCCGAGTTTGGCGGATCGAATCTGGGTGTGCCGACTGCTCAGGTCAGGGCATTACTTGCAGCATTCGAACCGTCACAATGAAACAAGCCGCCCTATGGGCGGCTCGTAGCTTTTGGAGAAGTTCAGCTTTTAGGCTCTGCGGCGACGACGACTGCGACGCTCAGTGGCTTCTGCGTCGTCGCCAGTTCCGTCTGATGCCGACGAGAAAGGCCCCAACGCGCTGGTGATCTGATCAAGCGTCGGGCGGTTTCCGCGTGTTTCCGTATCCAGCGCCTCACGCATTTTGCGCAGGTGCTCAGGCTTTGTACCGCAGCAGCCGCCGATGATGGTCGCGCCCGAATCCCGCGCCATCGCAGCATAATGGCCCATAAGTTCCGGCGTTCCGTCATAGTGAATATGTCCGTCGACATATTTTGGAATACCCGCGTTTCCCTTGGAAATAATCGGGCGCTCGGTGCCTTGGGCCGCAAACCCCAATACCGTGCGTAAAATGTCTGATGCGCCAGTTCCGCAATTTGCCCCAAATGCAATCGGCGGGTTGGGCAGCGTTTCAACCAACTGCGCCAGATCTGAGGACGTAACGCCCATCATGGTGCGCCCGGCTGTGTCGAAGCTCATGGTGCCGCACCAGGGCATATCCACCAAGGCAAATGCTTCGGCCGCAGCGCGGAATTCCTCGGGTGCACTGATGGTTTCCAACCACAGAACGTCAACACCTCCCTCTTTCAGACCCTCAGCCTGTTCGTGGAACATTTCGACGGCCTCGGCATGAGACAGGCTGCCAACGGGCTCCATGATCTCTCCGGTCGGGCCAACTGACCCTGCGACGATCACAGTTCGACCCGCCTTGTCTGCAACTTCCCGGCCAATTTCTGCGCCTGCACGATTCAACTCACGAACTCGACCTTGCGCATCGTGCAATTTCAGTCTTGCCGCCGTTCCTCCGAAGGTATTGGTCAGAAACAGATCGCTGCCCGCATCGACAGAGCCTTTGTACAGCGCCGTGATCTTTTCGGGTGCATCGCAATTCCATAATTCAGGTGCGTCGCCGGATTGAAGGCCCATGTCGAACAAATTCGTCCCGGTCGCACCATCCGCAAGGATGGCATCAGCGGTGTCGAGCAGTTTGGAAAGCGCGTTTGTCATTGTTGTGATCCAAAGAAGTGGTGTTTACTGCACACCAAAAAAGAGACGCCCCATGTTTCATGAACGGGGCGTCAAATCAAATTCATAAAGCTCATGAAGATCATGAGTTTTTGGTCAAGTTACTCAGATTCGCTGAGAACCTGTTCTTTTGCTTCAACCAGCAATTCGGCCATCTTTTGACGAACGGTTTGCTCATCGGTCAGATCACCCAAATAGCCAAGAACGGCATTGACCACATCATCTTCGTTGACGTGCTGAAGATCGGTCTGAACCAGTTCTTGCCCATATTTCCGGGCCTTCTCGACAGTTTCACCTTTCAGCGCAGAAGCCCAAACAGCCATGAACCGGTTACGGCGCATCCGGGCAAGAAACTGCATTTTTTCGTCATGGGCGAACTTGTTTTCAAACGCTGTTTCGCGTTCGTCAAATGTGGTCATGGTATTAAGGACCTCTTTGGGTGACATTTGCTTTCCTGATGATATGACCATACGCGCCACGGTGCGCAAGGTATTTGCGCTGCGTCAAACCCCCTCGGGCATGTAAACTTGCGGGAAAGGGGGGCTTGGCTTATGAGGGCGCCAACGCGAAGGGACTCAATCCCTCGCTCCAGACTGGAAGGGTCGCTTATGGCGCGTCGCAAGAAGATTTATGAAGGCAAAGCCAAGATTCTGTACGAAGGCCCGGAACCGGGTACGATCGTTCAGTATTTCAAGGACGACGCCACCGCCTTCAACGCGGAAAAGAAAGACGTTATCGAAGGCAAAGGCGTTCTGAACAATCGTCTGAGCGAATTCTTCATGACGGGTCTGGCCCAGATCGGTGTGCCGACGCATTTCATTCGTCGTCTGAACATGCGCGAGCAGCTGGTGCGCAGCTGCGAAATCGTCCCGCTGGAGGTGATCGTGCGCAACTATGCAGCCGGGTCGCTGACAAAACGTCTGGGCATTGCCGAGGGCACACAATTACCGCGTCCGATTGTTGAATACTGTTACAAAGATGACGCGCTGGGTGATCCTTTGGTGACCGAAGAACACATCGCCGCGTTTGGCTGGGCTGGTCAGCAGGACATGGACGATATTCTGAGTCTGGCGCTGCGCGTTAATGATTTCATGAGCGGCATGATGCTGGCAGTGGGCATCCGTCTGATCGATTTCAAGATCGAGATTGGTCGCGTGTACGACGGTGACTTCCAGCGCCTGATCGTGGCGGATGAGATCAGTCCGGATAGTTGCCGGTTGTGGGATATTGAAACCGGCCAGAAACTGGACAAGGACGTTTTCCGCCGGGATCTGGGAAGCCTGACAGACGCATATTCCGAAGTCGCGCGCCGTTTGGGTGTGCTGCCCAAGTCAGCGGTAACCAAGCCAACGCTGATCAACTGACTTCGTATCCGCCACAGGTTTGTGGCCACAAGAAATGAAACGCGAATCGCCTTTTTTGACGGTTCGCGTTTTTTACTTGCCCGCTCGGTCAGATTGACAGTGCAGTCTGGTTTCGATCTTTTCTGAGAGCAGTTGGAACAAGGGTAATTAAAAATGGGCGAACTGTTTGATCAGGCGATATTTTTGAAGTTCCTTGCGGCTTTGTTGGCAATCTTCAATCCGCTCTATGGCATTCCGATCTTTTTGGGAATGACCGAAGGCTACTCTCAGTCCGAGCGGAGGCGCATTGCCTTGATCGTGACGGCGACGGTGACCGTAGTGGCCTTGGTTGCCGTAATGGTCGGAGAAGAGGTGCTTGCCATATTTGGAATTGATATTCCGTCATTCCGAATTGCGGGCGGGATCATTATCTTTGGCGTTGGCCTGACCATGCTGAACGCCTCGGACAGATCGCAAGGAGATCAGGATGCGGCCAAGGACGGACATGCCAGGAAGGGAAGCATCGCCGTGGTGCCGTTGGCGATTCCCCTGACGATCGGACCTGGGACGATCGCAACGACGATTGTGTTTGCCCATATGCTTCCCACGGGTGCCGAGGTTGTGACATTGGGGTCTGCGGTACTGATTGCCTGTACCATCGTCGGGCTTGGGTTGATTTTTGCGGATGGTATTTCGCGGTTTCTTGGCCCGACAATGATCAGTGTAATTACCCGTATTATGGCAATAATTCTGGTCGCAGTATCGGTCGAGATGGTACTGACTGGAACATTCCACGCCATTGACGCGCATTATCCGGGGTTGAGTTCCGGGCAGACTGGCGCCGGATCGAACTGAGCGCGACTTACCTGCGGTCATCAGTCATCATGTCAAAGGGTTGTCCAATTATTTGAAGCAGGGTATCCCCCGCGCAAAGGAAAAGGTTCCGTTGGTTGGCGGGGCACAGGTGGAGTTGCAGGAAATGAAAGCACGGGTACATGTGATGCTCAAGAACGGGGTTCTGGACCCGCAGGGCGAGGCGGTGCGTCACGCGTTGGGTGCCTTGGGCTTTGACAAGGTCGAGGGTGTGCGTCAGGGCAAGGTGATCGATCTTGAACTGACCGAAGGTGCGACCGAGGCGGATGTGACCGAGATGTGCGAAAAGCTGCTCGCCAACACTGTGATCGAACGCTACGAGATCGAGCTGGTCTGACCCTCTCGGGCCGCGGATGCGGCAACCCAATTGATTTGAGACCCAGGAGGTTTTGCCATGCGCGCAGCCGTTGTTGTTTTTCCCGGTTCCAATTGTGACCGTGATCTGGCCGTTGCCTTCGAACAGGCCGGTTTTCAGGTGGACATGGTCTGGCACAAGGACGCGTCGCTGCCGGATGGTGTCGATATCGTCGGCGTTCCGGGCGGCTTTTCCTATGGCGACTATCTGCGTTGCGGCGCCATCGCGGCACAGTCACCAATCTGCAAGGCAGTGGTCGAACACACTGCTCGGGGTGGGTACGCTGTCGGGATTTGCAACGGGTTTCAGATTTTGACGGAAACCGGCATTCTGCCGGGGGCTCTTCTTCGCAATGCGGGTCTTAAATATATCTGCCGAACCGTTGGGTTGAAGGTAGAAACAAGCGACAGTGCGTTCACTGAAGGCTACAACGCGGGTGACGTGATCAACATTCCGATCGCACACCACGATGGCAACTATTTTGCAGATGACGAAACACTGGCAGCCCTGCGCGATCAGGATCGCATCGCTTTCACCTATGCCGACAACCCAAACGGTTCGTGTGACGACATCGCGGGGGTTCTTTCCGACAACAGACGGGTATTGGGCATGATGCCGCACCCTGAACGGGCGGCGGATGAGGGCCACGGCGGAACGGATGGGGTGGCGCTCTTCCGCGCATTGTCAGGTGTCCTCGCACCGGCGTGACTTGAGTACGCTGGTTCAGGGGCGTAGCTTCTGGCCATGACGTCGGAAACCCAACCTGAACATAGCAAGCTTAGGAACCTGTTTAGCGGCCCGCCATTGGGGTGGCGCTTGCGTTTGGCTGTTGTTGTCCTGCTGTTGTGCGCGGTCGCGACGGTGTGGATCACCAACCGTCTTCTGACGGACAGATTTACCGAATCCACCCGCAATCGCGCCGAACTTAGATTGGCGCTTTATTCAGGTAACCTGCTGAGCGAACTGCGCCGAAACGCAATCGTCCCGCAGTTGCTGGCGCGTGATCCGACGCTAATATCCGCCCTGCAGTCCAGCGATTACTCATTATCGACGCAGCGCCTTATTTCGTTTGTGGAAGAAATTGGTGCGGCGTCATTGATGCTTTTGGACCGGGATGGTCGCACGGTAGCGGCCACAGACCGGAACCGATTGGGTGAAGCACACCGAAATTCGGCATACTTTGTCGATGCAATACGATCGAATGCCACACTATTTTCGGTCATTCAGCGCGATTCCGGTGGGTACAGTTTTTCCTATTCCCGGCGAATGGAAGCAGGGTCGGAAATTCTTGGCGTAATCGTTGTCGAAGTCGACCTGCAAAAATTCGAACGAGCCTGGGCCGGGATTTCCGACGCGGTCATGGTGACCGACAGTACGGGTACGATTATCCTGTCGACAGAGCCACAATGGCGGGGGCTGGACGAAAATGCCGCAATGCTGAGGCAACCGCCCCAGAACGCCATACTGAAGGCAATTCGTGCAACGACCGACTGGACCTCTCTGCCACCCGATGCCTACCTGCAAGGCGAGGCGGTGATGCGGATGGAAACCCGGATACCGTTCCGTGGCTGGCAGATGACGTCGTTCACCACTTACGCCTCGATTCGGGAAAAGGTGAACAGCGTGCTGGCGCTGGAGATCATGGGCTTTGCGATTCTTCTGGCGCTGGCATTTTATGCTCTGAGCCGCAGGGCAACGCTTCGCATGACGCTGTTTCAGCGCGAGTCGGCGGAGCTTCGCGCATTGAACGCAAGGCTACAGCGGGAAATTGCTGAGCGGGAACGTGTTGAAAAGACGCTGGAAGTTGCCGAACAGACGCTGGCGCAAAGTTCAAAATTAGCGGCCTTGGGTGAGATGTCTGCGGCCGTCAGTCACGAGCTGAACCAGCCGCTGGCGGCGATGAAAACCTATCTTGCTGGCGCACGCCTTTTGTTGCGTCGCAACCGGCCGGAAGAAGCGCTGGCAAGCTTTGGCCGCATCGACGGTCTGATTGAGCGAATGGGCGCGATTACACGCCAGCTGAAATCCTATGCGCGAAAAGGGGCGGATGCGTTTTCCCCAGTAAATCTTAGCGAAGCACTGGCTTCATCGCTTTCGATGATGGAGCCACAGTTGCGCCAGCGCCATGTTAAGATCACTCAGATCATTCCCGAGGAACCTGTGTTAGTCTTGGGGGATAGGATGCGGATCGAACAGGTCATGGTGAACCTCTTGCGAAATGCACTGGATGCCACCAAATCTGTTGCAGAGCCGGATGTTGAAATCATCCTTGCAGCGGGGGACATGGCGGTCCTTACGGTGCGCGACAACGGTTACGGGATCAAAGATATCGAGAACCTGTTCGAACCGTTCTACACGACCAAGCAGCCCGGGGACGGCGTTGGACTGGGGCTTGCCATCTCGTCCGGGATCGTGAACGACCACGGGGGACGGCTGACCGCGCGCAATGGACAACTTGGTGGCGCAGTGTTTGAAATGCAATTGCCGATACTTGGCAAAGACGGCCTCGAGGCCGCTGAATAAACGAGGAATTATTATGGCACAGGCCATGAAAATCGCCATTGTGGACGACGAACAAGACATGCGTCAGTCGATCAGCCAATGGCTGGCACTATCCGGATACGATACTGAAACCTTTGCCAGTGCCGAAGAGGCGCTGAAGGTATTGGGCGCCGATTATCCCGGGATTGTGATCTCGGACATCAAAATGCCGGGTATGGACGGTATTCAGCTTTTGAAAAAGCTCATGGGCGTAGACAGCACCCTGCCGGTTATCATGATTACCGGTCACGGGGATGTGCCGATGGCAGTGGAAGCGATGCGCGTTGGCGCGTTCGACTTCCTTGAGAAGCCCTTTAATCCGGACCGTATGTCCGAACTGGCCAAACGCGCCAGCAATGCCAGACGTCTGACACTGGATAACCGGGCGCTGCGGCGTGAGTTGTCGGGCGGCACCCAGATCATGAACAAACTGATCGGCGCCAGCCCGGTGATGGAACGCCTGCGCGAGGATATTCTGGATCTGGGACAGGCCGATGGTCATGTGCTGATTGATGGCGAAACCGGCACAGGCAAGACACTTGTGGCCCATGCGTTGCATGCGGTTGGCAGCCGGGCGGGTAAGAAGTTCGTTCTGGTTTCCTGCGCGGCGCTTGAGGAAGAGGCGCTGTCGAAGCGTCTGTTTGGGCCGATGATGCCCGAGGACGCTCAGTTGCCCGCAGTCGAAGAGGCAAGAGGCGGAACGCTGGTTCTGGAGGATGTCGAAGCGTTGAGTGATACGCTTCAGGCCCGTTTGCTAAGCATGATGAATGAGCAGGGCACGCCCGCCGAGACCCGGATCGTGGCCATTTCGAATCTGCAGGAGGCAGGCAAGACCAGCGAGGACGTTCTGCGCCCGGACCTGTTCTATCGACTGGCGGCGTTGCGTATCACAATGCCGCCGCTGCGACAGCGGGGAGAGGATATCCTGACGCTGTTTACCCGCCTGAGCGAGCAATTCGCCGAAGAATATGGGTGTGACGCACCGCAGGTCAGCGCTCAGGAGGCTGCGCAGCTGTTGCAGGCACCTTGGCCGGGTAACGTGCGCCAGTTGATCAACATTGCCGAACGGGCCGTGCTGCAATCGCGGCGGGGATCGGGAACGATTGCGTCGTTGCTCATGTCGGATCACGAAGAGATGCAGCCGGTCATGACGACGGAAGGCAAGCCGCTCAAGGAATATGTTGAGGCGTTCGAGCGGATGCTGATCGACAACACCATGCGCCGCCACAAGGGGTCGATTGCATCTGTGATGGACGAATTGTGCCTGCCGAGGCGCACACTGAACGAGAAGATGGCAAAGTACGGGCTGCAGCGCTCAGACTATCTGTAGAAGTGCCATTTAGCGCCGGGAGGGGGCCAGCCCCCTCTTGAGCCTGCAGCTCAATTCACCCCCGAAGTATTTCTGGCCAGATGATGAGATCCGTCTGATCAGGTCGTTGCCTGTGCATTTGTGTACGGGAATGGGTTCTGATCGGGTGTTTGAAGCAGTGGGACTGCAGTTTGCCCATTGTCTTTTCCACAAGACTGCTTTTATTGTGGCGGGACGGGCCGGGCCGTTTTGGTGCCCCTAAGCCCCGAATCTTTGAGTTTCGCTGCTCTGCCGCGGATGGCGATAGTCCCCACGAGGCAAAGCAGACCGATTGTGCCCCTGATGTGGGCAGTAGAATGCCTTTGTCCGAGTAGTCGGGCGAAAGGAATAATGGGCAGGCAGCGGGTTAGTATCGCACCTGTCGGAGAAAGAACCGCGATGACGCGCGCGCGACGATTGAATGAACGGGCAGGGGGCCAATGCGCCAGACCCTGCCGCGCGCCGTCTGAAATCGCCCTGACAAGACACCATCCCAAAAGCGCCCGTCCTCCCGGACGGCGGAGGACAGCGTTTTTGGCGCGGTGCACCAAGGAAACATGGCAAAGAAGATGCTTATCGATGCCACCCACGCGGAGGAAACCCGCGTCGTGGTGGTGGACGGAAACAAGGTTGAGGAGTTTGACTTTGAATCCGAGAACAAACGACAGCTTGCAGGCAATATCTATCTCGCAAAGGTAACGCGGGTTGAGCCGTCATTGCAGGCGGCGTTTGTAGACTATGGCGGAAACCGGCATGGGTTTCTGGCGTTTTCCGAAATTCATCCCGACTACTATCAGATTCCGGTCGCTGATCGCGAAGCGCTGATGGAAGAAGAGCGCGCCTATGCCGAGGCGATGAAGGCGAGGGATGAGGCTGATGAGGCAAAGCCCAAGAGGCGGCGGTCACGGTCCCGTACCAAGGCGGAAGACGTAAAATCTGACGATCTGATCGAGACCAAGGAATTGGTGTCCGAACCGACCGGTATGGAGACCATTGACCTGGACTCGGGTGAGGAAGAGGTGGATCTGGCGGTGCCGGAAGGGACTTCGCCGATCGAGCTGGTCGCGGAAACGCCTGTTGAAACGCCGGATGATGGTGAAGCGGCAGAAGTTGATGAAACAGACGCGCCAGCTAATCCTGAAGAGCCTACATCAGAAGATGTAAACCCGGACGATGCAGCGGAAGTTGCGATTGAAGGTGACTCTGACGCTGCTTCATCGGAGGAAGTTACCGATGAAGCGCAGAACGCTGAAGTGTCCACCGAAGAAGCGTCCAGTGAAGATTCTTCTGCCGAGACCGTAGAGGAAGATCGTGGGGGCGAGGAAGATGGCGCCGCCGCTGAGGCTGAGGACGAAGACGACCAAAAGCCAACGGTTGCCCGTTCTGATGCAACGGACAAGGACGACAGTATTGAATCCGTCGCTGACGAAGACGACAGCGAGGATATCCGTCCGCCGCGCAAGCCGCGTCCGCGCCGATACAAGATTCAGGAAGTTATCAAGGTGCGCCAGGTTCTTCTGGTGCAGGTTGTAAAGGAAGAGCGCGGCAATAAAGGCGCTGCTTTGACGACGTATCTGTCACTTGCCGGACGCTATTGTGTGTTGATGCCCAACACTGCGCGTGGTGGCGGTATCAGCCGCAAGATCACCAACGCGGCTGACCGCAAGAAGCTGAAGGATATTGCATCTGAAATTGATGTCCCGACCGGGGCAGGGCTGATTGTCAGGACCGCCGGTGCAAAGCGGACTAAGTCGGAAATCAAGCGTGACTATGAATATTTGCAGCGCCTGTGGGAGCAAATTCGGGAACTGACGCTCAAATCCATTGCACCTGCAAAGATCTATGAAGAAGGCGATTTGATCAAACGGTCGATCCGAGATCTGTATAATCGCGATATTGATGAAGTTCTTGTTGAAGGCGAAGGCGGTTACCGCATTGCCAAGGACTTCATGAAGATGATCATGCCATCCCACGCCAAGAACGTGAAACGGTATGAGGATGCGCTGCCATTGTTTGCACGGTATCAGGTGGAAAGCTATCTGGCCGGGATGTTCAACCCGACGGTTCAGCTGAAGTCCGGCGGCTATATCGTGATCGGCGTGACCGAGGCGCTGGTGGCGATCGACGTGAACTCGGGCCGGGCTACTAAGGAAGGCTCGATCGAGGAAACTGCGCTCAAGACCAATCTTGAGGCCGCTGACGAGGTCGCTCGCCAGTTGCGTCTGCGCGATCTGGCCGGTCTGATTGTTATTGACTTCATCGATATGGATGAACGCAAGAACAACTCGGCGGTCGAAAAGCGTCTGAAAGATAAGCTGAAAACAGATCGTGCGCGTATTCAGATGGGACGCATCTCGGGTTTTGGCCTGATGGAGAT
Organism: Ruegeria sp. CF5; assembly: GCF_056537325.1. NCBI lineage: Bacteria > Pseudomonadati > Pseudomonadota > Alphaproteobacteria > Rhodobacterales > Roseobacteraceae > Ruegeria > Ruegeria sp. CF5. The sequence continues at coordinate 57,615 of NZ_JBQFRI010000002.1, read as the reverse complement.
GAGCCGTCAGCGTCTGCGTCCGGGAATGCTTGAGGCGACTACGCAACCTTGCCCATCCTGCCATGGTACCGGTCTGATCCGGTCTGATGACAACATGGCGCTGTCGATACTGCGGCAGATCGAAGAAGAAGGTACGCGTCGCCGGTCGCGTGAGGTTTTGGTGCGCTGCCCGGTTAGCATCGCCAACTTCCTGATGAACCAGAAGCGCGAACATATCGCACAAATTGAGGCGCGGTATGGCCTGTCGGTTCGGATTGAAGGTGACGTGCATTTGGTCAGCCCGGACTTCTCGATGGAGAAGTTCAAGACCGCCAGCCGGATCGTGCCGGAAGCAACGGCGCCGGTTGTTTCAGTGGACGCTTCGTTGATGGATCAGGTCGATGCGGCAGAGGACGAAGAAGAAATCGTTCAGACCGAAGAAGAACAAAAACCCAAGCGGAAACGCCGTCGCCGCCGTCGCAAGAAGGGTGGTGGAAACGCCGATGCGGCGGATTTGAATGACGAATCCAGCGAAGAATCCGCTGAGTCTGCAGACGGTTCTGAACAGCCGCAGGAAGCTTCGCCCTCAGAGGCTGACGCGTCTGACGCTGAAGGTGAGAGTAGTGAAGAGGCCGTTGAAAAGGCGCAAAAGCCGAAAAAGCGTCGTGCTCCGCGCCGGAAGAAGAAAGATGTAGAAGCCACAGAGGATTCAACTCCCGCAGAAGCCGAAGCATCGAATGAGGCTTCTGAACCAGCCGCAGAGGACAATCTTTCCGAGAATGCTGCAGAGGCTGAAGAAATCGTTGTGGTAAGCGAGGTTGACGTGAACGCCGACCCGATTGAAGCAACGGCAAATACGGACGATGCGCCAAGCGAGGCCGAAAGCCCTGAACCGGAGGCTGAAGCCGAAGAGGCAAAAGAACAGTCCGCTGATGAAACCCAGCAGTCGGTGGAACCGGAATCTGAGGTCGAACCTGCGCCTGAAGAAGCCGAGAAACAGCCGGAACCGGTTTTGGAGGTGGTGGCGGAAGAGCCGCCTCAGCCAGAGGAGCCGCCCAAGCCCAAGCGGCGTGGATGGTGGTCGCTGGGAAGCTGATGAACTGAACAGGGCGGGTCCAATCGGGCCCGCCTTTTTCATCCGCCTTTGCGGATAAGATAGAACTGGTGGCCGTCTTGCTCGCCTTGGGAAATCAAGCAGTGGCCCGCCTCTGCACAGAAATGCGGAACGTCGATGACAGCTGCGGGGTCATCTGCCAGCACCTGCAAGACGGCACCGTCAGGCAGATGTTTAAGTCTTTTTCGGGCTTTCAGGACGGGCAGGGGACAAAGCAACCCCAATGCATCCAGAGTATCGGTCACGTCATTCATACATTGCAGATATTCGGCCTTTTCTGTGCTGTCCAGCATCAGACCACGAGGATGTGACCGATTGGCCCCGTGACGCGGGTCAAGCGATGGCATATGTCGAGAAACATGTTCGGAATTGAAATCATCGACGCGGGTCTGCTGCCTGCCATGTTCGTCGCCATGATCGGCGGGATTATCAGTTTTCTCTCGCCCTGCGTTTTGCCGATCGTGCCGCCCTATCTGGCGTATATGAGCGGCGTTACCCTTCATGAAATGCAGGATGAGGTGCAGGCGAGGCGCAAAGCAACATTGGCTGCCCTGTTCTTTGTTATGGGGCTGTCCACCGTCTTTCTGTTGCTGGGGTTCACAGCTTCGGCTTTTGGGGCGTTTGTGCTGACGAATCAGGTGTTGTTCGCCAAAATTTCCGGCGCGGTTGTCATCGTTTTCGGGCTGCATTTCATGGGCGTCTTCAGAATTCCGATCCTTGACCGTGAAGCGCGCGTAGACGCCGGCGAGGCAGGTGGTTCGGTTTTTGGTGCATACCTTCTTGGGCTGGCATTTGCCTTTGGCTGGACACCCTGCATCGGTCCGCAACTGGGGGCGATCCTGTCATTGGCGGCGTCCGAAGGTTCGGTCGCGCGGGGAACTGTGCTGCTTGGCGTTTACGCTGCGGGGCTTGGAATTCCGTTCCTGCTTGCCGCCATGTTCGTCAACCGGTCAATGTCTGTCATGAACCGTATCAAGCCATACATGGGGTTGATCGAAAAGGTGATGGGCGGGCTGTTGCTGTTCGTCGGCATCATGCTGATTACTGGCTTGTTTACCGAATTCAGCTGGTGGCTTTTGGAAACGTTCCCGGCTTTGGCTGTTCTGGGTTAACCTCGAAAGTGACGCAGATGGCAAGCCTTACACTTGCCATTTGACTGCGCTAACGTGCCCGGCAGAGGTCATGGTGATGAGCAGTCAGGAATCCCGAACAAACGTTCACAGACGCCGGGTTTTTTACATTCCGGGCTACGATCCGATTCATCCCCGCCGCTATCGTGAGCTATACCGCAAGGAGGGTCGCGAGCAGGCGAAAATTTCCGGCTATGACATCGCAATAGAGGCAAAATCTACAAGCGGTCCTTATGGCTGGCAGGTGTTTTCCTGTCAGGACGGCCAGGATGTTCAATCCAAAGTCGAAGTTTTGGTTTGGTCGGACATCGTTCGCAGCAGCATGTCGAATTCCATTCCCGGAACCTATCTGCAGATGCTGCGAACAGCTTGGATATATATGTCTTCCGGTTCGCTTTGGCGTCTGATGCGTCTGCGGAAAGGTCCGGTCATTGCCGCCCTATATCCTGTCGCGATGTTAATATTGCAGTTGGTGGCAGCGGTCCTTGTTGGATGGATACTAGCAACTCTCATTCTCCCACTGGTGGGGTGGTTCGCGTTGGTACCGTCGCTTGCGCTTGGCTATGGGGTGCTGCGCTGGTTTCGAAAAATCGATAATAAGCTGTTTGCTTACTACCTCCTGCACAACTATGCGCATTCCGCCCGTCTTTGGGGGAGGTACTCGCCAGAAATGGAAAGCCGTCTGCAGGATTTCAAAGAGTTGGTCGAGCGAGCCCTACAAGGTGACGAAGACGAGGTTCTGGTCGTTGGCCATAGTTCTGGCGCCAATCTGGGGGTGTCTTTACTGGCCGACCTGATCCGGGATGGGCGGGTTCCGGAAAATGGCCCCAAGCTGGCGTTTCTGTCTCTGGGGCAGGTCGTGCCGATGGTTTCCTTTCTACCGATGGCGCAGCGGTTAAGGGCGGATCTGAACTATCTGTGCACGCGTGACGAGGTGACCTGGATAGATGTGACTGCTCCGGGCGACGGGTGTGCTTTTGCCCTGTGTGACCCCGTTGCCGTCAGCGGCGTCGCGGCACCGGAAAAACGCTGGCCGCTGGTTTTGTCGGCAGCCTTTACACAAACTCTTTCACCGCAGCGTTGGGCGGAATTGAGATGGCGGTTTTTCCGGCTGCATTTTCAATATCTATGTGCCTTTGATCGGCCCGGAGAGTACGACTATTTCCGCATTACCGCCGGGCCGGTTACCCTGGCGGATCGTTTCAAAGGTCGAGCGCCCTCGAAGTCACGGATTGATATCGCCGTGTCAAAACACCGGTCGATAGCTGCATGATCCCCCCCAAACCAAATGCGCGACCCGACAGGGTATCACTCTGGCGTTATCTGAACCTGTTTCGGCAGGACATTCTGTCGGCGCAGCCCGCAAGACTTTATCGCGCGTGGATGGCTGAATTCAGAACCGTGTTCTTTCGCTCCTACCTCATAAATCAACCTGAGCTGGTCGATACGGTTCTGAAGGATCGCCCCGACGATTTTCCTAAGTCGGATCGTATCCGCGAAGGGTTGCGGCCGCTTTTGGGCGACTCGGTATTTCTGACCAATGGCGAGACATGGAAACGGCAACGGCGCATTATTGATCCGGCTTTCGAAGGCGGACGGTTGAAAGATACCTTTCCGGCAATGTGGTCTGCGGCCGAATCCTGTGTGGACCGCCTGCGCCCCTTGGTTGGAGAGGAAACAGAGATTGAGGAGGTGACAAGCCACGCCGCCGCAGACGTGATCTTTCGCACACTCTTTTCGGTCCCTATCGAGGATGAAACCGCCGCGCAGGTGTTTTCCAGATTCCGGGCATATCAACGTGCTCAGCCTCTGCTGAACCTTGCTGCATTTATTCCGGTTCCGGGTTGGTTTCCCAAGTTTCACTCTGGCGAGACCAGAAAAAACGCGGCTCGAATTCGCTCACTGATCCGCAAAATGACAGATGAACGCGCAGCGGCTATCGCCGCGGGAACAGCTCCTGATGATCTGGCAACCAAAATCATGACGACGCGTGATCCCGAAACGGGCGCGGTGTTTGATACTCAGGAAATGGTGGATCAAGTCGCCATCTTTTTTCTTGCCGGGCATGAGACCAGTGCGTCGGCTCTGGCCTGGGCGCTGTACCTGATGGCGCTTTATCCCGATTGGCAGGAAAAGGTGGCCGCCGAGGCCGAGGCACTGGACGAGCGGTCCTTTGCAGTCATGTCAAAACTAAGGGTCAGCCGGGATGTCTTTCGCGAGACGCTGCGGCTGTATCCACCTGTACCTATGATGGTACGTGAAACGACGTGCCCGGAACAATTCAGAGGCAGGGACATTCCGGTGCGGTCGCAAGTGGTTCTCAGCCCATGGCATCTGCACCGCCACGAACGGCTGTGGGAACGCCCGGATGAATTTGATCCGGCGCGCTGGCAGAGCGATAACGTTAGGGAGTGTCAGCGTAAGGCATTCATTCCGTTTTCCACTGGCCCGCGCGTCTGCACCGGTGCCGGTTTCGCGATGGTCGAGGGCCCCCTGATATTGTCGATGTTGTTGCGCCGGTTCCGGGTCGAGCGCGTTGCAGGCCGCGACCCTGTTCCGGTCGCTCATCTTACGGTTCGGGCGAAAGACGGGATTTGGCTTAGGCTTCTTGAGCGCTAACAAACTACCATCCATCAACGCCTTGATGTATGCGAATGCACAAAGCGGAATCAAAATTGAACGGGAAATGTGTTATGTCCAAAGCAGATCAGCGCGAGCAGATGACAAATGGTGCGGGTTTTATCGCTGCACTGGATCAGAGTGGCGGTTCGACCCCCAAGGCGCTGGCGCTGTATGGGGTAGACGCATCGCAATACGGGTCCGAAGAAGAGATGTTCAGCGAGGTGCAGAAGATGCGCGCGCGCATCATCCTTGCGAACGATTTTACCAAGGACAAAGTCATCGGCGCGATCCTGTTTGAACGTACACTGGGAGAAGAGATCGATGGCCGCAAGGTTGCCGATTACCTGTGGTCGGTCAAAGGGGTGGTACCATTTCTGAAGATCGACAAAGGTCTGGAAGACCAGGCCAATGGTGTTCAGATGATGAAACCCATCCCGGGGCTGGCCGAAACTCTGGCCAAGGCAAATGGTGTCTTTGGAACCAAGGAACGCTCGGTCATCCATGAGGCAAATGCCGAGGGCATCGCGGCAGTAGTTGCGCAGCAGTTTGATGTTGCCCGCGAGGTGATTTCAGCGGGCATGGTTCCGATTGTCGAACCCGAGGTGAACATCCATTCTGAAACCAAGGCCGAGGCCGAGGATATCCTGAAGGCGGAAATCCTCAAAAACCTCGATCAGCTTGGTGACGGACAGGATGTGATGCTGAAACTGACCATTCCGACCAACGCCAATCTTTTCGATGAGCTTGCGGATCACCCGCGGGTCTTGCGCGTCGTGGCCCTGTCGGGCGGTTATTCAACGGAAGAGGCTTGTGATCTGTTGAACCAGAACGCCAAGATGATCGCATCTTTTTCGCGTGCACTCACCGAAGGTTTGTCCAAGCAGATGAGCGATGCCGATTTCAACGCGGCTCTTGGCACCAATATTGATAAAATCTATCGCGCGTCGGTGTGATTAATAAATAAGGCGCCCTGCGGGGCGCCTTATTCAGGCTTGGTGAACTCACCGCGCAAACGCGCCGATTTTTCGCGCATGACGCAATCTCTTGCGTGGTCATTGACCAGTCCCATTGCCTGCATAAAGGCAAATACGGTGGTTGGGCCGACGAATTTCCAACCGCGTTTCTTGAGGTCTTTCGACATTGCCACCGATTCCGGCGAGGTGGATACAGTCTGCGGTTCCGGACGACTTTCGGGCGACGGTTCGTATCGCCAAACATAAGCAGCAAGCGACCCCTCGGATGCTACCAGTTCCTGAGCGCGGCGCGCGTTATTGATTACGGCTTCGATCTTGCCGCGATGGCGGATGATACCACTGTCCTGAAGTAGGCGTTCGACATCCGCATCAGAAAACTCTGCTATTTTTTTGAAATCAAATTCCAAAAATGCCTTTCGGAAGTTTTCGCGTTTGGACAGAATGGTGCGCCAGCTTAGGCCTGACTGAAAGCTCTCCAAGCAAAGTTTTTCGAACAGACGCCGATCATCGCCAACCGGGTATCCCCATTCCTGATCATGGTAATCAAAGAATTCGGGCGCGCTTTGACACCAAGCACAACGAAGTTGCCCGTCCGGGCCGGGAATAGCTTTGGTCATAAATGTACCCTTTTTGTTCTAATTGTTATTCAACCCACATGCGTCGGATTTGGCAAGCCTCAATTCCGACTTTGGTACCAATTCAGGATGAATACGCGAATTGCCGAGGCGAGGCCTGTTTCGGGATCTCTTTCAACATCAATTTCAGATGCCAAGGCATTGATCGGAAGGTTTCTTTCTTCGGCGATTTCCCGAAATGCCCGCCAAAATTCCTCTTCTAGAGATACCGAGGTTCGATGGCCTTTGAGCGTTAAGGAGCGTTTGACCGGGCGCCCGCTCATTTGTCTACCTCGTGCCCATCGTGATCGCGAAGCGCTTTTTGATGCCGGGCTTTGTCCAAATCCTTCTCTGCCTTGGATCGGCCGAACCTGACAGCATTCTGGTCTGCGCGGGCCTTTTTTTCAGCCCGCGCTTTTTCTTTTCGAAACCGGTTCAGATTTACCGGCTTGCCCATCAGTCTTTCGGACCGATCATTTGTTCAGGCCGCACCACGGCGTCAAATGTGGCTTCGTCGACAAAGCCCAGCGCGATTGCTTCTTCTTTGAGTGTCGTGCCGTTCTTGTGAGCCGTTTTGGCCACGGTGGTCGCATTGTCATAGCCGATGGTGGGCGCAAGCGCCGTCACCAGCATGAGGGATTCCTTCATCAGCTTGTCGATACGCGGCTCGTTGGCCTGAGTGCCCATCAACATCCGCTCGGTAAAGCTGTCGGTTGCATCACCCAGCAACTGGATCGACTGCAAAAGGTTATAGGACATCATTGGGTTGTAGACGTTAAGCTCGAAATGCCCCTGGCTGCCGGCGAATTTGATGGCGGCATCGTTGCCCATCACATGGGCCGCAACCTGTGTCAGCGCTTCGGCCTGAGTTGGATTGACCTTGCCTGGCATGATCGACGAACCGGGTTCGTTTTCCGGCAGGATCAATTCGCCCAAACCCGAACGCGGGCCAGAACCCAGAAAACGGATGTCGTTGGCAATTTTGTAGCAGCTACCCGCAATCGTTGCCAATGCGCCGGACAGGAACACCATGGCGTCGTGCGCGGCCAATGCCTCGAATTTGTTGGGGGCCGTAACAAAGGGCAGGTCGGTGATTTCAGCCATATTGGCCGCCACGGTTTCACCCCAACCTTTCTGGGTATTTAGGCCGGTGCCAACCGCCGTGCCGCCCTGCGCAAGCTCATAAATTCCCGGCATGGCTGCGTTAACCCGCGCAATACCCTGGCGGATCTGATGAGCATAGCCCGAGAACTCCTGACCCAGTGTCAAAGGGGTCGCGTCCTGCGTGTGGGTTCGGCCGATCTTGATGATATCCTTGAACTCGTCAGACTTCTGCTCAAGCCCGGCAGCCAGTTTTTCCAGCCCCGGCATCAGCACATCCCTAACGCTCATCGCTGTGGCGATATGCATGGCCGTGGGGAACGTGTCGTTTGAGGATTGCCCCATATTGCAGTGATCGTTCGGGTGTACGGGGCTTTTCGATCCGATCACGCCACCCAGAATCTCGATGGCGCGGTTCGCGATGACCTCGTTCGAATTCATGTTGGACTGTGTGCCCGAACCGGTCTGCCAGACAACCAAGGGGAAATTGTCGTCAAACTTGCCTTCTATAACTTCGCCTGCGGCTTGAATGATTGCATCAGCCAGTTCAGGTTCCAGTTTGCCGCTGGCCTTGTTTGCCATGGCGCAGGCCTTTTTGATGACGCCCAGCGCACGTACGATGGCGACGGGTTGCTTTTCCCAGCCAATTGGAAAGTTCATGATCGAGCGTTGGGTCTGCGCGCCCCAGTATTTGTCTGCGGGGACCTCAAGCGGTCCAAAACTGTCGGATTCGGTGCGGGTCTGGGACATCTGTCACTCCGTCATGTATGCGATTGTATGCCGTTTAACCGGGACCATGCCTTGGTGCAATCGGCCAGTTGCGCGCACCATAAACTTAAGCTGTGCAAAGGTATAGGCGAGAGGACAGTTCAATTATACGTGGTCATCGAAACAGCCCCATTGTGCGTAGCCGGGTGGTGGTTAGTATGGGCAGGCCATCTGTGACGGAGACTCTCATGCGTGCATCAAACCGCCCTCAAGCGCTGTTCATCGCATTATACGCATTGACCGTGTCTATGTGGATGGTGGTGCTGACGCTTCAGGCCGCTGCCTCGGGAATCACGCCTTTCGTTGGTGACTATGTAGGATCGGCCGAACTTGTGGATGCCGATGGCACGTCAACCCCACGCGATATGAGTGTGTCAATTTCCGAATTGAAAACCGGGTTCAATGTCAGTTGGTCAACGACGACTTATAAGTCCGATGGACGGGTGAAAGAACAGAAATACTCGATAGATTTCCGTCCTACAGACAGGAACGAGGTTTTTTCCGCCGCGATGAAGCGTGACGTATTCGGGCATGAGGTGCCACTGAACCCGATGAAAGGCGAGCCTTTTGTTTGGGGGCGGATTAAAGGTGACACTCTAACGGTGTTCTCGCTGTTTATAGATGACAACGGTGGGTACGAGTTGCAGCAGTTTGATCGGACGCTTGCGGACGGCGGATTGGATCTGTCCTTTTCACGGTTTCGCAACGGCGAAAAATCACGCTCTGTCGAAACGTTCCTGAAACGGCAATAGCCAGTCTGTTCCGCGCATTATTTCCGGAAGCTGTCCAGTGAAACCACATCGGCGTCGTGATGTGTCTCGGGTTCTTCGGTCTGCAAGTGGTCCGGCTCGTCTTCGATCTGCACGATCTCGTCATCGTCCTCCGAGCTTTCGAAGCGCAGGCCGAATTCCACGGACGGATCCACAAATGTCTTGATCGCAGAGTAGGGGATGTACAGCGGTTCCGGCGTGTCACCAAAATTCAGCGTGATCGAGAACCCTTCATCGCCGACGGTCAGGTTTTCGAACCAGTGCTGCATAACGACGGTCATTTCATCCGGGTAGCGCTCCCGCAGCCAGTCGGCCAATTCCACTCCCGCATGGCGGGTATCGAACGTGATGAAGAAATGATGCGTCCCCGGCAGCCCGTTTTTGGACACGTCGCGCAAGACCGTCTTGATCAGGCCCCGCATGGCCGTGTGCATCAGATTTCCATAGTCGATGTCTTGCGACATGTTTGATCCTCGAAAGTGGTTGTATTCAGCATAGGGGATTCGACTGGAAACAAAAGGCCGTCTTGCGCATTATTGGTTATACGAAGTGAGCAATCAGGCCCGCCAGAATCATAACGGTTAACGCCCTTCCAATCCCGAATTTTAGTCGGAAAATCAATAGCCCGGCGACAAGGGTTAAAATCAATGCGGTGATGTTCAGTGAGTCCATTCCCGGCGCTGGCAGGGAAAGAGGCCCGAATTGAAATTCGGGAACGCTGCTAAAAAGAACATTCAGACCAAACCAAACAGACAGGTTGAGAATCACGCCGACCACGGCTGCCGTGATTCCATGCAGAGCCGACGACAGGCGCGGTCGGGCGGCAATTTGTTCCAGATAAGGTGCGGCAAGAAAAATCCACAAAAAGCATGGAATGAAGGTCGCCCAAAGCGCGATCATCCCAGCGGCGATCGCAAGGGCTGGCCCACCCGCCGTTTGCCCGCTGAGCATGGCGACAAACTGTGTGACCAGTATCAGCGGCCCGGGGGTCGTTTCGGCAAGACCCAGCGCGTCAATCATCTGGTCTGTGGTGATCCAGTTGTATTTTTCCACGACTGTTTGCGTCATGTAAGCCAGAACGGCGTAGGCCCCGCCGAACGTGACAACTGCCAGTCGGGCGAAGAACCAGCCCAGATCACTCAACAATTTGGGACCGGTCATCGAAAGTGTGAACAGAGGCGCAAGCCAGAGGGTCAGCCAGATGATCGCGGTTCGAATTGGCGCGGTTGGTGGCGCGTCTGGGAAACTCCCGTCAGAACCGGATTCAGCCGAAGTCAGATACCCCCAAATGGCGGCACCCAGAATAATCAGTGGGAAAGGGATGTTCAGGGCGAAAATGGCCAGAAAGCCCAATATAGCGATGATCCGATGCTCTCTGTCCGTCAACGCCTTGCGCGATAGGTTTCTGAGTGCCTGCAGGACGATCACGATGACCGTTGCCTTGACCCCAAGAAAGGCCGATTGAACCAGAGGTAGTTCCCCGAACGCAGCATAAAGCCCGACAAGCACCGAAATGATCAGTGCACCAGGCAGTACAAACAGACCACCGGCGATCAGCCCGCCCGCCACACCCCGCAAACGCCAGCCTGCATAAGTGGCCAACTGCATTGCTTCCGGGCCGGGCAGAAGCATGCACAACGAAAGTGCGCGCAAATAGGTTTGCTCGTCCAGCCAGGGTCGTCGTTCCACAAGTTCCTGATGCATCAATGAAATCTGCGCAGCTGGTCCGCCGAATGACAGCAGGCCAATGCGGCCAAATACGGCAACGAGTTCGCCATTTGTCGGGGTCATTTCTTGCGCTCCGACGGCCAGTCGTGCGTTTCAGTGAACCCGTCCCGCGCCCAGCGGTACAAAGCGTCATAAAGGTGCATTCCGGCCGTCAGCTGCTCGTGATCATCCCTGTATTGGCGCGACAGACCGACGGAAACGGCGAGCAGGCCAGCGGCCTCGGGGGCAAGGTCGTGGCGATTGGTGTCTGCTGCGCGAACAACCTCGGACAAGCGATTCAGGGCAGGGGTTCGCAGCCCGAATTCGTCCAACATTGTATCAAAAGTACAATTTTCGCCCCGATGGCTCCAGAATTGGCCTTCGATGTCAAATGGTGTGGCGCCAAACCGTTCGGCCACTCCTTCAACCTCGGAAGGGGAGACAAAAAGGAAGCGTGCAGACGGATCAACAAATCGGCGGATAAGCCAGGGGCAGGCGATCCGGTCGATTTTGGGCCGATGTCGGGTGACCCAAAGTGTGCTTCCCCCTGGAGGCATTGGGAGCGCAGCAAATGGCACTCTCACAGCGTCCGGAGTATCCCGCCACGCAAACATCCCGCCTTCCAGAAATTCGGCGTCGTAACCTTCTCCGCGCAATAAGGAAACCAAACCCTGGCTAAGCTTTTTGCCTTGCTGACATACAATAACGCCGGGTTTGTCCTGAAAAACCTCGCGAATTCCCTTCATGTCGGTGTGCGAAAGGCGAACTGAACCAGGAATCAGATAGGGATCGGCCGAAAAGTCGTCTTCCAGGCAGATATCAACGATGATCGGTGACTGCGGTGTTCCGACTAGACGTAACAGTTGCTGAACCTTGATGGCATTTGGGGCAGCCATGGCATGTCTCCTTCAGACGTGGATACATGCGAAACTTGGGCTGTCGCCTCACGGGGTGTTCGCAACGTTACCCCATGAGCCTTAGGTACAGCGGAATGGTCCGAACCGTCAATATTATCAGACCCAGTCGAGCCTTTGACCGGTCATGCAAACGGGCAGGGTATCCTGTGGCAGCTGACCAAGTTGCTCAAAGAACGAAACGAAGTCGAATTGATTATAGGCCTCGACCATTTTTCCGTCCTTGAACCGAGCCATGACCTGACCAGAGACTTCGACCGCAGCACCGGTGTCGGCGCGAGACGTATGAACATGCAGAATTGCAGAGAGCCAATCATTTTCCTCAATGATTTTCGGCAGCTCCACACGGATATCTCCCAGCAGGTGCCGGAACGCGGTTACCAGATCACGGAAGTCATCTGCCCCAACCTGCATTTCCGGTATCAACCCTTCGGCCATCGTATCCGGTAAAAAGTACTGGTCGATGGCGTCTGTGTTTCCCTGTTCCCAAACTTCAGAGTACCAGGCTTTGAGCAATTCTGATTTCGTCATGTCCGTTCTCCAACCATTGACGAAAACCGTGCAAAAAGAGAGTGAAAAAACCATGAACAAAAGGATGTTCGTGGTCAAAAAGGGCAAACATGAAAGGTAAGTGCAGGTTTCTGTTGCCAGGTACCTGCGAACCCCGCCTTACGCGGCTAGGCGCAAGGGCTTAAGTTTCGGTCTTGTTACTGCTTACGCAGCAACTGCAACCGGAGCACGATTGTCATTTGCAATTGTACTGTTTGGGCCGGTACGGTGGCACCCCGCCGAGACAAAGCTAACCCCTTTAGACGTCCGTCGATCCTGTTTCGACCCCATGATCCCCAAATGAAGGATGTATGGTGGAGTCGCCGGGTACCGCCCCCGGGTCCGATCCGTTTATTACGAGCGCGTTTATGTCCATAGTCCCTAAGGACATGACATATATAGGTGACGGCTTGGAGGGATGCAAATAGAGAATGCTTCGGGGAAAGGTTAATGTTATTAATTAATTATACGGATTTATTGAGGTTTGTAGCGATCAGTAGTGCTGCCAGTACCGCCTCGATTCCTCCAAATAGCAGCGCTTTTGCAATTGGTGGGTTGTCCAGCGCCAAGGAAACAAAACGACCCAGTGCAGTGCCCGCATAGACAATTCCCAACATCAAATACGCAGTCGGGCTGTTGAGCAACAAAACCGCAGCGCCCGTAACGACAAAAAGCCCGCCAACCGAAGCGCGCATTTCGCTCAAACCCATTGTGCTGTTGGTCGGCGCCAGATCCAGCGAAGCGGCTGTCCACGCCGGCGCCAGAAACCCGAACAGTCCGAAACCGATCGTCAAAACAGCAATTGCTGCGTTAATGGTGGGTATCATCCGATCCTCGCAATGTTTGAAGGTTAGCTACTTAGCTCGGTTTTCGGCCTGTGAAAGCCCCTAAAGCGCTGACCACAAGCCCAGGCCTCCGACAACCAAAAGGCTTAAGGCCCAGACGAGCTCCAGATCGAACCAGCCTTGCGACAGGAACTTTAACCCCAGCCAACGATAGACGGCAAAAGCCAGTCCGCCCCCGGCTGTGACCATAGCTAGCGTATGAATCGATGCCACGGCCAGTGTCAGGGCCATGTTGGTTGCCATGATTTCAGAAACGGCCCTGTGGCCGGTGTCCAGTTCGTCAAGGCCACAGAGGCCGAGGTATATCGGAACCAGCATCAATGCGGCTCCGTGAGCCAGTGCCACAAGAAAGGACCACAAGATCAGCTTGCCGGGCGGAATTCGAGACAGCATTCGGGGATGGCGACGCGTGATCATGACATAAAGACCCATCGCGATGACCAATAGGGCGGCGCCGATGCGGATTTCTGACTGGTATTCGACCAACACGGCCATAAGCGCGAATGGTAGCAGGATACCGAGCATGGCCAGAAAGTGCCCGGTGGCCAGTGCACCCAGCGCTTTCCACAGCGCGGCCTGACGGCGCTCCATCATCGCGGCAGACACGGTCAAGGGCCAACCCATACCGGGGTTAAGGCCGTGATAGAGTCCGCTTAACACCACGGCCAGCCAAAGCCCGGCCGTGGTCGTCGTCAGATACTCCAACTCAGGCCGACGGGTAGCAGAAGCTGTCAGTCGAACAGTCTCCGCCTTCGAGCCGGATTTGGTGGCTGCGATAACCCTTTGGGAACTCGACCCAGAAATTCGGATCAAGCGTCAGACCGCCGTTTTCCCCGACATCCGCCTTGACCATCGCAGCGCCGCGATCACCGGGGTAGAACTGGTCATCCCACGTGGAATACAACGAATTGGTCCAGTAAACACGTTTGCCGTCCCGGCTGATTTCGACCATTTGGGGGCCATAACCAAAGTCGTTGCCGTTGGGGTGCTTGGTCTTTTTGACGATCCCACCGATATCAACTTTGCCGGCAAGAGTGGGGTTCATTGGGTCGGAAACGTCGTATTGATGCATCTCGCCGGTCCCCCAGCACGAGACGTAAAGGTATTTGTCGTCCAAGCTTAGATCGATGTCGGTGACCAACGGCGGTACGGCTGAAAACCCTTTGAGAAGCTCGGGCAGGTCGTTCGGATCAGCTGGTTGCGGATCTATCGTAATCGTCTTTTTCGCTTCGAACGTTCCGTCGTCATTCCGCCACCATGTAAATACTGCACCTTGGAGGTTGGTTGTATCTACGACCACTCCGCAAAAACCGTGTTGTTTGACCGGATCATGGGCAGGGCGGATTTCCAGCGCCATCTGGTGGTTTTCGCCCAGATCAATGGTCTGAATATTTGTGCGATTCCGCAGATTCCAGAAATGAATGCGGTGTCCGTATTTATTCGACAGCAGGTCTTCGGCAACGATGCCGTTTTCGAATTGTGGCGGCAGCGCCCATTCGGAACTGACCATGTAGTCGCGTGGCAGGTTCCACCAGAAGTCATAGTGCTTGTCCTGCACGCCCCGCTCAATTTCATACCGGCCGATGATGTCGAAGGTTTCGCAGTCCATGATAAAGATACCCGGTGGGCCGTCAGTGCCATCCGGACCACCGCCGCCGAGTGTGCTGACATATATGCCTTCCGGTCCGCAATGAATGGTATGCGGACGGGAATATCCTGTTTTTGCAAACACTTCTTCCGGTTCGATAATCTTGTGTATCTTCGCTTCCAGCGGGTTTTTGACGTCAACCACGTATATACGGCTGGACCGAATGCCCGGTATGATCAGATACCTCCGCTCAAGAAAGGCGTGACCGCTGAGCGGTGAAAGAGATGAAGAGCAGGCGTTCCAGCCGAAATGATGAAACTCGTCCCCGGTTTCGGGCATGATGACAGTGTGGACGATCTTGCCAAAATCGCCCGAGTTCGGGTCAGTGTTTACCACAGCCAGCCCATCAGGTTGCGAGAAATCCGGGCTGAGCATCAGTGTGAACGCCAATGTTTCCGTTGGTCCTTCCATCGCCAGTTTGGGGGACGGATAGAATGTCGGGTCCGGTCTAAGGTTCATAACTTCCTCCCGTAAATAATTGATATTCAATTTTATTGAGAGTTCCGGTCTTCGTGCCGGGTGTCACGCTGCCTGCCTGATTGTCCGTTTGGGGGGCCAGTTGCGTCAAGTGCCTTTTCCAACTGCCATATTTAGGGGTGTTTGCGGCGGCTTTCCGCGACGTCCCGGGCAAGTTTGCGGGTATAGCCTTCAAGATCGATCAGGGCGGTGTCGACCGCTTTGGCATCTTGCGTTTCAAGAGCGTTTGCGATGGCAGTATGCAACAAGATAATTTCTTCGCGGGAACGAGCCGTGAAGGTAATCATGTTCATCAGGGGTTGCATTGCCTCGACCGCGCCAGCCAACTGATAGGACAGAACTGGATTTGCCGCGCCATCGACAAGGGCACGGTGAAATGCCACGTCTGATGCGCAAAACGCCTCGTCTGTCAGGCCAGGTTGCGATTGGCGGAATATCTCTGCACGCATGGTCGCCAGATGATCGGCTGTACGTCGTTGCGCGGACAAGGGGGCACATGCGCGTTCCAGTGCATATCGGGCCTCGCAGGCCGTATCGAAGCTGACGGCGTTCATCGACAATAGTAACGTCGAGGTCGTAATCTGCTGTGAATACGCATCTTCGAAATTCAAGCGGTTCACGAAGGCGCCACCTGTGGCACCGCGCTGAGTACGGATAAGCGACTGTGCTGCAAGCCTTTTCAGGGCTTCGCGTACAGTGGGGCGCGATACCCGGAATTGGTCCGCCAGTTCCGCCTCGGACGGCAGGCGTTCATCTACGATCAGCTTTCCCGTGACAATAGCATCGCGGATGGCCTGAGCGATTTGCGCCGAAAGATCGGCAGGTTTCAAAGGGTCGATTTTCATGTTTGGCGCACGATTTGTAATTTTTTATTTGTCTGACATTTAAAAGTCTGACATTTGAAAAGCAAGAGATGAGTCGGGAGCGAGGGAGGGAGAGCCATGCTGTCGGAACGCATCAGGGCAATGACCGCGCCGCACTGGCTGGCGCTTTTCATCGGCATAGCTGGAGCGTGGACCGTTTTATATCTGATGTCAGTTCCAGCGGAATTGCGTCAGATCGGAATGGTTTACGGGGCGGACTTCTGGTCAAGTCTGTGCGTTGTCACCCCAGATGCCGCCGGATTTGTCCGGATGGTTTTGATGTGGGTGTTGATGTCGGCCGCAATGATGGCCCCGACTGTTCTACCGGCTCTCGCAACATATGAAGAACTGGGTGAGACTGGTGCGGGCGTCCATATGGGGCACCTGCTTGGCGGATACCTTTTCGTTTGGTTGGGGTTTTCGCTCTTAGCCGCCGGGGTGCAAATGGCGCTGTTTCAGGCCGGTCTGATCGATCCTTTGGGCCAAAGCGGCACCCGTTTTCTGTCCGCAGGGCTTCTGGCTGTTGCCGGTGGCTATCAATTTTCACCTGTTAAGGATGCCTGTCTGGAGAAATGCCGCTCACCCATGATGTTCTTCATGACCCATTGGGATGAAGGTCCGTGGCGCAATGGCATTCGGCTGGGACTGGTTTGCCTTGGGTGTTGCTGGGCACTGATGCTTTTGGCCTTTGTGGGTGGTGTCATGAACCTGGCTTTCATGGGGCTGGCGACCATCATCATGGTTTTTGAGAAACTGCCCGACTTGGGGCGCTGGATTACCCGGCCCTTGGGTGGAGCACTGATTGCCGCGTCGGTTGCAATCGGATTTGGCCTGATTTGAAGGAGGATTAAGAATGGCAAACGACCGACTGGAAGTCGCCGAGAAGATCGACAGCCGACATCCGGCTGCGGATCGCAAAGACCCCGGTTTGACGCCGTGGGCAATTAAAGGCGAGCTTGTACTGAATTGCAATTGCACGGTTTTCTGTCCGTGCGTGGTTTCGCTGGGCAAGCATGAACCAACCGAAGGGCATTGTCAGACCTGGGGTGGCGTGCGCATCGATAGCGGCCATTATGGCGACGAAGATCTGTCTGGTTTGAATATCGGTTTGCTGATCGAAATTCCGGGAATGATGTCGCGCGGCAACTGGAAGGCTGCAGTGTTTATCGACGATCGTGCCAGCCACGCAGCCTATGAAGGATTGGTCAAGATTTTCTCGGGGCAGGCACGAGGTACTACCGGGCTGTTCTCGATTTTGGTGGGTGAGTTCCTTGGCGCCGAACGGCAGCCCGTATCCTACGTGAACGATGGCAAGAACCGGCACATAACTGTTGGTAAGAAAATTCAGGGCACGGTCTTTCCGGTTCAGGGCAAGGATAAGGAAAGCGATATTGTAATATCGAATACCGAATACTGGATGGGTCCGGACATCACTGTAGCCACGGCCAGCAAGGGCCGTGTACGCGCCTTTGGTCGGGTTTGGGATTTTGAAGGACGTTCGGCGGAAATCTGTCAGATCGACTGGCACGGGCCCAAGTGATGATCACCGCGGCCTACGCACAGGAGATGTCGCGATATAATCGGTGGCAAAACAATCAGTTGTCAGGCTTTCTTGAAAAGCTTTCGCTGGCTGAACTGACACGTGATCGTGGCGCTTTTTTCGGTTCGATACTCGGCACCGCGAACCACCTACTGTGGGGCGACTGGATTTGGATTTCCCGTTTTGACAAAGGTCCAGGCCCCGGTGGCGGCATTCCGGAAAGCACTTCGATATGTGGCGATCTTTCTGAATGGTTGCCAATGCGCGAGGAGATTGATGAGCGTATCAAAGGCTGGGCTCATGGCCTTGAAGACGGGCCGTTGACCGGGGATTTTACGTGGTATTCGGCTGCAAAAGAGGCTGATGTAACCAAATCATACGCTCAATGCGTGATTCACATGTTCAATCATCAGACGCACCATCGCGGTCAGTTACACAAAATGCTGACCGAGGCAGGATCAAAAGCACCTGTCAGTGATCTGGTATTCCTTCCCGAGGGGTTTTGATATGGCCGTAATCACGCCCAGTCGCCGCGTCCGCAAAACTCCGTTTACACCCGGCGTCGAAGCCGCCGGAGTTGGTGGATATACTGTCTATAACCATATGTTGTTGCCGACATTTTTTGAAAGTGTCGAAGCAGATGCGGCACACCTCAAGAAACATGTGCAGGTTTGGGATGTAGCCTGCGAACGTCAGGTTGAGATTAAGGGTCCGGATGCATTGCGGCTGATGAAAATGCTCAGTCCGCGCGATATGGAGCGGATGCAGAAAGATCAGTGTTATTATGTCCCGGTCGTTGATCAGAACGGTGGAATGCTGAATGACCCGGTGGCCGTAAAACTGGCTGACGATCACTATTGGCTATCGGTGGCAGATGGTGATTTGTGGCAGTTCGCATTGGGCATTGCTGTCGCGCTTGGTCTCGATGTCGAAGTAGCAGAGCCGGATGTCTCACCGCTGGCGGTTCAGGGGCCAAAGGCGGACGAACTGATGGCCCGGGTTTTTGGCGAGCAGGTCCGGGATATAAAGTTCTTCAGATACAAGCGTCTTGCTTTCGAAGATCGCGAGTTTGTCGTGGCCCGGTCGGGTTGGTCAAAACAAGGCGGATTTGAAATCTATGTAGATGCCTCCGATTATGGCATGCCGCTATGGGACGCTCTTTTTGCTGCCGGACGCGATCTAAAAGTTCGGGCTGGTTGTCCGAACAACATTGAGCGCATTGAAAGCGGGCTTTTGAGTTTCGGATCGGACATGACGCGCGAGAATACGCCGTTTGAATGTGGTCTGGGTCGATATTGCAACTCACCCGAAAGCTACATCGGGAAGGCGGCGCTGGCGGAGCAGGCTCAAAATGGCCCGCCGCGGCAGATTCGGCCCGTTGTGATCGAGGGTGATATTGGACCCTGTTCCGAGTCCTGGCCACTCATGTCCCAGGGAAATCAGGTTGGGCAGATAGCTTCGGCGGTCTTTTCACCCGAGTTCGGGGTTAACGTGGCCATTGGCATGGTTGATCGATCGCATTGGTCACCCGGTACCCGCGTCGAGGTGCTGACAGAACACGGAATGAGATGGGCCGTTGTACAGGAACGGTTTTGGCGATGACTGTGATCATCGATGACGTTTGGAAGATAGATGAAATGCCGGGCGCACCGCGTCCAGATTAGAGGAGTGGCATGATGTTCAACGCATTGGTTGTTGAAAAGAATGAAGAAAGTGGCAAAGCAAGCGCCTCGATTCAGCAGATATCCCAGGATACTCTCCCGCATGGGGAAGTCACCGTCGCTGTGGAATATTCGACGGTAAACTATAAGGACGGCCTGTGTCTGAGCCCCAGTGGTGGTGGGTTGGTTCGAAAGTACCCGCATGTACCCGGAATCGATTATGCCGGAACAGTCGAGTCGTCTTCGGACGACCGTTATAAGCCCGGCGACAAGGTCGTGCTGACCGGCTGGCGTGTGGGCGAGGCGCATTGGGGTGGGTACTCTCAAAAAGCCAACGCGCTGGCGGATTGGCTGGTGCCGCTGCCCGAGGGCTTGGATGCAAGGCACGCAATGGCCGTTGGTACTGCGGGCCTGACCTCGATGCTTGCAGTGATGGCTCTGGAAGATCATGGACTGACACCGGATCACGGCCCTGTATTGGTGACGGGCGCAGCAGGTGGTGTCGGATCAGTTGCAACCGCCATTCTGGCCAAACTGGGTTACGAGGTTGCCGCCGTGACCGGTCGTCCGGAAGCAGCCGATTATCTTAAATCGCTGGGTGCTACGACAATCGTTGCGCGGGAAGAACTGAACGAAACAACCAAGCGACCACTTGAGAGCGAGAACTGGGCAGGTTGTGTTGATGCGGTTGGTGGTGAAATGCTGGCGCGCGTTCTGGGCCAGATGAAATATGGATGTTCGGTTGCCGCAGTCGGTCTGGCTGGAGGGGCTTCGTTACCAGCATCGGTGATTCCCTTCCTTCTGCGAGGCGTGAACCTTTTGGGTATCGATAGTGTGATGCAGCCATATGAAAACCGTGTACGCGCCTGGCAGAGAATCTCGACCGATTTGCCGATGGATAAGCTGGACGCAATGATTCAGCCTGCGAACCTCAGCGACCTGCCACAGCTGGGGGCCGATATTCTGAAAGGTCAGGTAAAGGGCCGCGTTGTTGTCGACGTTAACGGCTGAGCGATCCCTGTAACGAAAGCTGTCCGTTCACTTTTTCGGGCAGCTTTCCTGTTGGGCAGGAAAAACACCAAAAAGCCGTGAAACACCCCTCGCTATCGTCACATTTCCCGTTCATGATTGCTATACATCCCAATTCCGATGTCTTATGACCCATCGGAACAGTACCTGAAAACGGGGAGTGAGCAGCATGTCTGACGATTTCGAACTGGACACCGATGATCTCCAGCGCCGCATGGATGGCGCGATGGCAAATCTGCGGACCGAATTTGCGTCTTTGCGTACCGGTCGTGCGTCGGCGTCGATGCTTGAGCCAGTGATGGTGGATGCCTATGGTTCCATGACGCCGGTCAATCAGGTTGGTACGGTCAATGTACCCGAGCCTCGGATGGTAACTGTCAATGTTTGGGACAAGTCCCTGGTGGGCAAAGTGGAAAAGGCGATCCGTGAAAGTGGGCTGGGCATCAATCCGCAGCTCAACGGTACCATTATCATGCTGCCCATTCCGGAGCTGAACGAAGAACGCCGGCGCGAACTTGGCAAAGTTGCAGGCCAGTATGCGGAACATGCACGCGTTGCGATCCGAAATGTGCGGCGCGACGGTATGGATCAGATCAAAAAGGCCAAAAGTGACGGTTTGTCCGAGGATGACCAGAAATTCTGGGAGGCCGAAGTTCAGGAGCTGACCGACAAGATGATCAAGGTCGTGGACGAAGCGCTTGAAACCAAGCAATCCGAGATCATGCAGGTCTGACCTGATAATGCCCAAAGATCCGGATATCCTGGAGCCTGTCGGCCCGCAGCACGTCGCCATCATCATGGACGGAAATGGACGTTGGGCGCAGGCGCGGGGGCGACCCCGATTGTTTGGGCATCACGCCGGTGCGCGGCGCGTACGCGAGGTCGTCGAAGCGTGCCCGCCTCTTGGCATCAAGTATTTGACGGTATTTGCTTTTTCGACCGAGAACTGGAAACGCACTCAGGTCGAGGTTGCTGGCCTGATGAGCTTGTTCCGGCGCTATATCACCAAGGAAACACGCGCACTGAAGGAAAACGGTGTGCGCGTGCGGTTTATTGGTGATCGCATGCGTCTGGACTCCAAGCTGATCGAGCTTATGGACAAGCTTGAACAGGCGACCAGCCACAATGATCTGGTTCATCTGACAGTAGCGTTGAACTATGGCGGTCGGGATGAGGTTGCCAGGGCGACAAAACGGTTGGCCCGGGATGTCGCCGATGGAAAACTGCGGCCCGAGGATGTGGACGTGGAAACGCTTCCAAAATATCTGGATACTCATGTTCTGCCGGATCCGGATCTGGTGATCCGAACCAGCGGAGAAGCAAGGATTTCCAATTTCCTGCTTTGGCAGTCTGCGTATTCTGAATACGAGTTCATCGACACGCTGTGGCCGGATTTCACAGCGGATGAGCTGGAACGGTTGTGCCGCAGTTATGGATCGCGCGAGCGCCGGTTTGGAGCGGTTCTGGCATGAGTGACGGCAGGTGGTCCGATCTGACCGCTCGGGTACTGTCTGCTCTGGTGCTGGTCGGCATCGGCTCAATTGAAGTTTGGCTTGGCGGGCTGTGGTTCGAGAGTTTCATTGCTGTCGCTTGTGGGTTGATGATCTGGGAATTGGTGCGGATGGTCGACCCCGATCGTATGGGCGTTGCCGTTCAGCTTGCTATTCTGACTGGCGCCGCCATTGCGCTTAGCTATCACGTTCCGCCGCTTTACAAGTTGCCCTTGTTGTTGGCTCCGGCTTTGGTTGGGGCGGGGCAGGTGAAACAGCACAAGGGTTTGTATGCTCTGTTTGCCGTTTGGATTGCCGCAGCAGGGCTTGGCTTTATTTCGATTCGCGAAAACATGGGTCTTGTCTGGATGGTCTGGTTGATCGCGGTTGTCGTGGCTACTGACGTCGCGGGGTACTTTGTCGGCAAGTCGGTTGGCGGACCAAAGTTCTGGCCGAAAGTCAGCCCAAAGAAAACGTGGTCCGGCACCGCCGGTGGCTGGGTCGCCGCGGCGTTGGTTGGGGCAGGTTTTGCGATGCATGCGGGGTTTGGCATTACCTTTGTCATGGTGTCGGTTCTTGCATCCATGGCCAGTCAGGCCGGCGACATCGTTGAAAGTGCGACCAAGAGGAAACTGGGCGTGAAAGACAGTTCGAACCTAATTCCCGGGCATGGCGGGTTTCTTGACAGGTTTGACGGGATGATGGGCGCATCGTTGCTGGTTCTTATTCTGGGGCTGTTTTTCTCTCCCGGAGGAATGTGATGCGTAAGGTATCGATTTTTGGTGCCACCGGCTCGGTCGGGCAGAACACCATCGACCTGATTTCTCGCGACCGGTCATCGTATGATGTCGTTGCGTTGACCGGCGGCAGGAACATTGCACAGCTTGCGCAAGATGCCCGATCATTGGGCGCCAAGGTGGCCGTAACGGCCTATGATGATTGTCTGGAAGACCTAAAAGCCGCGCTTGCCGGGACCGGGATCGAAGCCGCTGCAGGGACAACTGCCTTGAACGAAGCCGCGACTAGGCCCGCCGATTGGGTCATGTCGGCAATCGTCGGCTCCGCAGGTCTGAACCCGGGTCTTGAGGCGCTGAAGCAAGGGGCGACCCTGGCATTGGCCAACAAGGAAACGTTGGTTTGTGCCGGTTCACTGGTGATTGAAACCGCCAAAAAACACGATGCCCGTTTGTTGCCGGTGGACAGCGAACATTCGGCTGTGTTTCAGGCACTTGTAGGCGAAGAGATCGCGTCGGTTGAACGTATCGTCATTACCGCAAGTGGTGGTGCTTTCCGCGACTGGCCTCTGGAGGAACTGTCGAAGGCAACTGTCGAACAGGCATCCAGCCATCCAAACTGGGACATGGGTCAGCGGATCACCATCGACAGTGCCTCTATGTTCAACAAGGCGTTGGAAGTCATAGAAACCAAGGAATATTTCGGGGTGGCGCCGGGTGAAATCGAGGTTCTGATCCATCCTGAATCCATGGTTCATGCGCTGGTCGGTTTCCGGGACGGCGCGCTGATGGCGCATCTGGGCGCGCCGGACATGCGGCACGCTATCGGATACGCTTTGCACTGGCCCGCAAGGCGTGAACTGCCGGTCGCTCGGCTGGATTTGGCCAAGCTAGGCAAGCTGCATTTCCAGGACC
Source organism: Ruegeria sp. CF5 (assembly GCF_056537325.1). Taxonomy (NCBI): domain Bacteria; kingdom Pseudomonadati; phylum Pseudomonadota; class Alphaproteobacteria; order Rhodobacterales; family Roseobacteraceae; genus Ruegeria; species Ruegeria sp. CF5. The sequence goes on along the minus strand of NZ_JBQFRI010000002.1, from coordinate 34,171 downwards.
CGGATCTTGCCCGGTATCCGGCGCTGAGGCTGGCTCGGAATGTTATGGAGAGAGGCGGGTTGTCCGGAGCTGTATTCAATGCAGCCAAGGAACGCGCACTGGATCTGTTCATCGAAAAGCGGATCGGATTTCTGGATATGGCCATGGTGGTCGAGGCCGTATTGGATCGGTTCGAGGGCACCACCGGCCTGATTGATGCCGACATGACCCTTGATAACGTACTTAAAACGGACCATCTGGCACGTAAGTGGGTGGATGAAGCCGTGATCACGCGAGCAGGATAGACACTTGGACATCATATCTCTGATCCCGCAATTTGGTGGGCTACTTTATACAATCGCGGCGTTTGTCGTGGCACTTTCGGTCATTGTGGCCGTGCATGAATACGGTCATTACATTGTTGGTCGCTGGTCTGGCATTCATGCCGAGGTCTTCTCGCTTGGATTTGGTCCCGTTCTTTGGAGTCGGGTGGATAAACATGGTACCAAATGGCAGGTCGCAGCCCTTCCATTCGGTGGTTACGTCAAGTTTCTGGGCGATGCCAACGCAGCCTCGGGCAAAGACGAGGAAGCGATGGAAGAGCTTTCCGAGCAAAACCCGGAAGAGCTGCGTCGCACTATGCACGGCGCGCCGCTTTGGGCGCGCGCGGCAACGGTTGCCGCAGGTCCGATTTTTAACTTTGTGCTGTCAATTCTGGTTTTCGGCTTGATCTTCTGGTCACAAGGGGTGGCTAAAGAACCGTTAACGGTGGGAAATTTGAAACCGCTGCCTGGGACCGTTCAGGAACTCAGGGATGGCGATCAGATCGTCGCAATCGAAGGCATCCGCACACCCGATTTTGACCAAGGTGGTGAGTGGGGTGATTTTGTCGACGAATTGCCGGTGCAGCCGGTTCTGGACTATTCGGTTCTGCGTGATGGTCAGGAGGTTAATGTGTCCGGGCCGTGGCTGTTCCCGCCGCTGATCCAGCAGGTTGCGCCCAGAAGTGCGGCAATGGACATACAACTACGCCCCGGTGACGTGATCACCGCGGTGGATGGTGAGCCGATCTTTGCCTTTGAACAGTTGAAAGAACACGTTGAATCTTCGGATGGGCGGGTTTTGCTGCTGAATGTATGGCGTGATGGGACGGAACTTGAGTTTGCGCTGGCGCCACGTCGCACCGATGAACCGCAGCCGGATGGCGGGTTTGTAACCCACTGGCGGATTGGCATAGTCGGGGGAATGATGCTGGAACCGGCGACAGAACCCGCCGGGTTGGGGGCATCACTATCTAACGGCGTGAACCAGACCATACGTATTATCGATGGTTCATTGTCGGGCATCTGGCATATGATCACCGGCGCGATTAGCACGTGTAATATTTCCGGACCTATCGGCATCGCCGAAACGTCGGGCGCGATGGCCAGTCAGGGTACTCAGAGCTTTGTTTTCTTTATCGCTGTTTTGTCGACAGCGGTTGGGTTGCTCAACCTGTTCCCGATACCGGCTCTGGATGGGGGGCATCTTGTCTTCTACGCTTATGAGGCCGTTGTGGGAAAACCGCCCAGCGATTCCGCTTTGCGGGTTCTGATGGGAATCGGGATTAGCCTGATTTTGATGCTGATGGTCTTTTCCTTGAGCAACGATCTCTTCTGTTGATTGTGACCCGGCCACCCAAAAAATGACAAAATATCGCCTCAATTGTGGGCTAAATTTGTCTTCGCAAAAAACCTTTGTGGAACAAGAGAAGTAATTGGCGATGTTAAACACGCTGCAGCAATCCTATCAGGGCCTGACCCTTTTGATGACGCTGAACTGGGACCGGTTCCTGAGCGTTGGGGCCATTGCTGTTGCCTGGGCTATTTGCGCCTACGTACTATCTTTGTGATTCCCTGAATATGTTTGGAAATTCAGTTGCGCGGCCCATTGGGCCGCGTTGTCTTTTGGGCTTTTGACAAGCCCCAACAATCCCGGTACTCAACGTTAAAGTCGTATAATTTTGGGTAGAGACAAAAATGACTGACAGGAGAGGCGCGGGCACATCCTGCGGTGTTTACAAACCGCAAGGCAATATTTTGTGGCGGGCACTAGGAATTTTTTTCCTTTTCTTTGCAATGGTGTTTGTGGTTTCGCCGCAGCAGGCGCTGGCCCAAAATTACACGTTCAACTCGGTTCAGGTCGAAGGCAACCGACGGATTGAAACGTCCACCATAATAGCGCGTTCGGGAATCGAACGGGGCCAGCAGGTGACTGCGGGTCAGTTGAACGATGCCTATCAGCGTTTGCTTGACAGTGGTGTTTTTGAAACAGTCGAACTGACGCCAAAAGGCAGCACACTGGTCATTTCGGTCGAAGAATATCCGACGATCAACAAGATCAGTGTCGAAGGCAACCGCAGGGTCAAGGACGATGTGCTGATGGAGGCAATTGAGTCCCAGCCCCGTCGGGTGTTCACTCCGGAAGTCGCTGAAAAAGATGCCAACCTGATTGCTGAAATCTACTCGGCGCAAGGGCGGGTATCGGCAACTGTCATTCCCCAAATCATTCGCCGTAGCGACAATCGTGTTGATCTGGTTTTTGAGGTCTCCGAAGGCACCACAATCGAAATTGAACGTGTGAGCTTTGTCGGTAACCGTGTCTATTCAGACCGGCGTTTGCGCCGCATTCTGGAGACCAAGCAGGCCAACTTCCTGCGTACGTTCCTGCGCTCGGACACGTTTATCGCGGATCGTATCGAGTTCGACAAACAGGTGCTGCGTGATTTCTACCTGTCGCGGGGCTATGTCGATTTTCGCGTCAACAGCGCAAATGTTGAATTTACGCGCGAACGGGATGCCTTCTTTCTGGTGATGGATGTTACCGAAGGACAGCAGTTCAGGTTCGGACGCGTCTCAACAGTCAGCGAGATTCCCGGCGTTGATGCGGCAGCCTATCAGGATGCCCTCAAGATCAAACCCGGCGTGATCTATTCGCCGACCCACGTTGAAAACTCAATCGCACGGCAAGAACGTTTGGGGCTGAAGCAGGGCGTCGATTTTCTGAGGGTCGAGCCGCGTATCACACGAAATGACCGCGATCTTACGCTGGATGTTCAGTTTGTTCTGACTAAAGGTCCACGTATCTTTGTCGAGCGAATTGATATCGAAGGGAACACCACGACCCTGGACCGCGTGATCCGGCGGCAGTTCAACACTGTTGAAGGCGATCCGTTCAATCCGCGGGAAGTCCGTCAGAGTGCTGAACGCATCCGCGCGCTTGGCTTTTTCTCGACCGCTGATGTGGAAACGCGCGAGGGATCGTCGCCCAGCCAGGTCATCATCGACGTGGACGTTCAGGAACAGCCAACAGGCTCGCTCAGCCTTGGTGGTAGCTACTCGATCTCGGACGGTTTCGGGGTTGCAGTCGGTCTGACCGAGTCAAACTTCCTTGGGCGTGGGCAAACTCTGGGCCTCACCCTGTCAACGGCGCAGGACGCGGAACAGTACGTCATCAACTTTTCCGAGCCGTACCTGTTGGGCCGTAGACTTCGTTTTGATCTCGGAATGGGATTGGCTTCGCAAAACTCAAGCTTTGCGACCTATGACGTAGACCGTGTGTTCTTCAATCCTTCACTGTCCTACGCAATCGGCGAACTGTCGTCGGTTAGCCTGCGGTACAGATGGGAAAACAGTGAAATGACAGAGCAGGATGGTCAGACCAGTGGTGCTGTCATCAGCTCGGAAATCGCGCAAGGAGAACGCTCAACGAGTTCGCTTGGACTTTCCTATACCTATGACAGCCGGATTGGTGGTCTGAACCCGAATGCCGGCTTCCTGTTCGAGGTGGGCGTTGATGCCGCGGGTCTTGGCGGTGACAACGAATACTTCAAGACCAGCGCGCGTTCGATTGCTCAGACGCGGGTCTGGAACGAAGAGGTGACTTTGCGCGCGACAGTCGAGGCTGGTGCACTGCATTGGACCGGTGACAACTTCAGCCGTACCATCGACCGCTTTGTTCTTGGGCCGAATACATTCCGTGGGTTTGAACCGGCGGGCCTTGGGCCGCGGGATCTGTCGAACGGTCAGGATGATGCTATCGGCGGCAACTATTACTGGGTAACGCGCTTTGAGGCGGATTTCCCCCTCGGGCTGCCCGAAGAATTGGGCCTACGCGGTGGTTTGTTCTATGACATCGGCAACCTCTACAACCTCTCGAACGTGGATACGTCCGGCGGTACCATCGTTGGTGCAGACGGGTCGATCCGTCAGGTGATTGGCTTCTCCATCCTGTGGACGACAGGATTTGGCCCGCTTCGGTTCAACTTCTCGAAAGCAATCCAGAAAGAGGATTTCGACAAAGAACAGAACTTTGACCTGACGATTCAGGCCCGGTTCTGAGGACATGTTTGGAATACTCAGAGTAGTATCACAGGGCCCCTTGAGGGCCCTGTGTATTCTTTTGGCCCTGATCGGGCCAACTCAGACGTTGCCTCAGCAGTTGGGGGTTCCACAGGCGGCTATTCTCACGATCTCCAGTGATCGGCTTTTTTCAGGCTCGGCATTTGGGATGCGTGTGATCGGGGAAATTGAAGCCGAAGGTGCTCTGCTTGCGGCCGAAAATGAGCGAATCGTGGAAGATCTCAGCCGCGAGGAAAAGGATCTGACCGAAAAGCGCGCAACCATGACTGCTCAGGAATTTCGCCCCCTAGCCGAAGCGTTTGACAGAAAAGTTCAGACCCATCGTGAAAGTCAGCGCGCAAAATTGGACGCTTTGGCAATCCGTAGTGATGAGGCAAGGAGCCTGTTTCTCGAAATGGCGCGACCCATACTGGTTGATCTGCTGCGCGAGACGGGTGCGGGCCTGATTGTCGAAAGAACCGATGTATTTCTAAGCTCGGATGCAACGGATATCACGGATATTGCGATTGCGCGGATCGATGCCGCCATTGGCGATGGCTCGGAGCTGGAGCAGCAGGGCGCAGACTAGCGATGCTTGCCCTTGAGGTAGGAGATTGCTAATCCACTCGTAAAAGAACACCCGGAACAGGACGACCGCACGATGACCACGGAAACCAAAAGTGCCGACATTCAGTTGATTCAGAGGATTCTGCCTCATCGCTATCCGTTTCTGCTGGTCGACAAGGTGATCGATATCAAAGGGTATCATTCGGCCGTCGGCATCAAGAACGTGACCATGAACGAGCCGCATTTTCAGGGCCACTTTCCCGGAACGCCGATCATGCCGGGCGTGACCATCGTCGAGGCTATGGCCCAGACCGCGGGCGTAATGCTGGGTGTAGGTATGGATGTGATCGACAGCGAATTGCTGATCTATTTCATGAACATCGACAAGTGCAAATTCCGCCGCAAAGTGATCCCCGGCGATGTGCTTGAGATGCATGTTGAGACCGTGCGTGGTAAGATCGGTGGCAAGATCTTTAAATTCAGCGGTCGCGCGACCGTTGAAGGCGATGTAGCTGCCGAGGCCGAGTTCGCTGCCTATGTGGACTGGGACATGGAAAAAACAACATGAGCCGCATTCATCCCAGCGCGATCATCGAAGACGGTGCACAGATCGGCCAAGATTGTGAAATCGGCCCGTTTTGCTATGTCGGCGGACAAGTCCGGCTTGGTGATCGGGTCGTGTTGAAATCACATGTCGTTGTCACCGGTCAGACTTCGGTAGACGATGATTCCGTGATCTTCAATTTCGCTGTTATCGGAGAGATTCCTCAGGATCTTAAGTTCAAGGGCGAAAACACGCGTCTTGAAATCGGCAAGCGTAATCGCATTCGCGAGCATGTGACGATCAATGCCGGGACCGAAGGCGGTGGTGGAGTAACCCGGATCGGGGACGATTGCCTGCTGATGGCTGGCGCACATGTCGCCCACGATGTCCAGATTGGTGACCGCGTGATCATGGTGAACCATGCCGGTGCGGCGGGACATTGCATCGTTGGAGATGACGTTATCGTTGGCGGTCTGTCTGGGTTGCATCAATGGGTGCGCGTGGGGCAGGGCGCGATTATTGGCGCTCTGACGATGGTCGCCAATGATGTCATTCCTTATGGTCTTGTTCAGGCGTCGCGCGGTGAGCTGGATGGCCTGAACCTCGTGGGTTTGAAGCGGCGCGGCGTTGCGCGTGAAGATATTTCGGCGCTGCGGGCCGCATTTCGCGAGCTGTCCGACGGCGAAGGAACCTTTATGGACCGCGCCAAACGGTTGGGCGATGGAACCGACAGTGAATATGTTCGCCGGATCGTCGATTTCGTGACTGGCGAGACCGACCGCTCTTTCCTCACACCTAGGAAGTAATGCAATGCTGGCGCTGATTGCGGGAACCGGTGCCTTGCCGGAAGAGTTGGTGGCAAGATTGCCAGAGCGTCCGATGATATGCGCGATGGAAGGTTTCGAGCCTGAAAACCTGACCGCAGATCGTGTCTTTCCGCTGGAACAGCTGGGCAGTTTTATTGCCGATTTGCGCACGCGTGGAATTACCGAAGTCTGCATGGCCGGTGCGGTCCGACGTCCGGTCATCAATCCGGGCCGCATTGATGCGGAAACGATGCCGTTGGTTCCGATCTTGCAGCAGGCGATCATGTCGGGGGACGACGGGGCCTTGCGCGCGGTTATCGGCATTTTTGAAGATGCGGGTCTGGCGGTGCATGCCGCCCATGAACTGGCGCCGGATATACTACCGCCTTTGGGATGTCAGACGGAAACACGGCCTTCGGACAAGGATCTGACCGACGCTGACCGCGCGGCCGGGGTACTGCGGGTCATGAGCGCGGCTGATATCGGTCAGGCCTGTGTGGTTCTGGACAATCAGGTTTTGGCAGTCGAAGGAATTTTTGGCACCGCCTGGATGTTGCAATCGCTGGCGCAGCGGCCCGATGTTGGAGGTGGCGTGCTGTTCAAGGCTCCAAAATCGGGGCAGGACCGGCGCGCTGATCTGCCCGTCATTGGCCCTGATACAGTAACCGCTGCGGTAGCTGCCGGGCTAGCCGGAATCGTTGTCGAAAAAGGCGGTGTCATCGTGTTGGAGCGCGAGCGTGTGATCGAGGAATGCAACCGGCTGGGAATATTCCTTTACGTGCGTGAGCGCGCAGTCTGATGCGGGTATTTCTGGTCGCCGGTGAACCATCGGGCGACCGGTTGGGCGCCGCGTTGATGGAGGGGCTAAAGACCCTGGTTCCCGATCTGAGTTTCGATGGCGTTGGCGGTCCGCTCATGCAGGCGCAGGGATTGGACAGCCGATTTCCGATGTCCGAACTCAGCGTCATGGGGCTGGTAGAGGTTCTGCCCAAGTTTTTTCACCTCAAACGCCGGATATCTGAAACGGCCGAGGCAGTTCTGGCGACAAACCCGGACGTTCTGATCACTATCGACAGCCCCGATTTTTCCTTGCGCGTGGCCAAACAGGTCAAAGCCAGAAGCGATATTCGAACGGTGCACTACGTGGCCCCAAGTGTCTGGGCCTGGCGTCCCGGGCGCGCTGACAAGATGGCGAAGGTCATCGACCACGTTTTGGCGCTGCTGCCCTTTGAGCCGCCCTACATGGAGCGCGCCGGGATGGAGTGCGATTTCGTTGGGCATCCCGTCGTAAATGAGCCGACAGCAACCAACGATGATATTGCCGCATTCCGCGATGAATTCGGTATCGGGGAGGCACCCATACTGCTGGCTTTGCCGGGTTCACGACGGGGCGAGGTTGACAGGCTTGCCCCGGTGTTTGGTGAGGCGCTGACGGTGCTTCTGCAGGACCGGCCGGACATGCGCGTTGTGGTCCCGACCGTCGCGCACATGGCCGATGTGGTGTCAGAACACGTACAGAACTGGCCCGGTTCACCTGTGGTCGTTGATCCCCGCGGGATACCTGCCGATCAGGCAACGGCGCAAAAACGCGCAGCCTTTGCCGCGGCTGAGGTCGCATTGGCGGCTTCGGGCACAGTTTCTCTTGAACTTGCCGCGCAGTCGACTCCGATGGTCATTGCCTACAAGCTGACATGGCTGACCCAGAAAATGGCCGAACGGATGGTCAGGCTCGATACGGTAACTCTCGTCAATCTGGTCAGCGAAACGCGCGCAGTGCCCGAATGTCTGGGTCCGGAGTGTTTGCCGGAGCTCATCGCGGACAAGCTTGCAGGCGTCGCAGCCCATCCTGAAAGTCAGGCTGAGGCGATGCAGAGCACGATGGAACGCCTCGGTCGAGGGGGGGAGGCACCGGGGCTCAGGGCGGCTCGTGCGGTTCTGCAGCGGATGAAGACGTGATGGTTGATCACGTTGTCTTTGCGCTATCGGCCTTTTTGGCGCAGGTTCTGACCAATCTGGATAACCTGGCCGCGCTGATCGCGCTTATGCTGGTGTCAGGCCCGGTGCGGTCTGTATTGGGGTTCTTGCTGGCGCAGATCATCATTATCGGCGCGTCTGTTGCGGTGGCACTGGGTGTCGACGATATCGTTCCACAATGGGCGGGGTATCTGGGGCTGATCCCGCTGTGTCTGGGGGTCGTCGGAGCTATCAGGAGGTTTCGGGACAAAGATGGCGGTGACACCGCCCGCATCTCATCCAGCACCTCAATCCTTGTGACCACACTGATTTTCATCAGCCTGTCCATGGATACGTTTGCTGTTCTCGCTCCGCTGCTGGCGGATTCGGTACCGAGTTTCCGTCTTGCCGGTGCGGTTGGTGCAAGCCTTGCCGCGCTGGCGCTGGCGGCGCTGGCATTGCTGAGTACACGGACGCCCTTTATGACAGGGCGGGTTGCCCGCAGGCTGGAGGGCCTTGTCCCTTATGTGATGATAGGGGCCGGGCTGTATATCCTCAGCAATACATGGACCGACGCGATCTAGTACCCGCGCCAGATCCATCCGCCGCCAAAGATGCGGCTTCCTTCGGTTTCGTAGAACACGCAGGCCTGACCGGGGGAAATGCCTTCTTCCGCGGTCAGAAGTTCGACTTCGGCCGTTGTGTCAGACAGTGGGCGAATGATCGCTTCGCGCGGCGGTCGGGTCGAGCGGACCTTGACCGAAACATGCCATTCCCTTTGCGAGTCAAAAGGGGCATCGCCCAGCCAATTGATTTCGCGAACGGGTACGGTTCGCGTCGCCAGCATTTCTTTTGGCCCGACAACAACCTGCTTTTGGTCAACGTCCAGCTTTACGACATACAAGGGCTCGCTCAGGCCGCCAATTCCAAGACCCCGACGTTGTCCGATGGTGTAGTGGATCACGCCGGTGTGGGTGCCAAGAACCCGGCCATCGGCGTGCACGATCTCACCCGGTTCGGCTGCACCCGGCCGGAGTTTCTCGATTACGCTGGCATAGTTGCCATCAGGTACGAAACAGATGTCCTGACTGTCCGGCTTGTCTGCGACGGCCAGCCCATATTGTGCTGCCATTTCCCGGGTCGCGTCCTTGGAGGGAAGGTGACCAAGAGGGAAGCGCAGATAATCCAGCTGCTCTGGCGTGGTCGAGAACAGGAAGTAGGACTGATCGCGGTTCGCATCCTCGGCGCTGTGCAACTCAGCGCCGTTCGACCCCATCTTGCGTTGGATATAATGGCCTGTTGCCATGCAGTCGGCCTCAAGATCCCTGGCGGTTTCCAGCAGATCCTTGAATTTAACCCGCTCATTGCAGCGGATGCAGGGAACCGGGGTCGCACCGGCCAGATAGCTGTCGGCGAATTCGTCGATCACGGCATCCTTGAAGATGTTTTCATAATCCAGAACGTAGTGAGGGAACCCGCGCTCTTCGGCCACGCGCCGTGCGTCGTGAATGTCAATGCCCGCGCAACAAGCGCCTTTTTTGGCCAGTGCAGCGCCGTGATCATATAGCTGCAGGGTTACACCCACGACGTCATAACCCTGGTCGGCCAGATAGGCCGCTACAACGGAACTGTCCACGCCGCCGGACATGGCTACGACAACCCGCGTTTCCGAGGGTGGCTTGGCAAAGCCAAGCGAGTTCAGCGGGGTCTCGTTATCGAGGGCCATGTCGGATCCTGTGCGGGTTACGAAAGACCGGCAGAATATAGGAAAATTCGAGACACTCTCAAGAGGTGCTTTCATGCAGCGTTAAGTAAGCTGGGATCAGCTTATGGGAAGTAACAAAAGGGGCGCATGATGTATTTGCACAAAGTAGAAGGGCCTCGGTCGGTCACACTTCCGGACGGATCGATTTTGTCACGTGCTGATTTACCTTCTGAGGATACGCAGCGATGGGTTGCATCAAGAAAAGTGACAGTCGTTCGCGGGGTTCTTTATGGGCTGATAACCCTGTCGGAAGTGAAGCAAAAATATGGGGTTAGCGAGGAAGAGTTCAGCTTGTGGGCAACGGCGGTTGTCGAACATGGCGCAGATGCGCTGAAGGTAACTTCGCTAAAAAAATATAGACAACCTCAGGTAGAAAAGACTTAATAGCGATATCGGTAACGTTGGGTTAACCAATCTTGGTCAGATTTGAATTGAAATCTGAGTATTTACGAAACTGGAGCTTTGATATGCGCATACTTCTTGTTGAGGATGACCCGACAACTTCCAAAAGCATCGAGTTAATGCTGACGCATGCCAATCTGAACGTCTATGCGACGGATCTTGGTGAGGAAGGCATAGATCTGGCAAAGCTCTATGACTACGATTTGATTCTGCTGGATCTGAATCTACCGGACATGACGGGGCACGAGGTCTTGCGCCAGCTGCGCATCGCGCGGGTCGAAACACCGATATTGATTCTTTCGGGTGCCGATGACACCGAAAGCAAGATCAAGGGATTTGGTTTCGGGGCCGACGATTATCTGACAAAACCGTTTCATCGGGAAGAGTTGGTAGCGCGAATTCACGCGATTATTCGTCGTTCAAAGGGACATTCGCAGTCGATCATCCGGACCGGGCGCGTTGCCGTAAATCTGGACGCCAAAACGGTGGATGTCGAAGGCACACCAGTGCATTTGACAGGCAAGGAATACCAGATGCTGGAACTACTGAGTCTGCGCAAGGGAACGACATTGACGAAAGAGATGTTCCTGAATCACCTGTACGGGGGAATGGACGAACCTGAACTTAAGATTATCGACGTTTTCATCTGCAAACTGCGCAAAAAACTAAGCAACGCAACGGATGGCGAAAACTATATCGAAACCGTCTGGGGGCGTGGCTATGTCCTAAGAGACCCGCAATCCAACGCGATGGGCGAGGCGCGGCTTGCCGTCGGCGCCTGATGTAATCACGATGCGCCGCTGGCGGTCCGGGGCGGCAAGTTCACTCACGGCTTAGCATGACTGGACCTGATCATGGCCTCGCCCTATCACTGGTTCCCAAGATCAAGTGATAGGGCGAGGCCATGAGCGATACGATTCCCGCTGAGAAACTTACCGAAGCGCAGGCGCATAACGAATTGAAGCGCCTGGCCGACCTGCTCAGCCGTGCCAATGAGCGTTATCACACTGACGATTCACCCGAGATTTCTGATGCCGAATATGACGCGCTGAAGTTGCGCAATCAGCGGATCGAGGACCTTTTCCCGCACCTGAAGCGGAGTGATAGTCCTTCAGAACAGGTTGGCGCACGCCCTGCGGACGGATTTTCCAAGATCACACATTCTGTGCGCATGATGTCACTCGGAAATGCGTTTGATGATGCGGACGTGGTCGATTTCGATCAATCCGTTCGCAAATATCTTGGGCTGACTGAAAATGACGAACTGGCATATACAGCAGAACCAAAGATTGATGGGCTTTCGTTGTCGCTGCGATACGAAAAAGGCGAGTTGATACAGGCCGCAACCCGTGGCGACGGTGAGGTCGGGGAAAACGTTACTGCTAATGCCCGGACAGTCGGGGACATCCCCAAACAAATCTTCGGCGCGCCAGATGTGCTGGAGGTTCGTGGCGAAATCTACATGTCCCACGAAGACTTCGACGCGCTGAATATGCGACAAGCCGATGTTGGAGGAAAAACCTTTGCGAACCCGCGCAACGCTGCTGCGGGATCATTGCGGCAACTGGATGCCGAGATCACCCGTGCGCGGCCACTTCGTTTTTTTGCGTACGCATGGGGAGACGTGTCAGAACGCCTTGCGGCCACACAATTCAAAGCGATCGAGCGTTTACAGGAGTTTGGGTTTCAAACCAACCCACTGACACGGCTATGTGCGTCGACAAGCGAGATGCTGGATCACTATGCAGGGATTGAAGCGCAGCGCTCCACATTGGGCTACGATATTGATGGTGTTGTGTACAAGGTCAATGACTTGACACTGCAATCGCGGCTCGGGTTTCGCTCGACCACACCCAGATGGGCAATTGCGCACAAGTTTCCGGCTGAACTCGCCTGGACCAAACTGGAGGCAATTGACATTCAGGTTGGTCGAACAGGCGCGCTGAGCCCGGTGGCGCGTCTACACCCAGTGACTGTCGGTGGCGTTGTTGTATCAAATGCAACGCTTCACAATGAGGACTATATCGCGGGAAAGGACTCTAAGGGGGAGGAAATTCGCGGCGGCAAGGACATCCGGGTGGGTGATTGGGTCCAGGTATACCGTGCGGGCGACGTAATACCCAAAGTGGCCGATGTTGATTTGTCCAAACGTCCGGAGAGCGCAGTCCCTTTTGATTTTCCGATAAAGTGCCCCGAATGCGGTAGTGATGCCGTACGGGAAGAAGGGGATGCCGTAAGACGCTGTACTGGCGGGTTGATCTGCCCGGCACAGGCAATGGAAAAACTGAAACATTTCGTATCCCGCAAGGCGTTCGACATCGAAGGGCTGGGGGCAAAACAGATCGAAATGTTCTATGATGACCCGGACCTTCCGATAAAGGCGCCAGCAGATATCTTTACGTTGCAGGAACGTGATGGTGCCAACCTGACAAAGCTCGCCAACCGTAAGGGGTGGGGTGCGCAAAGTGCGTCCAACCTGTGGTTGGCGATAGAGGAGAAACGCACCGTTTCATTTGGCCGGCTGCTATTTGCACTGGGTATTCGTCATGTGGGTGAGGCCGCTTCGAACTTGATAGCGAACCACTATGGTACATGGTCCGAGTTCGAAAAGTGCATTACAGCCGCAAAAGGTCTCGAAGGCCCCGAATGGGAGGACCTTCTGGCAATTGATGGCGTGGGCGAGGTTATGGCACACGCGCTTGTCTCGGCCTTTGCGCAAACGGCCGAGCGGGAGAGCATTGATGAACTGGTTGCAATGCTCAATGTACAGGAGGCCAAACGCCCAAATACGTCCGGAAGTCCGGTCGCCGGGAAAACGGTGGTGTTCACGGGGACCCTTGAAAAAATGACGCGCGCGGAAGCCAAGGCGCGGGCCGAAGCGTTAGGGGCCAAGGTTTCGGGCTCGGTCAGCAAGAAAACTGATATCTTGGTTGCCGGTCCGGGGGCGGGTTCAAAGGCGAAAAAGGCCGCAGAGCTGGGCATCGAAACACTGGATGAGGACGGCTGGTTGCAGCTGATCGGGGATGTATGAGCGGGCGGCCTGAATCACTATTTCCGCTATTTTCCAAGCTTGAAACACTGGACGGCGTGGGGCCAAAAACAGCCAGGCTGTTAGCGCAGATCGATATTGAAACGCCTAGGGACGTTCTGTTTTCACTGCCTTACGCCGTGGTAGACAGACGCCGCAGGGATACCATTCAGGGTGCTGATCTGCCATCAACCCTGACCGTTGAAGTCACTGTCGGAGTGCATCGCCCACCAAGAACGAAGGGCGGCGCGTATCGCATTCACGTTGAAGACGCGCGGGCCGAATTCCAGCTGGTTTTCTTTCATGCCAGAGGGGATTATCTGAAAAAAATCTTGCCGCAGGGCGCACGCCGGGTGGTTTCCGGTAAACTGGAACTGTTCGATGGAATGGCCCAGATGGTGCACCCCGATCACGTCCTTCCACCTGAGGAGGCAAGTGAAATCCCTGAGTTCGAACCGGTCTATCATCTGACACAGGGCGTAACCCAGAAAACGGCCTTTAAGGCGGCGCGCAGCGCATTGTCACGCGCCCCGGATTTGCCGGAGTGGATCGATCCTGCCCAGGTGGCCAAAATGAAATGGCCTGACTGGCTTGGGGCAATCCAATCCGGACACGCACCGCAAGGCGCTGATGACGTTGCACTTACGGCGCCTGCGCGTGAGCGTTTGGCATATGACGAGTTCTTTGCCCACCAACTGACGCTAGGATTAGCACGGCAGCGGGAAAGAAAGGCGCGGGGAACGGCAAGCGTGGGGTCAGGAAAGCTGCAGTCGAAAGTACTGAACAGCCTGCCATATCACCCCACCAACGCGCAGTTGCGGGCCATCGATGAGATTGCTGCAGATATGGCATTGGAATCGCGGATGAACCGTTTGCTGCAGGGAGATGTGGGCGCGGGAAAAACTTTGGTTGCTTTCATAGCCTTGCTTGTTGCGGTTGAAGCTGGCGGGCAGGGGGTCATGATGGCGCCGACCGAAATTTTGGCGCGTCAGCATCTGGAAGGTCTCCGACCGCTGGCAGAAGAGGCCGGGGTCGTGTTGGAAATCCTGACCGGTCGCGACAAAGGTGCCGAACGCAAGGCAAAGCTCGCCGCGCTGAAAGGTGGAAACATTCACATCCTGGTTGGAACGCATGCAGTATTCCAGAGTGATGTCGAATTCCATGATCTTCGCATCGCCATAGTGGACGAGCAACATCGGTTTGGTGTTCGGCAGCGTATGGAATTGGCGGAAAAGGGGGTGGCAGCAGATGTGCTTGTGATGACTGCCACGCCCATTCCGCGCAGTCTTGCACTGACACAGTACGGAGACATGGACGTTTCTGTGCTGGACGAAAAACCGCCAGGTCGTAAGCCAATCCGGACTGCAATTCTAAGTACGCAACGCATCGATGAAGTTGTCGCGCATCTGAAGAGAGCGATTGAGGACGGGCGGCAATGTTATTGGGTTTGTCCTCTGGTTGATGAATCCGAGGTCTCTGATCTGACTGCGGCCGAAGAACGGTTCAAACGCCTGCGGGCCATTCTGGGGGACGGCATCGTCGGGCTTGTGCATGGACAAATGCCGCCGCCGGAAAAGGATGCGGCAATGGCTGCATTCCAATCTGGGGAAACCAAGGTTCTGGTGGCCACAACCGTAATTGAAGTTGGGGTAAACGTCCCGAACGCATCAATCATGGTGATCGAGCGGGCCGAGATCTTTGGCCTTGCCCAATTACACCAGTTGCGCGGTCGTGTGGGTCGTGGGGATGCCGAATCCACGTGCTTGCTGATGTATCAGCCACCGCTTAGTGAAGGAGGACGTCGACGTCTGGAAGTATTGCGTGAGACGGAGGACGGATTTCGCATAGCCGAGACCGATCTGGAAATGAGAGGTGCCGGTGACATGATTGGAACCGCGCAGTCCGGCCTTCCGAAATTTCGTGTTGCTGATCTTGAACGTCAGGCCGGTTTAATGGCCGTCGCGCAGTCCGATGCTCGGGCTTTGCTGGCATCTGATCCCAAATTAACCACGGGTCGCGGAAAGGCGGCCCGCACCCTTTTGTGGTTAATGAAACAGGATCAGGCGATACGTTTGATTTCAGTGGGTTAGGGGATATGTAGCTGAAAAGTTCGCAAATGTTCTCAAAAAGTTCTTTACCGAACTGGAAAAATATGAGAACAAAAGGTCAACAAATGATTAAACCCTGACCGGAGGTGAGACCATGCTGACCCAGATCAAGACAGCCTTCAGCCGTTCGCAGAGCACGCTTTTTCAGGATGCTGTCGGTGTGGCGTCTTTGGTGGTCATGCTTGTTGTTGCACTACACATGCCTGCGGGGTTCTGACTTTTCTGCCTGCGATCTCGTGCCGCTGAATCCGCGCCTGTCTTCCCCATTGTTTCAAGGATGACTTACCTGTCCCGTTTTCCTTGAGGGGCCTTGCCTCGGCCCCAGTGCGGATATCCGGACCCCACGCGAGAAACGCAATACCTGCCGCCGCTCTCTCCGCCCGGGAGAAGCGGCGGTTTTTTTTATAACTGGCCCGTTTTGATGATTTCCAGCAAAGCGGACAAAACGGAATTGGCAGCAACCGAAGCCAAGATCATTCCCATCACACGGCTGATGATCGCCGATCCCGAATGGCCGATCAGACGAATGATTGGATCTGCTAGCAACATCAGAACATACGCAATTGCAATCACGGCGAGCATGACCAGCGCTGTAACCCCCTGGTCGGCAACGCTATAGCGGTTGTTGTCGGTTAGAATAACGATGGCAAGCATGGCACCGGGTGACGCCAAAGATGGAACTGCCAAGGGAAAGATTGCCGGATTGGGTTTGTGGGGATCGGCCTGGGATTCTTCTTCTGCTTGCCGCTGCTCTGTATCGGGTTTGCTTTCTCCGAAAATCATCGTCAGGGCAAACAGAAACAGAATGATACCGCCAGCGACCTGAAACGAGTTTAAGCCGATTTCCAGCGCTTCGATAAGAAGCTGTCCGAACACCAGAAAGAAAAGCAGCACACCGGCGCTGACTGCGGCCGCCAACAAAGCCGTGCGGCGGCGTGCCGACGCTTCGATACCAGCGGTTACCGCAATGAACACGGGGATCGTTCCGATCGGATCTATCACGACCCAAAGTGTAACGAAGTGCTCAAGCAAACTATGCAAAACAAAATCCCCCTCTGAAATTAAAGGGAGATTAGTCGCGTTTGTCTCAGATTGCCACGCTTAGGCGCAATTGGCCTGTTCTGCTGTTTCCATGGCCTCGGCCGTGGCCTCGAGCGCAAGCAGGATCGATGCATGACGGTTTTTATAGTCACGCGCAGGCATCAGAACTTCGAGCCCGTCAAACGGGGCATCGGGCGCCGGTCCGTCGTTTCTGAGCATATTCTTCAACTGGTCGCGGGCCGTTTCGATCTGCGCGCGTGTTGCCCCCAGAATCGCGGCACCAACGACCGAAGCTGATGCCTGACCCAATGCACATGCTTTGACGTCCTGCCCGAACTCGGTGACCTTATCACCGGCGACCTTAATGTCCACAGTGACAGTCGAGCCGCACAGAGGTGAGCGTTTCTTGACCGTCGCATCGGGGTTTTCCAGCCGGTCCAGATGCGGGATATCGGCCGCAAGCGCTAGAATGCGACCGGAATAGAGCTTTATCAGATCTGTCTCGCCGGACATGGGTTTCCCTCGTTGTCTGTTCCCCATACATAGTGGTCACGATGAAGGATGCAAAAGGTTTTTACCATGTCGACTTTCGTGCCATTCGACCCCTCGACTTTGAAATACAACGAAGCAGGCCTGATCCCCGCGATTGCTCAGGATCATACCAGCGGAGACGTCCTGATGATGGCATGGATGAATGCGGAAGCAGTGGTGCGAACGCTGGAAACAGGCCGGGTAACCTATTGGTCGCGTTCACGTAAATCCTTTTGGGTCAAAGGGGAAACGTCAGGCCACGTACAGGAGCTGATTGATTTCCGTGTTGATTGCGATCGGGATTGCCTGTTGGTACTTGTTCGCCAGACAGGTCCGGCGTGCCACACAAACCGGCGCAGTTGTTTCTATACTTCGGTGCAGGACGGGGCTGAAGTCGAGCTTATGGCCCCGATGGTGTGACACTGATTTGCACGCAAGGCGAGGGGCCTGAAACCGGGATCAAAGCCCGACCATCGCTCTGACGTCTTCAGGCGTGGCGCCTTCGTCGCGATACTTCTGAATCGCCCGCGCATCATCCCGTTTTGCCAGTCGTTTACCGTTTTCGTCGCGGATGAGGGGGTGGTGATGGTAAACCGGGGTCGGCAAGTCCAGCAGGGATTGCAGCAGGACGTGTATCTGCGTCGCCTCGAACATGTCTTCGCCGCGTACAACGTGGGTGATATTCTGATCGGCGTCGTCGACCACAACTGACAAGTGATACGAGCCCGCCATATTACGACGGACAAGAACAATATCTCCAACTGCCTGAACAAGTGTTTCCGGGTCCAATTGATGCTTTCCTGAGTAAGCAGGACCTGTTTCTTCAAAGGACCGCAAGTTTGCGCAATCGACCGCTTTTTGCATGTCGAGGCGCAAGGCCTCGTTTGCGGATGCTTCAGACAACGGGCGCTTGCGGCAAGTGCCGGGATAAATTCGGCCATCCGGGCCGAATTGAGGAGCACCCTCCTGCGGAGCCCCAGCGGCTGCCTTGATATCTGCCCTGTTGCAGCGGCACGGGTAGACAAGTCCCATCTCCGTCAATTGCTTTACAGCCTGGCCATATCTGTGGAGCCGATCTGATTGACGCAAAACGGGAGATGGCCAGGAAAGCCCTAACCAGCCAAGATCATCATAAATCTGATTTTCCCACTGGATGCGTGATCGTGACTGATCGATATCTTCGATCCTCAACAAGAAGCGCCCGTTAGATTCGCGTGCCATGTCTGCAGCCAAAAGCGCCGAATAGGCATGTCCAAGATGAAGTGGACCTGTAGGCGATGGAGCAAATCGAGTGATGAATTTCACGTTTTCTCAACAACGTAAACGTCGGACTTCAAGTCCATACCTGGCAAGTGTGGACCGTATTCCCGAAACAGCAAACGCGCCGACCCCATATCCAGCCAATCATTGAGACGCCCGGAATAAGCACGATCAGCCAGCGCGTGGTCATTGAAAGAAAAGGCCAGCAATCCACCTTTGGGTAACGCATTCATCAGCAAGTCAAAGGTTTCTGGCGGCGCTGCGCCGACACCGATTACCCCTATGGCGGTGATTGCTTTATAGGCGCCTTGCTGCAGCGGGTCGGGGTCCTCGATTTCAAATGTAGAAAGAGTCCGGTAGACACCTTTGGCCAATGCGCCTTCCAACATTTGTGGTGTTGGGTCTAAGCCATCGATAACTTCGAAACCGACCTTGCTCAGGGCGACGCCGGACAACCCGGTACCGCATCCATAGTCCAGAATTGGGGTCTGTGCTTCGGGCATTTTCGACCACAACGCCTCGGCAACCCGCCCCGGTGTGGCATAGCCATGCTCGCCGACCTCGCTATCGTAGGAGTCTGCCCATTTTTCATAATGCGCACGGGTTTCCTGCGGAGTTGAGAGGTCGTAAGTGTCTTTCAGGAATTTGTCACTCATGCCACCATGTTAGGCGCTTCGGACGCGCGCCGTCCAGTCAGCATTGTTCCAGCCACGTGGTCCATGCGGCCTTGGCGCGGTCTGTATAAGCCTTGTACCGATCCTTGCGACCGCGACGTCCCCCTTTGAGCCCATCGACCGGGCGGAACAGACCAAAGTTGACATTCATCGGTTGAAAGGTTTTGGCCTCGGCTCCGCCGGTGATGTGGTGGATCAGCGCGCCCATGGCGCTGTCCTGAGGAACGTCAGCCAGAGACCGGCCCAGGATTTCAGCAGCAGCCATACGGCCCGCCAGCAATCCCATCGCCGCGCTTTCCACATAACCTTCAACGCCGGTGATCTGACCGGCAAAGCGGATGTTGGCCTTGGATTTCAGCCGCATTTGCGCGTCGAGCAATGTGGGGGAGTTGATGAAAGTATTGCGATGGATTCCACCCAAGCGCGCAAAACCGGCATTTTCCAGACCGGGGATCATGCGGAAAACCTCGGTCTGTGCTCCATATTTCATCTTGGTCTGGAAGCCGACGATATTGAACAAGGTTCCCAGCGCATTGTCGCGCCGCAGTTGGACGACGGCATGGGGTTTGACATCCGGCTGGTGGGGGTTGGTCAGGCCCACGGGTTTCATCGGCCCGTGGCGCAGGGTTTCCCGTCCGCGCTCGGCCATGACTTCGATGGGCAGGCAGCCGTCAAAGTATCCGGCAGTTTCGCCTTCGTGAAATTCCGTCTTATCAGCGGCAAGCAGGGCGTCAATGAACGCCTCGTACTGATCCCGGTTCATGGGGCAATTGAGATAGGCGGTGCGCTCTTCTTCTGTTTCACCCTTGTCATAGCGTGACTGCATCCACGCCTGCGTCATGTCGATACTGTCAGCGTAGACGATCGGTGCGATGGCATCAAAAAAGGCAAGGGATTCGGCGCCGGTTTCCTTGCGGATCGCTTCACCAAGAGATGGGGAGGTAAGGGGGCCCGTGGCAAAGATCCATTTACCGTCGTCAGGCAAGTTGCTGACTTCTTCACCGGTCACCGAAATACGCGGGTGGGCGCGCAGTTTTGCGGTTACGGTTTCCGAAAACGGATCACGGTCGACGGCCAGTGCGCCGCCAGCTGGTAGGCGATGCGCGTCGGCAGAATTCATGATCAAACCGTTCGCCGCCCTCATTTCCCAGTGAAGCAGTCCAACGGCATTCTGCTCGTCATCGTCAGAACGGAACGAGTTAGAGCATACCATTTCCGCCAGATTGCCGGTTTGATGCGCGAAGGTGCCCACATTGGGTCGCATTTCATGGATGACTACATCCACGCCCATTTCGGCGGCCTGCCATGCGGCTTCTGAACCGGCCATGCCGCCGCCAACGATATGTAATGTCTCGGTCATGGGCAGCCACATAGGGCAGCGTGCGTGAATACGCAACGCCATGCTCATTCATTGCTGCTTGTAAGGGAAGTCTTGGGGTCGCCGCTGCGGGAATGTCGACGCCGGTGAGAGAGACCAGCTTGGAGGGACCTTCCGCCCACGGCGACCCAAAAGTACGTTCAAGGTACTAACCTTGTCCAAGCATTGCCACAGTGTTGCCGTTTTGGGAAGTGCAAAAATGCGAACAATCGACACATTTTGCAGAAACAATTGATCTATTGCTTCCAATTTGGCGGTCGCTTTTCGATAAAAGCCGAGATTCCTTCTTCGGTTTCGCGAAAGAGCATATTTTCGGCCATTACGCCTCCGGTATAGGCATAGGCCTGATCTAAAGGCATCTGGAGCTGTTGATAAAAGGCCTGTTTACCTATCTTGACGGCCGATCCAAGTTTGGCCGCAATCTTTTCAGCCAACGCTGCGGTTTCGCTTTCCAGCGTGTCATGGGGTACGACACGGTTGATCAGGCCAAGTTCTGCTGCGCGGTTAGCTTCAATAAATTCCCCCGTAGTCAGCATTTCAAACGCTTGTTTTCGCGGGATGTTCCTGCTGAGTGCGACCATCGGGGTCGAGCAGAACAGTCCGATATTAACACCATTTACGCCAAATCTGGTGCCTTCGGCAGCTACGGCCAAGTCGCAGGTGGCGACCAACTGGCAACCGGCGGCCGTGGCGATGCCGTGTACTTGGGCAATAACGGGTTGGGGCAGGGACTGAATCGACATCATTACTCGTGCGCAACGCTGGAACAGATCTGCAAAATAGGCCTGCCCACCATCTTCAGCCTGCCGTCCAGCTGTCATTTGCTTGAGGTCGTGGCCGGCACAAAAGGCTTTTCCTGCCCCCGACAGAATCACAGCCCGGATCGCGCGGTCCTCTTTCAGGGCATCAAGTTCCGATTGTAGCGCTGCCAGCATCTCGTCACTTAAGGCATTCAGGCGATCCGGCGTATTCAGTTGCAGATGGGCGATAGCATCTGTGTCGTTACGTTCCAGAATTGTCATCTTGCTCTCCCCATATCAGTCAGGGCAACTCTAGGGCTGGAATGTCAGGAGGGAAAGCATGTCGTTGGCCATGACCAAAGAAGAGTTGTCGGAATACATGGCCGTGGTGTTTCCGCAGGTCAAAGAAGATTTTGCCATCGATGATCTGACCGAAGATTCGGTAACAATGCGCCTGCTTACCGCCGAGCGCCACTTGCGCCCAGGAGGGACTGTGTCCGGGCCGTCGATGTTCGCGCTGGCCGATGTCTGCGTGTACGCAATGGTTCTTGCAAGGTTGGGAAAAAAAGCGCTGGCCGTTACTACCAGTTGCTCCATGGATTTCATGCGCAAGCCTGACGGATCATCTCAGATGATTGCGCAGTGCCGGTTACTCAAACTGGGACGCACTTTGGCGGTGGGCGATATTTTGATGTTTTCGGTGGGATCAGAGAAACCGGTCGCCCGGGCAACAATGACCTACTCGATTCCCCCCGAGGGGTCGGCGGCAGCCCTAACCGGATAAAAAAGGGCCGGGGAAAAACCCCGGCCAGGGAAGAGGTCCCTTACGGGACTGGGGATATGTCAAACCTGCCAGAAGTAACGGCGTGTCTCGTTTCTGGCCTGCGGCCGACTCAGGCCCACGTCCATAAGCAGCCTGTCATCCAGTCGGCCAAGATTAATTCGGCTGCGGCGGCGTTGTTCCCATTTTGTGATGACCGCAGCAAAGCGCACTGCCAGAAGGGCGACCACTGGCAGCCGGGGGCTGGTGTTCAGCAACATCAGGGCGGGGTTGTGCATTGCGCGTGTCATGTCAAAATTCCTTTCAATTGTATTGACACAAAGTTGGGTGTTTCGATACAAGGCATTGGTACACCCGGAATTGTCCCAAATTCAAAGAAAGAATTGTAATGGATACAATTTGGCCTGAGGCGTTACCCAAAGCAAAGGGGGCAAAGTACACCCTGGTTGCAGATACGATACGAAAAGCAATCGAAAACAAAGATTTGGAGGTTGGTGTTAAGCTTCCACCCGTGCGCGAACTTGCGTATCGACTGCAAATTACTCCGGGTACCGTCGCAAGGGCCTACACGATTCTCACTGATGAAGGGTTGCTACAGGCAGAAGTTGGACGTGGTACATTTGTTGCCCCACCAAAATCTCCGATACTTGACGATGTCTGGTCGCGACAGCTGCACCTTCGCGACGACAAACATGACGACAGTGTCAGCTTGTTCAGTCCGCGTCTGCCAGATGTGGGGCAGGTTTCGCTGATCCGGGAGTGCATGGCTAAGGTCGCCCAAGGCGATCCGCGCATGTTCATGAACTATCCAACACGCGATGCCTACGTGCCGGTTCGGCAGGCGGTCGTTGATTGGTTGTCGCATTTACCGTTGGGGGGCGTGACCGCCGACGACATTGTTCTGACCCACGGCGGTCAAAGCGGCATTTGTGTGGTTTTCCAAACCATTCTGAAGGGGCTGAAACCCGTTGTTCTGGTCGAGGATCTGTCATACGCCGGATTTCGTCGGGCCGGAGAGCTGATGAGAGCAGATGTCATCGGTGTCAAAATGGATAAGTGGGGGATCAGCGCCGAGGCGTTGGACCATCTGCTGCGTCAGACACCTGCACAGGCAATTTGCGTATCCCCAGAAGTGCAAAACCCAACCGGTGGTCACACGCCGCTGGAGCGACGCAAAGAAGTCGTTGAGGTCGCTCGGCGTCATGATGTCGAGATTGTCGAGGATGACTGTTACCGTATGGGTGAGGCACGGGCTCCGAGTTACAGGGCGCTGGCGCCCGAGCGGGGATGGCATGTGTCTTCCATCTCAAAAACGCTGACGCCGGCCTTGCGTGTTGGATTTGCGATCGCCCCCAAAGAGCGGAGCGGTGATTTGCGGAGGTCCGCCGAATACGGGTATTTCGGTCTGGCACAGCCCCTGGCAGAACTAACAAGGCTGTTGCTTAGCGATCCCCGGGCACAGCAACTGGCCCGTGATGTCAGGACGAAGATGGGAGAGTACGTTCGGGTGACAGTAAATGCACTTGGCGGGTTTGATTTGAACTGGGATTCCGAAGTTCCCTTTGTTTGGCTGAGCCTGCCATCCGGTTGGCGTTCAGCGGCGTTTAGTCGAGCTGCTGAGAGGGAGGGAATTCAACTAAGGTCCGCCGATGAATTTGCATTGCGCGATGGTCGTGCGCCCAACGCAGTTCGAATTGCGATGAACGGGCATGTCACCTTGGAGCAATTCGAGGACGCCATGCTTCGGTTGCGGGCGCTACTCGACAATCCACCCGAGCAAATCAGCGTATAAATGTGGGGTAATATAATACCCAATTTATAATATGCTGATTTTGCTAAATTATATTTGGATTGCTGCGCTTGACGTTGCATTGTCACACATCTAAATACGCTCCATCGAATTCGGACCGGTCGCTTATGCCGACCGGTCTTTCACATCAAACAGGACTATCCTGCCATGAAAACCTTTTCTGCAACACCTGCAGACATCGACAAGAAGTGGATCCTGATCGACGCCGAGGGCGTTGTTCTGGGCCGTCTTGCCTCGATCGTCGCCATGCGCCTGCGTGGCAAGCACAAAGCGTCGTTCACCCCGAACATGGACATGGGCGACAATGTCATCGTGATCAACGCTGACAAAATCCAGATGACCGGCAAGAAGCGCGAAGAGAACTTCTATTGGCACACTGGTCACCCGGGCGGCATCAAGTCGCGCACCAAGCAGCAGATCCTCGAGGGTGCACACCCCGAGCGCGTCGTGACCCAGGCGGTCAAGCGCATGCTGCCGGGCAACCGTCTGGCGCGTCAGCAGATGACCAACCTGCGCGTTTATGCCGGTGCCGAGCACCCGCACGAAGCCCAGGCCCCCGAAGTTCTGGACGTCAAGTCCATGAACAAGAAAAACACCCGGAGCTAATGACCGATGGCTGATCAGATCAATACTCTCGAAGAGCTGAGCGCCGTCGCAGGCGTTGAAACCGTGGCCGAAGAAGTCATCGTGCGCGAACCCGTACGTGACGAGCTGGGCCGTTCGTATGCCACCGGCAAGCGTAAAGACGCTGTTGCCCGCGTGTGGATCAAGCCGGGTTCCGGCAAGGTCACCGTGAACGGCAAGGACCAGGACAAGTACTTCGCACGTCCCGTTCTGCAGCTGATCCTGCGCCAGCCGTTTCAGGTTGCCGGTGTGGAAGGTGAATTCGACGTTGTTGCAACCGTCAAAGGCGGTGGCCTGACGGGTCAGGCCGGCGCGGTCAAGCACGGCATCTCGAAAGCGCTGCAACTGTACGATCCCAGCCTGCGTGGCGCTCTGAAAGCCGCTGGCTTCCTGACCCGTGACAGCCGCGTTGTGGAACGTAAGAAATACGGTAAGCGCAAAGCGCGTCGTTCGTTCCAGTTCTCGAAGCGTTAATTCGCTGCCGAGTGCACAAAATCAAAGGGCTCGCGATTGCGAGCCCTTTTTTGTTGTAAGGACGGAAATTCCGGCCGTTACTCTTCGTGGACCTTCTTCCACGCACCGCCTTCGACCAGATTGACGTAAACGGTATCGGCGCCCTGATGGTCGTCCGGCCCAAAGGTCATGTGGTTGCCGACAAGATCGTCCTGATAATCAAGCGACTCCATCGCAGCGATGAAACTCTCATGTGTCAGGTCCGGGCCTGCGGCCTCTAGCGCTTTGACCATCATTTCGGCAGCTGCATAGCCCAACATGGCAAAGCCAACCGGGTCTTCGCCTGTGGCAGCCTTGTACTCTTCGATGAATGCTTTCGGAGCAGGCTCATCCGCGCGCGCCCACAGGTCCTGCCAGGAGGCTGCCGAATAGAACCCGTCAGTTACGCCGCCGGGCACCTGAGCGACCACTGTCAGGAAACTGGCCGATGTTCCCATGAACTTCATGTCATCCAGGCCCATTTTCTTAGCGGTCCCGACCACGGTGATGGCCTGCCGCACACCCAGAGCGATGGTGACGATGTCACAGCCTTCTTCCTTGAGCTTGCTGAGTGAGCCGACAAAATCCGTCTCATCCGGTTTGTGAGTGGTTTCGGCCGCAAAGGTGATCCCGGCCTCTTCCGCGCCAGCTTTTGAACCTTCGAGGATTTCCTTCCCGAAATCGGTTGGCAGATACATGGTGCAGACTTTTTCGGCACCAAACTCTTCGGCCAGATATTTCACGCCGACCCGGCTTTGGTCATAGTAGCTTGAGAAAGACGTGAACTTGTTGTCCACGGGATCCTGCAGCATCTGACGTGCAGCCGACAACGGCGCCACATTCGGAATCCCTTTGGGATCGAGCAGTTTGAAGCCCGCCAGGTTCATCGGCGTGCCAAGACTTTGCAGCATGGCAAACACTTTGTCGCGATTCAGCAGCTTGTTATAGCCCTGCATCGCGCGCGGCATCTGATATCCGTTGTCCTCGACTACGTAGCGAATTGTTCGACCGTGCACACCACCATCTGCGTTCACCCGGTCGAATACGACGTTTGCACCTTTCACGGCTGGTACACCAACAGCCGCAAAAATCCCGCTGAGATCATTAACCGATCCGATTATCACCTCTTCGTCGGTCACGCCCTGCGTTTCCGCGCTGGCAAGGGTCGCAGCCGCCGTCAATGCAGTGGCGGCTGTCAGCCGCTTGATCATAGTTTTCATGTTTCTCCTCCCTTTGGGTAATCCCGGCACTATTTGTACATATCTTCAATCAGATGTCCGTGTTTCTTTTCGACAAACCCTCGTTTCAGTTTCATTGTCGCGGTCAATTCCTCGTCTTCGGCTGTCAAAAGCACATCGATCAGGCGGAAATCCTTGATCTGTTCAACCCGCGCGAATTCTTTGTTCACTGCCTTAACCTCGTCTTCAATCAGCTGTTTCACCTCCTTGGCGGCGCAAAGCGACGCAAAGTTTGAAAACGGAATCTTGTTGTCCTGAGCGTATTTCTCGACATTCTCCTGATCAATCATAATCAGCGCTGTCAGGTACTTACGCCGGTCACCGATTATTACGGCATCGGAAACGAAGTGGCTGAATTTCAGGCGGCTTTCGATCTCGGCAGGCGTGATATTCTTGCCGCCTGCGGTGATGATGATGTCTTTCAGACGTCCGGTAATCGTAACGAAACCATCGTCATCCATTCGCCCGACATCACCTGTTCTCAGCCATCCGTCGGCAGTGAATGTCTCGGCCGTTTTTTCGTTATTGCGCCAATAGCCCTGGAACGTATTCAAGCCGTGGACCTGTATTTCACCATCATCGGCGATACGGACCTGAATGCCCGGAACGGCCTTGCCGATCGTACCGATCCTGTTTTCCTCAAGCGTGTTGATTGTAGCCAGCCCTGAGGTTTCGGTCATGCCATAACCTTCGACCAGCGGTACTCCGATAGCCCAGTACCATTTCAACAATTCAGGCGAGATCGGTGCCGCGCCGGTACCTCCGCGCCGCATTTTGTCCATGCCCAGCATGCGCCGCAAATTTCTAAGCACCAGCCTGTTCCAGACCCAGAACTGAGCAGATACAATGGCGGGAACAGGTTTGTTATCAATAAGGTATTCGGCGCGCTTCATCCCAGATTTTAGCGCAAGGCCAAATGCCGCGCGGCCGGTTGGCGTGGCCTCCTGCGCCATGATGAGAACCTGAGAATAGATCTTTTCCCATACACGCGGCACAGCAGTGAAGGTTGCCGGTGAAACCTCCTGTAGGTTTG
Source organism: Ruegeria sp. CF5 (assembly GCF_056537325.1). Taxonomy (NCBI): domain Bacteria; kingdom Pseudomonadati; phylum Pseudomonadota; class Alphaproteobacteria; order Rhodobacterales; family Roseobacteraceae; genus Ruegeria; species Ruegeria sp. CF5. Next base: position 7,038 of record NZ_JBQFRI010000002.1, on the reverse strand, counting down.
CAAAAACCGTTTCCGGATTTTCTGCAAAGTTCACGGTATTTTTCGCCGCAAGCGGAAAATAGATCGACACATCGCGTTCCAAAATATGGCACAGCGGCAGGAAGCAAAGTTGTTCGTCGCTTGAGAACGTGGGAAGCCGATGCGCACCTGCTTCGATTGCCGCCATGATGTTTTCATGGCTCAGCATTGCGCCTTTGGGCATCCCGGTGGTGCCGGATGTGTAGATTAGTAGCGCCGTGTCCTGAGGGCTGGCTTTGGCGATTTCGAGATCGAACGCCCCGGGATCCTCTTTTTCAGCCAGCTTTCCGATTTCATACAAATCGTTGATCATCATGCATCGATGATGTTCAAGGTCGTGCAGGCCCTCGTCTTCAAGGATGATGACGTTCAAAAGACCGGGAACATCGGCCTCGATTTCCAGGTATTTATCCAGTTGTTCTTCGTTTTCGACGATCAGAAACCGGCTATCGCTGTCGTTTACCAGATACCGAAGCTGACTGGCTGAATCGGTCGTATAGACCCCAGAAGCAATTCCGCCGACAGACTGGATGCCCATATCGAAATAGGCCCATTCCTTTCGATCTTCGGACAGGATCGAAACGACCTCACCGCGCTGCAGGCCCAGTTTGCGCAAGCCAAGGCCAATCCATTTGGCGTGCTGCCAATAATCCGCCCAGGAATACGTCTTCCAGATGCCAAAGTCCTTTTCACGGTGCGCGGTCCGTGTGCCCAATTCCGCGCATCGTTTCTGAAAAAGCCCGGGAATTGTCGTGCAATCATCAACCCTGACGGGGCGCTGCCCGGGGGTGGCGTTGAAAGACACGCCATTGATCACTGTCTGAGGGGGCAGGGTGCTTACATCCATTTTGCTCACCTCTGTTGTCATCGCCAAGTTTTCTTACGTTTCCAGCGGCGGTTTTCACGCGCGCCTTCTTCCTGAACGCCAAGATAGAAGTTCTGGATATCCTCGGATTTCATCAGATCGTCCGCGTCTCCGTCCATAACAATGCGCCCAACTTCCATGACATATCCATGGTGCGCCAGTTCCAGAGCGGCAGAAGCGTTCTGTTCCACCAGCATGATCGTCATGTTCTGTTCTTCGTTCAGGCGTCTGAGTATCGCGAAAATTTCCTGAACCAGAAGTGGTGACAAACCCAGAGAGGGTTCATCCAGCAACATGATTTTCGGGTTGCCCATCAAGCCGCGTCCAATGGCCAGCATTTGTTGCTGGCCGCCTGACAGGGTTCCTGCCTCTTGGTTTCTGCGTTCCTTGAGGACCGGGAAGTAGTTGAACACAAGTTCGCGGTCCCGTTCGATCTGGGCTTTGTCTCGCAGGGTATAGGCCCCGAGGCTCAGGTTGTCATCGACCGTCAGCAGGGGAAAAACCTCTCGTCCCTCCGGAACGTGAACAATTCCCTTTTGCACGACTTTATGCGGTTCCGAGCCTTGTATGTTTTCGTTTTCAAAGGTGATGGTGCCTTTTTCGGGGTCCATAACGCCTGAAACGGTTTTCATCAGGGTAGTTTTTCCAGCGCCATTGGCGCCAAGGATCGAGACGATCTTTCCCGGATGAACATCCAGCGAAACGCCCCGAATGGCCATGATCGGACCATAAAAGCTTTCGATATTTCGGATTTTCAGGATGGGTTCGCTCATGATGCTTTCCCCAGATAGGCTTCGACGACTGCCGGATGAGACTGAACTTCGCTCGGGGTTCCCAAGGCCAGTTTGGCACCGTCTGCCATGGCCAGAACGCGATCAGAAACTCCAGAAACAAGACCCATATCGTGCTCGACCATCAATACGGTGATGCCCATCTGACGGCGGATGTCGTCGATCCACCACCGCATGTCGGTTGTTTCTTCGACCGACAAGCCTGACGCGGGTTCGTCCAGCAGTAGCAATTTGGGATCCGTCGCCAAGGCCCGTGCGACCTCGACAACTTTTCTGACACCATAAGGCAGTCCCGCGATCATTTTGTCGCGGTAGGCCTGAAGATCCAGAAAGTCGATGACCTCCTCGACCTTTTCCCGGTTTTCGATTTCCTGCCGTTTGGCTGAAGGGGTAAAGAACAACTCGGTCAGCAGATTGCTTTTGCGATGGCGATGCCGCCCGACAAGAAGGTTCTGCAAAACCGTGGCGTGTTCGAATAGTTCTATGTTCTGGAATGTACGCGCCACTCCATAGGCTGCGACGCCCGATGGTTTAACCTCCAGAAGATCATGTCCGTCAAACCGGATTGATCCGTTATATGGGTCATAAAAGCGCGATATCAGATTGAATACAGTCGATTTTCCGGCACCGTTCGGTCCGACAATGGCAAAGACCTCGCCCTGATTGACAGAAAATGAAAGGTCATTGACGGCCGTCAGTCCGCCGAATTTTAGCGTGACATTCTCAAAGTCCAGAAAGCTCATCTCAGGCGCTCCGTCTTGAGGTAGGATTTTTGCCTTTTGAACATATCCTTGCGGTAGAAGGGGAACAGCTCGAACCAAGTGCGGATTTTCAACCATCGGCCATAAATGCCCATAGGCTCGAACAGGATGAAGGCGATCAGGATCATCCCGAATATACCGAATTCCAGCCCGGGAATGGCGACAGTGTTTCCGCCAAATACGGCCCCGACATATTCCTTGGATATGGACAGGAATTGCGGCAGGAACCCAATGACGATCGCACCGAAGAATGCGCCGTGGATCGATCCCAGACCACCGATGACGATCATCATCAGCAGCTGAATCGAGATAACAACGCTGAAAGTTTCGTTGTTGAAAGCCCCGGAATACATGCCCATCAATGCACCTGCCCATCCCGTGATCGCACAGGAAATCGCAAAGGAGATGGTTTTGGTCCGCGATATGTCGACGCCCATGGCCTGTGCCGAAACTTCCGAATCCCTAACGGCGATAAAGCTTCGCCCCAATGGCGCACGCAGGAGGTTGATGTATCCAAGCGTCACAAGGACAGTGATGATCAGGACCAGCCAATAGAACAGATCAGGCGTTCCCCAGCGGTCAATTGTCAAACCTAGAACGTCGACGCCACCAATGTATTTTCCGGCAACGCCGCCGGTGATCGGCTCGGCCAGAACGATGATGTCGTCCATCAGAATGGACAGGGCCAGCGTAAAGATAGCCAGATAGATGCCGTGCAGTCGCAGGGCAGGGATGGCAACTGTCACCCCGGCAATACCAGTCATGATACCAGCCAGCGGAAAGGCGATCAGAAAGGGTACACCCGCTTCGACCAGAATGACATTGGCATAGCACCCAAAGGCAAGAAACGCCGCATGTCCAAGGCTGGCCTGTCCCGTATGTCCAGTCAGGATCATCAGGCCAAGCCCTGCAATGGCCCAGATCAGAACATTGGTCAGTTCCCCAAGATAGAATTCATCCAGCCACCAGGGCGCAGCAGCGACCACGGCGAGAAGAATAAGATAGAGGCTAAGCTGATAACCGTCTTTCCAGGGGCGGATATCCTGCATGTAGTCGGTTTTGAATACAATCCGCATCGCTTCAGACCTTTTTCACGCGCACTTGGCTGAACAGCCCGTGAGGGCGGAAAATCAGCACGGCAAGCAACAGCGCATATGGTGCAATCTGACTGTATCCAGCGGCGATATATCGGCTGGCGAATGGTTCGATCACGCCAACGATCAGGCCACCGGCAAGGGCACCATGCAAGCTGCCAAAGCCACCGATCACCGCCGCAGCGAAGGCCTTGATGCCTAAAAGTCCGGTATTGGGATCAACCGAGCCTTTGGCTGCAAAAAGGATGCCGGCGATTCCAGCAACCACACCTGCCAGCGCCCAGATAAAGCTCTGAACCCGTTTGACAGGCACACCCATGTAATAGGCGGCCAACTGGTTCTGAGATGCACCCTGCATCGCGAGCCCAAGTTTAGTTCTGCTGAAGAAAACATACAGTCCCCAGGTGAGCAGTATGGTAACGACGATAACGGCTACGTCCTCCATCCCCAGAACCAACCCGCCAAAGCGGACGTCCTTTCCTGCCAGCGGGTTCTGCAAAGTCTGCGGCTCATGTCCCCAGATCAGCCCGGCCACGAACCGGATCACAAAGCCAAGTGCGATGGTCAGAATGACAACGGCGGTCTGGCTTTCCCCGAACATGCGCCGGATGATCAATCGGTCGAGCAAATATCCCAGTCCCCCCATGATCCCCAGGGAAATCGGAAGCGCCAGCCAGAAAGGCAGACCCATGTATTCGGTATTCGTCAATCCGATGGTGACAAAAGCACCCAGCATCATGAAATCGCCCTGGGCAAAGTTCACGGCTTCGGTCGCTTTGTAGATCAGTACAAAACCTAGTGCGATCAGGCCGTAGACACAGCCATTCGCCAGCCCGCTGATCAGCAGCTGTACGTTGTCCAAATTTTTCCTCCCTGCGCCGGTAAAACCGGCGTCCTTATCCTGCCCCTGCGCTCCTCACTTCGCGGGGGCGTGACTCTACTATGGCGTGATCATTACCTTTCCGTCACTCTTTTTCAGCGCATCTGCCAAACCCGACACAACGTCACGAAGTTTAAGGTGTTCGGATACGTCCGTTTGCCAGCGTCCATCTGCAAAACGCGCCTGCACTTCAGAAACAACGCGCATCTGATCGGCTGGTGGCGTGTTCATCATCCACTCGGTCAGCCAGAATCCTTCAATCCGTTTGCCCATGAAAATGAACTGTCCGACCTGTGTCAGCTTAGGCGGCTCCGTGCTCAATTTTCCGTAGCAGATCCATCGCGCGCGGTTGGGCATGGAGGTGAAAATCTGCTCGGAAATCTGATCTGCCACGGCGTCGAGAAACACCCGGGGCTTCAATTCCTTGCTGATCGACGCAAATTGCCGGGGCATATCCGGGTCGCTGCTGACCAGAACTTCTTCAGCACCCAGAGATTTAAGTGCTTCGACTGTTTCACTCCGGCGGACGATCGCAATAGGCTTCATGCCAAGGTCGCGTCCAAGGCTGCACATCAATTTGCCCAATTGGCTTGTCGCGGCGGAAATGACAAAAGCGTCCCCGTCTGCACGTGCAATATCGACCATGGCCATTGCGGTAAGCGGATTGACGATCTGCGCTGCGCCATCTTCATCAGAAACATCCGGTCGCAGCGGGATGCACATCCGGGCTTGCGTAAGTACATATTCCGCCCACGCACCAGAACCCCCGGCAATAAATGAAACCCGCTGCCCCAGCAGCGCTTCAGCCCCTTCTCCAGCAGTAACAACGTCGCCGCACCCCTCAAAACCGGCAGGAGCACCTTTGACACGGGGTTGTCCGTATTCGCCTTTGATAAAGTGAATATCCGATGGATTGACGGACGCCACACGCAACCGGATCAGCACCTGTCCCGGGCCTGGCGCGGGCAACGGCAACTCCGCCTCAGCAAGCCAGTCCGCTGCATTGTCGATCGTAGGACCGGTTGCCGCATTGGAATACCCATCATGAGTTTGAATAACGGCAAACATTTGAGACGGAAGATCGTCTTTCATTTAATTGTCCTTGGATCAGGATTGCTGTGTAGACATGCGCAAAAGCCCAGCATTTTAAGGGGCCGGGCTTGCCAAAATCTCTGAAACGGCAACACCATTTCTGCACGGCTGACATCTCGCGGGAACTTCGGTGTGGATTTCCGGCTTGCCGGACCGTCGAGCGGGATGTGAATAGCGGGCAAGTGCAAATGCATGTCCAGTCTGGTTGGTGACTTGCTGAATGCAAACATGCCACCAAGGCTTCCGTCAATTTCTTACCGCAATGACGTGGCGGAAAACCCCTGACGAGAAGAGGGCCGGCGAGCACCGCCGACCCGTTTGCTTATTATTGTGTCAACAGTGATCTTAGTTCTTCGATTTTCGCCGCAAAAGTTTCCGGCGCAGCCTTGATGTCGTCCAGAATCTTGATCGCCTGCGACTTAATATCCTGAGACAACTGGCTTTCCTGAACTGCCGCTACGACCTTATCGTAGTCGAACTGTTCTGCGGTCAGCATGCCGCTTTCCACCCACGAGTTCAGAAGTTCCTGTCCCTGATCGCTGAGTGCCGCAACCTGCTCGCCAGCTTGTTGGGCCAGATCATTGGCGGTGTCACTTGCCTGCTGCGCCGCCTCGGACGCCTGATCTGCAACTGACGAAGCCGCTTCGGATGCTTGCTGTGTGGCATTGTTCACAGCTTCGCTGGCTGCTTCCTGAGCTGCAGAAGCCGCTTCGCTCACGGCTTCTCCGGCATCTTCAGCTGCAGACTGCAGTTTTTCGGCTGCGGTGGGTTCGGGCTGGTTGATAAAGAAATAGCCGCCGACAACAATTGCGGCGAGAACTGCGATGATAACGATTACACGCGACATTTGGATCTCCTTTGGAAAATGTGCCGCCCAGATGGTTGATATCTAAAGGGAAAAAAAGGGGAAAGTCCGGATAAACTGTTCACAACCAGAGTTTGAGCCGGGAGGCGCTGGTTATACGCGGTTGCAGTGGCGGGATACTGCCGCTTTTTGACGGCAAGTAATAATGGCTCAATCCTAGTCACAAATTTCCAGATCTGATGGAATTGCTGGCTGGGAAGGACGAGTGTTTGCCAAAATTTGATGGAGAGACGAGGATTCGAGCCTTGGGCGCTTTTCTTAAGCCTAAGATCGGCATCTCCCGCAGCAAGGGTTGGCATGGAAGCACGTCATAGCGTTTAAACTGTATCGGCTCCGTAGGAGTTAATGCAGAATGGAAAGCAGCCCGTCACCGCGCTGAAGCACACTGCTTCCGTAATCGGAAAATTCGTTTTTGGCAGCCGGATAAGCAATTTCACCGGGCAGAAAATTCACGCTTAGAGAATAGTTTTCATGAGGCACACCAGGCCAGTTTAGGTAGTTTGATGCACAGTTTGTTGGGGCGTCCAATTCAAGGTTTCTGAAATGCTAACTAAAAATTGCCAGGCCGTTGTTATCGGAGGTGGTCTTGTCGGTTGTTCGATTCTCTACCATCTTGCCAAGCTTGGCTGGACCGACGTTGTTCTGCTGGAGCGGGACGAGCTGACCAGTGGT